>CAZBJI010000070.1:0-37455 GCA_964492175.1 uncultured Polyangiaceae bacterium | reverse complement strand
GGCCGCGCGGCGCGCGCGCGCCGCGCGGCGTGCGGACTTCCTGGCAGCCGCCTCGGGGGGGGGGCGGGGGGGCACGCGCCCCCCCGAGGGGTGCGGGGGCCACGGGAGGGGGGGCGCGGGCCCCGCGGCCGGGGGCGCGCTCACCCACGGCCGCGGGGCGCCCAGCGGCGCGCTGCCGACCCTCGGGGCGGGGCGCGCCGGCTGCGCGGCGGTCACGTCGAGCTCCAGGGCGGGCCCGAGGAGCGTCGCTGGCTTGGCCGGCTCCGGTCCGAGAGATACGAAGATGTCCGTCCCCGGCGGCGGATCCGCGGTGGCGGGCGGATCTCGCTTGGCGTCCCCCTCGGGCGCCTCGGGCGCCTCGGGCGCTGCGCTCGAGGCGGCTTCGAGCGACGGCGGCGGCTCGAGCGCGGGGACCTGCATGAGCGGGCCGAACGGCCTGGTGACGGGCCTAGGCTCCGGCGACGCCGGCGCGGCCAGGACCGACCCTTGCGCCTCGCGGAGGTCGCTGGAGGAGACCTCTGCGGTCCTCCGCATCGCGTCCTTCACGAGCCCCGCCTTTCGGTCGAGCTCCGAGCCCAGCATGCCCTCGACCAGCTGCGCCACCTTGCCCGGAGAAGCCACGCCCAGCGCCTGCTCCACGGCCATCGCCATCTCGCGCGCCGTCGCGAAGCGGTCGGCCGGCTCCGACGAGAGCGCGCGCAGCACGACGTCGTCGATCTCGGGCGGGAGGGACTTCACCTCGGCGCTCGGCTTGACGGCCTTCAGGTTGAGGACGTTCTGGATCAGCGTGACGTCGCTGTCGCCCTGGATCAGCCGCCTGCCGACGAGCGCCTCCCAGAGGACGGCCCCCGCGGCGTAGACGTCGAGCCTCCGGTCGAGCGTGCCGCTCCGAATCTGCTCGGGCGCCATGTAGGCCACCTTGCCCTTGATCTTCCCTGCCTGGGTCTTCCGGCCGAACTCGGTGGCCTTGGCGATGCCGAAGTCGAGGACGCGCGTCGAGCCGTCGCGGCCGACGAGGATGTTGTCGGGGGACACGTCGCGGTGGATGAGGCCCATGGTCCGGCCGTCGGCCCCGCGCGTCTCGTGGACTGCATGGAGGCCATGGAGGGCTTGCGACACGATCGTCCCGACCACGGCCGGGGGCAGCCTGACGCCCTTCTTCTGGACGGCGCGGAGCATTCGCGCGAGCGAGTCGCCCTCCACGTACTCCATCACGAGGAAGAGCTCGCCCTGCTCGGTGACGACGTCGAGCGTCGCGACCACGTTCGTGTGCTGCACCTGCGCCGCGATCCGGGCCTCGTCCAGGAACATCGTGACGAACTCGGGATCGCTCGCGAGGTGCGGGTGCATCCGCTTGATCGCGACGGTGCGGGTGAAGCCTACCGGGCCCATGAGCCGGCCCACGTGCACCGTGGCCATGCCGCCCGCCCCGATCTGGTCACAGATCGCGTACCGGCCCAGCATCATGAGCGGGCTCTTCGGGCTCATCCGCGGAGCAGGCTAGACGATCGAAGGGCAGTTTTCCTCAGCGCAGTCCTCGCCCGGCGCGCGAGGCCCCGGGCCCGCCGCCGGCTCTGGTATAGGCTGGGGCGCCCGAATGCAGCCGACCTTGCTCTTCACCACATCGGCCTACGCATACTTCGAGCCGTCGATCCTCGCGGCCGGGACCTTCGAGCGCGGCAGCATCACGCGCAGGTCGTTCCCTGATGGGGAGCGATACCTCCGCCTC
Organism: uncultured Polyangiaceae bacterium; assembly: GCA_964492175.1. Taxonomy (GTDB): domain Bacteria; phylum Myxococcota_A; class Polyangia; order Polyangiales; family Polyangiaceae; genus Xiheicaenibacterium. Next base: position 35,726 of record CAZBJI010000070.1, on the reverse strand, counting down.
GACGCGGACAGCTGGGGTCGGGACGTGGTCCTCCTCGGTGGCACCCCCACGGACCTGGACTGGCTGGAGGTGTACGATCTCGGCTGCGCCATCTCGCGCTCGGGCGCCCGGTCCCTCTCCATCGTCATGCCGTACTTCGGGTACGCCACCATGGAGCGCGCGGTCCGCCCGGGGGAGGTCGTGACGGCCAAGACGCGAGCGCGCCTCGTCTCGAGCATCCCCACCTGCGAGGCGGGGACGAGGACCTTCCTCTTCGACCTCCACACCGACGGGATCGAGTTCTATTTCGGCGACGGGCACACGACGCACCACATCTATGGCGCCCCCATCATCACGAGCATCGTGCAGGAGCTCATGGGGACGCGGCCGTACGTGCTCGGCGCCACCGACGCCGGCCGCGCGAAGTGGGTGGAGAGCCTCTCGCGCCAGCTGGGGGTCGACCCGGCGTTCGTCTACAAGCGTCGGGACCCGACGACCGGGGCCATCTCCCCCACCGGCGTCAACGCGGACGTCGCGGGCCGCGAGGTCGTGGTGTACGACGACATGATCCGCACCGGCTCGTCCTTGCTGCAGGCCGCAGAGGCGTACCTCTCGGCGGGCGCGTCGCGCGTGCACGCCGTCGCGAGCCACCTGGTCTTGCCCCCGGGCGCGCTGGATCGGCTTCGGGGCTCGGGCCTGCTCGCGAGCATCAGCGGGACGGACTCGCACCCCGGCAGCCAGCAGCTCGCCGGCGTGCCAGGCGCGGTCCGGGGCATCGCCGGGCTCTTCGCCAAGGCGCTCGAGATCTCGTCGAGGAGGTGACGGTGCCGTCGCGCGTCTTCCTCTCGCCGGGCATGTTCGGGTTCGCGAAGGTCGCGAGCATCAGCTACTTCCAGCACGTGTCGCGCGCGCTCACCTTGCGGTACGCGCTCCGCGGCCGCGCGTGCACGGTGGTGGTGTGCGACGTCCACCCCACCGCCTCGATCCGCCGCAGGGCCGTCGCGCTCGCCCGCACCGTGAGCGAGAACGCGGGGGATCCCGGCGACGCGATCCACCTCATCGGGCACTCGACCGGTGGCCTCGACGCGCGGCTCGTCGCGTCGCCGGCCGTGCACCTGCCGGGGCTCGAGCCGGAGCACCTCGGGTGGCTGCCTCGGCTCCGCTCGGTCACGACCATGAACACGCCGCACTACGGAACGCCGCTCGCGGCCTTCTTCGCGACGAAGAGCGGCCAGCAGGTCCTCTACGCGCTCATGGCGCTCACGGTGACGGGGCTCAAGCTGGGCTCGCCGCCGCTCGCCGCCGCGAGCGCGCTCCTGGCCGCGTTCTCGCGCCTGTCGGGGGCGATCGAGCTCTCCGTCTTGGAGCGCACCTCGGAGTCCATCATCCGGGTGCTCGACGACGCGTCCAGCCGCGACCTCCGGGGCTTCTTGCGGCTGATCCGCGACGACCAAGGCGCGGTGATCCAGCTCACGCCCGAGGCCATGGATCTGTTCCAGGCCTCCGTGGAGGACCGCGACGGCGTCCGGTACCAGTGTGTCGCGAGCTACGCGCCGCGGCAGGGGATCCGAGGGTTCTTTCGATCGGTGCCGACGGCGTGGGGCGCGATCTCCGCCGCGATCTTCGGCACGTTCTACGGCATCACGGCGACGCTCGATCCACGCTACCCCTGCCGAGCCGCAGACGACGCGACCAGCGCGCGGGTGCGCGGCATGCTCGGCGAGCTGCCCCCGGACACCGAGAGTGACGGCGTCGTCCCCCTCTACTCGCAGATCTGGGGCGACCCCGTCTGGATCGGTCGCGCCGACCACCTGGACATCGTGGGACACTTCCCCGGGCGAGGGGCGACGAAGAAGGGCGAGGAGCACGTCGACTGGCTCAAGAGCGGCGCCGGCTTCGACGAGACCCGCTTCGACACGGTGATGGATCGCGTCTTCGAGGGCATGTTGATGGCGGAGGAGCGCCGCGGCTGAGCGCGACCACGCAGCGGGCCGCGCTCGAAGACCGGAGAGCCTACGCGCGCGGCGCGAGCAGGAGCACGTGCTCGGGGAGGCCGAGGAAGCGCTCCGCCAGCGCGGGAGGCAGCCGCGACGCTCGGTCGAGCAGACGCTCCGTCGCGTCGCGGTGGTGCGCGTTCGACCCGGCAGCGTCGCCGGCCGCTTGCAGCGCCTCCACCAGCGCGAGGTCCACGGTCGGCTCGTCGAGCCTCGACCCCACGCTCCGCGTCATGGAGGTGGCGCGGCGCGCGAGGTCCAGCGCCTCGGGCGCGCGACCGCTGGCGCAGAGCGCACGCGCCAGCAGCGCCTGAGCGAGCGGGAGGAGCGCGGTGGCGTGCTCGAGCACCGCGCACGCCTTCCGCGCCTCGGTCTCGGCGTCGTCGATCGCGCCGGCGCGCAGGAGCATGCGGGCGAGCTGGCTCCGCGCCATGCCCTCCTGGCGTCGGCTCTGCTGCCGAGCGTACTGGTCGGCGACCAGCCGGAGACCGCTCACGGCGGCGTCCAACCGGCCGCCGAGCCCGGCGGCGAGCGCCTCCTGCTGGGCCATCCAGCTCGCGAGGTGGACCGCGCTGACGCGCGCGAGGACCGCCTTGCACTGCTCGAGCCGGTCCACCGCCTCCTCGACGGCGCCCACCTGGAGCAGCCCCCACGCGAGGCTGGCCAGGGCGTTCGCGACGTCGCGCAGCGCTCCGGCCTCCTCGTACGCGGTCACCGCCGCGGAGAGGCCCTCCACGAAGGTGCCGAGCTCGCCGCCGATCGCGCCGAAGACGCCTCTCGCCTCGTGCAGCTGGGCGGCGGCGTATACCCCGAGCCCCTCCGCCCCCGGCGCGATGCGCTCGAGGGCCGCGAGCACCGCGCCGGCTCGATCGAGCCGGCCCATGTTGGTCAGGGGAACCATCGTCCGGCAGAGCGCGACGACGTGGGCGTCGAGCGCGTCGGCCTCGGGCCGGACGAGCAGCAGCGTCTCGCACCCCGAGAGCACCCGGTCCACGGACCCGAGCCGCGCCGCCGCGGCGATGGTCTCGCTCACGGCGCGCAGCCAGGGCGCCCGCCCGCGAAGCAAGAGCGTCGAGGCCTCCTCGGCGCGGCAGAGCGCGATCTCCGTCTCGCCGAGGAGCGCGCGCGCCTGCGCCTCGAAGAGGAGCGCGGAGCCGCGATCCTCGCCCGCGGCCCCGAGCGCAACGGCCCGCTCGACGCGGGCGATGGCGCCGCGGAGATCGTCACCGTCGAGCGCCTGCTTGGCCGCCCGCACGAGGAACGGGAGCGCGCGCGCGGGCTCCGGGCCGTTCCCGAAGTGATGTGCGAGGATCGCGGCGTCCCCTTCGCCCGCACCGAGGAGCCACGCCGCCGCGCGGCCGTGCGCCTCGGCCCGGTCCCGTTCGAGCAGCGTGGCGTAGGCCGCGTCTCGGATCAGCGCGTGTCGGAAGGCGGCCTGGGGCTCGTTGCGGAACCGGCTCGTCCGCGCGGTGTCCACGATCTCGCGCTGCTCGAGCTCCTGCAGCGCGCGATCGACGTCGCCCGCCGAGAGCTCCTCGAGGAGGGCGCACAGCCCGCCTCGCCAGAACGTCTCGCCGAACACGCTCGCGGCCCGCAGGACGCGCTTCTGGAGGGGCCCGAGGTCGTCGAGGCGGGCCTGCATCATGCCGAGGACCGAGTCGGGCACGTCCAGCCCACCGAGCGGCCCCGCAGAGTCGCCCCGCCGGGCGATCTCTCTCGCGAGCTCCTCGACGTAGAGCGGGTTCCCCTCGGCCCGCTCGGCCACGAACGCGAGGGTCGCTTCGGCGGCGCCCTCCCCGAGCAGCGCCGCCGCCATGCGCTGGCTGGCGCGCTGGCTGAGCGCGGTCAGCCTCACGTGATGGACGGAGGGGGAGCTCGCGAGGCTCGGGAAGTGGTCGAGGAGCTCGGGGCGGCCGAAGGCGAGGACCAAGAGCGGCTCGGCGCGGAGCGCGCGCACCACGTGGCGGAGCAGCTCCACGGTCGGAAGGTCGGCCCAGTGGAGGTCGTCGAGGACGAGCACGCACGGACCCGCGCGGCAGAACGCTGCGATCCAGTCGACGAACGCCCGCCGGATGCCGTCGCCCATGATCCGTGGGTCCTGACGCGCGGCAACGAGCGCGACGCTGCCAGGGCCCTCCACGGGCGCCGCCACGAGCTCACCGAGGAACTCGGCGGCCCAGGCGAGCGGCGCGCCTTGGAGCTCACGGCCGAGCGTGGTGGCGAGCTTGTGTCGCCGAGACGCGGGCGCCTCGCCGAGCTCGAGGCCCGCGGCGCGCACGACGGCGCGGCTCAGCAGCCCAAAGGCCGAGCTCTGCCCGTCCACCTCGGCGCAGGCCTCGAGGATGCGCGGCGTCGAGTCGCTCCGGTCCCCGAGCGCGCGGACCAGCTCCGACCGGAGGCGAGACTTGCCCGACCCGGCCGCGCCCGTGACGATCGCCAGGGTCGCCTCGCGGTTCGCGACCACCTCGGCGAAGAGCGCGCCGAGCCCGGCGATCTCCTTGTCGCGACCGACGAACGGCGGCGCCTTCCCGAGGACCAGCCGGAGCGCCTGCGCCCCCCCGAGGGGCTCCCCGAGGACGAAGGCGTCGTCGCCGCGTGGCGCGAGCGACCAGGAGCGCTCGAGCAGGCTCGCCGTGAGCGGATCGACCAGGATTTCCCGCTCGCCGCTCGCCTCGAGCATCCGAGCGCCCCTCCGGGCGACCTCGCCGACGTGTGCGTGGGACGGCTCGGAGCGACCGCTCGCGACGACGACGGGGAGGCCCGGCTGCGCCGCGCGTACGGCCCGTGCCACGCGCGCGGCGCGCGAGGCCAGGTCCGAGGCGACCTCGGGCCCGTCGATGACGACCAGCGCCGCCCCGTGGAGGAGCCGCTCTACCTTGGCGCCGTGGCCCTCGACGATCGACGCGACGCGCGAGGCGACGTCCGCCCCCTCCGAGGCGGTGAGGGTGTCACCGAGCGGGTCGGGAGCGGCCTGGCCCATCAGGAGCACGCAGAGGAGGCGCCGCTCTCCCGCCGTCACGCTCGGGAGGACGGGGGCGCGATCCTCGGCGCGCGCCCGCCGATCCTCCGCCGTCGCCTCGAGCTCTCCGAGCAGCGCTTCACCGTCCCGAGGTCGGTCTACCGGGTCCTTCGAGAGGAGGCGCTCGACCAGCTCGACGAACCACGAGGGGACGCCCTTGGTCCGAGGCCCGAGGGGAGGCGTCGGCTCCAGGAGGATCCTGGCGAGCACCTCCAGCACGCTCGGCCCCTCGAACGGCGGAGCGCCCGTGAGGCACTCGTAGAGCAGCGCGCCCACCGCGAACAGATCCACGCGCGCGTCCACGTCGCCCTGCGCTCGGGTCTGCTCGGGCGCCATGTAGCACGGCGTCCCGATGACCACGCCGGTGCGCGTCATCCGTCGGGGGTGGGCGTTGCTGCGCGCGACGCCGAAATCGATGAGCCGCGCCTCCTCCGCCTTGCCATCGACCAGGACGACGTTCCGAGGCTTGATGTCGCGGTGCACGATCCCGCGCCGATGAACGGCCGCGAGCGCCGCCGCGAGCCGACGCGCGAGCGCGAGCGTCTCGGGGTACGTGAGCGGACCTTGCTCCAGCCGAGACCCGAGGTCGCGGCCTTCGAGCCACTCCATGACGAGGTACGCGTCGCCGGAGTGCGCCACCCCGTGCGCGATGTGCCTCACCACCGCCGGGTGGTCGACGTCCGCGAGCGCCTCCGCCTCACGCAGGAAGCGCTCCTTCTCCGCGGCCGAGCCGCTCAGCATCGTCTTGACCGCGACGGGCTCGCCGGTGGTGACGTCCCGCCCCCGGAACACGCGGCCCATGCCGCCGACCGCGATCTCTCGCTCGAGGACGAACCGGCTGGTGAGCGCCGCGGCCGTCACGCTCGCTTCACCACCAGCTCGGTCAACAGGTTGCGGGCCGCGGCGTCGAAGCGCGTCGGGTCGCCGAACGAGCGCGCCACGAGCATGGCTCCCTCCAGCGTCGCGACGATGGTCCGGGCGTTGTCTCGCGCCGCGCCGGAGAAGCGGAGCGTCCCGCCCCTGCGCCCCTCGGAGAGCAGGCGGGCAACCCAGGCCTCGTTCTCGACGAAGAACGAGCGGAGGGCCTCGGTGACCGTCCCGGGCAGGGTGTCGACCTCGGCCGCGAGCATGCCGCAGAGGCACATCCGTCCGGCGCGCAGCACGTCCGCGTAGAGGCGCACGTACCGTCGCAGCCTCGTGGGCGGGGACCCGCTGGCGTCGATTCGCGCGAGCGCCGCCAGGAACCCCGCCCGGTACCGGGCGATGAGCTCGCGGCCGAGATCTGCCTTCGTGGGGAAGTGGTGGTGGATGCTCGCCTTGCGCAGATCGAGGTCCTGTGCGATGTCGGCGTAGCTGAAGCCTCCGAAGCCTCGGGTCTGAGCCAAGCGCTCGGCGCTCTCGAGGATTCGCGTGACCGTGTCCATCTCGGGCTCCGTGGCGCGCCTCCCTACCTCATGGTAGGGCGCTCCCTACCTCATGGTAGGGAGACGCGCCGAGGCGTCAACGGTCCCGCCGCGCCGCACGCAAGGTGTTCTCGAGCAAGCACGCGATGGTCATCGGCCCGACTCCGCCCGGGACCGGCGTGATCGCGCCGGCGCGCGGCGCGACGTCGGCGAAGTCCACGTCCCCGCAGAGCTTGCCCGTCTCGTCTCGGTTCATCCCGACGTCGATGACCGTGGCGCCCTCGCGGATCCAGTCGCCGCGGACCATCTTGGCGCGCCCGACCGCCGCCACGACGACGTCGGCCTCGCGGCACACTGCCGGGAGGTCGCGGGTCCGCGAGTGCGCGATCGTCACGGTCGCGTGCTCCGCGAGGAGCAGCTGCGCCATGGGCTTGCCGACGATGTTGCTCCGCCCGATCACGAGCGCCCGAGCGCCGTCGAGCTTGGTCCCCGCCTCCGCGAGGAGCCGCATGACGCCCCGCGGGGTGCACGGGACGAGGCCGGGCCGCCCGACGGAGAGCAAGCCCGCGTTCTGCGGGTGGAAGCCGTCCACGTCCTTGCGAGGGTCGATCGCGTCGAGCACCGCCCGCTCCCGGATCTGCTTGGGGAGGGGGAGCTGGACGAGGATTCCGTCCACGGCGTCGTCCGCGTTCAGTCGACCGACGAGCGCGAGCAGGGCCTCCTCGCTCGTGTCCGCCGGGAGCACGTGGAGCTTTCCGCGCACCCCCGCCTCGAGCGCCGCCTTCTCCTTGTTCCTCGTGTAGACGACGCTCGCCGGATCTTCGCCGACGAGCACCACCTCGAGCCCCGGAGCGCGCCCGCGCTCGCCGCGGAACTTCGCCGCGTCGACGGCCACCTCGTCCCGGACCTTCTTCGCGATCGCCTTGCCGTCGATGAGGAGCGCCATGCCGGCGCCTCTAGCGCCGCCGTCCGGGGGTCGCAAGACGCCGCCATTTCCGCGCTGCTGCTAGGATCGCGCCACATGGCATCCGGTCTCGGCCACGCGCTCGCTACCGACCTCTACCAGCTCACCATGGCCGCCGGGTATTTCCACCGGGGCATGGCCTCGCACGTCGCGACGTGCGAGCTGTTCGTCCGGCGGCTCCCGAAGGCCCGGCGCTTCCTGGTCGCGCTCGGCGTCGACGACGTCGTGCGGCACCTGGAGGCCCTCACGTTCACGGAGCAGGACCTCGCGTTCCTGAAGGAGCTCCCCGGCCTCCGCGCTGCGATGTCTCCGGCGTTCGTCGAGTACCTCCGCGCGTTTCGGTTCACCGGAGACGTGGCGGCCGTCCCCGAGGGAACGATCTTCTTCCAGACCGAGCCGGTGCTCCGGATCCGCGCGCCGATCATCGAGGCGCAGATCATCGAGACCTTCGCCCTGTCCACGGTGAACCACGCGACCATGGTCGGATCCAAGGCGGCTCGCGTCGTGCAGGCGGCGGCCGGCCGGGCGGTCGTGGAGTTCGGCACGCGCCGGACCCACCCGGACGCAGCGGTCGACGCGGCGCGCGCCGCCTACTCCGTCGGCTTCGCCGGGACGAGCAACGTGGAGGCGGGCCGCCGCTTCGGGATCCCGGTGCTGGGCACCGCCGCGCACATGTGGACGATGGCGCACGCAACCGAGGAGCAGGCGTTCGAGGGGTACTTCTCCGTCTTCCCGGACTCGGCCACCTTGCTCATCGACACCTACGACACGCCGCGCGGCGCGGCCCGCGCTGCCCGCGTCTGCGCGGACAGGCTGAGGGGCGTCCGGCTCGACTCGGGCGATCTCGGCGCGCTCGCGCGCGTGGTGCGCGGCATCCTCGACGCCGAAGGAGCGCCGCAGGCGAAGATCCTCGCGTCGGGCGATCTCAACGAGCACAGCATCGCGGCGCTGGTCGCCGCGGGCGCTCCGATCGACACGTTCGGCGTCGGGACCGAGATGGTCTGCTCCGTCGACGCCCCCTCGCTCGGCGGCGTCTACAAGCTCGTCGCGCTCGAGGTCGGCGGCGAGCAGCGGCCGATCGCGAAGTTCTCGGAGGGGAAGGGGACCTACCCCGGCGCGCACCAGGTCCACCGCGTCACGAGCCCCGAAGGGCGCCTGCTCCGCGACGTGCTCGCGCTCGCCGAGGAGGACGCCCCGCGGCCCGGAGGAGGGGAGCGAGCGGAGCCGCTGCTCCACCCCGTCCTGGTCGCGGGCGCCCGCGTCTGCCCGCCGTCCTCGCTCGCCGAGGTGCGGTCCCGCGTGGACGCGGGCATGGCCTCGCTCGGCCCCGAGCTCCGCGACCTCGAGCCTCGAGCCTCGGGCCACGGCGCGCTCTCGGTGGAGCCGTCGGCGCGGCTCGTCGATCTGACGGAGCGCGTGAGGCGCCGCTTCGTCGAGGAGGGAGCGTCGTGAGAGTCCTCGTCGACGTGGACGTTCAGAACGACTTCTGCGAGGAGGCCGGGGCGCTCTACGTGCCGGGGTCGCCGAACGGGCTCTTCCGTGACCTCGTCCGCGCCGCGCTCGGCGCCGGCACGCCCATCCTCGGGAGCGTGGACACCCACGCGTTCGACGCGTGGGAGTTCGCCTCGAACGACAACGTCGGCCCCGGGGGCGAGTCTCCAGGCTTCCCGGACCACTGCGTGAAGGGGACCTGGGGGTGGCTGAAGGTGGACGGGACGCTGCCGGCTCGCGCGCGGTTCGTGCCCAACGTGCCCGGCCTCGACGGCGCGACGCTCGCCGTGGAGCTCGCGCGCGGCGGGTCTTCGGGCCTCTACTTCGAGAAGGAGGTCTACAGCCTGTTCGCGAACCCCAACGCGGCCGGCGTGCTCTCGGCGCTCGCGACCGCCTCGGGCGAGGCGCTCGACTGCGTCGTCTTCGGCGTCGCCACCGACTACTGCGTGCGCGCCGCAGCGCTGGGGCTGCGCGAGCGCGGCTTCGCGACCACGGTGCTCACCGACGCGGTGCGCGGGATCACCGCGGAGGGTACGGCGGCGGCGCTCGACGCCATGCGGGCCGCCGGGGTTCGCTTCGCGACGGCCGCGGAGCTCGGGCTCGTAGGGGCCTGACGGTGCGCGTCTTCGGCCTCACCGGGGGGATCGCGTCGGGCAAGAGCACGGTCGCGCGGCGCGTCGCCGAGCTCGGCGTCCCGGTCGTCTACGCCGACGAGCTCGCGCGTGAGGCGGTCGGAAAGGACACGGCGGCGCTGCAGGAGGTGGTCGCGCTGCTCGGGCAAGACGTGCTCGACGCCTCGGGGGAGCTCGACAGGAAGAAGGCGGGGGCGCGCGTCTTCGGCGATCCCGCGCGGCTCCGCGCCCTGAACTCGATCGTGCACCCGCGCGTCGGCGCGCTGGCGGCGGCGCGCTTCGCCGAGCTGGCCGCGGCTGGCCACGCGCTCGCCTGCTACGAGGTGCCGCTCCTGGTGGAGAGCGGGCTCGCCGACGCGCTCCGGCCGGTCGTCGTCGTGGCCGCGCCCGAGGCGCTGCAGATCGCGCGGGCGGTCGAGCGGGATGGCCTGGACGCCGGGGCCGTCGAGGCGCGCGTGCGCGCCCAGCTCCCGCTCGAGAAGAAGCTCGAGGTCGCCGACTACGTCATCGAGAACACCGGCACGCTCGACGACCTGACCAGGCGCACCGACGAGGTGGTCGCCTCCATCCGGGCGCTGCCGGGCTGACGGCCCGCTCGCCCGGGCAGCGCGGAGCCCGGGGCAACGACGAGGATCTTGACTGGCACTGAACATCGCATCAGGATGGCGGCGTGAGCCTCGCGAGCAAGCTGGCGCGCCTGCCCCCGCTCGAGCGGACCGAGGCGACCACGGCGTCGCCGCCGGCCTCGCCCTCAGCTCACGCGCCCACGTCGGAAGCACGCCCGACGCTCGAGGAGCTGCGGGATCGCATCGCGCGCCTCATCGCGCGCGACGCCTCGCGCGAGCCACCCGCCCCTGCTCGGCGGCGCGAGCGGGAGGCGGTGGAGCTGCCGTTCATCACGGAGGAGACCCCGCTCGGGAGCCTGGATCGCGCGGTCCGGCCGTCGCCTCCCGGGCATCGCGTTGGGTCGGTGCCCCTCTGGTCCGCGCGTACGGCCGACCCCGCCCTGCTCGCGCTCCTCGCGCTCGATCCTGCGCTCGCGGGCTGCTCGCCCGAGCGCGCCCTCTACGTCGACACCGAGACGACGGGCCTCTCCGGCGGGGCGGGCACGGTCCCGTTCCTGATCGGCCTCGGCTTCTTCTCGCCGGACCACGGCGGCTTCGTCGTCGAGCAGCTCCTCCTGCGTGATCTCGGGCGCGAGGCGCCCATGCTGGAGCACGTGCGCGCGCGCCTGGAGGCCGCCTCGATGGTCGTCACGTTCAACGGCAAGGCGTTCGATCTGCCGCTGCTCAAGACGCGCACGGTCCTCTGCCGGACCCCCTCGCTCCCGGCTCGGCCCCACCTGGATCTGCTCCACGTGGCGCGGCGCCTGCATCGCCACCGGGTCGCGAGCTGCTCGCTGGTCCACCTCGAGGACGCGATCCTCGGGCGGGAGCGCGTCGGCGACGTCGCCGGCGCCGACATCGCGGCCATCTACGGTCACTACCTCCGCAGCGGGGACGAGGACGCCCTGGCGCCCGTCGTGGAGCACAACCTGCTCGACGTCGTCAGCATGGTCGCGCTCGTCGGCCTCTACGGCGAGCCGCTCGAGGCGTGGGTCTCTCCGCCGGACGCGGGTGTGCGCCGCGCGCCAGGCCTGGTCGCGACGGATCTGGCCGCCGCTGCCAAGGTCGTCAAGCGCGCGGGGGACCTCGATCGCGCCTTGGCGTTCGCGGAGTCCAGCGTGCGGGCCGGCGCGGGCGCCTTCGGGCGGCGCGTCCGGGGAGACCTCTTGAAGGCGCGCGGCGAGAAGGCGGCCGCGCTGGTCGAGTACGAGGAGGCGCTCGCCCTCTATGCGCCCGCGGACGAGGCGGACGCGAAGGAGTCGGCCGCGCTGCGGCTCGAGCTCGCGAAGCTCTACGAGCACCACGCCCGCGCGTACGATCGCGCCCTGGCGGTCGCCGCGCAGGGCACCCCGGAGCGCGACGATCGCGCGGCGACGAGGATCGAGCGGCTCGAGCGAAAGCTGCGCGCGCCGCCCGTCCGTCGCCGCCGAGGCGACGAGGCTGGCTCGCCCCGCGGCGGGCGCGAGAAGAAGGCGCGCGGCGTCGCGTAAGCGCCCCTCGGGTTCCGGCGCGCCGGGTCTTCGGTCCTAGCCGGGGGGTCAGAGACGCGGTAAGGTCCGCGCCCCATATGATTACGGTTGGTTGCGCTGGCTTTCCCGTCCCCGCCACGCGCTACTTCAAGGAGTTCATGTTCGTCGAGGTGCAGGAGACCCACGTCTCCACGCCTGGGCCGGGAACCGTCCGCAGGTGGCGACGAGAGGCTCCGCCCGAGTTCCGGTTCGCGCTCCTCGGCCCCCGCGAGATCGGGCAAGAGGGCTTTCGCGACGGGAAGGTGATCGAGACGGCGCTCAAGACGCTCGAGGGCATCGGCGCCGAGCTCAGCGCGCAGACCGCCGTGTTCATCGGCCCTCCGGAGTTCGCCGCGAGCAAGCTCAACAAGGGGATCTTGAAGGAGTTCCTCGTCGGCGTGAAGAAGCGCTTCGGCCGCGTGGTGTTCGAGCCGAGCTCTGGTTGGGATCTGGACGAGTGCGACGATCTCGTCGACAGCGCCGGCGCGCTTGCCGCGCGCGACCCGCTCCTCGCCGGCACGTCCAAGCTCAAGGAGGCCTACTACCGGCTCCACGGGCCCGCAGGGCACAAGTCGCGCTACGAAGATCCGGCGATCGAGCGGCTCGCGGAGATCGCGCGGGCCGCCAAGCACGAGGCCGCGACGTACGTGTTCACGAACGTGGACATGTTCGCGGACGCCAAGCGCTTCAAGAAGGCGCTCAAGGGGTAGAGGAGGGCCGCGGTCGCCCCGGCGGCCGTCCGCCGTCGGGCGCGCGCTCGGCGCCCCGAGGCCGAGAGAGGGCGAGCACCAGCGCTCCGAGCAGGGCCGGCGCGAGCCACCCCCACCGGACGAACGGCGTCGTGCGGCGCGAGCGGGGGACGTCGACGAGGAGCTCACCTCGCGCCTCGGGATCGATCCGCGCGACGACCTGACCACGCGGATCCACCACGCTGGTGACGCCGCCTCGCGTGGCGCGCACCAGCCAGCGGCCAGTCTCGATCGCCCGCAGGCGCGCGAGCGCGAGGTGCACCTCGGGCTCGGCGGAGCCGGCGAACCAGCCATCGTGGGTGAGGTTTACGAGGAGCTCCCCGCGCGTGTCGAGCACCGCCCTGCGCACGGGCCCGGCGAGGACGTCCTCGAAGCAGATCGTGGCGGTGATGGGGACGCCGCGGACGACGAGCGCCGGCCGCTCCGCGCCGGGCGTGATGCCGCCGGCGCCGCGGTGCGCGGCCCAACGTACGAGCGCGCCGCCGGCCCCGCTATCCGCGGCGGGCAGCAGCGTCCTCTTGTCGTAGCGCTGGGGCGGCCCTTGGAGGCCGAGCAGGACGGCGCTGTTGTAGACGGAGGCCCCCTCGCGCACGAGCACCCCGGCGATCGTGGGCGCGCTCCCGCCGGCGCCGGTGGCGGCGGCGAGGCCCGCGAGATCGCTCGCGGGCCACACCCCGGGGAGCGACGTCTCGCTCGCGAGGACGAGATCGGCGCCTCGATCGGCGAGCGCGCCGGCGCGCTCGAACAGGCGCTCCGGCGCGCGGTCGCCTGGGCCCGCGGTCGAGGGCTCGTGGAGGACACCCACCCGCACCGAGCCCTCGCCCCCCGGCGCCGCCGGGTCGCGCGCCTCGAGCCATCCGGACAGCTGAGCGAACGCGAGGCAGGCTGCGAGGACGCCGAGGCGCGCAGCCTTGGCGGGGCCGGGCGCGCCCCCCGGCCAGACATCCGCCACGCCCGCCGAGACGGTGAACGCCAGGAGGGAGAGCCCGACGCCCCCGACGTGGTCGGCGACGTGAGCGACGTGGCCCAGCCCGAGCAGCGAGGCGCCGAACGTCCACGGGATGGGCGCCGGGAGGATCACCTCGGCGAGCGCCAGGAGCGCGGCGGCGACGAAGGGGGCACGCGCGTGGCGCGCCGCCGCGGCCGCCGTCGCCATCGGGAGCGCGACGAAGAGGCCGTGGTAGCTCGAGAGCAGGGCGAGGCCTACCCAGGCGATCGGCGGCGACACCCCGCCGTGGGCGACCGCTGCCGGGACCAGGAAGGCGAACCCGAGGCCGGTCATCACCGCGCCGGCGAGCCAGCCGAGGGCGAGCGCCTGCCGCGCGCTGGCGCGCCTCGCCGCGACGAAGAGGGGCGCGAAGGCCACGAGAGCGAGCGCCGCCGCCGGCGCCGACGCGGGCCCGCGCTCGAACGCGACCGACGCGAGCACCCCAGAGGTCACCGCGCCGCACGCAGCGAGGGCGCGCGCGAGCGCGCCCACCGTCGGCGCGCGGGCGGGGGCGCCCACACCCGTCGGCCGCGTCGCGCTGAGCACCGGCCCATGGTGCACCGCGGGCCCCGTCCCGAGGGGAGAATTCGCTCGGCACGCTGGGTCGGCTCCCCGGTGTTCCTCCGGCGTCTCGGGCTGACCCGGTCTTCCGTGGCAATCCGCGCTCGGGTGAGCCAAGCCCGTTCTTTGCGTGGAAACTCCCTCTCCACGGGACTAGGTTTCGAGGGACCCGAGAGGTCGGCCGCCTCCGCCTTGCGGAGCGTGCCTTCGGGAAGAACCCTCCACGGGACCAGGTCGACGCAACCGAATGCCACGCATCCTGCACATCGAGGACGACGCCGCCAACCGGCTCCTCGTACGGAAGCTGCTCGTCGCGGCCGGCCACGAGGTGGTCGACGCCCCCGACGGGCTGGAGGGGGTGCGCCTCGCGTGCGCGACCAAGCCGGACCTCGTGCTGGTCGATCTGAACATCCCGGGCCTCGACGGCTTCGAGGTGACCCTGCGCCTGCGCGGGGAGCCGGGGCTCTCCGCGGTGCCGATCGTCGCGATCACCGCGGAGGGGGACCGTGACACCAGCCTGGCCGTCGGGTGCACCGGCTTCATCCAGAAGCCCATCGACGCCCGCTCCTTCGCGAGCGTCGTAGCGCGCTACCTGCGAGGCGTGCGCGAGGCGCCGAGCTCCGCCGACCTGGAGGACACGCTCCTCCGGGAGCAGAGCCACCGCATCGTCGGGCACCTCGAGGAGAAGATCGCCGAGCTCTCCGCCGCCAACGCGCGGCTCCGCGAGCTCGGGGCGGCGCGCACCGAGTTCTACCGCAACGTGACGCACGAGCTGGCGACGCCCCTCACCCCGATCGTGGGGTACATGAAGCTCCTCATCGACGAGGAGTTCGGACCGGTCACGAAGGGGCAGCACAAGGCGCTGCTCGCGATGGACGGATGCGTGAAGCGCCTCCGGGGGATCCTCGACAACCTCCTCGACGTCACCGGCCTCGAGACCGGGCGCATGCGCTTCGAGCTCAAGGAGTACGATTTCCTGGACACCACGCGGCGGGCCCTCGCGCAGATCGCGGACCGGCTGGACGCGCGCGGTCAGACCCTGCTCGAGGAGCTCCCGCGTGGGCCGCTCCCTGCGCTCGGCGATCCGGAGCGGCTCCAGCGCGCCATGGCCCACTTGCTCGAGAACGCCACCGAGTTCACGCCGCCGGGCGGGCACGTGGGCGTGCGGGTCAGCCGCACCGGGTCGGGCTATGAGCTCTGCGTCGCCGACTCGGGCGCCGGCGTCCCCCGCGCCGTCCTCGAGCGCATCTTCGAGCCGTTCTACCAGGTGGACGGCTCGGTGACGCGGGAGCACGGGGGCGTGGGCGTGGGGCTGGCGATCGCGCGTCGCACGAGCCGCGGTCTGGGCGGGGACGTCCGCGCGGTCTCGCCTTCGACGGAGGTGATCGAGGGCAAGCCGCTGCGCGGCGCCGCGTTCTTCCTGAGCGTCGCGCTCCGGGCCCCCTCCGAGGTCCAGGGCTGAGGCCCTCATGCTCGGGGGCGTCTACCTCGACTGGAACGCGACGACGCCGCCCGCGCCCGAGGTCGTCGAGGCGATGGCCGCTGCCGCGCGGGACGGCTGGGCCAACCCGGCGAGCGTCCACGCGGCGGGCCGCCGGGCGCGGGCCTACGTGGAGGCCGCGAGGCAGGCGCTGGGCGCCCTCTTCGACGCGGATCCGCGCGACGTCGTGTTCACGTCCGGCGGGACCGAGGCCAACAACCTCGCCCTGACCTCCCTCGCGCGACCCGGCGGCGTGCTCATCACGAGCAGGATCGAGCACCCGTCGGTGACGCGGACCGCCGAAGGGCTCTCGGCGCTCGGCGTCCGCGTCCTGTGGGTCCCGGTGGAGCCCGCCGGGCGCGTCTCCGTCGCCGCGATCGAGGCGGCGCTCGAGGAGGCGGGCGAGAGCCCGGCGGTGGTCTCGCTCCAAGCGGTGAACCACGAGACGGGGTGCCTCCAGCCGGTCGCGGAGGTCGCGCGCCTCGCGCGTGCCCGCGGGGCGCTCATGCACTGCGACGCGGTCCAAGCCGTCGGGCGTGTGGACCCGGACACGTACCGGGGGCCCGACCTCCTGACCGTGGCCAGCCACAAGCTGCGCGGACCCAAGGGGATAGGGGCGCTGGTTGGGCGGCCGGGCCTCGAGCTTCGGCCGCAGCTCCGCGGGGGCGAGCAGGAGCGGGGGGCGCGCCCCGGGACGCAGGACCCGGTCGCGATGGCGGGCCTGTCGGTCGCGGCACGGCTCGCCGCCGCCGCCCCCCGCCGGTACCTCGCGCTCGCCCCGCTGCGCGATCAGCTCGAGCGGGACCTCCTCGCCCTCGCACCGGGAGCCCTCCGGAATGGGTCGGGGCCTCGCGCCCCCCACGTGACCAACCTCTCCTTCCCAGGCTGGCTCGGGCCGGAGCTCGCGGCGGCGCTCGACCTCGAGGGCGTCTGCGTGTCGAGCGGCTCGGCGTGCAGCGCGGGCACGCCCGACCCCTCGCCCGTCATCGCGGCGATGGCCGGCGCGCGACGCGCCGAGAGCGCCCTGCGCGTGAGCCTCGGTGAAACTACCGAGGTGGGCGACATCTCCGCGGCGCTGCAGGCGTTTCGCCGCGTGCTCGCCAGAACCTGAGAAGTCACCTCAGGCGGAGGGCCCACCGCTCGATCGATCCCTCGCGCTTCGATCGGAAGTGCTCGCGCTTGCTCGCCCTTTTGGGGGAGTCAACCGGATCATCGTCGATCCATTGAGTGGAAGCGACCGTCCCAAAACCTGGGCACATGAGCAGGCCTTTCACAAATCTAGAAAGAGCAGAAGGTATTGGTCATAAATCGTTCAAAGAACTTGTTTAAATCGTCTCTGCCTCGAGATCTCGTAGAGGCCGATGGCCGCCGCGACGGACGCGTTCAGCGACGCGATCTCCCCCGCCATGGGCAGTCGCACCCGGTGGGTCGCCGCCTTGCGCACCGCCGGCTTCGCCCCGCGATCCTCGGCGCCGACGACGAGGGCAGTCGACCCGGTCAGATCGACCTCGCAGAGCTCTTGCTCCCCGCTCGGATCGAGGAGGGCGACGACGAACCCTCGGCTGGCGAGCTCCCGGAGGGTCCAGGGCAGGGACCGCACGCGGACCAGCCGAGCTCGCTCGACCGCTCCCGCCGACGCCCGGAAGGTCGCCGGCGTGAGGGGGGCCGAGGCGTGCTCGGCCCACACGACCCAGGGAGCGCCGAGGGCGACGGCGCTCCGGATCACGGCCCCGAAGTTCTGGGGATCGACCACCCCGTCGAGCACCATGACCACCGGGGCTGGCTCCCCCTCGAGGTGCGCCAGGAGCGAACGCTCGTCGGCCACCTCGAGGGGGGGCGCCTCGGCGATGGCGCCCTGGTGCATGCCCCCCTTGGCGCGCCGGTCGAGATCCGCTCGGCTCGCGCGCTCCACCCGAGCGCCGACGTCTCCGGCGAGCTTCGCCAGACCGTCGAGCCGCGGGCTCTCCTCGTCGAGGAGTAGAACGCGGACCCCCTTGCCGTGGGCACGCAGGAGCTCCCGCACCGGCTGCACCCCGAGGACCAGGCGGGGGCCGCTCACCCGAGGACCCGGATCGCGCCCTCGACCTCGCGCTCGAGGAGCAAGGCCGCCTCGACCGGATCGGGCGAGTCGCGGATCGGTCGACCGACGACCAGGAGATCGGCTCCGGCCATGATCGCCGCGCCTGGCGTGGCGACGCGCTTTTGATCGCTCTGCGAGGCTCCGTCGGGGCGGATCCCCGGCGTCACGAGCAGCGCGTCGGGTCTCTCCGCGCGGAGCGCGGCGACCTCGTGCGCGGAGGTGACGAAGCCCCGCACGCCCTCGTCCCACGCAAGACCGACGAGGGCCTTGGCGTGATCGGGGAGCGGACGGTCGATCCCGGCCTCCCGCAGATCGGCCTCGTTCAGCGAGGTGAGGACGGTGACGGCCAGCAGAGTGAGGTCTCCCCCGGCGGCCTGCGCCGCGGCCGCGAGCATGGCGCGGCCCCCCGCCGCGTGCACCGTGAGGTATCTCGCGCCGCTCGATCGCGCGGCGGCGACGGCCCGCTCCACGGTCTCGGGGATGTCGTGGAGCTTCAGGTCGAGGAACACCGCGCGGTCCGTCGCGTCCCTGACGCGCGCGACCGCCTCGGGGCCGTGCCGAACGAAGAGCTCGAGGCCCACCTTGAACACCCCGACGTGGGGGGCCACGCGCGCCGCCAGCGCGAGCGCCTCGTCCAGGCTCGGCAGGTCGAGCGCGACAGCGATGCGGTCGCGCGGAAGGCCAAAGCCCGAGCGACCCGAGCCCGAGTGACCCGAGCCCGAGCGACCCGAGCCCGCGCCCTCAGAGGCAGTCACACAGCGGATCGGTCGGCTTGCAGTTGCACGCAGCCTTCGGCGCGTCGCCACCCGGCTTGCCGCCCGCGCCGACGCGGCCGATCGTCTTCTTGGTCTCCTCTTGCGCGGCCTTCGCCGCGTCGAGCTGAGCCTGGATCTTCGCCTTCTCGGTCTCGTCCTTGGCGTTCGCGAGGGAGCCCTCGAGGCCCTTGACCTTGCTGTCCTGCTCGGCGAGCTGCTTCTGGAGCTTCTCGAGCTCCTCCTTGCTCTTCTTCGCGTCGGCTTCCTTCGCGGCGAGCTCGGCTTGGCTCTTCTGGTAGCCCTGGTAGACGAGGACGCCGCTGATGCCGCCGATCGCGAGCACCGCGACGACCACGCCGATGAGGATGTTGCGGAGGCTCTTCTTGCCTTCGTCGGTCTTGATCGCGGCCAGCTGCCGCTCGTGGCTTTGCTGCGCGGCCATCGCCGCGATGCGGGCCTGGCCCTCGGCCTCGAGCCGGGCGCGCTCGACCTCCGCCTGGCGGATGGCCTCGAGGCGGGCTGCCTCCTCGCGCTGTCGCTGGTCCTCGGCCCGCCGGCGCTCCTCCTCGGCGTAGATGCGGGACTCTTCGGCCTGGCGCGCGGCCAGTTCCGCGGCTCGTCGGGCCTCCTCGTCCGCGCGGACCCGAGCGGCCTTGTCAGCCTCTTCGGTCCGGATCCGATCCTCCTCCAGGCTCATGAGCTCCTTGAGGGAGAAAAGGACCGAGCTCTCTTTCTGCTCCGACATCGCGCTAGCTCCTTCCGACGCTACCGAGCTACGAGGACCGTGCGGGGGGCCGCCGAGTCCTACGGATGGAATATTCCAATACCTTTGCCCGACGCGCAACGTTCTCGGCGACGCCGAGCGTGATTCGCTTCGACCGCGGGGAAAGCATCAGTCGAGGGTGCAGATGGGATCACCCTCGGACACGGCCTGGGCCTCCGTGACGTGAATTTCCTTGACCGTCCCGGCGTCCTCGGCTTCGACGGGCATCTCCATCTTCATCGACTCGAGGATGGCGACGACGGTGCCTTCGTCGACCTGGTCGCCGACCTTCACTTCGATCTTCCAGACCGTGCCGGTGATGTGCGCCTTGATGACCTTGGCCATGTGGGGACCGAACCCTATCACTCCCTCCAGAAGAACTTCCAGGGGTTGTGCTTGAGATCGCGGACCATCTCCTGGAGGTCGTCGAAGAGCTGCTCGTCCATGAGGAGCGCGCCCACCGTCCCGCGCCCCTTCCGCATCTGCGAGACCACGTACTGGGCGTCGCCCGCGGCCGTGTTCGCCTTCCCGAGGATGCTCCCGACGTCGTCCACCGCCTTCTTGATCTTGACCTGCTGCTCCTCGCTGCCGACCGTGTCCGAGAGCCGCTTGGCGTTCGCCATCGTCGCCTTCGCGTCCGACAAGAGCACCGGCGTGTCGGCGGCGAGCCGCGACGAGAGGCTGTCGGCGTTGTCGACGATGCGGTCGATCTTGGGGTTCTGGACGTACTTCTCGTTCGCGCCCTTCAGGAGATCCTTGCCCTCCACCGTCGCCTCCTCGACGTTGTCGACGATGCGGTCGATCTTGTCGCCGTTGCTCTGGAAGAACTGCCCGCTGCCCTTCAGCGTCAGGCGCAGGCCGGTGAAGGTCTCGTCGATCTCCTTCCGGTTCTCCCGGACGGCGCTCACCGCGGAGTGGAGCAGCTCGTACCCCTCGGAGAGCAGCATGTCGAGGCGCGGCGGGTCGAGCCCGTCTTTCTCGCCGTCCTGCGGGATCACCGGCTGATCCGCGGACCCCGGCTCGATCGCCAAGAACTGCTCGCCGAGCACCCCCTGCGTCGTCACGTAGAAGATGGAGTTGTCGGTGATGGAGGCCTGGTAGCGCTTCTCGATGCTGATCTTGATGCGGACCAGCCGCTCGCGCCGCCCGTTGTCGTCGACCTTCCCGCCGCGGAACTCGATGTCGTCGATCTTGCCGACCTTCACGCCCGCGACCTTCACCGGGGCGCCGGTCTGCAGCCCCCCGGGGTTGTCGAAGCGCACGAAGATGGAGTACGTGGGCTGGAAGTTGATGCCGCCCATCACGAGGATGAACGCCGCGAGCAGGCCTGCCGCCGTGAGGATGAGGACACCGACCTTGATTTCGATCGACCTGGAGCTCGCCATCGCGGCGCGTAGTGTAGGGCTAGACCCCAACCGAGCGATAGCGAACAGGTGATCTCCTTCCGCGGCATCAAGAAGGCCTTCGGCCCGAAGCAGGTCCTGAAAGGCGTGAGCTTCGACGTGCAGGATGGAGAGGTCTTCTTCATCATCGGCGGCTCGGGCGTCGGCAAGAGCGTGCTCATCAAGCACCTCGTGGGCCTGCTCTACCCGGACGAGGGGGAGATCTTCCTCGACGGGGAGGAGATCAGCCGCTTCGACGAGGCGCAGATGTACCCCGTGCGGGAGAAATGCGCGATGGTGTTCCAGCACTCCACGCTGTTCGACTCGATGACCTGCGTGGAGAACGTCGCGCTGCCGCTCCGGAAGCACAAGAACCTCAAGATGAAGGAGGCCATCGCCGAGGCGCGCAAGCGGCTCGAGCAGGTGCACATGCAGGAGTTCGCCGACCGGTTCCCCCCCGAGCTCGGCGACGGCATGCGCAAGCGCGTCGCGATCGCGCGGGCCCTCACGCTCGACCCCAAGTACGTCCTGTTCGACGAGCCTACGACCAGCCTGGATCCGGTGAGCGCGCGACGCGTGGACAAGCTCATCCGGGAGCTCAGCGACACCGTGGGCGTCACGAGCATCGTCGTCAGCCACGACCTCGTCAGCATCTTCAGCATCGCCGACCGCGTCGTGATGCTCTACCAGGGCTTCGTCCGCATGATCGGCCGCCCGGACGACTTCCGTGCCGCGGCGGACGACGTCGTCCAGCAGTTCATCCACGGGCGCGCCGAGGGCCCGTTCGAGTAGCGCGCTACCTTCGCAGGAGGTCCGAGGGCAGCTCGGTCCGCTGGCACCCTGGGCGGAACTGCTTCGCCTCGAACGTGATCGTGACGCTGCCGGTCTGGACGACCTCCTCGCCATCGACGGTGAGCTTGCGCACGACGTCGACGCGCGCCTCGTGCGTCCCGGCGCGCGCGGCGCTGCACATGCTGAGCGCGTAGTGAGACCGACCGTAGTCGGACACCTCCTGCCCGACGCGCCCCAAGGCCTCCGGCAGGTCGTCGAGGGAGGGGACCGTCACGGGATCCGCAGTGGCCGCGCGATCGAGCAGGTCGGCGTCGACCGTCCCGACGCCCACGGCGTAGCGGATCAGGCCCTCTGCCTCCTCGTCGGCGAACGCCGCGAACGCCTCCGAGCGGTCGACGCGGGCGGCGCGGTCGGGCCCGCGGGAGATCAGGATGAGCGCGCCGGCCTGGATTGGCGGCGGGCCCTGCCGCACCGCCTCCTTGAGGCCCTTCATCCCGCCGACGAGCGCGCCGTGGAGGTTCGTGGAGTCGTCTCGGCTCGTGAACTTCGTGACCGCCGTGCGGATCGTGTCGGGGCTCGGCGGCTGCGCGCTCACGGGCACGAGCTGCGTGACCTGCGGCGCGCCGTCGAACGCGAAGATGCCGACGGTGTGCCCGGCGATGGGCGCGACGGCGCGGGTGAGCGCCTCGCCGATCGTGGCGCGCGCGGCCTCGTCGGGCGCCCCGCCCAGGTCGACGAGGATGAGGACGTTGAGGCGCTTGCCGAGGTCGAGGGGCTCGACGCGGGCCTGCGCGGCGTCGGACACCGCCGTGCCGTCCTCGAAGACGGAGAAGCTGTCGCTCGCGAGGCCGGGCACCGGGTGCACCGTCTTCGGGAGGAACGGGATCGGCGCCACGTGCTCCTCGACGGACTCCACCCGGAAGAACGCGACGACGTTCGCTGGGGGCTTGGCCGACTGGCTGATCACCACGCCGCGAAGGCTCGTCCCGCAGCCGAGGGCGCACAGCAGGCAAGCGCCGAGGGCACCGAGCCGCGGCACCCGCGCCCTCCGGCGCTCGGGCGGCGCGCCCCTGTCTCCGAGCGGCGAGCGCCCCGGGCGGCTCACCCGGCCTCGGGCCGCGCGAGCTTCAGCTTGTTCTTCGCCATCTTGCCGACCTTGGTGCGACCGCCGCGATCGGCCACGAGCGAGAGGAGCTCGGGGCCGAGCGGCTGTCGGCGCTCCGTGAAATGGAACCCGACGTAGTAGAGGTCGTCGAGCTCGAGCGTCTTGTCCTTCTTCAGCGCCTGCACGACGTCGAAGCCGCCCTCCAGGAGCTTGCCGAGGCGGAGCAGCGCCTCGTCTTGCGCGCGCGCAGTGGGGGTCGTGTCCTTCGTGCTTCGGTGCAGGTGCAGCACCGCGAGCGCGTAGCGATCGTCGTCGGTCGCTTTGTCGCTCTTGCAGAGCAGGCTCAGCACCGCGTGGGCCTTGTCCGGGTCCTTCGCCTTCTTCGCCTTCTGCGCGATCTCCCGGAGGCCCTCCGAGACGCCCAAGGGGTCGGCCTCTCGCGCGACGTCCAGGTGCGCCTCGAAGCCCCGATCGAGCTCCTTCACTCGCTCGAGGGCGAGGGCGACGATCTGCTTGCGGAGGGCGGGCGCGATCTTCTTCGCGTTGGGGCGGAGCACGTTGCGGATCGCCCAAGCGCGGTCCGGCGTGTCCGCCTCGACGAGCGCCTTGGCGAGCGCGCCGGTGGCGTCCTCCCGCTCGCCGAGCGCCCGCGCCGCCGCCTCCGAGACGCGCTTGTCCCGGGCCGCGAGCGCGCGGACCAGCACCGCCGTGGCCTCGGGGCCCTTCTGGCGCGCCACGTGCTCGATCGCGAAGCACGCGCGATCGGCGTCGGGGTGGGTGACGAGGGGCGTCAGCTTCTTCACCGTCTCGCCCTGGAGCTGGAGGCTTCCGAGCGTGTGGAGGGCCGCCTGCGACAGGGTCCGGTCGTCGGCCTTGGCTGCGCCGACGAGGCACTCCACCGCGTCGCCGGTCGGCTCCTTCATGCAGAAGCGGAGCGCCAGGATCGCCTCCATCCGGACGGCGGGCGGCGCCGCCGTGTCCTTCGCGTGATCCACCAGGACCTCGACGGCCCGCTCGTCCTCGAGGAACCCGAGGAGCTTCAGCGTCGCGGCGACGGCGGTGGGGGATGCGCCGTCCTTCTTCTCGAGGTCGGCCAGGAACTTGAGGGTGGCCGTGGCGTAGGTCTTTCGCTCGCGGCCGTCGGCGCCCTTGACGTGAGCGCGCACGGCCAGCGCGGCGGCCTTCGCGGCCTCTGCGTCGCTCGCCGCGAGGCCCTTGAGGAGCGCGCCGAACGCGTCCTTGCCGCCGATCTCGGCCAACACCCCGTCGACGGCGCGTCGCTCCTCCGGGCTCGCCGCGGAGAGCCGATCCTTCAGCACCGGGAGCGCCTCCTCTCCGACCGACGCGACGGCGCGCGTGGCCGCCTCGCGGACCTCCGCCGAGCTCGCGGTCAGCAGGGGCAGGATGGCCGACAGCGACTTCTTCGCGCCGATCCGCGCGAGCGCGTCGAGCGCGTGGCGCTGGAGCACCGAGACGCCCGACGAGAGGAGCTTGGTCAGTCCCGCGACCACGGCCGGGCCCTTGGCCTCGAGCTCCCCGAGCACGATGGCCGCCGCCACCTTGCGCTCGAGCGCCTCCGAGTCGAGGAGCCCCACGATCTTGTCGATCTCTTTCACGCCTGTCCCCTGCTTGGCTTCTCCGCGGATCGCGGAATCGGTCCGCCCCGGCTGCAGTGAGTGGAAGAAAAAGGAGCCGCTACTCCTGCCGCTCGTACTCCGCCTCGACGCCGCCCGGGAGCTCACACTCGAGATCCCCCTCCTCGAGGTCGCAGGAGAAGTCCTCGAACTCTCCGAAGACGTCGCACTTTCCGACGAAGCGCCCCTCGAACTCGTAGGTGTTCACGTCGTCCGCGGTGATCTCGAAGCGGATCGAGCAGAGTCGGCAGTCCTCCGTCGTGCCGGTGTGGCAGAGGTAGACCTTGCCGGTCCCCTCGTAGTCGCTGCTGCTCCCGACCTCGATGTCGAGGACGACCTTCTCGTTGTCGGTCTGCCAGTGCCCGACGAGCGGGTCGTCACAGCCGGCGAGCAGGACCACGGCAGAGAGGGCTACGGCGAGGTGTCTCACGATGGAAAAGGGGTATCGCTAGGGCGAAACCCGGTCAAGCGGGGAGGGGCCAATCCCGCCCTCTCCTCGACCGGGATCGCTTGCCGTCGCCCCCCAACTGGTGTGTCCTCTCTGGGTAGCCGTTCCTTGGAGGTTTTCATGCGATCTCGTCCCGCATCGGCGTTCGTCGCCTCGGTGTTGTCGTGCGCTGTGGGCGCGCTTCTCGGCGGTGGGTGTGCCGATGAAGAGTCGTCCGTCGGGGGCAGTGGCGGCGCGGGCGCGTCGGGGGCCGGCGACGTAGGCGGGGCCGGTGGGGAGGGAGGCGCGGCCTGCGTCCCCGGCACGGAGATCTGCGACGGTAAGGACAACGACTGCGACGGTCAGATCGACGAGGTGATGGGCGGCTGCGCGTGCAACGACGGATCCATGCAGCCCTGCTACTCGGGCCGCGCGGGGACCGAGGACGTGGGCGAGTGTGTGGGGGGCACCCAGGTCTGCGAGGACGGGCAGTGGGCCGACTGCGAGGGTGAGGTGACGCCCGAGATGGAGGCGTGCAACACGCTCGACGACGACTGCAACGGCACCGCGGACGACCTCGGCACCTCGAGCTGCGGCGTGGGCGCCTGCGCCGCGACGGTGGACGTGTGCGTCGCCGGCCAGCTCCAGCAGTGCGTCCCAGGGACGCCGGGGCTCGAGGTCTGTGACGGGATCGACAACAACTGCAACCAGCTCACCGACGAGAGCGATCCCTTGGTCGGGACCGCCTGCGACTCGGGCCTCCTCGGCGTCTGTCAGGCCGGCACGCAGGCCTGCGTGATGTCCGCGCTCGTCTGCGTGCCGGATCAGATGGCAGGCTCCGAGCTCTGCGACTCGCTGGACAACGACTGCGACGGCACGACCGACAACAACGTCCCCGGCACCGGCGGCACGTGCAACACCGGCCTCCCGGGGGTCTGCGCCGCGGGTACCGTCGGCTGCCAGAACAACTCCATCGACTGCTACCCGGACACCCCGCCCTCGCAGGAGGTCTGCGACTCGGTCGACAACGACTGCAACGGCTTCACCGACGAGGCGGACCCGATGGCCGGCACGGCCTGCGACACGGGCCTGCTCGGCGTCTGTCAGCCGGGCACCGTCACGTGTGTCAGCGGGTCGCTCGACTGCGTTCAGGACGTCGCGTCGTCGGCCGAGACCTGCGACGGAACGGACGAGGACTGTGACGGGGTCGACGACAACGGCAACCCGGGCGGAGGCCTCCCCTGCGGGTGCGCGGGCGCCGGGACCACGGCGTGCGTCGCGGGATCGGTGGTCTGCCAAGGCGGCCCCACGATCTTCTTCGAGGACGACTTCTCCGACAACGCCGCCGGCTGGACGCTGGGACCGAACTGGTCGATCGGACCGACGGTCATGTCGGCGCCCACCGGCTCGTGCGGCATCGGGGATCCCGCGCAGGACCACACGCCGACCGCCGACAACGGCGTCGCGGGCAACGTCCTCGGGGGCAACGTCCCCACGAGCATCGGCGGGCCCTATTACCTCACGAGCCCGGTCGTGAACACGGCGGGCCAGCCCGCGGTGTACCTCGAGTTCTGGCGCTGGCTGCACTCCGACTACCCGAATTTCATGATCGACCGCATCGAGGTCTGGAACGGCGCTTCGTGGGTGCAGATCTGGATCAACCCCTCGGGCACCGTGGTGAACGACACCGCGTGGCTCAAGCAGTCGTTCAACATCTCCGCCCACGCCAACGCGGCGATGCAGGTCCGCTTCAGCTACCAGATCGGCTCGAGCGGCGTGTACACCTGCGCGGGTTGGAACATCGACGACGTGGTCATCGCCAGCGCGTCGTGTCCCTGAGCGCGTCCCAGTGAACAGGAGCTTGGTCATGCACGGAACTCGATCTCGAACGCGAAAGCTCTGGGCCGGCTCGGCGATCCTCCTCGCTTGGGCCTGCGGGGACGACACCGGGGCGGGCGGCGGGGGCGGCGGACCCTCCGGGACCACCGCGGGGCCCGGCTCCACCACCTCGTCGGCGACGGGCACCGCGACGACCACCGTGACGGGCGCGACCACGAGCGCGTCGACGACGGGCGCGACGACGAGCGCGTCCACCACCTCCGCGTCGACGACCGGCTCGAGCGGCGGGGGCGGGCAGGGGGGCATGGCCTCCGGCGGAGGCGGCTCCGGCCCGGCGACCTCCACCAGCACCGGCAACCCGTTGGACGTCGACGGGGACGGCTGGACCGTCGCGGACGGGGACTGCTGCGACGAGCCCGGTACGCCAGCGTGCGACGAGCCCGCCAAGGTGAACCCGGGCGCGTACGAGTTCCTCGGCAACGGCGTCGACGACGACTGCGACCCCTCCACCAGCGACACCGTCGCGCCCGCCGACTGCAGCCCTTCGCCGCTGGTCCTGCCGACCACGTCGCTCAAGCTCACGCAGGCGATGGACCTCTGCCAGTTCACGAGCGAGTCGCCGCCGCTCGCCCAGAAGAAGTGGGGCGTCGTCGCCTCCGACCTCACGCTGGCCGACAGCACGTCCGCCCCGCCGAACCTTCAGGTCGGCGTCCTCGCCGACTACGGGCCGAACGTGCTGCCCCAGAAGGGCACCGCCATGGCCGCGCTCTCGAGCGGCTCGGCGCGAGCCGAGGGCGACACCGGGTACATCCACCCGCAGAACGGGCCCCAGCCGGGGGACTTCGGGAACTTCAACGGGATGACGCAGGTGAGCGCGCCGCCGGCCTACCTCGCGGCCAACGGCGGCACCGTGCCTAACCCCGCCGCGTGCCCGGCGTGCCTGGACCCGGAGTGCGCGGACGCCTTCGACAGCGCTCGGTTCCGGCTGCGGATCCGCGTCCCGACGAACGCGCAGTCCTTCTCTTACGCGCTGAAGTTCTACACGGCGGAGTACCCCGAGTTCGTTTGCCAGACCTACAACGACTTCTTCGTCGCGCTCCTCACGTCCAGCTGGGTGCCCGATCCGATGGCGAACCCGCCCCAGGACCCGCTGCCGGCCGACAAGAACATCGCCATCGACGCGCTCGGCAACGCCGTGAGCGTGAACAACGCCTTCCTCGAGGTCTGCTTCCCTGCGATGGGCGCGCCTCCCGGGAGCTGCCCTGGCGGCACGCTGGACCTCGTCGGCAACGGCATGGGCGGGTGGAACGGCGCGCTCACCGACGGCGCCGGCACGGCGTGGCTCACGAACGAAGCGCCGGTGGTCCCCGGCGAGACCATCGAGCTCGAGTTCGTTATCTGGGACGCGGGCGACCACAACGTCGACTCGCTCGTGCTCCTCGACAAGTTCCGCTGGGACCTCGATCCCGCCTCCGTCGGCCTCCACGATTGAACCGAGGAATCCCATGAAGAAGCACACCTTCTCGCAGTCTTGGCGCTCCTCGGCACCGTGGATCACGGCGCTCCTCGCGGGGTCGGTCGCGGTCGTCGGCTGCTCCGCCGGCCCGAGCGGAACCGGGGGCGGCGGCGGCGAGACCTCCACGGCCACCGGCCCGACCAGCGCGACCGGCACCTCCGGCACCACCACCGCCGCCACCGGCGCCGGCGGGGAGGGCGGCGGCAGCGGCTGCAACGACAGCGGCGACTGCCTCGGCAACGCCGACGGGGAGGTCTGCGACACGTCGACCGGCCTCTGTGTCCCGTGCACGCAGGCCGAGGACACGTGTCCAGACGGCCAATACTGCACGTCGCAGAACGACTGCATCGTCGGGTGCACGAACGAGGACGACTGTCCCGGCGTCACGGTGTGTGATCCCGCGATCAACCAGTGCGTCAACTGCGCGATGGACACCGACTGCCCCTCGGGCAGCATCTGCGTCGCGGCCACCTGCTCTCCGGGCTGCTCGCCCCAGCAGGCCTGCCAGGCGGGCTTCACCTGCTGCGGGAGCAAGTGCTACGACCTCCTCAACGACGTCGATCACTGCGGCACTTGCCCGAACGCCTGTGAGGCGCCGGAGAACGCGGACGTCGAGTGCAACAACGGCCAGTGCGTGATGGGCGCGTGCGCGGCCGGCTGGGCGGACTGCAACGGGGACGCGACCGACGGGTGTGAGCACTCCACGCTCGAGGACGGGCCGTGCCTCTGCACGCCGGGCACGACGCAGCCCTGCTACCTCGGAGCCCCCGGCACGATCAACGTGGGCGTCTGCCAGGGCGGCACCAAGACCTGCGCGCCGAGCGGCGCCAGCTACGGCCCCTGCATGGGGCAGATCCTGCCGAGCTACGAGATCTGCGCGAACGGCGTCGACGAGGACTGCGACGGCACCGCCGACAACGCGATCGACGCCGACGGGGACGGCTGGTCCTACTGCAACGGCGACTGCAACGACAACTCGGCGCTCGTCAACCCGGGCGCGCTCGAGGTGATCGCGAACGGCGTCGACGACGACTGCGACGTCGCCTCGAGCGACGTGACCGCGCCGACGTGTGCGTCGGTGGCGAAGCTCTCGGGCGTCACGCCCGCCGAGCTCGCGGCCGCGATGGAGCTCTGCCAGACGACGACCCTGAACCCCCCGCTCCCCCAGAAGAAGTGGGGCATCCTCTCGTCGTCGTTCCGGCTCGGGGCCGGCACGGTGCCGAACGCGACGCAGCTCGCGAACATGCAGAACTACGCGTCGGCGGTGCAGCCTCAGTACGGCACGAACAACACGCCGAAGGCGGGCACCACGATGGCGGAGCTCTCCACCGGGCGCATGCGCTACACCGGGCAGCCCGACTTCGTGACGCCCAACGGCGGCACGTCGTTCGGCACCCCGTCGTCGTGCCCCGCGACGTACGTCGCGCAGAACGGCGGCGCGCTGCCCTCCTCGGCCGGGTGCAACGGCGCCTGCGCGTCCGCCAACACCTGCAACGACAGCGTCTCGCTCCGGCTCGAGATCCGCACGCCCACGAACGCCCAGTCCTTCTCCTACGACTTCCGCTTCTATTCGGCGGAGTTCCCCGAGTGGACCTGCACCACGTTCAACGACTTCTACCTCGCGCTGTTGAACTCGATCCACCCCGGCATCCCGGCGGACACCAACATCTCCTTCGACGCGCTCGGGAACCCCGTCAGCGTGAACAACGGCTTCTTCGACGCGTGCGCGCCGTCCGGCTGCTACACCTGCCCGCTCGGCACGACCCCGCTCATCGGGACCGGGATGGACGGCGGCGTCGGCGGCGGGACCAACTGGCTGACCACGGACGCGCCCATCGTGCCGGGGGAGATCATCACGCTGAGCCTCATGACCTTCGACGTCGGTGACAACTCCTGGGACTCGCTCGTCCTGCTCGACAACTTCCGCTGGAACCTCCAGCCGGCCACCGTCGGCACGCACGAGTAGCGCTCCTCGCGCGGCTCCGGCCTGCAGCACGCTCGGCGCGTTGCGCCACGTGGCGCAACCGCGCCCCCTCCGCGCGGCGGCCGCGGATGTGCGGGCCTTCGCGCGCCGCGGCGCCGGCACGCGGGGTGCAATGTCGTCGGGCATGCACCTCACCCCACGCATCCTCTTCCCCACCGTCATCGCCGCGTCGCTCGGCGTCGCGTGCGCCGATGACACAACCTCCTCATGGTCCCTCGACGGGCGGACCCAGGCCGACGAGATCATCGTGATCGAGGAGCAGCTTCCGGACTGCGACTCGCTCGGCGCGGGCTGGGAGCCGGTCGCCAAGGATGGCGGCTGGATCTGCTCGTGCACCATCGACTTCTTCTGCGGCGGCGACGGGTGGTCGATCGATCCCGACTGGAGCGGGCCCAGCGTCGGGCCCGGGCCCTCGGGAGCGGGGAGCGGAGCCGGCGGCGTCGGCGGCTCCGGCGCCGGCGGCGCGCCCCCGAACCAGTGCCCCGAGGGCGGCGACAGCTGCCTCCAGAGCTGTGAGGACGACTACGACGTGAACCTGTTCGCGTGCGCCACGCTCTTCGTGGGGATCCCCCCGGAGAGCCCGCTCTGCGCCCCCGACTCTCAAGGGGAGTGCACCGGCGCGTTCGGACTCTGCGCGCAGGGCCTCCAGCCGGACGGCAACGGGCTCATGGATCCGTTCTGCTGGCCGTGGCCCACCGACCTCGACGAGGCGGCGGCGTGCACGCTCGACCACTCGAAGTGCGCCGATCTCTGGTACGACACCTACCGCAACTCGGAGGAGTGCCAGACCTTCGCCGCCGACGAGGCGAAACCGTGCCGGGCCGACTGCTACGACCGCTGCGACTACTTCACGGCGTCCGTAGACCAGCCGGTGATCAAGGGCTTCAGCCCGTGACGGACGCTCCCCTCACGGGAACAGCGCGAGCCCGATGGCGCTGATGATCATGTTGAGGACGATCACGGCGAGCGACGAGTTCACGACGGCGCGGGTGGTGGCCCAGCCGACGCCCTCGGAGCCGCCGTGGGTGGTGAGCCCGGAGTGGGCCGACACGACGGGGATCGCGGCGCCGTAGGCAACGCACTTGCTCAGGCCGACGGTGAGATCCCCGGCGTCCACGAGGCTGAGATTGAAGAACGTCCGCGGCTGTAGATCGAACATGGCCCAGCCGGTGAGGAGGCCCGAGAGCGTGCTCACCCCGGCGGCCCACACGATGAGCACGCCGGTCATCACGATGCTGGCCATGAAGCGCGGCTTCACGAGGTAGTCGATGGGATCGGCGGCGCTCATCTTGAGCGCGTCGACCTGCTCGGTCACGACCATGGATCCGATCTCCGCCGCGATCCCGGCGCCGACGCGCGTCGCGAGCATGAGCGCGCCGATGGACGCGGCGAGGTCTCGGACGAGCAGCTCGAGGAACGTGGCGCCCAACATGGAGAGGTCGGGCAGCACGCGGAGCGTCTGGAGCCCCGCCTGGTAGACGAGGATCATCCCGATGAACCCCATGACCACGGTCAGGAAGAAGATGCTCTTGTTGCCGATCTCGTACATCTGCCTGGCCACGGCTCCCGGCTCGGTCCGGCCGAACCAGCAGTAGTAGAGCGTCCGCACGAACACCGAGTAGAGCTCCGCGCCGGTCCGCGCGAGCCCGATGGCGCCGGCGCCGATCTGCGCGACGAGCGACCGATCGCGATCGCGCGCCGCCAGGCTGTCGGGGACCGACTCGGAGCTGCTCATGGCAAGGTGAACGAGATGAAGTAGTCGACGACGAAGATCCCCGCCGCGGACGCGACGACCGTCGCGTTCACCGCGCGTCCGACGCCCGGCGCGCCGCCCGTCACCGAGAGGCCGTACTGACAGCTCGCGAGGGCCATGACGATCCCGAACACCACGCTCTTCACGAGGCCGTTCATCACGTCCGAGATGCCGAGCAGCCCGCTGGTGAGGCCGTTGTAGAACACCTTCGGCGCGACCCCGAGCAGGCCCCACCCGGCGTAGGCCGCGCCGAGGAGGGCGAGCGCGTCGGCGAACACCGTGGCGAGGAAGAGCGTGACGACGATCGCGATCGTTCGCGGGGCGACGAGGAAGGAGATCGGATCGATCGCGAGGACGCGCAGCGCGTCGATCTGCTCCGTCACGACCATCGTGCCGAGCTCCGCCGTGTTGTTCGCGCCGACCCGGCCGTTGATCATGAGCGCCGTGAGGAGGGGGGCGATCTCGCGCAGGGTGCCGAACCCGGCGCCCCACCCGAGGAGGCCGTGCGCGCCGAAGCGCTGCACGAGCGGCGCCGCCTGGAGCACCATGATCGCCCCGGTGAAGAGCGCCGTGACGATGACGATCGGGATGGATCGCACGCCCATGCGCTCGAGGTTGCGCAAGAGCTCCAGTCCGTCGAAGCGGAACGTCACGATCCGCCAGAGCACGCGTCCGCCGAGCACGCCCATGCCGCCGGCGGTCTGCGCGATGTCGAGGAAGCTCGCGCCCACGCCGTGGAGGAACCCTCGTTCTGCGGGGGCTTCGGTTGCGATCTGGGCCATCCGCGCCGCATCGTAGTCCCGTGGAAACGGACTGAGGCGCAAATCGCGCGGCTCGCCGGAGCGAAACGAGCGCGGCGCGCCCCCGCCCCCTCAGTGCGCGCGCGGGGGGCGGCCGACGACGAAGCCGGCGACGGCGCCGAGCACCGGCCCCGCGAAGAGCGAGAGCGAGGTCTGGCTCGGCACCCCGTCGTTGAAGATGGGGCTCAGCGTCGTGATGAGCCAGCGGAACGCGATCACCGAGAGCACCGACACGGCGACGAAGGCGACGGCTGCCCGGCCCCACCGGAAGTCTTCGAGGGTCATGCGGGCGTGAGTCTACGACGAGTCGCGCGGCGCCGTCCCTCCGCTGCCGCCGCCTCTGCGACTTCCTCTGCGTCCTCCTCCGGCGGAGCGAATTCGGCTCCGGAGGGGGTGGGCGCCGTCACGCGGAGCGTGGTGGAAGGGGGCGCGGTCCGCGCCTCCGCCGTCGGGGCCTCGGCGGTGAGGCGGCGGGCGGCGGCGGCGAGCAGCGGGGCGACCGCGACGAGCGCCGCCGCCGACGTCGCGGCGAAGAAGCCGTCCACGACCCCCGGCAGGAAGGGCAGCAGGAGGCCGATCAGGGCCAGGCCGAGGAGCACGGCGTGGCTTCCTGCGAGGAGCAGCAGGCCCCACGTCCTCATCCGGAACATCGCGTAGGCGCCCCCCGCGAGCGCCACAGCGAGCGGGAGGGGGCCGAGCACCGAGAGCCCAAAGACCTCGGCCAACGCGAGCCCGAAGAACGCGAGGGAGGCGCTCGCGCCGGCGGTCAGGCCCAGCGCGGCGAGGAGCCTCCACCGGTGCGCCGCGGGTCGAAAGCCTCCGTCGGGGTCGAGGCCCGTGCGGCCCATGGCGAGAAGCGCCGTCGCGGGCGCGGCGATCCCGAGGAGCGCCCACACGGGGCTGCCCTGCGACAGGCCGAGGGTCATCGTCGCGAGCAGCGCCGCCGAGAGCCAGAGCCCGCGGCAGAGGAGCTGTGCTCCGCTGCGTCGCGCGTGGACGAGGAGCGCCGTCGCCCCGACCGCGGCCGCGGTGAGCCCCTGCGTGATCGGCAGGTTGCTCCAGCCATACGAAGCGAGGAGCCCGCCGCTCGCGAGCGCGGCCGCCGAGGCGAGCCACGTCCGCGAGAGGGAGCGGTCCGAGCCGAGCACCATGGCGGAGAGAACCCCGGGCGCCACTGGATGTTCCGGACGAAGCACGCGACGTCAGGCGTACATCGCCGCACCTTGGGGAACGGCGCGGGAGCCCACCACGGAGAGCCATGCCAGCGGGCGAGCCTCTCGGTGAGCCGCCCCGCGGCGCCTCCCCTGGAGGAAGCGCGCTTCGGTCGGCGTCGGACCCAGAGCCGCACTTCTGTGGTGTTCCGTGAAGAAGGGTTGCGACGGCGGGCGCCTCGGCTCGAGACCGCTAGAGTCGACGGATGAACGCTCCGTCCCGCCTGCTTCGCTCGTTGCCCGTGATCCTCGCCGCCTCGTTCTCGCTGGTGGCCGCGTCTGGATGCTCGAAGGAGCCGGCGCCGGAGCGCGCCGAGCCGCGGAGCGACGCGCGCGGCGCGGCGATGGTCCTCGAGATCGCCATGGATGAGGCAGAGCTCACGGCCGACCAAGCCGAGGTCGTCGAGGCGATCGGCGAGCGCGTGCTCGCTCGACGCGCTGCGCGTGCGGCGAAGCACGCAGAGATGCGGCTCGCCGCGAGCGACATGATCCGGTCCGGCGGGCAATCGCCCGAGGCGCTCGAGGCGAAGGCCGACGAGCTGATGAGGGTCGCGGAGGAGCGGATCGAGCTCGAGGCCGCCGCGCTGAAGCAGCTCCACGCGGTGCTCCGCCCGGAGCAGCGGGTCGTCGTCGCGGACGCGGTGCGCGAGCGGATCGAGCAGCGCGTCCGCGAGCGCGAGGCTCGGGAGCGCTCGAGCGGCGTCGGGAAGCTGGCGCGGTACCTCGTGCTCGACGCGGGGCAGATCCGCGCGCTCGGGCAGCTGCGCCAGGAGCTCTGGCCGCGCGGCGAGGAGGTGCGCCCGAGCCGAGAAGAGATGGAGGGGCTCATCGACGCGTTCGAGACGGATGCCTTCCCGACCGAGCTCGACCAGCTCTACGCCCGGAAGCGGGAGATCGCGCGGCGCCACCTCCTCGGGGCGGCCGACCGAGCGGACGGGGCGCTCTCTCTGCTGAGCGACGGACAGCGTGATCTGCTGGCCGATCTCGTGGAGAAGGGCCCGGAGGCGGTGGGCCTCACCCAGCCGCGCTGAGGAGCGAGCGCCGGGGGCGACGGCCAGGCGCTCGCGTGCCCGGCGGTCGCCACGCGGGTGACGTGCAGGCCTCGGGCAGGTGACGTCGTGTGCTCGGGCGATCGCGGTCACGTGAGGCGCAGGAGCGTCACGCGGCTGCCCCGCTCGGCCACGATGGGCTCGTAGCGTGGGGGTAGCAACCGGCGGACGAGGTCGACGTCGGACTCGTCGCGCACGACCTCGAACCCGCGCTGCAGCATCCAAGCGGGGAGCGCGCTCGGCTGCCATCCGAAGCGAAACGGCTCTCCCGCGCCCGCCACGAGCGCCTTCATCACGCGCGTCCAAAAGGGTGGGTGCGCGAGGCGGGCGCTGTCGAAGTAGGTGAGCACGAGACGCGAGCCCGGGCCCGAGTAGCCCCTCATCGCAGCGAGCGAGGCCTCGATGGCCGGCTCGGTCAGGTACATCGTGACGCCCTCCCAGATGGTGATGGTCGGCCGGCTCGTCGACAGGCCCTCCGCGGCGAGCGTGGCCGGCAGCGCGGCGAGCGCCTGCGTCTCGAAGTCCCACGCGACGAACCTCGGCGCCTGCGCCACCCCAGGCGAGGCACCGAGCCGGGCCAGGGCCTGGCGCTTTCTCCGTTGCGTGGCCGGGTGGTCGACCTCGAAGAAGCGCACGCCCTCGTGCGGCAGTCGGAGCGCGCGTGCGTCGAGCCCCGCGCCGAGGAGCACGACCTGGCGTCCTCCGGCGCGGACGAAGTCGGCGATGTGATCGTCGATCGTGCGCGTCCGGAGCTGCATCCACACGACGAGCTGTCCGAGGGGCCCAGCGAACGGCAGGTGCCGCGTCGCCGCGCGAGGTGCCCATCGCGCGGCCACGCCGAGCGCCTCGAAGGCGGGACCCGCGAAGGAGAGGCCGTAGGGATCGTCGACGAGCCGCGCCTCGGCCGGCAGGAGGTCCGATACGCCGCGGCAAGCCGCGACCGTCGCCGCTGTGAAGCTCGGCCGCCCGTCGCGCATGCTCCCCTCTCGTGCGGATCGGTCTCGGCGTAAAGCAGGGCGGGGCGCGTGGGCCCGCGCGAGCGCCACGCCCCCTTGCGCCGACGCCGGCGCACCGCGAGAATCGATCTTCGGAGGGCCCGATGAGCAACCGTTGTACGACGTCGGCACAGAGCTTGCTGGGGGGGGGCCGCGATGCTGGCAACCACGATCGGTTGCGGCCCCGATGAACGGACGAGCGCACCGCGACATGCGACCGCCGCGAGTGAGATTGTCAACGGCACACCCGTAGCGCCGCTGCTCTATC
>CAZBJI010000069.1:0-37924 GCA_964492175.1 uncultured Polyangiaceae bacterium | reverse complement strand
TCGTGGTCAGATGTGTGCCCCCCCCCCCACATCGCCGGGGTCCGTCGAATCGTTGGTGGTGCAACTACATGCCGCCACCGCGAAAGCAGTCAGCCAGAGCGCTCTTTGCATGTCTGGTCCCTCCTCGGCCATCGAGGCTACGCCGCAGCAGATCCATGTCAACGCCGCGGCTCTCAAGCAAGCTCCAACGGCCGGAGGACGACCTTGGAGCCCTGCCGTCGACCCCGCGGCGCGCTACTGGATCAGGAACCAGCGGATCCCGGTCCTCACTTCCATGTGGAAGTGGTCCCGGTGGCCCCAGTCGTAGTGCGGCGTGAGGAGGAGGTTGAACGTCCCAGCGTCCGCGAGGTCGCAGACGACGCCGCGGAGGAGGCGTGAGCCGGGGGTGTCCTTGGTCGGCTTGGCAGCGCCCTCCCCGCAGGTCTTCGAGCCCACCCGGCCGTGCCAGTCGGCGTACACGCTGTAGGTCTTGTCCTCGCGCGTGCTCACCGTCGCCACGTCGATGGCGAGGCCGGCGGGGTGACGCTTGCCGGGCCGAATGAACCCGACGCCGCGCCTGCGGTACATCGAGAGGTACTCGACCTTCTCCACGCCGCGCCGCCGGAGGACCGCCGACATGTCGTCGATGGCCAGCGCCAGCCGGCAGTCCGCCACGGCCGCCGGCGACGTCTTGTCGGGGTTCTCCTCCGCGCGCTTCGTGAGCTTGTAGTCGACGCCGCGCACCGGGCCCGTGAAGCGGAGCGGGGTGTCGACCTGCTTGGTCGGGGGCTCCAGCTTGTAGGGGAACTTGCGCTTGTCGAGCTCGCGCAGGCACTCCTCCCCGGTGAGGGAGGCGTACTTGAACGCCCTCTTCTGCTCTACGTTCGGGGGCTCGAGGGCGAACCGATTCTTGGCGTCCGCCTCTCCGGGCAGCGTCGCCAGGAGCGCGATCGCCGCACCCCCGAGGACGAGGGCCGGCGCCAGCCAGGTGCGGAGGCGGGGCATGGTGGCATCGGTGAAGCGGAGTCGGGGGTCTTAGTCGACTCGCGCGGCGCCCGACAACCCTGCGCGAATGTTCAACCGACCGCTTGCGCAGCGTCAAGGGGCCGGGCGGGAGCCGGGCCTCGGGAGGGCTCCGGGAGCGAATCCCATGTGCAAGAGCCGCCTGCTCTGCTAACAGCACCAGCCCGTTTTCGATTCTGGAGAGTGTCCGTCATGGAGATCACGAAGCTCAGCGCGACCAAGCGCTTCGACCAGGGCAAAGGGCCGGCGCGCCGGCTGCGCGCGCAGGGCAGCATCCCCGCCATCGCGTACGGCAAGAAGCTCGCCGCGACCCCGCTCGCCGTCAGCCCCAAGGAGCTGGGGGCGGCGCTCAAGGGCACCCACGGCAAGAACTCGGTGGTCGAGCTCGTGGTCGACGGCAAGGAGAGCATCACGGCGATGGTGCGCGAGTACTCGCACCACCCGGTCTCTCGCGAGATCCTCCACGCCGACTTCCTCCAGGTCGACCTCAACGAGCCGGTCGACGTCGTGGTCCCGTTCCGCGTCGTCGGCAAATCGAAGGGCGTCGTCCTCGGCGGCATCGTGTCGCAGGTCTTCCGGAACATCGCCGTGCGGTGCCTCCCGGCGAACATCCCCGTGAGCATCGAGGCGGACATCACCGAGCTGGACATGGGCGGCTCGCTGAAGGTGAGCCAGATCAAGCTCCCGGAGGGCGTCGAGCTCAACCTCGGTCCCGAGCAGACGCTGGTCTCGGTCGTCGCCCCCGAGAAGAAGAGCGAGGCCGAAGAGGCCGCTGACGCCGCGAAGGCCGCCGCCAAGGCGCCCGCCGCCGGCGCAGCCGCCGCCGCAGCGCCCGCCGCGGCCGCCAAGCCCGCCGACAAGAAGAAGAAGTAGCCCTCGGGCCTGAGACCAGGGCGGAGACGAAGGTCATGGGCTGGCTCGTCGTCGGGCTCGGCAACCCGGGCAAGGAGTACGCGAGCCACCGCCACAACGTCGGGTTCATGGCGCTCGAGGAGCTGGCGCGCGTCCTGCGTGCCGGCGAGTTCCGCGACAAGTTCTCGGGCCGGTTCACGAGAGCGTCCCACGCGGGCGAGGACCTCGTGCTCCTCCAGCCGCTGACGTTCATGAACCTGTCGGGGCAGTCGGTCCAGCCAGCCGCCGCGTTCTTCAAAGTGCCCCCCGCGAACGTCCTCGTTCTCCACGACGAGCTCGATCTGCCCTTCGGTGAAGTCCGGCTCAAGAGCGGCGGCGGGCACGCGGGCCACAACGGCCTGCGCTCGATCATGAGCTCGCTCGGCGGAGGCGACTTCGTGCGCCTGCGCATCGGGATAGGTCGCCCGCCCGCAGGCTTTCGAGGGGAGGTCGCCGACTACGTCCTCTCCGGCTTCGACGCGATGGAGCGCGCGGAGCTGCCGGACATCTTGAAGCGCGCGACGGATTCCGTGCTAGACGTCTGCGCCCGCGGCGCTACGGCCGCGACCAACAAGCTGAACACGAAGAAGCCGCAAGGTGCGCGACCGCGAGGTGGCGGACCGGACCGGCCGGGTGCGCGCCCCGATGGTGGGGCGGAGCCCGAGCTTCCTCGCTCCGGGGTCCAGAAGGACGCTGGGGCCGCTAGCCCACGAGGAAAGTCATGAGTCGAATGGTCACGGCGCAAGGACGCGCCCGAGAGTACGAGACGATCTACATCCTCCGACCCGATATCGACGCGGACGGCGCCGACAAGGTCGGCGCCCGCGTGCAAGAGGTCGTGAGCCGCGAGCAAGGCACGCTCACCAAGGTCGAGCTCTGGGGCCGCCGGCGCCTCGCGTACGACATCGCCAAGCAGAAGCGTGGCGTGTACGTCTACCTGAAGTACCTCGGCGACGGGAAGGTCGTGGCCGAGGTCGAGCGCAACCTGCGCCTCGCGGACGGCGTCATCAAGTACCAGACGGTGCTCGTGCGCAACAACGTCGAGTCGGCGGCCCTGACGGTCGCGGCGGAGGACGTGAAGTTCGAGCGCCTCGAGCTGCCGCCGGTCGAGGAGGAGCGCGACGAGTCGCGGGAACGCCAGCTCGGTCTGATCGAGCCGGAGAAGCCGATGCGGCACGAGGGCGAGCCGGAGATCGACGACGTCGAGCCCGACGCGGAGCCCGCCCCGGAAGAAGAGGAGGGCTGAGCCATGAACCAGCGATCGATGGACACCCGCAGCTCCGGATCCGCCTCCAACTCCTACGACGACGACCGCGACTTCGGCCGCACGCCGGACCTCAACAGCGACGCCCCTGGGCGCCGCCGCATGGGTCGCAAGCGCGTGTGCCGGTTCTGCGCCGACAAGGCGCTCGGTATCGACTACAAAGACCCGCAGGCGCTGAAGTACTTCGTCTCGGAGCGCGGCAAGGTCGTCCCGCGGCGTATCAGCGGCAACTGCGCGGTGCACCAGCGCAAGGTCACGCTCGCCATCAAGCAGGCGCGCAGCATCGCGCTCCTGCCCTTCACCGTGGGCGCCTGAGAGGAGGACGCCATGGCATCACACACGCACGTCATCCTGACGCAGGATCTCGCGAACGTCGGCAAGGGTGGAGAGCTCGTCAAGGTCCGCCCCGGGTTCGCCCGCAACTACCTGATCCCTCGCGGGCTCGCGATCGGCGCCACCGAAGGGAACATGCGGCAGATCGACCACCAGAAGAAGGTGGCCGAGGCCAAGAACGCGAAGGGCCAGAAGGAGGCCGTCGAGCTCGCAGAGAAGCTCGGCACCGTCGCGCTCACGATCCACCGGCAGGTCGGGGACGGGGAGCGGCTCTACGGCTCGGTGACCCACCGCGACATCGAGGAGGCCCTCGGGCAGAAGGGCTTCGTCGTCGATCGGCGCCGCATCGTGACCGAGCCCCTCAAGGCGCTCGGTGTCCACGACGTCGTCATCAAGCTCGCGCCGACCGTGACCGCGACCATCAAGGTCGAGGTCGCGGCCAAGTCGTAGCGCGCGCACCCGCGCGGAGGCGCGGCGGCGCGCTCGCTCAGGGCGCGCCGCACGCGAGCCACTCTTCCAGCGCCTCGCGCTCCGCCTCGGGGGGGTCGTCCGGGCCGGGGGGCATGGAAGGGTTCTCTCCGGTGGACCGCTCGTAGATGCGGTCGATCCAGGCGATCACGTCGTCGTGCTCGTCGAGCGCGCTCGCCTCCGGCGCGCCTCGGCGGTCCTTCGCGTTGGACGCGTGGCAGGTCTGGCAGTGGCGCTGGATGAAGGACTTCCCGAAGCTCTCGTAGGTGAGGTCCGTCCCTCCGGGCGGGCACGAGGCGCTCTCCCACGGCGAGTCGCACGCCGCGAGGGCCACACAGGCGAGGGCTGATCCGAGGCGCACCAGCTTGCTCATAGCGAGTACTGCATTCCGAGGCCCAGCCCAGCGCCGCCGTAGACCATGGGACCCTTGCCGTCGTCGGGGAACACGTCGACGAACGCCTCCGCTTGCGCTTCGAGCCCGACGCTGTCCACCCGCACGAACTCCCAGCTCACTCCGGCCCCGCCCTCGAAGCCGAACCTGTGCCGGATCCCGTCCGCCACGCCCATCACGTGCATGAACGTGTCGTGGTGCATCGCGGCGACCGGCGTCTCGTGGAAGTGGATGGCCGAGAGGCGCACGTACGGGAGGACCGGCTTGAAGGGCAGGGCGAGCTTGGTGCCAAGGCCCACCGCCATGAGGATCCGCTGATCGACGGCGGCGTAGCCGAGCCGCCCCTGCACGTCGACGCTGACGATGTCGAGGAACTCGAAGCCCGTCCGGAGGGCGCCTTGAACGTTCGGATCGAAGCCCCACGTGCTGCCGCCGCCCGCGACGGCGCCCTCCACGTAGTAGTCGACGGCGAGGGCGTCGTGGGTGACGAGCGTGCCCGCGAGGGCGCACGCGGCGAGGAGGATGTTCTTGCTCACGAAGAGCGCTTGGGGCGCCGGGCGGGGCTTTCTTGTCGGAATCGTGCGCGACCCAACACCCGAGGAGGTAAGCTCGGCGCCCGCCGTTGAAGCAGTTCCCGCCCCGCAACCAGCCCCGCACGCCCCGTGAGCCTCCGGTCATCGCCGGGCGGGTGCC
This sequence comes from uncultured Polyangiaceae bacterium, assembly GCA_964492175.1. Lineage (GTDB taxonomy): Bacteria > Myxococcota_A > Polyangia > Polyangiales > Polyangiaceae > Xiheicaenibacterium. The sequence continues at coordinate 32,882 of CAZBJI010000069.1, read as the reverse complement.
GCCGCACGATCTGGACGCCGAGGCCGCCGTCCTCTCGGCCATCTTGCTCAAGCAGGAGGCGCTGGACCAGGTCGCCGAGATCCTGAAGCCGGATCACTTCTACTCGGAGGCGAACGGGCGCATCTACGACGCCGCCACCGAGCTGGCGCGGCAGGGCGCGCCGATCGACACCGTCCAGGTGGCCTCGTACCTCCGCGACCGCGAGCGCCTGGCGCAGATCGGCGGTCCCGCGTACCTCGCGCAGATCGTCGACGCGACCCCCGCGGTCGCGCACGTCGCCGCCCACGCGCGCACGGTGCGTGAGAAGTGGCGGCTCCGGCGCCTCATCGCCGAGTGCCAGCGCGTCTCGGCCGAAGGCTACGGGGACGTCGGCGGCGTGCAGGAGTTCATCGACGGAGCCGAGCAGGCCATCTACGAGCTGGCGCGCACGCCCGAGGCGAGCAACGTCCAGCCGCTCTCGCAGGTGCTGCGCGCCGCCTTCGAGCAGATCTCGAAGGCGGCGGAGCGGGGGGACCGCATCACCGGCATCTCCACCGGCTTCGCCAAGCTCGACGAGAAGACCGCCGGGCTCCACGACGGGGATCTCACGATCGTGGCGGCGCGGCCCGGCATGGGGAAGACGAGCTTCGTCCTGAACCTCGCCGTGAACGTCGCCTCGCCCCGCTCGATCCACGTGCCCGGCCCCGCGGATCGAGGCGTGGAGCGCCGGGAGCCGGGCTATGGCGTCGCGGTGTTCTCGCTCGAGATGCCGCGGGAGCAGCTCGCGACGCGCATGGTCTGCTCGGAGGGACGCGTCGACGTGGGCAAGCTGCGCGGAGGGCACCTGACGCCCGAGGACTGGCGCCGGCTCACCGAGGGCGCGTCGTACCTGTCGATGTTGCCGATCTGGCTGGACGACACGCCCGCGATCGGCCTCCTGGAGGTGCGCGCGAAGGTCCGGCGCATGCAGGCCGAGTACAACCGGCCCGCGCGGGACGGAGAGCCGGAGCGGCGCATGGGGCTCATCGTCATCGACTACCTGCAGCTGATGAGCGGGCGTCCGGGCGTGGCGAGCCGGGAGCAGGAGATCAGCGAGATCTCGCGTGGGCTCAAGCAGCTGGCGAAGGAGCTCCGCGTTCCGGTCATCGCCCTGAGCCAGCTCAACCGCGCGGTGGAGACCCGCGGGACGAAGGACAAGCGCCCGCAGCTCAGCGATCTGCGCGAGTCGGGCGCGATCGAGCAGGACGCGGACACGATCGTGTTCATCTACCGCGACGAGTACTACTTCCCCGACAACGAGGGGAGCCGCGGGATCGCGGAGCTCATCATCGCCAAGCAGCGCAACGGTCCGACGGGCAAGGTGCTCACGCGCTTCACGGCGTCGTGCACGCGCTTCGACACCCTCCAGCCAGGCGACTACCCCGAGTACATGGAGGACGACTGATGCAGCCCTGGGCTATCGCCGCACTGGCCGCGAGCGCGTGCTTCGCGGCGCACTACCTCATGCTCCGCGCCGCGAGCGGGCGCATCGGCGACGCGCTCGGTGGGTTCGCGCTGGAGGCGGCGGCGACCGTCGGCCTGCTCGTGCTGCTCGTCGTCGGACCGCGGTCCGATACGCCCACGACGACGGGCGGTATCATCTGGTCGTGCCTCAGCGGGGTCATGATCACCGGCGGGGTGACGCTCCTCTACGCGTCGTTTCGTCTGGGGGGACCGGTGGCCGGCACGGGGACGATCGCCCTCGGCGGAGGCGTCGCCGCGGCGGCGCTCGCTGCGCCCCTCTTCTTCGCGGAGGCGTGGACACCGCGGCGACTCCTCGGGGTGGCGCTCGGGCTGGCGGCGACCGCGGTCCTGGCGAGCGAACGCTGACCCCCTTCGCTCGCGCCGCCCCAAGGTCTTGGCTCGAGACGCGTCACACCCTCGTGGCTCTGCCGCGCCGCCTCCTTCTCCTGCTCGTGTTCCTGGTCGTGATCGGGCCGGCGTGCGTGAGCCCCGAGCAGCACGGCGGCGTCGTCGTCCAGCCCGGGGCGTCCGAGCGGGCGATGCTCCTCATGCGGTACGGCTTCTTGCGTCTGGGGGACTCGGAGGGGTCCGCGGAGGCGATGCGGATAGCGCGGGACGAGCTCCTCCCGCACGGCCGCGCGGCCACCGCCCGCATCGGCGACTACATGCTCGAGAACAACGCCCTCGTGGCGGTCGTCGGAGAGATCGACGGGACCACGAGGGGGGGCCGGCTGGTCGACATGTGGCGGAAGCCGGCGGGCCTCGACGGGCTCGACGACCACGAGACCTTCGTGTTCGGGCGCTTGGTCACCTACGAGACGCTGCGGACGGGGTTCGACGTCGGGACGGGGGCGGCCTACATCGAGGTGAGCGCGGTCATCGACCGCTCGAGCGAGGGGCTGCCGGTCGTGTCGGTCGCGACCCGCTACGATCTCGCCCCCGCCATCGACGCGGTCCTCGCGCACACCCAGGTGAAGGTGATCCGTGGTGAGGTGGACCCGGGGGAGCCGCGCCCGCTCGTCGCCGAGCGGCTGCGCGCCCTCGACGCGGCCGAGGCGACCGTGGACGACAAGACCGCCACGACGATCGGCGAGGCCCAGGGATACCTGCTGCACCCGCTCACCGCGCCGGCCGAGCTCGGGGCGGACTCCACGATGGCGCGCGTCTCCGTCCCGGCTAGCCCGCCCCCCCACCCGGGCGCGGCGTTCCTGTTCTCCCGCCTCTGCGCGCCGCCCGAGCGGCCCGGCGCGCTCGCGCTCGCGGTGGCGCTGGCGCGCATCGAGGGCGCGGAGGTGGGGGAGGTCCGCGTCCAGCTCGTCGGCGGGGGCAGGCAGCTCACTCGCCTCGGCGTCGGCGACGTCGTCTTGCGGCGCCCCGACGGATCGGAGGTCGTGGCGCGCGGGGCGCTGCCCTGCCCACCGGAGAGCGCCTACGTGGTCTACGCGCCGGAGGGCACGTACGCGCTCGGGTTCCGCGGGGCACTGCACGAGGCCGTCCCCTCTCGGGCCGTCACCGTGGGCGGAGAGGGTGCCGCCGCGACGCTGGAGGTCGCGCCGGGCTCGGCCCCGTCGTACCGCGCGCCTCCGCGGGCGTGGCGTTGCCGCGAGGTGAAGGAGGAGCCGCTCCCTTGACGTCGCCGGCGCGACGCTCGTCTACGGCGCCGCCGCGGCGCGCGTGAGGCGATCGCGGATTGCGTCCCAGGCAGGGTCGACCGGCGGAGCCTCGGCGACGATGAAGCCGACGCCGGCCTCGTCGAGCCGGTGGAGGGCGGCGTAGAGGCCCCGCGCGTAGAGGACCGGATCCCGCGGCAGCACCTCGACGCTCGAGAGGGCCTCGACGGACCCCGGCCCGGCGGCGAGGAGGAGCGCGCCGCCGCTCGCCCACGCGCAGCCCGACCGCGCGGCGAGGTCGTGCGCGGCTGCGAGGAGCCGCTCGCGCGGGGCCACGACGAGGGGCGCGCGTGGGGCGTAGTGCCTCGCGAGGCTGCCCGGCGCCCGGGCGACGACGCCCTCGGGCGTCACCCGGGCGCCGCGGTCCACCACGGCCGCGATCGCGCGAAGCGCCTCGAGCGAGATGCTGCCTCGGCGCAGCACGACGGGCGGATCCGTCGTGGTGTCGACGATCGTCGACTCGATCCCGACGTCGGTGGGGCCGGCGTCGAGGACGCGCAGGTCGGCGCCGAGGCTCCGCTCGACGTGCGCGGCCGTCGTCGGCGACAAGCTCGACGACCGGTTCGCGCTCGGGGCCGCAACGGGCACGGCGCACGCGGCGAGCAGCGCGAGCGCGGCGGGATGCGCGGGCACGCGCACGGCGACGGTCGCGCCGCCGGCGGTCACCTCGGGCGCCACGGCCCCCGGCCGCGCCTCGAGCACGAGCGTCAGCGGTCCGGGCCAGAACGCCCGCGCCAGGCGCTCGGCGGTCGGCGATACGTTGGTCCCGAGCGAAAGAGCCGCGTCTGCCGTCGCGAGGTGAACGATCGTGGGGTTCTCGACGGGGCGCCCCTTGCGCGCGTAGATCGCCCGCACGGCGTCGGAGCGGTCCGCCCGAGCGCCGAGCCCGTAGACCGTCTCGGTGGGGAAGGCGACGAGCTCTCCGGCCACGAGCGCGCTCGCCGCCTCTGCGATCCCCTCGGGGTCGGTGTCGAGCCGCACACGCCCCCATACACCCGGGCCTCACCCGAGGCGAGGCGCCGACGCCTCCGTTGGATCCGGTCTGATTTGAACGTCCCTGACCTTCGGGGGACCCTAGGGGCGTGGGGTGTCGCGCCGCTCTCTTCCTCGTCGGGCTCGCTGCGTGCGGGGCGCGGACGGGTCTGGAGGTCCCCCACGACGCAGCGGACGGTGGTGGAGGCGCGGGCGCCGCCGACGGGGGCTCCGGTGGTGGCGCGGGGCCGCACCTCTGCGAGGAGCTCCTTCCGACGACGCCGGCGCACGTGCGCCTCCCGTACAGCGGCGCGTCGGTCCGCAGCGCGGCGCTCGTCGCCCCGACGGGCGTGCCCGGCAAAGCCTGCGTGATCTCCGATCTCGAGAACGACGACGGGAGCTTCGGGTACGCGCACGCGTGCTTCGCGGCGTGGAGCGACTGGCCTGGCTCGCTCGGGACCGCCAGCGTGACGAACGGGGTGCGCGGGGGCATCTCGGCGGCGGAAGGGCAGAGCTTCGGCTTCGCCGCGCTGGTCGGCGACCTGGGCGAGGAGGGGGTCCGGTACGGCCTCGACAACGCCCCCGACGTCCCGATGTACCTCTCCTTCACGGGCCAGATGCCCGGTCATCGAGCGGTCTTCTTCGCCCGCGGCGCCGCTCACTACGCGGCGGGCCTGGCGGCGCAGGTCGGGGAGGTCGAGCGCCTGACGCTCGCGCGCTTCTCGGCCTTCGGCGCGACCCCGGTCGGCGAGATCGCGTGCGCGCGGGGGCCCATCGCGGCGCGGGCCGTCGTGGATCCTACAGAGGTGGTGGTCGCGACGTCGAGCGGGCGCGAGTTCGGTCGGTGCGGAGACGCCGGAGACATCGACGTGCCCACGCGCGTCCAGGTGATCGCGGCGACGAGCGCGGGCGGGCAGGAGCTCCGGTACGAGTCGGTCCACCCGTTCCCCGTGACCAGCGTCGCCCTGCTGCGCGGCGAGGCCGGCGGCTCGACGGTCGTCTGGGACGCCGGCGGGCGTGTCTCCTTGGTCCGCCTCGGCCCTGGGGGGCCGCTCGCGCCCGCCGTCGCCGTGGCTCAGGGGTCGCGTGGAAAGGTCGCGGCCGCGCGACACGGCGACGACGCCCTGGTCGCATACGTCCGGTCGGGCGCCGGCGGCGACCAGACCATCGAGGTCGTGTCGATCGATCCGAAGGGGGAGCTACGCGCCCTCGGCTCGCTCGACACCGACGCGGCGCCTTGGCTCGATGGCCTCGACGTGCTCGTCGAGCCGGAGAGGGGCGAGGTGATCGTCGCGTACGTAGGGCTCGTAGGGAGCAACGTTCGGGCTTTCGCGCGGCGGCTGGACTGCCGCGCGAAGTGAACGCGAGCTTCCAGGTCCGCTCCTGCTGCGACGTCGACATCTCTGGCTCGTTGCCGAGCGGGAGCTGGTCCGTGGACGACGTCACCGTCTACGATCCGGCCTGCGTGACCCCGCTCTGAGGGGGGTCCCAGATCGACGCAGAACGAGGCCCGGCCGCGTGAGCGGTCGGGCCTCTGTCCATCCATCCGGCGCCGTCCTCGCCCGGGCTACGGCGGGGCGGCGGCGCTCGCAGCCGGGGCCGCTCCGGCGCGCGGGCACTTCACGATGGTCCCGCGGAAGGTGTACTTCGTCCCGTGGAAGACCTCCTCGTTGCCGATCTTGCGGATCCGCGCCACGCCGGTGCCGCCCTCCTCGCGCGCCGCGGCCCGGAGGTCCTTCTCCGGGAAGCGGTCCTTGCCCACGATGGAGGCCTCCACGCGCCCCAAGGCCTTGCACCCAGGCGGCGGCACGTCGGGCGCGTCCGCGTCGTGGCCGTAGAGGACGATGTTCGGTCCCTCTGCCTCCTTCTCGCCGATCTTGGGGCAGCCGAGCAGGAGGAGCGTCGAGGCTGTGAAGAGGAGGCACGGACGGCGCACGGCCGCATCGTTGCACGGCTCGGGCACGAGCGGGGAGGGAAGCCGCGCGATGCGCTGCCCCGCCTCGCTCGGTGTCAGCGCGTCACGCCGGGCCAGCTCTCGACGTACTTCGCGGGCTCGCCCGGCAGCGAGGCGTCGATGAAGGAGGCCTTCCCGGTCATGGCGCGCCGGACGCCCAGGTGGACGAGCTTCCCGTTCGGGTAGAAGCCGCAGCCGACATCCTTGAGCTTCTGGCACGCCTCGAAGAGCTGCTCGTTTTGCACGCGGTGCACGGAGATGTCGAGGGCGCGCCCCTCGGCGTGCATGCTCTTGTGGCCCGAGCCGTCGTTCACCTCCGCGAACGGGCGGTACCCGCTGTAGAGGTAGATGGGCCGCCCGGGGAAGGCGTCCGCGATCTCTTGCAGCGCCCACACGAGCCGCGGGTGCACGACGCGCACGCCGTCCACCCACTCGCGGCGCGCGCCCCACGCGGCGAGATCCGGCTCGTCCGGCAAGCCCCCCTCGGGTCGAGGCGTCCCCGGCGGCCGCGCGAGGATCGAGAGCGTGTCGAGGGCGTCGGGCGCCATGCGCCCGCCGCACCGGACGAGCTCGAAGCGCTCCGACTCCCCGCCGTACCGCACGATCGTCACGGGCCGCCGCCTGCACCGCCAGTCCACCACCGGCTTCGTCGGTGGCAGCGCGAACACCGACGTGAAGCCGTCGGAGCGAAGGTTCGGACCCGTGAAGTCGAAGATCGGGCTCGGGTGGGTCAGCTCGACGAACGCGCGGTCACGAAGCAGATCGACCGCGCTCGGGAGCTTGAGCTCCAGGTCCCGCGGGAGGAGGGCGCTCCCTGGGGAGCTCTCGGCGGGGAGCGCCGACGCGCCCGCCGGCTCGCTGCCCGCGGCGGGCCAGTGGAGCAGGCTGCCGCGCGCCGAGGTCCACGCCCCCCATCGGCTCGCGGCGTAGAGGCGGTACGGGCCAGGCCGCTCGACCGAGGCGTCACGAAAGGGGAGGAGCCAGTCGATCTCCCCTCGGGTCGGCTCGTCCAGGCGGAACGAGATCTCGCGCGGTGGTCCCTCGAACGGCGTCACGGCGGGCGCGGCGACGCCCGAAGAGGAAGCGGTGAGCACCGCGCCGAGGAGGAGGACGTTCCGCACGGACCCGTGCAGCATGTACAAACCGCGCCTCGTTGCCAAGCCCGGCGCGACGTCGGGCCCCGCGCCGGTCCACGGTGTACGGATCGTCGTCGGGGGTGTAGTCCGAGGTCGGGGGCCGGCGCCGCGTCGGCGCCTGCTACCCAAACCGCCGGCCACGAGCGCGTCCCAGTCCTCGGACCCTCGCGCCGTCGCCGCGGTCGCCGGCCCGCGGGGGACTCCTGCTGCCCCCACCTAGGAAATCGAGCCCACGATGCGAACGCCGTTCCTTGCCCTCTGCTGCGCGCTCGTCACGGCGTGCGCCTCGGACGCTCCGCCACCTCCGCAGAGCGCGCCGTCGGAGCCCCGCCGGCCCGCCGGCCCGTGGCCGGCAGCGGAGGCATACGGCGGGCCGGCGCAGCTCGCCTTCGTAGGGCCGCCGGGCATCGAGCCCAGCGTCACGCGAGCGCCGGTGTCCACGGGTCAGCACGGGCGGCTCACCTGGATGGAGGAGCGAATCACCCTCACCGTCCCTGCCAGATCGGGGCCCGGCACCCTCGTGGTGCCGCTCTCTCCCGACACCTTCGCAGTGTCCGCCGAAGGGATCGCCTTGCACGCCGCGCGCGTGCCCGATCCCTCCGGGGCGCTCGTGCTCGAGAGCGATCCCCTCCTGCTGGACGCCGGAGCTTCGCGCACCGTCACCTTGCGGTCCGTGCGCGTCGCGTCCACGCCGCCGGCGGCCGCTGCGGCGGCGCCGCGCGGGGCGGCGATCCTGCTCCTCGCGACGAGCGCGGCGCGCGCGAACGATCTCGGTCGGCAGCTCGAGCTCCTGCGGCGCATGGCGGACGCCCAGGGCGACGCTCCGCTCGTGGTCGCCGGCTACGACGAGCGGGTCACCGAGTACCGCGTGGGGACCGGCGCGGACACCGGGCCGGACGTGGCGCGCGCGATCCTGGACCGAGACGCGCTCGGCGCGACGGATCTCGCGGGCGCCCTCGCGTGGGTCTCCAAGCGAGCGGCGGAGCTCGACGCCCGGGGCGTCGTCGTGGTCACGGACGGTGTCGCGACCGCGCGGGGGGTGGATCGCGGCGAGATCGAGCGGGCGCTCGGCGCGCTGCCCGCGACCACGCGCGTCGACGTGGTCGTGCCCGGGGGCGCCGCGAGTCTCTCGGGTCTCCGCGCCGTCGTCGGCGCGACCCGGATGGAAGGGTCGGTCGTGAGGCTCCACGTGGATGGGCTCTCCCACGTGTTTCCCGGGCCGCCCGCGCGCGCGACCGAGATCGAGGTGCCCGACGACGCCCCGGCGTGGGTGCGCGCGCTGCTCGGTCGTCCGGCGGAGCCTGAGGTCATCGACCGCGGCCTCGGGCTCGAGCGGCTCGCCGCGCTCACGAAGGATCCTCGGCCGTTCGCGTCGTCCGAGTCACGCGCCGCGCTCGATCCGCTCGGGGGACTCCCGGCGCCGCCCGCCGATCCGCCGGCGCCGGCGCCCGCTCCATCCTCGGTCGCGCCGCCGAAGCCCCCTGGCGCCTCGTCGGCGGTCCCTCCGGCCCCGGCCTCGCCCTCCGGCGCGGCGTCACCCGCCGCGGGGTCCCCCACCGAGCCTCCCGCCCGCATCCCGGCCGCGACGATCCAGGGCATCGTCCGGCGCAACTTCGGGCGCTTTCGAGCGTGCTACCAGGAGGCGCTTCGCCAGAGGCCAGCGACCAAGGGTCGCGTGCTCGTCGAGTTCGACATCGCCGCCGACGGCACGGTGGCGCTCGCGCGAGCGAAGCAGAGCGACGTCGATCACCCCCCGTTCGTCGCCTGCGTCGTGCGCGCGGTCGAGGAGCTCTCGTTCCCGGCGCCGCCAGGCGGCCTCGCGACGGTCCGGTACCCCTTCGTGTTCGCGCGCGCCGACGCGTCGGGCCCGCCGGCGCCGGTCGCCGGCGGGCGGCCGGATCGACCTGGTGTGATCCCCTCCGGGATGTCGCTGCCCAAGGCGCCCATCCCCCCTTGGAGCGGGGTCGCGCGCGAGGTGGAGGAGGCCGCGCTGCGCGGCGACGTCGACGGCGCGCTCTCGGCCGCGCGCCGCGCCCGTCGCGAAGCGCCTCGCGCGGCGCTTCCATACTGGCTCCTCGGCGACGCGCTCGCCGCCGCCGGCCAAGCCGAGGCCGCCGCCCGCGCGACGCGCTCGGTCGTCGACATCGCGCCCCGGGACGGCGGAGCGCTCCGCCTCGCCGCGCTGCGCGAGCTCGGCCAGGAGGAGGGCGTCGCGCGCGCCGAGGGCCTCGTCCTCCGCGCCTTGTCGGCCCAGCCGGGCTCGGTCGACCTCGTGCGGCTCGCCGCTCGTCAGCGCGCGCTCTCGGGCGATCTCGAGGGCGCGCTCCACGTCCTCGATGGTCTCCTGCGCGAGACCTCGCGCTCGCTCTCCGGCTCCGCCTCGCGCGAGCTCGCGCGAACGGATCTGGGCATCGTCGCCGCGGTCCTGGTGGCGCGGGATCCGTCGCGAGCGACGGAGGTCGCGCGCTGGGCCTCCGACGTGGGCGTCGCCCTACCCGAAGGCTCGGTGTTCCGGGTCGCGCTCGTCGCGGCCGATCCGAGCGCGGATCTGGACCTGGTCGTCGAGGACTGGAGCGGCGCGCGCGCGCTGAGGGCTCGGCCGAGCCTCGCGACCGGCGGCCGCCTCGTCGCGACGTCTTCGGGGCCCGGCCCGGAGGCGTTCCTGGGGGACGCCCGTCGTGCGTCCCCCTCCGGCCTCTTCGCGGGGCTCGCGAAGAGCGGCGCCGCGCCCTTCGCGGCGGGCTCCATGGAGATCCTGGAGCACGACGGCGCCGGCAAGCTCACCGCGGGCGCGCGCCCGTTCGTGGTCCAGAACGAGGCGGCCGAGGTCTTGGCGGGCCGGCTGGAGGCAGCGCGCCGCCTCGGGCCGTGAGGCCGCGCGTCGAGCCGCCCGCGGAGCTCAGCGGCGCCGCTTCTTCGGCGCGGCCTGCTCGAGCGCCTTGAGCAGCTCCGACTCGGAGGCGCGCGCCTGGATGAGCACCACGGAGCCGGAGGCGCGGGCGTCGATGGACGCCCCTGGCGAGATCTTGCCGAGGACGCTCTTCACGGAGTCGATGAGCCCCACGACCTCCTGCGCGTCCCTCGTGGACTGCATCTCTGCGCTCACGTCCGCCGTCACCGCCCCACCGCGGATGTCGATCTTGACGTCGCCGCCCCTGACCGTCTTGCCCTCGAACGTCTCCTCCTTGGACCAGACGGCGGACAGCACCGCGGTCGGATCCAGGCGCGCCAGCTTGCCAGCGATCTTGGACTTCTTGATGGCGCCCTTGCCCGAGAGCATGCGCTCAAGGAGCGCCTTGTCGTCCTCGTCCGTCGCGATCGCGACGATCTCCCCGGGGAGCCACGCGAAGAAGACCTCCTCCTTGTCCGCGGCGAGACGATACAAGGTAGCGTCGGCCTTGCTGGTGAGCTTCTCGGCCTTGGCCGACGCGCCGAGCTTCACCTTCCCGAGCTTCGTGGCGCAGTCTACCGCCTTCTGCTCGTCGACCCCGGTGAGGGCGACCAGCAGGATCCCCTCCCTGTCCTCGAGCGCGAGCGACGCGTCCTCCACGGACTGCACCACGTCGAGCTTGCAGAGCTTCTTCACGAGGTCCAGGCCCTTCGCGACCTCCTCCTCCTCGTCCAGCAGCATCGGCAGCAGCTTGGCGAAGAGCTTCGTGGACCGCGCCGCCTTGACGTGGCTCGTCCCGAGCACCGTCACCGACTCGGGGAGGCGCGCGGTCGCCGCCGCGAGGGAGCGCGGGGCAGCCTCGGCGACGGTCGCGAGGCAGAGGAGCGTGGGAACCGCCAGCGAGGCCATGACGGCCTGGAATTTCGACATCTCGCGCCCTCGGGTTGGTGCAAGGCAGACGCCCCAGCGTAGCAGCCTATTCAGTCCCGGGCTCCCGGGGGCACGCTCGGCGGCTTTCGTTCCGAGTCGCCGTGCTACCCTGGCGGGCACGATGGCGGACAAGCAAGGCGGGATGGTTTCGAAGATCGCGGCGATGCAGGACTACGACCTCTACCGGGACATCGCCTGGGAAGGGTCGTTCGAGGACTACCTCGTCATCATCAGGAAGTCCCCGCAGGTGACGCGGAACGCGTTCCAGCGCGTCTACGACATGATCATCCGGTACGGGACCGAGGAGTACACCGACAACAAGAAGAAGCTCATCCGCTACAACTTCTTCAAGGACGAGATCGACGGTGGAAAGGACGCCGTCTTCGGGCTCGACATCCCGCTCATGCGGCTCGTGCACGTCCTCAAGGCCGCGAGCGAGGGCTACGGCCCCGAGAAGCGCGTCATCCTGCTCCACGGGCCGGTCGGCTCGGCCAAGTCCACGATCGCGCGCCTGCTGAAGAAGGGCCTCGAGCACTACTCGAAGACCCCGGACGGCGCCCTCTACACCTTCGACTGGATCAACCTCCATGACATCGGCATGCCGGGCAACGAGGCCGACCGCTTCTCGAGCCCGATGCACGAGGAGCCCCTCCGCCTCATCCCGCCCGAGTGGCGACAGAAGGCGATCCAGGAGCTGGGCCTCTCGAACGATCGGTTCACCGTCCAGGTGGCAGGGGACCTCGACCCCGCCAGCCGCTTCGTCTTCAACCGCCTGCTCGAGAAGTACAAGGGGGACTGGGCCGAGGTGATGCAGCACATCCGCGTGCGCCGCCTCATCCTGAGCGAGAAGGACCGCGTCGGCATCGGCACCTTCCAGCCGAAGGACGAGAAGAACCAGGACTCCACCGAGCTCACGGGAGACATCAACTACCGGAAGATCGCGGAGTACGGCTCGGACTCAGACCCGCGCGCGTTCAACTTCGACGGGGAGTTCTGCGTCGCGAACCGCGGCATCGTCGAGTTCATCGAGATCCTGAAGCTGGACGTCGCCTTCCTCTACGACCTCCTCGGCGCCACGCAAGAGCACCGCATCAAGCCGAAGAAGTTCGCGCAGACCGACATCGACGAGGTCATCATCGGCCACACCAACGAGGCCGAGTACCGAAAGCTCCTGAACAACGAGTTCATGGAGGCGCTGCGGGACCGGACGATCAAGATCGACATCCCGTACATCACCAAGATCTCGGAGGAGATCCGCATCTACGAGAAGGACTTCAACAAGGAGAAGATCCGCGGCAAGCACATCGCGCCTCACACGCTGGAGGTCGCCGCCATGTGGGCCGTGCTCACCCGGCTCGAGGACCCGAAGAAGCACAACCTCACCGTCCTCCAGAAGATGAAGCTCTACGACGGCAAGGTCCTGCCCGGCTACACCCAGGACACCGTGAAGGAGCTCCGCAAGGAGACGCAACGCGAGGGCATGGGCGGCATCAGCCCGCGCTACGTCCAGGACAAGATCTCGAACGCCCTCGTGAACGAGATGGGGGAGGGGACGATCAACCCGTTCATGGTGCTCGCCGAGCTCGAGAAGGGGCTCAAGCACCACTCCCTCATCACGAACGAGGAGGAGAAGAAGCGCTACGGCGAGTGCATCGGGATGGTGAAGCGCGAGTACGAGGAGATCGTGAAGAACGAGGTCCAGCGGGCCATCAGCGCCGATGAGGACGCCATCGAGAAGCTCGCCGCCAACTACATCGACGCCATCAAGGCCTTCGTCCTGAAGGAGAAGGTGAAGGACCGCTTCACCGGGCAGGACATCGAGCCCGACGAGCGGCTCATGCGGAGCGTCGAGGAGAAGATCGAGATCCCGGAGAACCGGAAGGACGACTTCCGCCGGGAGATCATGAACTACATCGGGGCGCTCGCCGTGGACGGGAAGAAGTTCGAGTGGCACACGAACGACCGGCTGCGCCGCGCCCTGGAGCTGAAGCTCTTCGAGGACCAGAAGGACTCGATCAAGCTCCAGACGCTGGTCTCCAACGTCATCGACAAGGAGACTCAGGAGAAAATCGACATCATCAAGACCAGGATGATGAAGTATTTCGGCTACAACGAGGTCTCCGCTCGAGACGTGCTCGATTACGTCGCGAGTATTTACGCCCGGGGCGACGCGAAGTAGGACCTGCAAACACTTCGTTCAAGGAGCTCTTCGTGAAAACCACCCGCGTCCTCGTTGGTCTGCTCGCCCTCGGTGCATTTTCGGTCCACTGCGGAGACGACACCGGCTCGGGCGGCGACGGCGGCGCCGGCGTCACCACCGGCAAGGGCGCGACCACGGCGACCGGGCCTGGGCCGACGACCGCCACCGGCATGACGACCACCACGGGGATGGCGACGACCACCACCGGGGCCACGACCTCGAACACCACGGCGACGACCACGACGGCGGCGACCACGACGGGGGCGACCACGACCGGCAACGGCGGCGGCGGCGGGGGACCCAACGTCACGTGCATCGACGTGCTCAACCACCCCGCGACCACCTGCACCGCGCCGGACCCTGCCCTCTGCGAGTGCGAGGGCTGCACCCTCCCGCAGTGCGACGACGGGATGGGGACGTTCGCCGACTGCGTCTGCGCCGTCTGCGCGACCGACGCGTTCTGCGCGAACGCCGGCAACTGCGTCGCGGACGGTCTCTGCGACCCCTACGGGGAGGGCTGCGTCTGCGCCGACTGCTTCGCGCACCCGCAGTGCGCCGGTCAGGTGGAGGACTGCAACAACGGCGTCGACGACAACGGCAACGGCCTGACCGACTGCGCGGACACGGCGTACTGCGCGCTCGATCCCCAGTGCTTGGCGGCGGCGTGCGGCATGCCGACCGCGGCGGTCATCGGCGCGAACGCCGGCGACACGACGAACGGCAGCAACCTGCTCACGGGGAGCTGCACGGGCGGCGGCGCCACCGAGGTCGTGTACTCGTTCACCCCGGCGTCGGACGGGGCGCTCACCCTGACCCTCGCGTCGGCCACGGATCAGGGCGTCTACGTGCAGACCACGTGCGGGGACGCAGGGACCGAGATCGGCTGCGTCGACGCCGTCCTGGGCGGCACGGACGAGGTGCTCACCCTCTTCGTCACCGGGGGCGTCCCGCTCACCATCGTCGTGGACGGGTTCACTCCGGCGGAGTCGGGCCCCTACACCTTGACGGTGGCCTTCAGCATGGGCGCGTGCCTCGACGATGGGTCGTGCGACGCGCAGGGCGGCGAGGACTGCGCCTGCGTCGACTGCGTCACGGAGGCCATCTGCGGGTTCTGCGGCATGGACGCGACCTGCGACCTCAGCGACGCGTGCACCTGCACGGAGTGCAACATGGACGCGTTCTGCACCGATCCGCAGAACTGCAGCGATGACGGGTTCTGCAACCAGTTCCTCGAGGGCTGCCAGTGCGCGGACTGCGCGGGCTTGGTCCCGAACTGCCCCTGATCGCTCTTTAGCTCCGGACGTGGCGCCGGCAAAGGCGTCTTCGCGCGCCAGGATCGTCGTGCTTCGTGCGCGGCCGGTCCTGGCGCGTCGCCGAGGCTCGCGCTCTGCGCCTGGGCCCTGCTCGCGGCGCGGAACCACGACGCCCCGCGGCCGACGTCACCGAGGGGCGCGCCCCTTCGGGCGTGGCACTCTCACTGGATGCCGTACTCCTTGAGGCGCCGGTAGAAGGTCCGCCGAGGCATGCCGCAGAGCTCGGCGGCGCGGACCCGGTTCCAGCTGCACGAGGAGAGCGCCTGGAGCATCCGCTCTCGCTCGTTGGCGCGGTGCGAGTCGAGCGACGAGGCGACCTCGGGGCGCGCGGCGGCGGGGTGACCGGCGCGGGGAGGCGCGACCGGCAGGTCGGTGAGCTCGAAATCCTCCGGCTCGAGCTCGGGCGCGTCCGAGAGCACCCACGCGTTGAGGAGCGCGTTCTCGAGCTGGCGCACGTTGCCCGGCCACCGGAAGCTCATGAGCATCTTGAGCGCGGCGCGCGACACGCTCCGGCGCTCTCGGTTGTAGCGCGCGGCGAAGATCCCGAGGAAATGATCGATGAGGATGGGGATGTCCTCCAGCCGCTCCCGGAGGGCAGGGACCTTCACCTGGATGACGTTCAGGCGGTAGTAGAGGTCCTCTCGGAACGTCCCCCGCTCGACCATGGCGGACAGATCGCGGTGCGTCGCGGCGATGACGCGCGTGTCGGTGCGCTCCTCCCGCGCGCCGCCCACGGGGCGCACCACCTTCTCTTGCAGCACGCGGAGGAGCCCAGCCTGCATCTTTGCCGGCATCTCCCCGATCTCGTCCAGCATCAGCGACCCCTCGGTCGCCTCGCGGAAGAGGCCCTTGCGGTCCCGGTCCGCCCCGGTGAACGCGCCGCGGACGTGACCGAAGAGCTCGCTCTCGAGGAGGTGCTCCGGGTTGGCGCCGCAGTTGATCGCGAGGAACGGCTTCTTCGAGCGCGGGGAGGCGTTGTGGACCGCGCGCGCGATGACCTCCTTGCCGGTGCCGCTCTCGCCCACGATGAGGATGGGGACGTCGGTGTCCTTGATGCGGTCGACGAGCGCGTACACGCGGCGCATGGCCTCGCTGGTCCCGACGAGGCCCTCGTACCCGAAGTGGCTCTTCAGCACGGCTCGGGCCGACCTCAGGTCGCGCCGCGTCTGCTGGAGCTGGGCGGTGCGGTGACCGAGGAGCTCCTCCAGCTTGGCGCGGGCCGCGACGAGGTCCTCGTTCGTCCGCTCGAGCTCCGCGGCCCGCGCGGCGTTCTCCCCGATGAGCCGGGCCGTCTCGATCGCGATCGCGGCCTGATCGGCCATGGCGAGGAGCAACGGGAGGTCGTCGCCGAAGCTCTGGGCCGCTCGCAGGCGGGTCTCCAGGTACAGCGCGCCGATGACGCCGGAGCTCCGCGACCGGATCGGCACGCACGCGACCGACTGGAGCATGAGCTGGTGGACCGACACGTAGTCGGCCATGCGCGCGTCGTCGCGGGCGCTGTTGGTCACGACCGGCTCCCCCGTGCGGATGACCCGGTCGGTGATCGACTGCGAGAAGCGCGCGTGCGGGTCGTCTCCAGACTGATCGCGCGACGCGTGGACGGAGAAGTCACCGCCGCGCGTGCTCTTCAGGATCACGAAGCCACGCTCCGCGGAGAAGAGGGCGATCGCGTGGTCGGTCACGCGCTCGAGCAGGCGCTTCAGATCGTAGGTGCCGGCGATCTCCCGGTTGATCTCCAGCACGCGCGCGAGCCTGTCTTGCGTGACTCGATTCTGCTGCGTCGGGCCCGGCGGGGGCGAGCCCCCTCCGCTGGAGGGCGACACGAGCGTCATGTGCTTGCTGGACTCGACCTCGCGCAGGCCGCGGCGCGTGGGATCGTCCCAGAACACCTCGCGCAGATCGCGCGGCAGGCGAGCGGCGATCTCCTCGAGGACCCCGAGCGCGGCCTCTCGATCGCGGCGCGCCGCCAGGAGCTGCCCCTCGTCGACCGAGAGCGCCGCGCGCGCCTGGAGCGCGCGGGCGAGCCAGTCCTTCTTCCCCGTCGCCGTCGCCGCCTCGATGCTGCGGTCGTAGGCGTCGCGCGCCGCGCTCGCGTCGGAGGTGAGCGCGGCCACGCGGCCGCGGGCGAGCTCGAGGGCGGCGCGGTGCGAGCTCACCTCCGCCAGCGCTGGCTCGATGTCGGCGAGCCGGCGCCGGAGCTCGGCCACGTCCGCGCTCGCGCCCCCGCCCGGCCGCGCGAGCCGCGCGAAGACCGACTCGAGCTTCGCCTCGGCCGAGTCCACGCGCCTCCCCACGGCGTCGTAGGCGCGCGCGCACGCGATGCAGAGCGCCTCCGCCTTCACGAGGTCACCCGACTTGAGCGCGCACTCGCTCTCCAGGCCGAGCAGCTGCGCCCCGAAGCTCGGGGGCAGGTCCGCGCGCTCCGACGCGAGCTGATCCAAGGACACCTGCGCGCGCGAGAGGCGGCCGAGGTAGAGATCGAGGTTCGCCAGGTTCAAGAGCGCCTGCCGCAGGGTCGCCCGCCGCCCGGAGCGCCGCCCCATGTCCACCGCGGCCTCCAGGTGCACGAGCGCGCGGGCCAGGTCGCCTTGCGCCTTGGCGATCCCGGCCAAGTTGAGCCGCGTCGTCGCCACGGTGCCGGCGTCGCCCGCCTGCTCGGCGTTCGCGAGGGCCTCCTCGTAGGCTGGGCGGGCCTCGTCCAGGCGTCCTTGACGCTGGAGGGAGAAGGCAGCGGAGCTCAGCGCCACGCTGAGGACGCGCGCGTCGCCGAGGCTGCGCGCCTCGGCGATGCTCCGCGTGTGCGCTGCCTCCGAGCCGACGAGCTTGGAGAGGAGCGAGAGCGCCATCCCGCCCAACGCGAGGGCCTCGACGACCGCGCACACGACGCGGCGGTCCTCCAGGGTCTCGCCGGCCGTGCGGCGCTCCACGTCCTCCGCCGCGTCGACGACCGCGTCGTATTGTCCTCCGCGCAGGTTCGCGCGCGCGACCTCGACCAGGTACTCGAGGGCCGTGGCGTCGTTGCCGGCACCGACCTCCCCTGCGACGGTCGCGAGCTCCTCCGTCGCCTGGCGCCACTCGCCTTGGTTCGTGAAGAGCTTGGCCCGCATCACGGAGAGCTCGATGTCGTGCTCCCCGTGGCGCGTCGCGAGCAGATCCGCGGCCTCCTCGAAATGCCCCCGCAAGAGGGCGTCGCGGATCTGGTCGGTCCGCGCCGGGGCGGCGGACGCCCCGCCCGAGCGCTCGACCCGTGTGCTCGAGAAGAGGTCTCCGGGGATGAGGCGCTCGACGTCCTCAGGACCGACCACCGGGGCCTCGGCCAGGCGCGCGAGGACGGCGCGGAGGCGGCCTGGCCGCCCGTCGGCGATCTCCAGCACGCGGGCGATGGCGGGCTCGCTCAGAGAGGGGACGGCTCGGAGCGCGAGGTCACGCACGAGATCCGTCTGGAGCCGAGGCATCTCGAAGACATGCAGCGTGGGGCCGCCGCAGTGGACCTGCCCGCCGGTGCCGGTCACGACGACGACGCGCGCGCCCGCGGTCCGGAGGTCGCCGAGCGTCGCCCCGACGGCGCCGTCGATCTCTTCGGCGTCGTCGACCAGGATCACGACGTCGGCGGGCCTCTCGGCGCCTGCGATCTCGAGCTCCAGCTCGGCGGCGGCTTGGGGGCCGCCCTGGACCCAGGCGACGTGGCGCCCGTCGACCCCCAGCGACCACGCCAGCCGGCGCAGGAGCGTGCTCTTGCCGGCGAGCGCTGGCCCCGCGACCACGACGCCACCGCCGGGCGGCAGGTCCTTCACCTGATCGAGCAGGCTCCGCGCCGTGTCGTCCAGGCCCACGATCGGCCAGGCGTGGCCCCGCATCACCGCGTCTCGCGGGAGGAACGGAGCGGCGCGCCGCATCGCGCTCGCGAGCTCGTCGACGCTCGGGTAGCGCTCCTCGGGTCGGCTCGACGTCGCGCGCCGCGCGACGTCCTCCAAGGCTGCGGCACTGGGCGCGCCGATGTGCGTCGCGACGGCGCCGAGCACGTCCGCGAGCGTCGCGCCGAGCGCGAACACCTCGGCGCGGACCGTGAGGGCGCCGCCGTCGAACAGCTCGGGCGCGGCGTAGCGCGGCGTGAGGCCGAGGGGCCGCATCCCGCCCTCGCGGAACGCGGTGACGAGGCCCAGGTCCACGAGCGTGGCGGTGCCTTCGGGTGGGACGATGACGTTGGCCGGCTTCACGTCGCCGTGGAGGAGCTGGGCGCGGTGGAGGCGCGTCAGCTGGTCCGCCACCTCCAGCACGGCCCCGACGGCGCGCTCCGCAGCGGGCGGATCCGAGGCGGGCGCGGCGATCACGTCGGCGAGGCTTCGGCCCTCCACGAGCTCGCGGATCAGGTACGGGCGTCCGGTGCCGGGCATGCGGCCGAACCGCAGCACACACGGCACCCCCAGCCCCTCGAGGCCCGAGAGCGCCACGGCTTCGCGGACGAGCGCGTGCACCTCGCGCTCGTCCGACTTCTCCACGAGGGTCTTGAGCGCGACGACGCGCCCCGTGAGCCTGTCCCGAACGGACCAGACCTCTCCGCCCCCGCCCTTGCCGAGCTTCGCGACGTGCTCGTACCGCTTCGGAAGATCCGTCTGCACGCTCGAGCTCTGTCCGGGGCCCCTAGATGGGCAGCTTGCCGCCCGCCGCGAGCCCCACGAAGAAGCCCGTGATGGAGAAGCCCGTGTCGACGCGGATCATGAACTGCTCGATCGGCAGGATCTCGACGGCGATGTGCGGGAGCGCCAGGTAAGGGAACACCACCGGCTTGGAGCCCCCGTTGACCCAGCTCGGCTCCACGTAGCTGCCGTAGTGATCGTTGTCGAGGTCGCAGTAGTCCGTGCCGTCGGGGGCCACGCCGTTCGGGTCATCGGAGTTCGCGCACTTCTTCCACTTCTTGGCGACGTCGGGATCCGGGTCGTCGAAGTTGACGGGGTAGGCCTGGTTCCTGCGGATGTCGCCGAGGACGCCCGAGATGCCGGCCCCGCCGCCGATGAGGAGCGCGACCATGCCGGTCTTCTCGAGCTCGATCCTCCCGAGGAGATCCACCGAGATCGTGAGCAGCTTCAAGCTGCTCGAGACGATCTCGTACGCCTGCTTCGGATCCTGCCGGTCCTTGAACATGAACTCGTTCATGGAGAAGTCGGCGTAGGGCACCGTCACCGCGAAGATGACCTCGAGGGCGCCGCTCTGGAGGGCGAACTCGGGGCCGCCGGAGAACACGTTCACCGCGTCGGGGCCGCCGTCCGCGAACCAGTCGAAGATGAAGCCAGGGATGATGAAGTCCCGGAAGCGCGCGCCCAGGTAGTAGCGCGACTTCTTCTCTTCCTTGACCTTGCCCGCCTTCTCCTCCTCCTCGTCGGTGCCGAACTTGTCCTGGGCGGCGTGTTTCTTCGAGGCGTCGTCGGTCGGGGCGGCGCCGTCAGCGGGCTTCGCGGCGTCGGCTGGCGCTTCGGCGACCGGAGGATCCGGGGTCGCCGCCCCGGCCGAAGCGGCCCCCGAGGCCGCCTTGTCTTGCGCGAGCGCAGAGACGGGGAGGGAAATAAGGAGGGCGGCGGCCAAGCGAAGGAGGGGTTGGTCCATGTTGTGCCTCGGGCGTGGCACCCAAGGTACACGACCAGGGTCTACCGGCGGAAGTAGACGGCGCATTGGGGCTTGCCGTCGGGAGTGGTAGACTGCCTTGTCCGAGTTGGGGGGGCCGCCCAAGCTCGCATGATCCTGAACTCCACCACCGTCGAGCAGACCGTCGATCGCGACGAGCGGGCCCGCTTCGACAAGGACCTCATCGTCGTCAGGGCGGGCGGAGGCGACGGCCCGGAGGGCACGCCGCTCGCCATGATCCGCAAGCGCCTGGCGGGTCGGCGCGAGACGCTGGCGCCGGTCGTGCTCGTCCACGGGTACGGCCAGAACCGGTACGCCTGGCACCTGCCCTCCCGGAGCTTCTTCAACTACCTGGCGCGCGCGGGTTTCGACGTCTTCAACCTGGAGCTCCGCGGGCACGGCCGGTCACGCCACCTGGGCGCTCACCCGCCTCGCGACGTGACCACGTTCGTCGACGAGGATCTTCCGGCCGCGGTCGACGAGATCCAGCGGCTGTCGGGCGGGCGCCCGGTGTTCCTGGTGGGCCACTCGCTCGGCGGGCTCGTCAGCTACGCGGCGGCCGCCGCGCTCGGGGAGCGCGTGGCCGGGGTCGCCACGCTCGGCAGCCCCTACCAGTTCACCCGCGGCTCGCTCGCGCTCTCCATGTTCTCGTGGCTCCTCTTGACCGTGGACAGCCGCGTCCACCTCGGCCATGGCGCCTTCGAGCTGAAGCCGCTCTCCGAGACCATGCGCCTGCTCCGCGGGTTCGTGGAGAGCCCCCTCTTCCCGTCTCCGATCCGCGGCTACCGGCCGCGATCCCTCGAGCCGCTCGTGCTGAGCCAACACATGGCGCTCGCGATGGACACCGGGAGCGTCTCGGTCATGCGCAACATGTTCCGCTCCGCCGCCGAGGCCCGCCGGGGAGGCCATTGCCTCGGCGAGCTCACGGGCTACGCCGACGAGTTCGAGGCGCTCGACCTGCCCCTGCTCGTCATCGCGGGGAGCCACGACGATCTGGCGCCCCCCGCCTCGGTGGAGCCCGCGTTTCACCGGAGCCAGTCGACCGACAAGACGTATCGGGTGTTCCCGCGAGGCCACATCGATCTGATCGCCGGACGCGACTGCCCGCAGACCGTGTGGCCGCTGATCCTCTCGTGGATCATGACCCGGCTCCGCCGCTCGGCGGCCGCCACGCGCGAGGAGGAGACGTCTTGTCGCTGAAGGACAAGCTCCTCTCCGAGGGCGTGAAGCTCACGCAGAACGCCGCGGTCGGCAAGCTCTTGCAGGATCCGCGCTTCATGCGCCTCGTCGTGCTCGCGATGAGCATGCCGGGGCGTGTCTCCACGTTCAGCGCGGAGCAGCGCGAGCGCTTCGCGCGCGAGATGGGCCTCGCCACGGCGGACGAGGTGCGCGATCTGAAGCGCCAGATCGGCGCGCTCGAGGACACCATCCGCAGGCTCGAGCGGCGGTAGCTCGACCCGCGACGCTACCTCGGCGAGGCGTCGCGACGAGGCGCCACCGGGGCGGCGCACGCTCGTCCCGGAGAAGCCGGCGCCGGGTGGGCCGCAGTCAGCGCTGCGGCCCGGCGCGCCGCCGCGACGCCAGGAGCATCGCGGCTGCCGCGATCGCCGCCGCGGCGCCCGGCGTCGTCCCGGCGCCCGATCGGCAGCCCTCTCCGTCGAGCGGATCGCCCTCGTCCCCCCGGCCGCCCGGCGGGTAGGAGCAGTTGGAGTAGTCGAAGGTGCAGTCTTCCGGGTTGCAGCCGAGCTTGCCGGTCCCGGCGCCCTCCTCCGAGCACTCCGTCTTCCCCATCTCGCCGTCCTCGCAGGGCTCCCCCGCGTCGAGCCGGCCGTTGTGGCAGATGGGCGGCGGGTGGGACTTTGCGTCGCCGGGGTTGTACGAGTTGTTGCGCGTCGGTGTCGCGCCCTTGGTCCAGATGCAGTCCGGGTCGCCCAGCTCGTAGCCGTTGGTCCAGCCGTCCCCGTCCGAGTCCTTCGAGCAGAGCGGCCCCCAGTCCACGTTGTCCTCTTGTACGAGCCCCGGCCCGACGAGGTAGCCCTGCGCCTCCGACCCGAACTTGTTGCGCGTCGCGCCGGAGTCGTCTCCGTGGCACGTCCTGCACTCGCGATCCTCGCCGTTCGGGACGTCGGCAACGCGGAACGAGCGCGCGTCCACCTGGCCAGCCCACGAGGCGAGCGCGAGCGCGAGCCCGCTTGCCGCGAGCCTGGAGAGCGGAGGGAGCATCTCTCCATGGTAGCGATCGCGCCGCGGGCGCGCACAGGACGTGGCCACGTCCAGGGGGCCGCGTGGTACCGTCGGCGCGTGGCGGCGAAGCGAGGCTCCTCGAAGACGGGGACCGGCGGGGCGACCCCGGCGGCGACACGCGGGAAACCCCAGTCTCGGCTGGCGGTTACGGTCGACGGGCGGGAGCTGCCGGACGACGAGGCGCGCGCGCTGTGGGTCGAGTTCTCGACCTACATGGACCACCACCCGAACGACGCCGCCGGGTTCGCGGCGCAGCGGGGCGTCGAGAGCGTGACCCCTCTGCATCGGGGCGGTCGCGCGTTCCTGGTGGTGGTGAGCTCCCCGAGCCGTCAGGGCCGCTGATCGCGCGTCAGGATCTCGTACGCTCGGTTGATCTGACGCGTCCGACGCTCCGCGAGCTCCCGGATCTCGGGGGCCGTCGTGGCGACCTTGTCCGGGTGGTACTCCTTGATGAGCCGCTGATAGGCGGCGCGGATCTCCTCCTTGGTCGCCTCCGGCTCGAGGCCCAGCACCACGTGGGGATCCTGGCCGTCGACGCGCTCCGCCCGCGCCGGCTCGAGCGGCGCGGCGGCCTTCCGCGGAGGCGGCGAGGGGAGCTTGGGCCGCACGGCGGCGATCAGCTTGCGCACGGCGCGGAGCGCGACGAAGAGGAGGATCCCGAGCAGGACGATCCGGAGAGGGCTCAAGCCGCCTCGACCCAGGGGCCGAGGGCCTCGCGGATGAGCAGCGCGACCTCCTCGACCGTGCCGTCTCCGTGGACGTGGACGACCTTGTCCCCCGGGACCAGCGCCTCCGCGTGCGCGTAGGCCTTCGCCAGGCGGGCCTGGAGCTCGTTCTTCTCGTAGAGATCCTCGGCCGATCCGCGCTTGCGCCGCCTCGCCGCGGCGATGTCGGGGGACACGTCGACGACCAGCGTGACGTCGGGCCGCCGGGCGAAGCGGTTCAGCGTGCGGATCCACGCGACGAGCTCGTGCGCGGGGAGGCGCGAGCTGGTCGCGACAGACTGGTAGGCCAAGCTCGAGAGGTCGTAGCGATCCGAGAGGACGACCGCGCCGCGCGCGAGGGCAGGCTCGATCTCCCCGCGCACGTGATCCAGGCGGTCCGAGGCGAAGAGGAGCGCCATGACGTCCCCCTCGGCGCTCGAGGGGAGGGCGACCCGGCCCACCAGGATCTCGCGGACGAACGTTCCGACCGGGCCGTCGCTGGGCTCGCGCGTGACGTGGACCTCACGGCCGAGCCCGCGCACGTACGCGGCGTACCGGTCGATCTGCGTCGTGGTGCCGGCCCCGTCGATGCCCTCGACGACCACGAAGACGCCCCGACGCTTCACGCGTCCCCCGTCTGGCCTGCGGGCGGCGGCGGAGCTCGGTCCTCCCCGAGGACCAGGTTGTCGATCAGCCGCGTCCCCTCGAAGCGCGCGGCGACGGCCAGGAGGGCTCGCTCGCCCGCGCGTTCGCCGTCCGTGAGCGGCGCGACCGACATCGGGTCCGCGACCGTGACGTAGTCCACCGAGCTGGCGCCTGCGCGCACGTGCTCGAGGCACGCGCGCCGGAGCTCTCCGGCCGAGCGCTCGCCTCGCGCGAACAGGGCCGCTGCGCGGCGCAGGCCCTCTGGGATGGCGCGGGCCGCGGCCCGAGCGGACGGCGACAGATACCGGTTGCGGGAGGAGAGCGCCACGCCGTCCGGCTCCCGCACGGTAGCGACGCCGACGATCTCGATCGGGAACATGAGATCGCGAGCCATGCGGTCTATCACGCGGTACTGCTGGTAGTCCTTGCGCCCGAAGAACGCCAGGGCGGGCCCCGTCAGAGCGAACAGCTTTGCGACGATGGTGGTCACGCCCTCGAAGTGTCCCGGGCGATGCTCGCCGCAGAGCGCGGCCGCGGTCGAGCCGACCCGCACCCGCGTCTCGTCTCCCGGGGCGTACATGGCGGACGGATCGGGGGCGAACACGAGGCTCGCGCCGTGGGCCGCGGAGAGCTCCGCGTCGCGCTCCAGCGTCCGGGGGTATTTCGCGTAGTCCTCGTTCGGCCCGAACTGCGTCGGGTTGACGAAGACCGTCACGATCACGAACCCACACCGGTCGCGCGCCTCGGCGATGAGGCGCACGTGGCCAGCGTGGAGCGCGCCCATCGTCGGCCCCAGGCCGACGACCGCACCGCGCGCGCGCGCTTCGTCGGAGGCTCGACGGAGGTCTTCGGGAGCGTGGCAGAGCCGCATGGCCCGCGCGGTCTACCGTAGGTCTCGGTCCGCCGCACGGTCTGTCGCGCGGGTGTGGGTCTGGAGCGGGCGGCGGACGAGCCCGGCTTCCAGCCCCACCGCCGCGCTCCCTGCCCGGTTTCCGAAGGAGACTGCCGCCGATCGCGTCCGGGTCGGAGCCCTGCCCCGGTGGCGAGCTCATCGGCGTCAGGGCTTGCTACACTGTGCGCCCGTGACATTTCCCCCCCTGCGGCTCGACGCCGCACACGTCGACGTCGGCGACACGTTGGGACCAGGCCCGGCGAGCGCGCCGGCGTCCAGCATCGTGCCGCTCGACGCGGGCGACCCCTCCCATTACCTGAACCGCGAGCTCTCCTGGCTCGAGTTCAACGGCCGCGTCTTGGCCGAGGCAGAGGCGCCCGAGGTCCCGCTGTTCGAGCGCCTGAAGTTCCTGGGCATCTTCCACTCGAACCTGGACGAGTTCTTCATGGTGCGCGTGGCCGGGCTCCGAGCGCAGCAAGGAGGCAAGGTCGCGGATCTTCCCCCGGACGGCCTCACGCCAGACGAGCAGCTCGAGGCGATCTCGCGCCGCGCCCACGAGCTCTTCGACCGCTCCTACCGCCTCTGGAACACGGACCTCTACCCTGCCCTGAGGCGCGCGGGCGTCGTGCTGGTCCGGCCCGACGAGCTCGACCCGATGGAGCGGGCGGCGCTGGACGAGCGGTTCCGCACCGAGATCTTCCCGGTCCTCACCCCGCTCGCCATCGACCCCGGTCACCCGTTCCCGCACCTCCGCAACAAGAACATCAACCTCGGGATCATGCTCACGCGGGAGAGCGAGGCGGAGGCGGGCTTCGGCGTCATCCAGGTGCCGGCGATGCTGAACCGGCTGCTCCCCGTCAAGGTCGAAGGCGCAGACCGCGCGTTCGTGCTGCTCGAGGACGTCATCGCGAGGCACGTCGGCGAGTTCTTCCAGACGACCCGCATTCGAGGCACCTATCCGTTCCGCGTCACCCGGAACTGGGATCTCGAGATCGACGAGGAGGAGGGAGAGGACCTCCTGACGACGATCCAGGCCGAGCTCCGCCGGCGGGACCGCGGCAACGCGGTGCGGCTCGAGATCGGGCTCGGCAACGCGCTCGACACCAGCATCCACCGGCTCTGCACCGCGCTCCACCTCGAGCCCGCCGAAGACGTCTACCGCGTCGCGGGGCCGCTTCACTTCTCCGATCTCCTGGCGATGATCGAGGGCTCCCCGCGGCGGGATCTGAAGGACGAGCGCTTCACGCCCCCCGTCGCGCAGCCGCTCCGCGACCAGGAGGACCTGTTCGCGGTCATCCGCGAGCGCGACGTCCTGCTGCACCATCCCTTCGACTCCTTCGACCCGGTCGTCGAGTTCCTGAACCACGCCGCCGACGATCCCGACGTCCTGGCGATCAAGCAGACGCTCTACCGCACCGGCGGGGACTCGCCGATCGTGCGGGCGCTCGCCCGCGCGGCGGAGAACGGCAAGCAGGTCGCCGCGATCGTGGAGCTGAAGGCGCGCTTCGACGAGGCGAGCAACATCCGCTGGGCGCGCTGGCTCGAGCAGAGCGGTGCGCAGGTCATCTACGGTCTCATGGGCCTCAAGACCCACGCCAAGGCGCTGCTGGTGGTGAGGCGGGAGAAGGATCGCCTGCGGCGCTACGTCCACCTCGCGACCGGCAACTACAACCCCACGACCGCCCGCCACTACACGGACATCGGGCTCTTCACGGCGAACCCGGAGATCGGGGAGGACGTCACGGCGCTCTTCAACCTGCTCACGGGCTACTCGGCGCCCTCCAAGTGGAACCGGCTGCTCGTCGCGCCGCTCGGGCTGCACGAGGCGGTCCTCGGGCTCATCGCGAGGGAGACCGCGTTCGCCAAGGCGGGCAAGCGCGCCGCGATCCACGCCCAGATGAACGCGATCGTGGACGTGGACGTCATCGACGCGCTCTACGCGGCGAGCGAGGCGGGTGTGGACATCCACCTCCGCGTCCGCGGCGTCTGCTGCCTGCGGCCTGGCATCCCGGGCCTCTCGTCGCGGATCCGCGTCACGGCCCTGATCGACAGGTTCCTGGAGCACGCGCGCATCGTCCGATTCGAGAACGGCGGAAGCCCCGAGATCTACATCTCGAGCGCCGACTGGATGCCGCGCAACTTCCACCGCCGCGTCGAGGTGATGACGCCGATCGTCGACCCGCGGATGAGGGCGCGCCTCCAGGACATCCTCGACCTGCACTTCGCGGACACGCTGAAGTCCTGGATCCTGCACCCGGACGGACGCTACGAGCGGATGTCCGGCTTCGACCCCAGCGCTGCGCTGCGCTGCCAGCAGCGCTTCATCGAGACCGCGCGGGAGCGCGCGAAGAAGAACGAGGCGCTGCGCGGCAGCCCCTTCCACGTCCTCGACGTCCCCGAGACCGAGGAGGAGCGGAAGATCCGCCGAACGCAGTCCCGCCAGAAGAAGAAGCGCGAGAGCGGCCTCGCGTAGGGGTGCTTGCTCGGCGCGCGCCGAGGCTCACTCGTAGGGGTCGGCCGCAGGCGGGCTCGCGGCGGGGACGTTCGCGGGCTTCGGCGGCGCGGCCTTCGCGGTCGCCGTCGCGGGGACGGGCGGCTTCGGCGGGGGCGGGGAGGCCGCCGGGGGCGCGCTCGCGCTCGGCGCAGACGTCGGCGGGGCGCCGGCCGAGGTCGCCGCCGAGGCGGAAGCCCCGGGCGCGGCTGGGCTCGCCGCCGAGGGGGCCGGCCCCGTCGGCGACGCCGGCGAGGTCACCCCGCTCTGCGTCGGCGCGGCGGGCAGGGCGACCGGCGCGCTCGGGCTCGGCGCGGTCGGCGCGGCGTCCGGCCTGGTGAGGTACGCGACCAAGAAGTACACCCCGGCGCCGGCCGCGAGCACCAAGAAGATGAACTTGGAGTCCAGCGGCTTCTTGCCCGGCTTGGGCGGGTCCTCGAGGTTCCGCTCGTGCTCCGCCTGCTGCTTCTTCGCCCGCTCCGCGGCGCGCTCGGTCTTGGCTCGGGGAGACCTCTCGGGCGACGTCGCCTCTGCGACCGTCGGCGGCTGCTGCTCCTCCGCGTCACCCGCGGCGGGACGCGCCGCTTGACGCGTCGAGCCAACGCCGTCGGTTCGCCGCTTGCCGTCCTTGCGTTGCCTTCGGGTGGGCTTTGCCACCCGGGGACCCTAGCGAACGGAGGGCTGGCATGGAAGAATCGCCCGCCATGAGGCGCGCAGTTTATTTCGTCGGGCTCGCTTGGGTGTGCGCTGGGTGCGGCGCCGACGTCGACGGCCTCTTCGGGACGGCGGGCCAGGGCGAAGGGGGCGGCGGAGGCGCGCGGTCCGGGGCCCAGCAGTCCGTCGGATCCACGTCGACGCCCACGTCCGCGCAGGCGACGACGGGCGTGACCACGAACGGCGCCACCACGGCCGTGACGAGCGGCCCCGCCACCACCACGAGCGGCCCCCAGACGGCCACCGTCACGACCGGGCCGGACCCGAGCTCGCTCGTCGACTGCGGCGACGCCGGCGCCTGCTCCGTGGAGGGGGACGGCATTTGCTGCTGGTACGACGAGGCGAAGAGCGGAGAGTGTCAGCCGAACGACGAGCAATGCCAGAGCTCCGCGGGCACCTCCTTGACGGCGATCGAGTGCCAGCTCCCCGACCAGTGCCCGGGCGAGGTTTGCTGCGCGCACCGGCTCTTCCCGAGCACCCAGTCGCCCTACGACGCCACGTACTGCACGAACCTCTGTGTCGCGCCCGATCGGGTCGTCTGCGATCCGGTGAACCCCGTTTGTGACCCGGGCCTGACCTGCAAGGCCAGCACCCTGCTGCCGCCGGGCTATCACATTTGTACGTTCTGAGGCCGGCGCGGCCGCGCCCCGGGCTTCGAGGGCGCGCGTCGGGCTCTGCGCACCGCCGAGCCGGGCGAATTGACAGTTAGATCGCCGGAAAGTACCGTGCGGGCGAGAAGTTCCACGTAAGTCGGCTCCCCCCGGCGGCCCAGGCGCCGGGAGGAGGGCGTGCGAGGCGGGCGATCGTCCCCGCTCGGAGGAAACGATGCTGCGTAAGGTCCGTCCGATCCAGTTGGTCCGCGCCCTGCTCCTCGGAGCAGCCATCAGCACCGCGTCCCTCGCGGGGTGCACGGATCCGAATGATCCCCTGACCTACGTCGAGGAGATCAAGGACCAGGCGAAGCAGCCGGGGGCCGTCAAGCGTCTGAAGCAGTTCTACGAAGACGCCATGACGAAGGACAAGAAGGACCGCGCTGGCGCGAACGTCAAGCCTCTGCTCGACAAGATCGCCGAGCCGCTCACCAAGGCGTGCGTGGAGGGTGACCTGCAGCCGCGGGTGCGGAGCGAGCTCATCGCGCTCCTCGCCGACTTCCGCGACCCGCGCACCGAGCCGTGCCTGAAGAAGGCCCTCGAGGAGTACAAGCCGGACCAGAACGAGGACGACATCCGGAACGTCATGCGCACCGTGGCCGCCATGAAGCAGAAGAGCCTGGCGCCGCAGGTCATGAAGACGTTCATGACGATGAAGTACTCGAGCGCGAAGGTGAAGCTCATCCACAAGGACGTCGTCGCGGCGGTCATGGCCGTCGCCGACAAGTCCTTCGAGGACGACCTCATCAAGCTGCTCGAGCCGCCCATCGACGCGTCGAACGAGGCGGCCGTGCACGATCAGGCCTTCTGGCACACCGTGGCCTGTCGCGCCCTGGGGGAGATCAAGAGCGACAAGGCCGTGAAGCCGCTGCTCAAGGTGCTCCTCACACCGAGCAAGGGCGTGGCGCCCATTCCGAACACCGCCCTCGTCGCGCTCGTCAAGATCGGGAAGCCGGCGGTCGGTCCCACGGAGGCCCTGCTCAAGGGCGAGGATCAGGAGCTCGTGAAGTACTCCACCACGGAGAACCTGAGGGGCATCGAGAAGGAGAAGGACGCGAAGGCGGTCGAGCAGGCCAAGAAGCTCGCCGAGAAGGCGCACATCTCCATGGCGGCGCAGATCCTGGGCGCGCTCTCGGCGCAGAGCTCGGTGCAGCCGCTGCTCTCGGCGCGTGAGAAGGCGGATGACGCGAGCAAGGCGGTCATCGCGGTGAACCTCTCGAACCTCCCGCGCTCCGCGGAGACCGTCGAGGCGTACAAGAAGACGTTCGAGGAAGTGAAGATGGACCTGGCGCTGCCCAACGGAAAGAACGCCAAGGAGGCGCTCGTCGGTGATCCAGCGGCGCTCTTCTACGACGCCGCGCTGGTCCCGTGGCTGGTGGAGACGACGATGGGCCTCAAGGGAGAGGCCGCGGACGTCGCGGCCATCCGGGAGACCGCGCTCGTGGCGTGCGCGAAGCTCATGAAGCCCGACCAGGTGTCCGAAGTGGAGAAGCTCTACACGGCCGAGGCGCAGGGCACGGACGCGGCCGGCAAGCCGGCGAAGACGACCGTGGGCAAGGCGTTCGAGAAGGAGTGGACCCAGGTCACCGAGCTCCTGAAGAACTGCAAGGAAGACCTGAACTGCTATCACGCGAAGCTCACGGACGACAAAACGCAGGGCAAGGACGCGCAGTTCACCGGCATCAAGGCCGCCTACATGATCGGCATCCTCGGCGCCGACGCCGACCGCGCGAAGCTCGTGGACGCGATGCCGAAGCTGACGAACGAGGCGGTCATGTACAGCGCCATGAACTCGTTGCTGGCGCTCTCGCCGAAGGGTGACACCGCGACCGCCGACAAGATGATGGCGTACCTGGACAAGGCGGAGGAGCTGAAGGACGAGGCGCTGGTGCAGCGCTACCGTGACTTCCCGCTCGTCGCCGCGAAGCTCCGCGCGCGCAGCCAGTGACGCTGCGGGTCGAAGTCACGCAGGGCCTCGCCGCGGGCCAGTCGATCGAGCTGCGCGGCGAGGTCATCGGTATCGGCAGACGACCCCACAACCAGCTCATCCTCGAGGAGGCGCACATCTCCGGAGAGCACGCGCGCATCACGTGCGAGGGGGACCGCGTCATGATCACGGATCTGCGGTCCAGCAACGGCACGACCGTCGTGCGCCGGGACCAGCGCTTCCGCCTCACCGAGGAGAGCCCGACGGTGGACTTGGAGACGGGCGACGCGATCGAGCTCGGGGGCGGCGACGCGGTGACGACGCTCTGCATTACGCTCGACGACGACGCCGACCAGAGCCACGTCGTGACCTTGACCTCGCTCGAGGCCGCCCTGCCGGCGGTCGCGGGGAGGGAGGTGGACCCCACCGTCCTGCCCCAGCTCTACGCCGCGCAGAAGCGCATCGGCTCCGAGACGGAGCTCGACCGCGTGTTGCTCGAGATCGCAGACAGCGCCCTCGAGCTGGTCCGCGCCGCCACGCACGTGACGCTCATCTTGCGCGACGACGAGCTCGCGCGGGGTGGAGACAGCGGCTTCGTCCCGATCCTGACGCGGGTGCGCAGCGCGGACGGGAGCGGGGGGCCGCCGTCGGGCCCCGTCCCCGTCGCCCGGAGCGTGTACCGCAAGGTGGTGCGCGAGCGCGCCGCCGTGCTCGCCGCGGACGCTCCGAAGGAGGTCGGCGAGAGCGACTCGATCATGGGCGCGTCCATCCGCAGCACGATCGGCGTCCCGCTCTGGCGAGGCGACGAGATCCTGGGGGTGCTCCAGGCCGACAACCGGAACGCGCCCGGCATGCTCACTCCGAGCGACGTCGAGCTCCTCCTGCTCCTGGCGTCGAACGCGTCGCTCGCCGTGTCGAGCGCGCGGCTCATCAAGCGCCTCACGGTGGCGGAGGAGCAGCTCAAGAAGGAGAACCTCTTCCTGAAAGGCCGCGAGGAGAAGCGTCGCGGAGGCGGCAAGGACGTGACGATCATCGGCCGGAGCGACGCGATCAACAACGTCATCCGCCAGCTCGACAAGGTGGTCGACACGCGGGTCACGGTGCTCATCGAGGGCGAGACCGGCACGGGCAAGGAGCTCATCGCGGCGGGGGTCCACTACCGGTCGAAGCGCCGGGAGAAGCTCTTCGTCGCGCAGAACTGCGCTGCCATCGCGGAGAGCCTCCTCGAGAGCGAGCTCTTCGGGCACAAGAAGGGCGCGTTCACCGGCGCGGTCGACGAGAAGAAGGGGCTCTTCGAGATCGCGGACGGCGGGACGCTCTTCTTGGACGAGATCAACTCGACGAGCCTGTCGCTTCAATCGAAGCTGCTGCGCGCCCTCCAGGAGGGAGAGATCCGACCGGTCGGCGCCACCAGCGCCAAGCACGTGGACGTCCGCATCGTGGCCGCCACGAACCGCAACCTGCAGGAGCTCGTCGCGAAGGGCCTGTTCCGCGAAGATCTCTACTATCGGCTCCAGGTCTTCCCGCTCCGGCTGCCGCCGCTCCGGGAGCGGCGCGACGACATCCCCGTCTTGGCCTCGCACTTCTTGGCACGGTACGCGGAGGAGCTCGGGAAGCCCGTCGGCGGCTTCTCGCAGCAGGCGCTGGAGCTGTTGATGAGCTACGAGTGGCCGGGCAACGTGCGGGAGCTACAGAACGAGGTCCAGCGCATCGTCATCCAGCTCGAGCCCGGCAGCTTCGTCGTCCCCGATCTGCTGTCGCCTCACATCAAGAAGGCCCTCGGCGTCGTCGCGAAGGCCAGCGTGCCGAAAGGGACGCTCCGTGAGATGATGGACGCGGTCGAGAAGTACCTGCTCCTCGAGACCCTGCGCGAGCACGGCCAGAACAAGACCTCGGCGGCGAAGGGCCTCGGGATCACGCGCGAAGGCCTCCACAAGAAGCTCAAGCAGCACGGCATCTAGGCCCCTGGAGAGGAGGGGGGGCATCTGCACGCGCGTGCAAGCGGCCCGGGTGATCCCACCCCCGGTGGACGCTCGCCGCTTCGCGCCTGCGCGCCGCCCGCCCCGCGTCCCGTGGACGCGCAGTCTCGACGCAAGCGGCGGGGTGTTGCGCGGGAACCGACGCTGGCACGCTGCGCCGCCCGATCGCTCGGGGCGGCGGACCCCTCACGACGCCCCCTGGCGCCCGCGGGGAAGGATCGGATATCCAGGAGAAGGTGAGCCACCAACCTGCCCAGCCGACCGGAAGCGACGGTGACGGGAAGCCCGTCGACGTCGACACCGTGCGGCCCGCGGCGGGCGACTCGGGGGACGCGTACAGCGCTGCGACCGTGATCCAGACGATCCCCAAGGAGCTGCTCGCGGATCTCGCGGCGGCGCTGAGGGCGCCGCCCGTGCCGTCGATCGGCGACGCCGGTCCCGCGAGCTCGCGCCGCTCCCCGGCGGCGCCC
>CAZBJI010000068.1:0-38020 GCA_964492175.1 uncultured Polyangiaceae bacterium | reverse complement strand
GGAAGGCCCCGCCCGCCGCCCGATTGGCTGGAGGCGCGCGGTGCTTCAATGGGGCCCCTGACCGGAGTCAGGGGAAGGGCTCGAGAATCTCGGACCCGTTGGGGAGCTCGATCGGGCTTCAATGGGGCCCCTGACCGGAGTCAGGGGAAGGACAGCTCCGGAGCTCGGTCACAGGCAAGGCGATCAGGCTTCAATGGGGCCCCTGACCGGAGTCAGGGGAAGGTCGCCTCCCAGTTCGTCTCTGATTCGAGACACATGGCAGGCGGTTTGCGAGCGGTCTCGGTAGCACGCCTGCGGGAAGGTGTTCTCACGGGGGAGGGGAGCATGTTCTGGGTGGAATTGTGTCGGGTTTTCAAAGAGCTTGTCGGGGCGCGAGCAGTCCCCGAGTGTGGCGCGCCACTGGAGGGCTCGCAGGTCAGACGACGATGGCCACGCTCAGAATTGGCGGCGGGGGTCGCCCCAGAGTCTCGAAGGAGGTCAGCGCTCGGCCGTCCGCGGGGCCGACGTCCACGAAGAGCACCTGATCCTGGCCGTGATGGATCAAGGCGGTCAGCTCGGTCCTGAGCTCGATGAGCTCCCGCGGGTTGAGGTCACAACGAAACACGGACAACTGCAGATGGTCTCCCCAGCCCTTGAGCATGCGGAAGACCTTCCTAAGCCGCTTGGGGTCCGAGATGTCGTAAGAGACGATGTAGGTCTGGCGCATCGGGTCACCGTGTTCGGAACGAGGGGTATTCTGGAATCTCGCCCGTGAGCACGCGCCCAAGAAGGCGCGCTTGAACCTCCAAGACGCTTCGGTAGCTGATGCGATACCCAAAGACGGGGTGTGCGACGAGCTGGTCTAGCCTCCGCTGATAGGCGAGGATTACCTTCCTCCGCGCTGCCGGCAAGAGCGCAACGCCTGTCGGGTGTCTCTGGAAGTCGTCGTGTCCGACGATGCCCTGGTTGATGACGCCGATGACGGTGGAGTCAGCCAGGAGCGGGCGGAACTCCTCCATGAGATCCAGGGCGAGCGCGGGCTTGCCGAAGCGCGGCTGATGGTAGAAGCCGCGGAGCGGGTCGAGTCCTGCCGACGCCACCGCGAACGTGAAGTCCTTCGTGAGGAGCGAGTACGCCAGCGACAGGAGAGCGTTGATTGGGTCGCGAGGCGGCCGGCGATTGCGACCTTCGAGGTCGAACCCGAGGTTCGAGCTGAGCATCCCGCCGAACGCACCGAAGTAGTACCGCGCCGCCGTCCCCTCGATCCCAAGCAGATTGGGTAGGGCCTCTGCCTGCTCCGCCTTGCGGGCCAGCTGCTCGAGCTCACCGAGGACCACCGGATCCGGTGCACCGTGATTCCGGCGGAGCAGGGTTCGACAGTTTCGGATCTTGGACGCCGTCCAAGCGTTGGCGAGCCTCAGGCAAAGGACCGGGTCGTCAGCCGCGCGGTACTGAGCGATCCGAAGCTCCACGTTGTTCGTGTCGTGTGCCGCAGCGCGTCCTACGAAGTAGCCCCCCGTGGAGAAGTACGCCACGGGGATGTCGCGCTCGAAGAGCGCACGCATGGCCTGGGTGGAGATCTGAACGTTCCCGACGAGGCAGACCTGGGACGTCCCCGGAATTCTCGCCTCGGTGATCTCGCCCTTCGCGCTCCTGATGGAGAGCACCTCCCCATCCAGGCCGACGCGAGCGCCATGCTCCTGGACATAGACGGGGATGCGATCATCCCGCGGCGGATGGAGGCGGCGAATGGGTCTCGGCTCGGCGTCGGCCTCGGCAGGATGGGTCTCGCGGCGCGTGAGCAGGTTAACCTCGTCGGGGAGGCAAATGCCAACGAGGGAGCACCCGTTGCACTTCGGACTGTCCACGAGAGGTGGCGGGATCTGCTCCGCGGCCTGGAGCTCGCGCGCGCGGGCAATGGCTGTCAGGGTGGTCGTCTCGAGCGCCTCATCTATGACGATGGGCACGCGCCGCCGATTCTTCGCGAAGTAGAGTGCCCCTTCTTCACAGGCATAGCCATGCTCTCGCAGCAGCAGCGCGTGCGCGCAGAGCTGGGCACGCTCCGGTAGATAGGCGCCCTCGGGGACGTCCGGGGCGGTGCCGCGCTTGTACTCGATCGGTACCACGGAGCCGCCATCCTTGCCTTCCACCACGTCGATCTTGGCCGTCAATCCGAGCCGTTCCGACGTGAGCCAGACCGAGCGCGCCACGTACGGGGGCGCCTCCTCCTGCTCCTCGGATGTCGCCTCGTCGGGCGTGCCTAGGGCGGGTGGCGGGAGTCGTCCCCCAGGCTTGTCCGCGCGCCTGTGGACGGCCCGGCCTTCCACGGTATGCGCATTGTCGGCGAACTCGCCTTGGACCCATTCGAGATAGAGCAACCGCTCACAGTACAGCACCTCATTCACCATGCGCGCTGGCACGATGAGGGTGCGCTCGGGCTCGCGAAGTGGCAGGGGCTTGGCGCGCGCGCTCGGCGGTCCCTCGGCCGGATGCTCCGGAGCGGGCGGGCTGGACGTCCTGGACATGGCCACTTCAGGATAGCCCCGCCTCCTTGGGTCCGAAACGGCGGAGGAGATCAGAACGGGTCGTCGTCCTCGGGGGCGAACTGCACGGCCGGAACCTCCGCCTGGTCCTCCTCCACTACGAGGCCCCTCGCTCTGGCCTGATCGAGGAGCGGTGTCGGCTCCGACTGCGTTACGAGGTGGAGCGCATCCTTCGCCCGCGTGAGCACCGTGTAAAGCCAACGACGCCCTTGCTCGGTGACAGGGTACGCCGCAGCGCTCAAGTCGACGACGATCACGACGTCGAACTCGAGGCCCTTTACCTGGCGAAGGTTGGTCACGGTGATGCCGGGCTCAAAGGCAAACCCTGCATTGTGTCCGAGCCTCACCACGAGATCGGGTACCGCCGCGAGGAGGGCGGCGTGGTGCTCCTTTGCCTCCCTGGTTGTCGTGCAGACCACGCACACGTGCGCGCCCGGCTTATCTCCAAGCGTCGCGGCAGCGAGCCGCGCAACCTCCGCGACGAGCGACGCGCGATCTGTCGTTCGAGTCAACGTGGGCAACGGCCCCGGCCGGCCCGTTGCCTCTTCCACCCCGGCGATGGACGCCGCGAGCTCGACGATGGGCTTGGTGGAGCGGTGCCCGACCTCGAGCCGCGCCACGGAGGCGCCGTGCACACCTAGCTCGGCGGCGAGGGCCTCCCAACCGATGAAGTCGGCGTCCGGCAGGATCTTCTGATTGAGGTCGCCCACGATGGTCACACCCGTTCGCGCACGCACCGCCGCCAGGAGGACGGTGAGCTCGACGGCACCGAAGTCCTGCGCCTCGTCGACGACGAGGTGCTCGAAGAGCTCCGCTCGATCGTCGCGCTCCTTGTCTGGAAGACCGCCGTGCTTG
This sequence comes from uncultured Polyangiaceae bacterium, assembly GCA_964492175.1. Classification (GTDB taxonomy): domain Bacteria; phylum Myxococcota_A; class Polyangia; order Polyangiales; family Polyangiaceae; genus Xiheicaenibacterium. Next base: position 34,643 of record CAZBJI010000068.1, on the reverse strand, counting down.
AGCTGGATGATGCGCAGGAGCAGCGCGAAGTCTTCGAAGCCCACGTGAGGGCCCGGTCTCCGGTCCGTGCCGCCTTCCCCCTGAAGGGAGCGCTGGTAGCTCACGAGGGCCTCGATCTCGGCCGAGGTGGCAGTGAGGTGACGCGAGAGCAGATCAGCGTCGGTGAGACACCGGAAGAGCTCTTCCTTGTACTTCGTCATCCGATCCTTCGCTGCCCGGAACACCTGGTAGACCTGCTCGAGCGTGCGCTGCTCCCGGACGGTCTTGGCAGCGTCGCGTGCCGCAAGTGCCGCGCGACGCACGGTTACGAGGCGGGACACGATTGGGCCCTCGCTTCGAGCGAAGCGGAGGCGCCAGGCCCTGGCATCGTACGGCGCTAGCTTCTCCTCGAGCCATACGCCTAGGGATCGCTCCTGCCCGCTCACGAGCTCCTCGAGCAGCCGCAGGACTCCGACTTGTCTCTTCAGGGCGAGCGCGGTGTCTCGTCCAGGATGCACGATCCGCTTTGGGACGACCTCCCCCAAGTACGCTCGCCTTATTGCGCTGAGCGCCCACGCGTGGAACGTGTCGATCTGGACCGACTCGAGGCCAAGAGGGGCAAGGGAACGCTCGACGAAGGTCGTCAGGGCCTTGTTGAACATCACGATGAGCACGCGGCTCGGGTCGACGGGAGGTTCGCCCGTCACAGAGTCCGCGTGAGTCAACCACGCGACACGATGAAGCGCCACCGTGGTCTTCCCCGAGCCCGCGCGACCCTGCAGGATCACGGGTGCGTGTCGGCTCGCCGTGATCAGTCGATATTGGTCTGGTGTGAGGAGCGAGAGAACGTCGGGCAGACCATGCCGCCTCCCCTCGCCGCCCGCGGGAGCGACCGAGTCCTCTTCGGAAACGAACACGTCGCCCTGCCTCAGCAGGACGTGTCGCCCGGAGCCATCCTCGAGCACGACTCGCTCGAGCGCTCGATGCGCAGCGACCACCCGAGCGATGTGGCCGATCGTTCCCTCCGCAGGTGCGAACGTCCCGGAGCGCTCGGGCTCATACTCGAACACTGCGCCCGCTCGTCCCTCGTAGAACGCGCGCGCATAGGGGTGCTGCCAAGGGATGATGCGGAGGTCGGGGTGAGCGGCCTTCCCGACCCGGTAGTCACGCGTTCTCCCTTCGACCTCGAGGGCGAAGGCTCCGTGCCACGGATCGTCGGTGCGCGTACGCGCGCAGGCCGTGCGGAAGTCGGCGTCCAAGACGGCGGCGTGCGACCCCGGCGTCATCGTGTCGCCCTCGAGGGCGCAGGTACCACGGCGTCAGCGGGAGAGAAGGAGCCGTAGCCTCCCTGGTCGGTGCGAAGAATGTTCGACGCGAAGACGATTCCGATCCCCATCGCGTGCCTCTCACGGGCGGTCAGATCTCGGGCATCGGAACGTAGGAGCGCACCTACCGTTCGGGCGGTCGCCGGTACGTGCCAGACCGGCCAGGTGAACACAGAGTCCTTCCATCCTCCCCTCACGCAAGACGTCCAGAGGCGCCCCCTTCGTGGCATGACCGGAAAGAAGGCCAGACCCTGCACGGCGAGCCAGTTCGCAGCCGGGACGCTGCCACGCTTCTCCGATGAGGGGTTGGACGCCCGCAAGGCGTACTGGCGCGCCACGGTCGCATCCCAGGATAGAGAGGGGAGGGCTGAGCTATTCCGCCATGGCCCGTCCAGCGCCTCCCGCAGGGACTCCAAGTCCAGACCGGTTCGCAACGCCTCGACCATTGCGAGGAACGTCTGCTGGCCAGCCGTGAAGTGGAATGCGGTCGGTTTGGTGTTTCCATTGTTGTCTTGGACGAGCTCGGAGAAGAACGCGGCAGCTAGGTCCGCATCTCGCCGAGGGGCCTCAGCTACCTTCGTGAGGAACTCGCGCGCGGCTGCCGGGCTGGGCTTGAGGTCTCGGGTGGCGTCCGGGCTCGAAGGCGCACACAGCCGGCCGTCCTCGCCGTACGCGAGCCCGAGCGCGAGGCTTGCGGCTTGATGGTCCGCATCCAGCAGGACCGCTCGTTCCAGCTCGGGTCGGGTGAAGTCGGTCCGCAGCAGGGCGTAGGCGAGCGCTCCCTCCGCGAACGACAGCCGGGGCTTCGGCAGGCCCTCCTTCGTGGCGGCGTCGAGCACCCGCAGAAGGCCCAGTGATGCGAAGAACCCAAGCGGATTCTGCGCGTCCAACCCCAGCAGCTCCAGGTCAGGCATGTTCCTGCTCCTCCGCTTCCTCCTCGCGCATGCTCCCGTCGCTCGACCGGTGATCCGCTAGGCGCAGGACGGCCTCCAGCCAGGCGAGCCCCCACCACCCGTAGCGGTCCGTAAGCCGCCAGAACCGGTCCGAAACACCGCTGTCGAGACGAGCGAGCCGATGGCGCGTTCCGGCCGCAAGCGCTGACGTCCCGTGAGTCAGCTCGACCCGAATGTCCTCCGGGTGGTCGTCCGCCGGCGCGAATGGTCTGCAGAACCCATGATGGCTGGCGACGAGGTGGACCACCAGGTCCGGATCGTGAGCCCCCGAGAGCGCGGAGGCGCTGGCCTCGGCCATCGCCGTCGAGAGGAGCTCGTGACGATAGCCAGCAGGGAGACCCGCACGGATTCGGGAGAGGCGCCGCTCGGTCACGGACCCTCCACCCAGCGCAGACTTGGCGAGCGGCTCCCGCTGCATCGCTTGGCGCACCTCGCTCCCCCCAACGAGCCACCGCTGGAACCGGGGGTCGGCCTTGCCGACATCATGAAGCCAGGCAGCCAGCCCAAGATCCGCCGCGATGTCGTGAGTGAAGCCCAAGGCACGCGCGAACCTGTCGGTGAGACGCCGCACGTCGCCGCTGTGAAACGCGAGCGTTACCTCGCCCCCGAGGAAGCAGCTATCGTCGTCCTCGGTCACCGCTTCCAGCACCTCAGCGCGAAGCCACTTTGGGGGAACCATAATGCGGAGCACTGAGCTGCCGTCGGGCAGGACCGCCACACGCCCTGAGCGAGAGCTACGGAGCGTACGAACGAGCGCGCTCCACTCCCCGGGCGTGATGCCGGGATCGTTGGGGGATTCAGGGAGAGCTCCTGCCCACTCCCGAACGCGCGCACGATGATCGCGTGCCGTCTCCTCTTCTCCCGCAACGGGAGGTGCCCCCGCCGCGCTCGCGCTACGCGGGTCGGCGGTCGACCCTTCACCGAACCAGAGGACGACCTCGCCTCGCGCCCGCAGTGCGCCTAGATACCTGAGGTCGGTCACCGCGATTCTGCACGTCGGATCGAACGAGTCGTTCGCGAGCCCACCGCGCTCACACGGAACGATCAGGACGTCGCCCGGCCGGAGGTCCGACGGCCTAACCCACGCGCTCGAGTCACCCTGCCAGCGCAGGGCGACAAGCGGCCTTTCGGACCCTTCGCGATGAGCCCGCGCCGCCACGTCGCTCTCATCCCCGTCTGCGTCTGCGGCAACCAGGTCCGACATGGCGGGAGGGGTCAGCTCACTCAACCAGGCGCGCGCGACGTGGAGCGGAACGCTAACCGCCTCCAAGGTAGACGGCCGGCACGCGGCGAGGCCTCCCGTCGCCGCAGCGAGGTTCTCGGCAGTTGGTTCATCCGGGACGACGAGGCCTTCTCGCCAAATGATCTGGACGTCCGAGGCTGTTCGCTCCGGGCCGTGGAGCCAAAGCGCAATGTCCGGGTCGTAGTCAGGCACGGGTGACGTCTGCGCCCACGCGTCGACGTGTGCCGGGAGCAAGACCGGCGCGTCCGGCCGAGGCGCCAGGAGGTCGGCGCGGATCGCGCCGTCCACCGTCGTCGCCGGAGGAAGGTGATCGAGCCCGAAATCGACGAGCCCCTTCTCCGCCTTCTCGTGGAGCCAGAGCCACGTGGCCGCTAGCGCTGGGCCGTAGACCGGGTCTGGCCGCTGGGCCGCGGCGAGGTCGGAGCGACAAAGGACCACGGCCTTCGACTCTCCGACGTCGCCGCGCCGGTCGAGCCGTCCGAAGCGCTGGCGCAGGGCATCGAGACTTGCACACTCAGTGACAAGCCCGTCGAAGTCCAAATCGGCGCCCGCCTCGATGCACTGGGTGGCCACGACGATGAGCGGTCGGTCGCCCGCCGCGCGCGCTCGCGGCCCAGCGCGAGGGACGAGAACGTCGCGAACGACGCGGTCACGATCCAGCGGGCGCATTCGGCCCGTGACGAGCAGGGTGTCGACGGTGGCCGTGGAGCCGAGGAGAGCGCACGCCCTCCTCGCTGCGTCCACGCGATTGAGCACGAGGCCGACCACGCGCGCGCCATCGTCGACGAGATCGCGCGCCGTCTTTGCCGCGTGCTCTGCCAGAGCAGCCAGCTTCTGGGTCTCGTCATCCCCCGACACCTTCACGATCTCGAGCCTGGCGCGCTTCGATGCGGAGAGGCGCCTTTGAAGGACTGGATGCGACCGGTCGGAGCGCGTCAACGCGAACGTCCGGCTGCCGGGCGGTGGCGCACCTGGCGTCGCCGACATGCGAACGACGCGACATCGATCAGGCAAGGGGCTCGCGGGCGTCTTGAGACGGCTTGCAATGGCGGCAAGTGTCTGAGCAAAGGGCTCCGCGAGGTGAACCTCGTCAAGGAGGAACAACGTGTCGCTGCCAAGGAGTCCTGCGTGAATCGACGCCGATCGCGGACTGACCCCATATCCGCGGAATAGAAGCCTCGATCCCACCTGATCTACCGTAGACACTCCGAGCACAGGCTGGTCCGGCCGCCGCGCCCAATCGTCATCCCGCGGCATCCCGCCGCGCAAGAGAGCCACGGCGAAGGGCGGCTCGTCTGCCGGTGCGTCCCACACCGCTCGGAGCGCGTTGGCGAGGCGACGCAGTGCCTCGGTGGATCCCTGGGCCAACGCACGTCGAAGCCTCCGCGCGTGAGCTGCGCCCTGATCCACCACGATGCGCCGGTCCACTACGAGAACGGTCCGTCGAGGCATGCGCTCCGGCGCGGCGGCCAGGGCGTACAACGCGACGTCGAGCGCGCTGGTCTTGCCGACTCCGGTCGGGAGGTCGAGCAGATCCGGCCACCCTTGGGCGAGCACCTCCGAGCACAGCTCGATCTGCCACGGGAAGGGCTCGACGTCGTGCGCGTCGCGGTACACCTCGGCAAAGTCAGGCAGCTTCGTCACGGCCGACCCTCCCCCTGTGGACGGAGGCCCGCCGGCAGACAAAGACCGAGCCCCTGATAGCGACCCGCACCCAGCAAGATCGGTCCGCGCACCGGGGCGGAGAACCGGAGCCGGACGTGCACGAGGACCCGCTGCTGCTTGGCGGCATCTGCGGGGAATCGGCCGTACTCGCGCGGCTTCGCCGAGCCACTCACCACGCTCGACCGCGACACCTCGACGTGCTCCGGCGCCGGCAGGCCGACTCTGAGGACGCTCTGCCTCACGGACTCCGTGGCTGCCTCGAAGGCACGGGCGCGGCGGCCCGCGTCCGCGTCGTGCAGATCACCTGGGTTTTGGTCCAGCGCCACCGGTGTCGCGCTCGCCCACCTGACGGAAGGCCGGCACCACGTCATGGGCTGGAGCGTGGCGCGCCGGTGCGTGCCCCACACCACGCGAGAGAGCACCATCTCGCCGGCCCTGCCGAGCCGAAGCCTGATCGCCGGAGAGGCGTCCACCGCAGGGCCTTCCGCCTCCAAGCGCCCCACCGCAGCGAACAGCGCCCTCCGATCCTCCGGCTCGACATCGCCCGGAAGCACGATGGCGACCCCCTGGAGGCTACCATCGGCATGCTCCGACCCGACGAACGGCAGGGCTACGAACGCGACGTGAGGCTGCTCAGCGGGAGCGCCATCCGGCGCATGCCCAGAGAGAATGGTGGGAATAGGCTCCTCCGCGACAGACATGAGAGCGCGTCGCACCTTCCCCGCGAGCGCGGGGCCCGCCATGATCGGCAGGCGCGGGCCCTGGACCCGCGCGAGAATCACCATGTCGTCGCCGAAGATGCCGCGTGCAGCCGCGGTCTCCTCGAGGAGATCTCCCTCGGCGTAGCGGACGAAGCGCGCCGGCAACACCCGCGGCTCGGTCTCGCGGTGGTGGTCGAAGGCTCTTCGCAGTCTGTCCACCTGCCCTGGAGCGATCCAACGAAGAACGTGCTGGCCGCGGTCCTCGCTATGGCTGAAGCGAGTCAGCTGCTGTCGAAGCGGCAGGAGGGATCGCTCATCCAGACGTGTGAGATTGACCAGGCTGGAGGAGTGTCCCAAGCGCACAAGGCGGCGCCCCAGGGTGTCCAAACCCGACGCTTCGCGCGGGGGAGGTTCGACGCCGGGCCACACGAAGACGACCCTGGGGACGGCAGGAGTAACGCAAGGAAAGGTCCGAGGCTGCTTCGTCCGTCGCTCGGGCATGAGCTTCGCGGCCGGGTCGCCTTTCGTGAACTTCGCGGGGACCGCGATGGCCTTTTTCGTATCTGCCGCGAGCTTCAGGGCGAGCTTCTCTAGTTCCTTCTGAAGCTTGGCCCGGGCCTTCGGCTCGTTTGCCCCTCCGTACTGCGCGGCGATGTCATCGAGCCGCTCGCGGTCCGGGGGCGATACGACGCCAACATCGTTTACGGGGACGAACACCGGCGCTACGACCCGACGGCTGGTTTCCTCCGAGGAGCTCGCCAGGATGTCTGGCGGCGGGAGATTCTCCATCCACTCCAGCGCGGCGAGCTGGTCATCGCTGGGCTCTCCCTGTAGGACGCCTTCCGCCCAAGTGGCCACCAGCGCCGAGAAGAGCCGTGCCGGATGTGGAGGCCACTCCGCGGCCTCGCGATCGTTGTACGCGGTTGCGACGAAGCGCCCGCCGAGGAGCTCGACGGCGAGCGCGAGGGTCACGAGGCCGCCTCGTCGCCAGCCGCGGCGAGCGCCCTGCTGCGCTTTACGAGCGCTACGAGCTTCGGCGCCGCCTTCAGGCGGACGGGCTCGCGCTCCCACGCCAGCCCCGCGTCCGCTAGGGCCCTCGCAGCCTCCGCGAGGTTCGCCGCGGCCTCCTTAGGACCGAGCGTGGTCTCTTCGACGGCGCCGTCGGCACGGACGAGTTCGATCACGAGCGGCGAGTCGGGAACGAGCAGGCATCGCGAACGCAGATCGTAGCCGACCTCTCGTTGGCGCACGACGCCCGCCAACGCCAGCGCGGCGAGGGCCAGCTGTGCGGCCGCCTCTGCCTCCGCGCGCTTGGCGAGAGGCTTCCCGTCGGTGGCAGTCAGGAAGCGGAGCCTTCGCAGCGCCGGAAGCGAGAGGACCACCGTCTGAATCGCGTAATCGAAGGTGATTCCTCCCGCGTACTCGTCCACCGAAGGCGTCACGTTGGAGTGGTTGATGGCGGACGGCTTGCCCTTTCCCTGCCCACCTGCGCGATTGAAGAGCTTGGGCTTCCCCTTCTCCTTGACGGCCTCGGCCTCGTCGATGGTCCAGTCATCCGGATCCGATTCGCGGTGAAACACCTCGACGCCAGCCTGAATGGCCAGCGGATCCATTCGACTGCCTACCTTGCTGCCGGGCACGGCACCTATCGCGACGATCTCGGAGGTAAGCGCCCTTTGGAACTTGGCGCCGAGGCCGCCCTTGGGTCCGGTCGAGTCCCACACCCCGAGGACCAGCGCCGTCGGGCAGAGCTGAAGCACGGCCGTCGCGTTCCGGGTTGTGGCGTCGGTGAACGCCCTACCCTCCGGCATGTCTCGAAAGAGCGTCTTACCGCTCGCGTCGGTAGCGTCTCGCAGGATCGCGTCGGCGATTCGGTGCGGTGCCTGCAGCGTCGACACCGCGCCGATGTCGGCGAGCTCTGGATCGTGGGCAAAGTCGACCGCGATCACGGGGAAGTGAAGCTCCTTGGATTGCCACCCCGCCTCGAGCGCCTCCTCGATCCGGTTCGCCTGAGACGCGACGCTGTCGAGCAGAACGCAGGTGACGTCCTGCCCATCGATCCTGCGCTTCTCCGTCACGTACTTCAGCGACCGGTCGCCGGTGGCGTACGTGGGCGGAAAGACCTTGTCCCCCGGCCCTCCGGCGGGCTGGAGCCGCTGCCGGACCCGGAGGGCCACGCCTTCACCAGCTACGAGGGCACGGAGTCGATCGATCGTCAGTGTCGCCATGTTTCCTCCCGCATGAACTGCACCATCACCTATCCACGAAGTACTTGCTGAGCCTGACGTTGCTCTTCAACTGCCGACGGTCTCTGTCGCCCTTGCGACAGATGATCACGTCGATGTCGAACCGTTCGAGACCGAAGACCCGGAAGATGCGGTGCTTGAGCCGGCCCACCGTGGTCGCCGCGTGGATGGGCTTCGCCATGTGCTCCGGCGGACGGCGCTCGGCGTCCTCGCGCGGGGACCGCGCCCACCGAACGGCGGGGGCCACCGGATCTCCTTCGCCGGAGGGCTCGGCGTCGTCCGGGCCACCCTGTTCGTCGCCGTCGTCCTCGTCCTCGGGCTCGTCCGCGTCTTCCTCGTAGACCGCGTCGACGACGTCATCCGCGTCGTCCTCGGGGAACGCGACCGGCGCAGGGCGCGACAGCGTGGGGGCGTGGGCGGCGTCTCCGACGAGCGCGTGCTCACCCTCCTGGCTGGGAAGGGCACCTGCGACCGCCGCCCGCGCGGCGAGGCCCTCGCGATAGCCGATCTCATACGCCCTCTTCACGATGGCGAGCACGCTCGCGCTGGCTTCCTCGCTGAGGCTCTCGAGGATCCCTCGCACGCTCACGCGACCGCCTTCGCGTCGACGGTGCCCAGGCTCGCGACGAGCTCGCGCGCAAGGAGCCGCGTGCCCTCCTTGCCTCCACCGGCCGCCTTGGCGCGCCACGCGCCCGCCGTCTCGAAGCGGTCTTCGCCGACACGATCGCGCCAGGGCGCGAGGAGCGCCCGCACGATGGGCCGGGGATCGCCACCTACCTCGAACACTCGGCGGGCGACCTCGGCGGACGCTTGAAGGAACCCCCGCAGGGCGATCCCCGACCGGATCGAGTGCTTTCGGCTCTCCCACGCGCCCGGGAAGGTGCGCGCCACCTCGCGGAAGTAGAGCTCGTAGAAGCGGTCGAGGTGCTGAACGAGCTCTTCGACCCAGCCGGCGTCTGGGTACTTGCTGCGAAGCGAGACGATCACCCCCTTCAGCTCGTGCGCGAGGCCGGCCTGGGCGACCTTGCCTGCCCCGACGCCCAGCATCTTGATGTGGCTCTTCAGGGGCGACGTGTCCTTCTCGTTCAGCTTCTTGAGCACGTCGTGGACGCACGCGTCCAACGGGTCCGCGTAGAGCTGCCGCCCCTTGAGCGAGAACAGGAGCGAGGCGTTGAGGCGTGTGTGCTTCGAGTTGATCGTCGCGAACATCTCGACGACGCTCGGCGGCGGGAGCGCCGCGAACAGGATGGCAGGCACCTGAAGCATGCGGACAGCGGCGCGGTCGGCATCCGAGAGCTCAGAGGAGGAGAGGAGCGCGGTCAGAGCCAAGAGCCTGTGCTGGCCGTCCAACACGCGGAGCGTGCCCTCGGTCTCGGAGAGCTGGGCGATGCCGACGAACGGGTTGGGCCCCTGGGGAGAAAACGCGATGGGCTCGTCGCTGGTGAGGAGGACCGCGCCCGGGATGGCAGGCACGCCCGCGTCATCGCGACATAGGAGGTAGTATTGGGCGAGCTCCTCGATCTTCTTGCGCAAGATGGGCCGCTGGTACGCCTTGTCGGAGGTGCTGACGCGCTGCTCGATCTCCGACCAGTTGACCGCCGAGGCAGGGCTCGCCTTGCGCTTCTTGGCCTTCTTTCCCTCGAGGCCGGTCTCCCCCAGCACCTCGAAGCGCACGAGGCGCTCGACGTCCGCCGCGGCCAGGTTGAGCAAGAAGAACTCTTGCGTGAACTGCTGCACCTTCAACGCAGGGACCGTCAGCATCGATCATGTACCTCGCTGGCTCGCGGTTTCGACTCGCGCGCACACACGCGTCACCGAACGCGGCGCACCGAGACTTCTGCCACCCCTCCGCCGCCCCCTCATCACGCGCCCCATGGAACCGATCGCTCGACAGGTCGTCAACCGCCGTGATCGCCTCCCCCGAAATCGCTCGCTCTCGCGACCACCAATTATGATCCTTTTGTCAGAATTCATGACGTCCGCGTCGCACCGAGGACTCGGAAGACGGTGCGGATGTCGACGCCGAGGGCCTTGGCGGCGGCGGTGCGGTTGCCTCCCGCGGCGCGCACGGCGGCGAGCACGTGCTCTCTCCGCGCGCGCTCGAGGTGGCTCGCGAGCGGCTCGATGCCGCGTGTCTCGGGCGCGGGGGGCGCGCTCGCTGGCGCGCTTTGCGGCGCCGGCTCTTGCCGCGAGGTGACGGTGAGCAGCGCCTCGTGCTCTCCGGGCTCGAGCGCGCCGACCTCTACGATGACGTGGACTCTTGGTTTGGTGTTGGCCATGTCGCTCCTCCTCCCAGTGCTAATGGCTGGCGCTCGCTCGCGGTACCGAGCGCGCGTGTAGTGATGGGACGGGGAATGTCCGAGCGCGGGCCGGGCACGCGGGCGCAGCGGCGCGCGGCCATGCGGCGCGCGGGCGGCGCAGGGCCCGCGGACAGGGGGCGCGCGGGCCCGCGCGCGCCGACCCGAGGAGCCGGCTACCCCGCCGCGCTCAGACCCGCACGCGCGCGGCCCGCACCTGCTCGGCGACGAGGCGCTCGAGGGCGTCGAGCTCGAAGGGCTTGTCGAGGCGGACGTTGCTGACGGAGCCGAGGAAGGCGCGGGTCCGATCCTGGAAGGCGCCGCCGGTGAGGAAGACGAAGCGGGGCGCGAGCGCGGGCCGGGCGTGGATGGCCTCCAGGTACACGTCCACGCCGGAGAGATCCGGCAGGGTGAGGTCGCAGAGGATGACGTCGTAGTCGTGCTTGGCGAGCGACTCGAGCGCGGCGCGGCCGCGGAGGGCGACGTCCACGTCGTGGGCGTGCGAGAGGGCGAGCTTGAGGGTGCTGGCGAGGCGCTCCTCGTCGTCGACGACGAGCACGCGACCGCGGGCGGGGGGCCGGAGGCTCGCGGGCGGCGGATCGGGCGTGAGGACGTCGTCGTCGTCCTCGGACTCGACGGGGAGGAGGACGAGGAGCTTGGCGCCGCGCGCGTCGGCGGGCCGGTCGGTGTCGACGTGGATCTCCCCGCCGAGCGAGCTGACGATGCCGTGGCACGTGGAGAGGCCGAGGCCGGGCCCGGAGGTGCGCTCGCTCCAGAACGGCTCGAACACGCGCTCGGCGTCCTCCTTGGGGATGCCGCGCCCGGTGTCCTCCACCTCCACCCCGACGCGCGCGCCGGCGCTGCGGACGGTGACGGTGACGAGGTGCTCGGCGCGCTGGCCCTCTGGGATCGCCTCCACGGCGTTCGCGAGGAGGTTCACGAAGAGCCGCACCATGCGCGCCTCCGAGGCCCACACCGGGGGCACGTCCTCCACGCGCACCTCGAGGCGCGCGCGCGCCTCCACCCGGTCGCGCATGAGGCCGAGCGCGGAGTCGAGGCTCGCGGCCACGTCCACGGGCCCGCGCTTGACGTCGTCGCTCCTGCCGAAGAGGCGGAGGTCCCGGCAGATGGTGGCGACGCGCGCGACGCCCTCCCGCGCGTCGAGCAGCGCCTGGCGGAGGCGGGCGCCGCTCGACCCCGGGGCGCCCTCGTCCACGAGGCGGAGGGCGAAGTCCACGCTGGCCGCGACGGTGGAGAGCGGGTTCTGCACCTCGTGCGCGACGCCCGCGGCGAAGACGCCGAGCGCCGCGAGCCGCTCGGCGCGCGCCGCCTGATCCGCGACGCTCCGCTGCTGGGTGACGTCCTCCACCAGCCCGACGACGCCCACCACGTCGCTGTCGGGGCCGCGGATGGGCTCGATGGTGACGCGAACGGCGCCCTTCTTCCCGCCGTTCGAGGCCTGGTAGTCGCCCTCGTACCCGGCGCGGTTGCCCCCGAGGCCCACCTCGATGGCCTGGACGATCGCGCGGTTCGGCAGGGCGCGCGTGTTGAGCCCCACGGCCTCCGCGCGCGTCGAGCCGACGAGGGCGATGAAGCGCTCGTTGCACGCGGTGACGACGCCGCGCCCATCGGTGTGGAAGATCGCGGCGGGCGCGTGCTCGAACATGACCGCGTGGAGCTGGCTGGCGGACGCGTGCGGGATGTCCGGCTCGGCGGCGGGGCCCACCTGGCGCGGCGAGAACGCGAGGACGAGCGTGTTGCGACCCGACGGGTCATGCCCGGGGAGCACCGTCCACTCGACCTCGATCTCGGCGCCGCCGGCGTGCAGCAGCGGGACCAGCGGCACCACGCCGTTCGGCCGACGCGTGAGCTCGACGATGCGCTCGATCCATCCGCGCCCCGGCGGCTGCCCCGCGGGCGTGGACGCTGCGGGGTGGAGGCGCGCCGGGAGCAGCGCCGCCATGCCCGCCGCCTCCACGTCCGCGAGGCCACGCCCGAGCAGCCGCCCCGCCGCGCGGTTCGCGAACGAGATCCCGCCGTCGTTGCGCGCGGCAACGATCGGAACCGGGCACTCGGCCGCGAAGGCAAACCAGTCGAAACTCAAGGTCCCACCCAGGAGCCTTGAGCGTCCCAGAGGTGCCGTGCACTAGCAAGGGCCAAGGCGTCCGGCTCAGATCTTCTGCGCGTAGGCCATGACGAGGTACATCACCGCGTCCGTGGTCGGGTCGACGTTCTCATAGGCGTGGGGGACGTCCGCCTCGAAGAAGATCGCGTCCCCCGCTTCGAGGAGGCGGCGATCGCCGTCGATGCTGAGGGCGAGGCGCCCCGAGGCGACGAGCAGGTTCTCCGTGGTGCCGGGCGGGTGGGGATCGGCCACCTCCCTGCCGCCCGGGGTGAGGCGCAGCTCGTAGAACTCCACGCGGTGCGCCCGGTCCACCGGGAAGAGCGCGCGCGAGCTGAAGGTGCCGTCCTGCGACGTGAGGACGCGCGCCTTGGCGCGGGGCAGGACCCACGCCCCGGGCGCCTCCGTGGCGGAGATGAGCGCGGAGAACGGCACGCCGAGCGCGGTCGCGATCTTCCAGACGACGTTGATGGTCGGCGTGCTCTGCCCCAGCTCGATCTGCCCGAGCATCGCCCGGCTGACGCCGGAGGCCCGCGCGAGCGCCTCGAGCGAGAGCGCGCGCTCGGCGCGGAAGCGCTTGAGGTTGCGGCCGACGAGGGGCGTCAGGTCGCGCGCCGCGGCCTCGGGCTTCTGCTTGCCGGACCGCGCCTTGGCCACGTCAGGTGCTCCCGCGCGCGAAGCGTCGCCACGCCTCGGGCAGCGGGCCCTCGAGCAGCTTCTCCGCGGCCTCCACGTCCAGGAGGACGAACGTGAGCTCCCCGCTGAACGCGCGCTGGCCGCGCTGGTGGAGCGTCACCTCGACCGTGACGAGGCGCGAGGTGGACTTGATGATCCTGCCGCGCCCCTCGATGGGCTCCCCGATGCGCACGGGGCGCGAGAGCTTGGCCTGGAGGGCGGCGGTGAACCCGAACCTGTCCCTCAGCCCGATGAGCGTCCAGGCGGCGATCTCGTCGGCGAGCGTGGTGACGAGCCCCCCGTGCATCACCCCCGGGGGCCCCTGGTAGCGCTCGTCGGCGACGAAGGTGGTCGTGACCTCGTCTCCGCGGCGCGTGAAGGTCAGGCGGAAGCCGATGGGGTGGGCGGGGCTGCACCCGAAGCAAGGCGAGTCCGCACCGAACACGAGGGGATCGAGCGCTTGGTCCGACATGGCGCGAATGGAAAAAAGCGAGGAGCGAGCGGTACCTCCATAGCACCACTCGCTCCTCGGAGAACCATGCGCCTGAAGCAGGGCGAGACGAAACGAAGCGAAGAAAGCGATCTAGGCCGAGCGTCCGAAGCGCGAAGATCAGTAGCCGGGCGGGAGGATGGCGTTCTCCCAGGGCTCCGCGGAGCCGAAGCAGTTCTCGGAGGTCTTGGTGCCCTCGACGTCGGGGCACCAGGTGATCGGGCCGTCGAGGTAGGTCTGGTAGAGGTCGTGGTAGCCGGGGAAGCCGGGGGCGCTCGCGCGGTCGTCGCGGAAGGCGCCCCACGAGTTCTTGATCCGCCAGAAGGAGATCTTGGTGTCGGAGAGCAAGGCGGCGTCGAGCTTGGCCTTGTCGGCGGCCTTCGCGGGGTCGAGCGTGACGCCCGCCTTGAGGGTGCCGAGGTTCTTGGTGATCGCCTCGTAGTCCTCGAAGACGGTCATGTGGCCGCCCTGGCGCCCGGCCGCGCCGGCCGCGGCGAGGGTCTCGAGGTTGAAGCTGCCGCGCTTGGCGCTCTCGCCGCTCTCCATCGCGTTGAAGTCGACGAGCCAGGTGATGATGACGGGCTGCCGATCGTGGAGCGCCTTCTGGACGCGGATCTGGAAGTTGCGGCGCGAGCTCGCGTTGAAGGGGTAGAACTCGGTCGACCACTGGTCGACGGCGACGTCGAGGGTGGTATCGACGACCGTGGGGGCGTTCGGGTTGGTCTCGCGCTCGGTGTAGCGGACCGGGAAGTCCTTCGCGCGGATGATCTTGGTGCCGCTCGCGCTCGAGGTCGTGAGGAAGGTCTTCTTGCCCGTCGTGCCGAAGGCCTTGTCGAGCTGCGACTTCACGTCGGAGGAGAGGCCCCAGGCGTCGTTGAGCACCTGGCGGACGAGCTTGTGGTTGCCGCGCTGCTTGGAGGTCTTGAGCCGGCCCGCCTTGAGCTCCGCGTTCATCTTGTTGAGGGCCGAGCTCTGGCGGCTCGACATCTCGGCGACCGAGTCCTCGGCGATGAAGTCAGCCTCACGCATGATGCCGCGCCGGCGGATGATGTCGAAGCTCACCGACTCGCTGCCGCCCGTCTCGATCTCGTTGCCGCGCGTCTGCGTGATTTCGTCGTACCAGTGCCAGTAGGTCCAGTAGGACTGCGACGTGTCGAACGCCTCGCCCGTCGCCGAGAGGTGCATCGACTCCATCCAGGACGCGGTCGCGTAGAGCCAGCAGTTGCCGATCGACTGGCGCTCGACGTCGGTCTGGGGGACGTCGGTGATGTTCGACTCCTCCGACGACGTGCTGTCGCAGCCGACGGCCGCGAGCGTGAGGAACGAGGCGGTGAGGAGCTTCCGAGCGAGGTTCAGGAGGCGCATGGTGCCGAGCGCTCAAGCACACACTGGGCCACAGGTCGCACCCCCAAAATCTGGCCAAGAACATGGGGGGGGATGGACGACGGAGTACGAGGATGGAGCCTCACCGGGTGGATCGAACGTCCATCACCCCTCAGCCGGGCCCAGCCGGAGCACGGTAGGGACGAGCCTGGGCCGCGGGCGTCCTTTATCTTGTGAGCCATGCAGCGCCTCACCGCCCCGCTCGGGCTCTCGCTCGCCCTCGCGTACCTGGGCACCGCAGCCTCCTGCGGAGACGACTCGGTCGCCACCACCGGGAGCCAGGGGGGCGAGGCGCCGGGGAACGTCCCGTGCGACGTGGCCGAGATCCTCAAGCGGAGCTGCCAGGGCTGCCACAGCGATCCGCCGAAGTTCGGCGCGCCGATGCCGATCGTCGACCGCGGCGACATCCTGGCGGCGCCGAAGGGGACGGCGAAGGGCACGGTCGCGACCGTGGGCGAGTCGATCCTCCAGCGCATCGACAGCGCGGCGGAGCCGATGCCGCCCCCGCCCGAGCTCCCGCTCACCGACGCGGAGAAGGCGATCCTCACCGCGTACGTCCAGGGCGGCGCGCCCGAGAGCGCCGAGGCGTGCGGCGCCGGCGGCGGAGGCCAAGGGGGCGGCTACGAGCTCCCGTGCACCCCGGACGTGATCTTGAAGCCCGCCGCGCCCTACGAGATGCCGTCGACCAGCGTCGACGAGTACGTGTGCTTCGGCGTGGAGGCCCCGAGCGACGTCGCGCGACACATCACGGCGATCGGCGTCGACATCGACAACGAGACGATCATCCACCACATCCTCCTGCTCCAGTCGCCCACGCCGGTCGCGGCGCAGGGCGAGCCCTGCAATTTCGTGAACCTGAACTGGAAGCTCGTCTACGCCTGGGGCCCGGGCACCCCGCCGCTCGCCCTCCCGGAGGAGGCCGGCTATCCCATCGGCCCGAGCGAGCCGGGGCACTTCGTGCTGCAGATGCACTACAACAACGTGCAAGGTCTCGTCGGCGAGACGGATCAGACGGGCATCAGCCTCTGCACCACCGAGACGCTCCGCCCCTACGACGCGGACGTGATGGCGTTCGGCGGCACGAACTTCACCGACATCCCGCCGAGCCAGACCGCCACCCTCGCGTGCAGCACGCCGATCCCGGCGCTCGTGGGCAGCGCCTTCCCCGTCACGGTCTTCCAGGCTTGGCCGCACATGCACCAGCTCGGCAGGGCGATGACAGGCTCCATCGCCAAGCAGGGCGGCGGCGACATCCCGCTCGTGGACGTGCCGAACTACGACTTCGAGTACCAGATCACCTACCCGGTGGACGTGGAGCTCGACGTCGGGGACGCGGTGACCACGCGCTGCACCTGGGACAACACGACGAACATGGGCGTCGGCTTCGGCGAGGGCACCGGAGACGAGATGTGCTTCAACTTCCTCAGCTACTACCCGCGCGTGGAGCTGTCGCAGTGGCACTGGCTGCTTCCGTCGTCGGACGCCGTGGCGCAGTGCGCGTGGGAGTGAGAGAGAGGGGGCGAGCGGGACGGCGCGGCTGAAGGCGCGCCTGCGATCGGGCAGAAGGCAGCGGTGGGGCAGCCCCGCCTCGAGGCCGGCGAGCTGCTAGAGCGGGTCCTTCGCCACCCTGATCGCGTACACGCCCTTGCCCGTCGCGACGCTCGTGGCCTCGTCGGAGGCGTGGAACAGGCGCACGTCCGAGACGCCGACGGTCTTGCCGAGGCGCACGAGCGTGGCGTGCGCGCGGAGGTTCTCCTGCTTGCCGGGCGTGAGGTAGTCGACCCGGAGGTCGATCGTCGAGACGCGGTGCCGGGGGTCGGCGAGAGCGCTCCAGACGCACATCCCGCCCGCCGTGTCGGCCAGCATGCTGATGACCCCGCCGTGGAGCGCCCGCCGCACCGGGTCCCCGATGAGCTCCTCCCGGAACGGGATTTCGAACAAGATGTCGCTCGGCTCGACGCGTAGGGCGCGCAGCTGGAGGAACTTGTTGAAGGGGATCCACTCCTCGGCGAGCTGGCGCAAGACCTCGGGCTTCATCCGCCGCTCGCGTAGCACGGCGAATCCACTGGTGGAAAGGCCGACGCGCGCGTGCTAGAGCGCGGCCCGTCATGGCAGCATCCATCCCTCCGCCGGCGCCGCACGAGCTCCGGAACATCGCGATCGTCGCGCACGTCGACCACGGCAAGACCACGCTCGTCGACCACATGCTCCGCCAGGTGGGGACGCTCCGCGCCGTCGAGGCGGCGACGGAGCGCGTGATGGACTCGAACGATCTGGAGCGCGAGCGCGGGATCACCATCCTCGCGAAGAACACCAGCCTCACGTACAAGGGCGTCAAGATCAACATCGTGGACACCCCCGGTCACAGCGACTTCGGGGGCGAGGTGGAGCGCACGCTGATGATGGCGGACGGCGCCCTCCTCCTCGTGGACGCCGCGGAGGGTCCCCTGCCCCAGACGCGGTTCGTCCTCTCCAAGTGCCTCGAGCGCGGCTTCCCCGTCATCGTCGTCATCAACAAGATCGACCGGAGCGACGCCCGCCCGCACGAGGTCCTCTCCGAGGTGTTCGACCTCTTCGTCGACCTGGGCGCGAACGACAAGCAGTGCGACTTCGCCGCGGTCTACGCGGTGGCCAAGCTCGGCCAGGCCAAGCGGGAGCTCACGGACGTGGCGACGGACCTCGTCCCGCTCTTCGACACGATCCTCGAGCGCGTGCCGCCCCCCTCCGGCGACAAGGACGCGCCCCTCCGCGCCATCGTGTGCAACACGACCCATGACGACTACGTCGGCAAGCTCGCGGTGGGGCGGATCGTCGACGGCAAGATCCGGGTGAACGACGAGATCGCCGTGGTCGGGGACGGCGGGGTGATCACGCGCGCCTCGGTCCGCCAGCTCTTCGTCTTCGACGGGCTCAAGCGCACGCCGGCGTCGAGCGCCTCCGCGGGGGACGTCGTCGCGGTCGCCGGCATCGAGGCGATCGCGATCGGCGACACGATCACGAACAAGGAGACCCCCCAGGCCCTGCCCCGCATCGTCGTGGAGGAGCCCACGATCAAGATGCGCGTCGGCGTGAACACGTCGCCCTTCGCCGGGAGGTCCAAGGCGAGCAAGTTCCTCACGAGCCGCCACCTGAAGGAGCGCCTCGAGCGCGAGGCGATGAAGAACCTCGCCATCCGCGTCCAGCCGACGGAGTCGCCCGACACGTTCGTGGTGCTCGGCCGCGGCGAGCTGCAGCTCGCCATCTTGGTCGAGACGATGCGCCGCGAGGGCTACGAAATGCAGCTCGGCAACCCCGAGGTCGTGACGAAGGAGGTCGGCGGCCAGCTCTGCGAGCCGATCGAGCGCGTCGTGGTCGACGTGCCGACGGAGTACGTGGGCGTCGTGACGGAGCGGCTGGGCAGCCGGCGCGGCAAGCTGGAGAAGATGGGCGGCGGCGGCACCGGGCGCTCGCGCCTGGAGTACGTGGTGCCCTCGCGCGGCCTCGTGGGGTTCCGCAGCGACTTCCTCACCGCCACGCGCGGCACGGGCCTGCTCAACACGCTCTTCGAGGGCTGGGCGCCGTGGGGGGGCGCGATGATGCGCCGCCAGAACGGCGCCATCGTGTGCGACCGGCAGGGCACGACGACCCCCTACGCGCTCAACCACCTCCAGGCGCGAGGAGAGTTCTTCATCACCCCGGGCGTCGAGGTGTACGAGGGGATGATCATCGGCGAGCACAACCGGCCGAACGACACCGACGTGAACGCCATCAAGGAGAAGAAGCTCTCCAACGTCCGCAACCACGGCAAGGACGACAACGTCATGCTCGCGGTGCCTCGCCTCCTCACGATCGAGACGGCGATGGAGTGGATCGACGCGGACGAGCTGGTGGAGGTCACGCCCGACGCGGTGCGGGTCCGCAAGCGCGAGCTCGCCGTCAACATGCGCGACCGCAGGTCGGACGCCATCGAGGAAGCGCAGAGCACGTAGGGCGCGTCGGGCGCGCCGAGAAACGTCGCGCCCGACGTTCACAACTCCGAGACGGAGGTCTCGATCCCTACGGGACGTGCCCCGCGAGAGGGCGAGGTCCGTTCGGAGGTGATGCGCGATGACCGAAATGACTCGGAACTTCAGTTGGTTGCTGGTCGCAGCAGGAGCGCTGACCTCGCTCGGCTGCGCGGACGACGCCGGGACCGGCGGCGGCGCCTCGACCGGATCCGGCCAGCCCGGGGACTTCTCCCTCAACGACATCATCATCGAGGTCGCTGACTCGGACGCGGCTGACCCCGGGATTCGGCCCCCGGTCAACATGTACCTCGGCTGGATGAACTGCCCCACCGGTGAGGATTGCGGTGAGGCGGAGCTGGAGATCAACGGCGTGCCGATCGGGACGTTCAACGACCTCATCACGCTCCCCCTCGCCACCCTCGAGCAGCTCCGCGCCGCCATCAGCCCCGGCGGCGACGTGACGGTGAGCTACGCGTTCACGGGCGCGAGCGTAGCCTTCTCCGGTTCCTTTCCCCCGTTCCGATGCCCCAACGACTTCAGCATCGTCGAGCCGACGGCAACGGTGACCACGCCGGCCGCGCTGCCCGTGAGGTGGACCGCGCTGTCCGGAGTGGCGTTGAGCGACGGCCTCAACAACAGCGGCTTCGCCAGCGCCAGCCAGTGGGACACGGACCTCGATCTGGACCACGGGCTGCTCGCCAACGTGGTGCTGAAGGAGACGGACGTGACCAAGACGCTGGATCTCCCGGCCAAGTTCTCGGACGCCGACGTGCTCATCGTAGCGGTCGGCGCCGCGGGCCCGCTCGTGAAGAGCCCCCAGGGCGGGGAGGGCAGCTGCACCCTCGTCCGCGAGGTGGTCGTCCCGCTCCAGTAGAGCGCCACGGGGGGCGTCCTAGACGCGCGCGACGTGAACCGCTAAACGGCTCGCCAGGATGAGGGAGGCGAAGCCCGAGGCGGCCCCGGCGACCGACTCCGAGCGCCACATCCGTGAGCTCGCGGCGAGTGGGGCCGCCGCCGAGGCCGCGACGGTAGCCCTGCGCGCCTTCGGACCGGAGCTCCTCCGGTTCCTGATCCACGTCCACCGCGACGAGGTGACCGCCGAGGAGGTCTTCGCGGAGGTCGCCGAGGACCTCTGGCGGGGGCTGCCGAGCTTTCGTTGGGAGAGCTCGTTCCGTACGTGGGCCTACCGCGTCGCGCGCAGCGCGTCGTCGCGGCAGCGCAAGCGCGGGCGCCGCCGCGATCGGCTCGTCCCGCTTGCAGAGCTCGGGCCGCTCTCGGAGATCGTCGAGAGCGTGCGCACCCAGACGCTGACCGCGCTGCGGACCGAGGGGAGATCGAAGCTCGATCAGCTCCGGGAGGAGCTCGACGTGGACGAGAGGGTGCTCCTCGTGCTCCGGATCGACAAGGGCCTGCCCTGGGACGCGGTCGCGCGGGTGCTCCACGACGGACCCGACGCGCCAGGTCCCGAGCCTCGCGACGTGGCGCGGATCCGAAAGCGCTTCCAGCTCCTCAAGGAACGGCTCAAGCGACGCGGCCGCGAGCTCGGCTTGATCCCGACCGAGTAGCCCGGCGCACGACGAGCGAGAGCGCGAGGAGGAGCGAGACCGGCGCCGCATCCGGAGCGCTCCGGCGAGAGGCCGCAGAGCAAGCGTAGAAGCTCCCACGACCGCTCCCCTCGTCTGCGGGCCGTCCTCGGTCGTCCGCGCCGCCCGCGCCTCCCACGGCGTCACCCCCGCCCATTCCCCCGCCCCCAGCCTGGGGCTCCGGAGCCGCGCTGCACACACCGCTCAGGCAGACGCCGTTGGGACACGAGCTCGCGTCCCCGGAGACGCACGGGCTTCCGAGCGGATCACCGAACAGCGCGACCGAGTCGCGCACGTTCGAGCCCTGGCCCGCGCCCCCCGCGACCAGGACGCGACCGTCGGCGAGGAGCGTGGCGGTCTGGAACGCGGCCGGCTGAGGGAGGGCCCCCGCGGCCTTGGAGCCGCCGGTGCTCGGATCGTAGATCTCGGTCAGGACCACCGCGCTCTCGGTGAAGTACGGACCGCTCGTGCCGGTGACGAGGACGCTCCGGCTCGGCAAGATCGTCGCGCTGTGGAGCCATCGCGGGACGAGCAGCGAGCCTCCGACCACCACCGACTCGCTCTCCGCGCGGAAGATCTCGACGGAGCTCAGCATGGCGCCCCCCGAGGGACCGGCGGAACCGGCGACGAAGGCAACGTCCCCGGAGGGCAGAGCGACCGCGACGTGGTCGGTCCTAGCAACCGCGAGCGCGGGCCCGGGCGTCCACGCCTCGCTGATCGGATCGAGCAGCTCGGTCGTAGCCGAGAGCACGCCCGGCTCGACGTAGATCTGCGTGCCCCCCCCTGCGACGAGCACGCGACCATCGGCGAGCAACGTGGCGGTGTGCGCCGCCCGGGGCTCGAGCATGAGCCCGATGAGGCCGCACGCCTCGCCCGAGCCGGAGCAGATCTCCGCATGGCGAAACGCCTGTGAAGAGCCATAGCTCCAGCCGCCAGCGATCAGCACGCGGCCATCAGCCAGCTTGGTGACGGACGGATTGCCGCGAATCACGCTGGCGTCCCCGAGGGATGTGAAGAGCCCGCTGGACGCGTCGTAGCGCTCGAGGGTGGCGATCGAGGTCACGACTCCGACGCCGCGGTCTCCGGCCACGACGAGGACGCGATCGTCGTCGAGGCGAACGGCGCGGTGGGCGCGCCTCGGCTGGGAGAGCGAGCCGGTGGCGGCGAACGTTTCGGTCGCAGGATCGAACAGCTCGGCGGACGCGAGCTCCGGCTCGACGTCGGAGTTCCCGCCCACGACGAGGACGCGGCCGTCCTCGAGCAGCGTGGCCGTGTGCAGCGCGCGAGGGAGCGTCATCGACCGGGTGTCGGTCCAGAACGGATCGAGCCACGCCGGGTACAGCTCCGGGGAGAGCGACCAGCGGAGGCGCACCTCGCACCTCGGACCGCCGGGCGCGGTCGGCGCCCGGCCCCAGGGGGCACGAGGGTCCCGGTCTGCGACGCACGCTTCGAGCTCTACCTGCACCGGGTGCACGGTGCCGGCGCGATCCAGGATCCAGGGCGCCGCCATGCGCAGCCTCGGCGCGCCGCCAGCGTCGACGAGCTCGAGCACGCGCTCCACGAGCCGCATGCCTGCGACGCCATCCAGCTCGACCTCGTACGCCACGCTCTCCGTCGCGGGCGCGGACGCGAAGTAGAACCAGTCTTCGATCCCACGCGCCCGGTGCTCGCGCAGGAGCTCGCCCGTAGTCGCGAGCGAGCCCAGATCGAGCTGCACGCGCGCCCGCATGTTCCCCTCGGAGACCGCGAACGCGACCTCATCGGGCGCGACGGCGCGCAGCGGGCGACCCATGGGAAGGGGCTCGGGCGCTCGGCCAGAGCTCAAGGGCGGCTCGTCGCATCCCAGAACCGTGAGCAGGAGCGCGACGAGAGAGACTCGCGACACCGCTCGAGCCTCTCACCGTTGCGCGTCGCGGGTCAACGACGGGACTTGTTCCGCGGTGGCGACGACCGGTAGATTCCCGAGAGACTGCATGCGCTCGCAGCCCTCTGGGTCGGTGCCGCTCAGCGACTCGCTGGGGTCTTCGCCTTCCGACGATCTCCTTCGGAAGCTCGCGGACGTGGGGGATCGCGAGGGCGCGGAGCTCCAGCCCGGCACAACCATCGGTCGCTTCCAGATCGACGGGGTGCTCGGCAAGGGCGGCATGGGCGTCGTGTATGTCGCGCATGATCCCGGTCTCAACCGCAAGGTAGCGCTCAAGCTGCTGCATCGCAGGTTCGTCGCGCGACCCGATCGAAGGCTCCGGTTCTTGCGGGAGGCCAAGGCCGCCGCGGCCGTGGAGCACGCGAGCGTAGCGCGCATCCTGGAGGTGTCGGACGGGCCTGCGGGTGTGTACCTGGTGTTCGAGCACGTGCGCGGCCGCACGCTCCGCGAGCGCGTGCGAGGCGGACCGCTGCCGTTCGAGGAGGTGGTCCGTGTGGGCCGGGCAATCTGCGAGGCCCTCGCTGCCGCGCACGCCGCCGGCGTGGTGCACCGCGATCTCAAGCCCGACAACGTGATGTGCACGGACGGCGGCGAGGTCAAGGTGCTCGACTTCGGCCTCGCGAAGTGGACGGACAACGAAGCCACGGTCGAGAGTTCGGAGATCATCACCATCGAGGGCGAGGTGCTCGGGAGCCCCGGGTACATGTCGCCCGAGCAAGCTTTGGGACGCGAGACGGACGCGCGGTCCGACCTGTTCTCTCTGGGCGTGGTGCTGTTCGAGCTCGCGACCGGGCGCCGGCCGTTCTCCGGGGCGACCAAGATGGAGACGCTCGTCGCGACGAGCCGAGACGGCGCTCCCGATCCACGCGCGCATCGCTCGGAGCTGCCGCGGCGCTTCAGCAGGCTCGTGCGCTCGTGCCTGGAGAAAGATCCTGGTGCCCGCCCCGAGAGCGCCGAGGCGATCTCGGCGGCGCTCCTCGCTTGTCACGAGCGCCCGGGGGCGACCCGGGGTCTTCTCCTCCTCGGAGGCTCTATCGCGGCGGCGCTCGTGGGGTACGCCCTCTTCGCGCGGGCGCCCGACGCAGCATCGACGCGCGGCGGAGGAGAGGCGCCAGAGTCGATCGCGACCTCCGCCCCGAGCGCCTGGACGATCGACCCTACGCCGACGCCCGCGCAGAGTCCGATCTCGGGAAGCGACGCGGCGCCGAGCCAATCGACCGCTCCGCCGCCGCCGTCCTCCACTGCGCGCGCGGGTCCCGCGGCGCAGAGGGAACCCCGGGTGCGACCAGAGGCGTCGCCAACCGGGCCGGGAACCGGGGCGCCCTCCGCGCTCGCCACGGCGACGGGGGCGGCGAGCGCCCTCGGTCCGGAGCGGTCCAGCTGGGTCGACGAGCCCGCGTTCAGCGAGCGCAAGTGAAGCGCGGTCGGACCGTCGCGGCGCTCGCGGGGCTGCTCGCCTGGCCTTCGGTCGCGGACGGCGATCCGTCGCCCGAGCAGCGCACCGTGGCCGAAGCGCTCTTCGCCGAGGGGCGCCGGCTGATGCGGGAGGGACGTCTGGCGGAGGCGTGCCCGCTCCTGGCCGAGAGTCAACGGCTCGACCCTGGAGGTGGAACCCTCCTCAACCTCGCGACGTGCCGCAAGCTGGAGGGCAGGACCGCGACGGCGCACTCCTTGTTCCGGGAGGCGCTGGCCACGGCGCGTCGTGATGGGCGCCGGGATCGGATCGACATCGCCCAGCGCGAGATCGAGGAGCTCGAGCCGGTCCTCGCGCGGGTCGTCATCGTCGTCCCGGCGGCCGTCCGGGTCCGTGGTCTCTCGCTCTCGATCAACGGCGCGCCCGTCCCCGAGGCAGCGTGGGGCACGCCGTTCGCGGTGGACCCGGGGACCGTGAGGCTCACTGCGGCGGCGCCGGGGTTCCACGCGGCGGCCACCGACTTGAAGGTGGTCGCGAGCGCCACGACGGCGTTCGAGGTGCGCGACCTCGCCCGGTCGACGACCGAGCCTGGGCGACCTCTGCCACCCGTCCCCGCAGAGCGTCCGTTGGGGAGCATCGCGTGGCGGCCCGGCTTCGTCGCGCGCCTCGACATCGACGGTGAGCTGCGGGGCGCCACCTTCTACGGCGGCGGGTCCGTCGGAGTGACGGAGCACCTGGAGCTGGGGGCGGGGGCGCTCCTCGGGGGCTCGTTTGGCTTCGAGCTCGGGCTGAAGGCGCTCCCGTTCGAGGGGCCGCTTCGGCCTTCGCTCTTCGCCGGCAGCCCCACGTTCTTCGACGATTCCACGCCCTACCCAGGACTGCGGCTGGCGCTCGGCGTCGAGTGGTTCTTCTGGAATCACCTCAGCGCAGAGGTGTCGAGCGGGCTGGCCCACTTCCCATCCGCGCCTGCGGCGTTCGACGCGACGGTGTTCGTCCCGACGGTCGCCTTGACGGGCCGGCTGTAAGAACGGAGTGCCTACGCGCGCGACCGCGCCTGCCGCGCCGCCGCGTGTCGTAGAACCGAAACGCGCGCGGTCAGCGCGCGGCCTCGAGGATCCCCTTCGCGAGCGCGAGCGCGAACGCGCGCCGCACCGTGGGGTCCTCCCACGCCTCGGCCTCGCGAGGGTCGAGCGCGTTGTGCGTCTCCACGATGACCGAGGGCATCGTGGGCCTGCGGAGGACCATGATCCGCTTCTTGTCCTCGTGACGGTCGACGAAGACGCCGGGGCCCGCGGCCTCGTAGAGGCCGGTGTACTCGGCGCCGCCGTACGGGAGGAAGCTCGCCTCGAGCATGGCGGCGGCGACGCGCTCGGCGAGCAGGTGCCGCGCGGACGCGACCTCCGAGGGACCCTCGTCGGAGTAGAGGACGCTGAACCCGGGCGCGTCCTCGGAGCGCAGGCACTCGACCGACGGCTGCGGCGACCACCGCTGCGTCTTGCCCCGCACGTCGGAGTGGAGGCTCACGAAGACGTCCGCGCCGAGGCGGCGCGCCTCCTCCACGCGCGAGGTGTACGCGACGAGCTGGTCGCCGACGCGGCTCCTCACGACCCAGAAGCGCCCCGTCTCCTCGAGCACCGCGGCGACGTCGTCGGAGAGGGCGATCGTGAAGTCCTGCTCTCGCACGCAGAACGACGACGTGTTGCCGGGGTTGTCGACGGCGCCGTGGCCCGCGTCGAGGTAGACGGAGACCCTCGGCGAGGCGCCGGCCGCGGGGAGCTCCACCTCCTCGGGGAGCACGTGGGGCCACGCGGAGGCCTCGGCCGCTGGCGCGCCCGCGTCGGGCCCGCGCGTCGAGGCCGCGGTGCCTCGCGCTTCGGGCGGATCACAGGCGGCGAGCGCGAGGAGCGCCGACGCGGCGCAAGCCGTCGCCGCGCCGCGAGCCAGGCGACCCAGCGCGGCGGCCCCGGCGCGGATCAGAGCTTGCGACCGCGGTTCAGCGCGAGCGCGAAGTGGTAGGCCGTGTACGCCGAGATCAGGTGGCAGACCCACCCGAGCATCCCGCCCGACCCGATCCAGAAGCCGGGGGTGATCACGAGCCAGAAGATCCCTCGCAGGAACGCCCCGTTGTAGATCTGCCCGATGCCGGGCACGATCAACGAGAGGACGGCGGCGAGTCCGGGGTTCTTTTGCATCGCAAGAGGACCATGCGCACGAAGCCCCCGAATGCAACCCCGTGGCGGGCACGTTCCGTCCGCTCAGGCCTGCCGCTGGCGCTTCTCTTCGGCGGGGGGCACGCCGCGGGCGAGCCCCGGGCGATCGCTCCGCGGGCCCTCCCGCCACTTCGGGTCCCGCTCCCACGTGGGATCGACGTCGCGCTCGAACAGCGACGGATCGAGCTCGTCGTCGCGCTCGCTCATGGGCGCCGGCTCGTCGAGGAGGCCCGCTCGCTCGAACCCGAGCGCGCGCTGGCCCGCGAGCCACGCGAGCTCCGCCTCCTCGCCCGTCTCCGTCGCGCCGCCGAGCCAGCCGTCGTAGCGCGCCGACGCGTCGTCGTAGCCGCGGCGAGCCCGCTCGCGCAAGAGCGCCTCGGCGAGGTCGTACGCTCGTCCGGCGATGTCCTCCGACCGCTCCACCCGGTGCGCGAGGGCCGCGGCGACGTGGGCGGCGAAGAAGTCTCGAAGCTCCATGACGCTCAGTCTAGTGACCCAGCGGGCAAAGACCAGAAACCGCGGACTCTCGGGGGCACATGGTACGCTCGGTGCACCATGGACAGGCGTGCCGTGGCGATGCTCGGGCTCGGCGTTGCCCTCGCGATCGCGCCGGGAGCGGGCGCGCAAGAGGCCCCGCCGCCGGCCGTCGTAGAGATCGCGGCCGAGCACTTCGCGGCCGGCGAGCGCGCGTTCGCCGCGGGCGATTTCCTGCGCGCCGCGGAGGCCTTCGAGGCCGCCCACCGCGCCGCCCCCCAGCCCGCCGCCCTCTGGAATGCCGCGCGCTCGTGGCACAAGGCCGGCGAGGTCGCGCGCGCCGCCAACCTCTACCGCCGCTACCTGCGCGACGCCCCCGAGGGGGCGGCGGACCGGGACGAGGCCACGCGCGCGATGGTGGCGCTCGGCGCGCGCCTCGGGCGCCTGGATGTCGTGGCGCCCGGAGCCGCCGCCGTGTCGGTCGACGGGCAGCTCGTCGAGAGCTCCACCTGGTTCGTCAACCCGGGCACCCACCTGGTGAGCGCCGACCTCCAAGGCGCGCGCGTGGTCCGGGAGGTCTCGGTCGAGGAAGGCGGCGTGAGGACCGTGGTGCTCGAGCCGCCCCCGGCCGTCGCGGGGGATCCGCCCCGGCCGGGGCCCGCACCCACGCGGCCGCCAGCGGCGCGCCCTGTCCCGAAGGCAGAGGAGCACGGCGGCGCGGGGCCGTGGCTCTTCGGCCTGGTGGCGGGCACGACCGCGCTCTCCGCCGGTCTCACGATCGCCTCGGGCGTCGACACGCTGCTCGCGCGGAACGAGTACCTGGACATCCCCGAGGACGAGCGCACGCTCGATCTCTATGATCAGGGGAAGTTCAAGCAGGACAGGACCAACGTGATGATCGGGGTGACGGGCGGGCTGGCCCTCGTGAGCGCCGCGGTGGCGGTCTTCGCGATCGACTGGGGCCAGGGCACGCTCGTGGGGCTCTCGCCAGGGGGGGCGCGCGCGCATGTCACCTTCTGAGCGGGTGGGCGACTACGAGATCCTGTTCGAGCTCGCGAGCGGAGGGATGGCGACCATCCTCCTCGCGCGGCAGGTGGGCGACGCGGGCTTCGAGCGTCTGGTGGCGCTGAAGCGCGTCCACCGGCACCTGGTCCAGGACCCCGAGGTCTTCGCGATGGCGAGCGACGAGGCGCGCCTCGCCGCCCTCGTCCGCCACAGCAACGTCGTCGGCGTGACCGGCGTGCTCGACACGGGTGGCGAGCTGGTGCTCGTGCAGGAGTACGTCGAGGGCGCCGGCCTCGCGCGCGTCCTGCGCGCCCTCGCCCAGCGCGGCGAGCGCCTGCCGGCCGACGTCGCGGCGCGCGTCCTCGTGGACGCGACGAAGGGCCTGCACGCGACCCACGAGGCGAAGGACCTCGTCGGCGAGCCGCTCGGGATCGTGCACCGCGACGTGAGCCCGCAGAACCTCCTGGTGGGCGCCGACGGCGCGACCCGCGTCATCGACTTCGGCATCGCGCGCGCCGAGCGCCGCATGGCCATGACGCGGACCGGCGTGCTCAAGGGAAAGCTCTCCTACATGGCGCCCGAGCAGATCGAGGAGCGCGAGGTGGATCGGCGCGCCGACGTGTTCGCGGCCGGCGCGGTGCTCTTCGAGGCGCTGACCGGGGAGCGCGCGTACGGCGGCGCCGACGACGCGTCGATCATGGCGAAGATCTTGATGGGCGCGCCGGACCTCGCCGGCGTGGAGGCCGCGTGCCCCGCGCTCGTCCCGGTCGTGCGCAAGGCCCTGGCCAAGCGGGCGGAGGATCGGTTCGCTACCGCGCAGGAGCTCGGGCGCGCGGTGGCGGCGGCCCTGCCGCCCGCCGACGAGGAGACGGTCGCCGCGCTCGTGCACAGGCTGTTCGAGCCGGACCTCGCGGCGGTGCGAGCGCGGATCGCGGCCACCATCGGGCGCCTGGAGACGGAGGACCTCGCGCCGGAGCGAGAGGAGCGCGACGAGGAGCCCGAGCGCGGCGCCGCGCTCGGCGCCGCCGACGAGCGAGGCCGGGAGGACGGAGGCGCGACGCCGCTCGCGCTGCAGAGCGGCGAGGCGAGGCGCGCACGCGGCCGCGGCGTCTTCGTGCTCGGCGCCGCGGCGGCCGTCGCGGCGGGCGCCGCGCTGCTCTTCACCCGCGGAGCGGATCCGCCCACCTCGAAGGCGACCGCGGCGGGGCAGAGCGCAGAGGCGGCGCCGCAGGGCTCCGCCGGTGTCCCCGCGACTGCGCCGGTCGCGACCGGGGGGGCGTCGACGACGGAGGACGCGACCGGAGGGGCCGCGGTCGCGTCCGCGGATCCGGCCAGCCTCGCGACCGCGCCGGCCCCCGCAGGGTCGGCGACCGCGGCGCCGACCCCCTCGTCGCGGCCCAAGCGGCAGGGGCAGGCGTCTGCCACGCCCACCGCCACCGCCGCAGAGCTGCACCCGAGCCCGTACAAGCGCTGAGCCGGATGGGGACGCGAAGAGCCAAGAGCGCCACGCCCGCGCGCCTCCTCGCGGCGGCGGCGCTCGCGACGGCAGTCGCCGCGTTCGCGTGCACCTCGTTCGATGGGCTCGAGCCAGGGTCGGGCGGCGCGCCGCAGGGCGGCGGCGGGGCAGGCGGCGCCGAGCCGCCCGCGCCGACCGGGTTCCTGCCGCTGCTGGACGCCGCGGAGCTCTGCTCGCTCGTGTTTCGGTGTCCGGCCCTCGGCGGGTCGGTCCTGCTCTCCACCGGGATCCCGATCGTCCAGGTCGACGCGGCGGGCGCGCCGGTCATCTCGAACTTCTCCGCGTGCCTCGACTGGCTCACCGCGCCGATCGAGCCCGGCCGGCTCGGCTTCGACGAGACCCGCGACGTCCTCATCTGTCTGGCCGCGAGCTCCACGTGTGCGGCGGCGGCGGCGAACTGCCTGCCGTTCGAGCTCGCGGAGGATCCGGCAGCGGCCTGCGCCGCGGAGCCCCCTACGCGCTGCGAGGGCTCGACCTCGGTCGCGTGCCCCGCCGGGATCACCGCGCACTGCGCTCACGACTCGTTCGGCCCCGGGAGCCAGTGTCTCACGGGCACTCTCGGCGCGACCGCGTGCGCGGTCGGGGCGTGCAGCGTGCCAGAGCTCACGTGTGACGAGCCTTACGCCTTCGCCTGCGAGGCGACGGGCCTCCGCACCGGGCTCTCCTGCGCGGCGTACGGACTGAGCTGCGCGCCCGGCGGGGGCTGCGTGGCCTCGGGGGGCCCGAGCCCCTGCGCGACGCTCGGCCAGCAGCGCTGCGACGCGGGGGATCGGCGGGTGCGGACGTGCGCGGTCGTCACCGAGACCGGCTTCGCCGAGGCCGAGGTGAGCTGCGACGCCCTCGCGCGGACGTGCGTCCTCGAGGGGGGCGCCGCGGCGCGGTGCGCGTCGGCGTCGGAGCTCTGCTCCCCGTACGACCCGGACCAGAACGTGTGCGACATGGACACCCTCCGGGTGTGCGTCCAGGGCGAGCCGGCGGTGATCGACTGCGCCGCGCTCGGAAAGACCTGCCAGCCCGCCCTCATGGACGGGAGCAAGACGGCGCGGTGCGAGTAGCTCGAGACTTCAATCGTTCCATTTCACCTCGGCCGCGGCGGGGGTGTCCAAGAGGGAGCGGCAGCATGACCGGACGGATTGGGCTCCTCCTCCTCTCGATCACGGCGTGCGGGCTCGACCGCGAGGGGGGGCTGCTCGCCGCCGACGCGAAGCTGCTCGTCGGGGACCACGAGGACACGGCCGAGGCGCTGGCAGCCGGGGCGGCGCTCGCGGCCTTGCCCGCGGCGCGGCTCACCGCCTCGACGGTCACCCTCGCGGACGCGGTGGAGGCGCAGGACGGCGTCCCAGCTCTCCTCACACCTGCGGGCTGTGCGACCGTGGAGTCGGCGGGCAACCAGGTCACGTACACGTTCTCTGGCTGCGCGGGCCCGTGGGGCCGCCCGGTCTCCGGCGCGCTGGTCGTGACGTTCGCGCCGGGGTCGGGCGCAGGGTTCTCCGTGGAGCTCGCGTCCGCGGACCTGACGATCGACGGGCGGGCCGCTTCGGTCTCGGGCTCGGCCAACCTCGCCTTCACGGCGGACTCGCGGACCATCGACTGGGTCGGGTCCCTCGCCACGTCCTCGGCCGCGGGCGCCGAGGTCGCCCACGACGTGGATCTCTCCCTGACGGTGCGCGAGGACGGCTCGGCGTCGCTCCACGGGACGACCTCGGTCACGTTCGGTCTCCGCGGCCTGGACGTGGACATCGTGGAGCTCACGCGCGCCGGTCCGGTCGGGACGTGCCCCGAGGGCACCGTCGTCGTCGCTCGGCGGGTCGGCAACCTGTCGGCGGAGCTCACCTTCGACGGCACCACCAAGTACGTGGCCGAGACGAGCCGCGGCGGAAAAGGTACCTTCGAGCTCGAGTGTGACCCTCCGTGACGGAGACCGACGAAGCTCTGTGCGCCCGGGCGAAGGCTGGCGACAAGTCGGCCGAGGACGATCTCGCGCGCCGCCACCTCCCGCTCCTCGCGCGGGTGGTGCGGCGCTACGTCGCACCCTCGGACGCCGAGGACGTGGCCCAGCGGGCGATGGTCCGGGCGCTCGCCAAGCTCGACACCTTCCGCGGCGACTCGAGCTTCCGGTCCTGGCTGCACCGCATCGCGATCCACGTGGCGCTCAACGAGATCCGCGACCGCAAGCGAGAGGTCCCCGGGATCATCGACGACTCGGACCTCATCACGAACACGCTCGGCACCGCCCGCCTCGTCGCGCGCGAGGCGAAGGAGAGGCTCATCGCGGCGCTCGGCGGCCTCCCGCCGAAGCAGCGGGAGAGCGTGGAGCTCCGCCTCTTCCAGGACCTCAGCTTCGCCGAGGTCGCGGAGGTGATGGGCGTCTCGGAGGACTCCGCCAAGGCGAACTTCCACCACGCGATGAAGCGCCTGCGCGCCCACCTGGAAGGCGAGGGCTGACCCTCGCCTCCCAGGCAGACCTCACGCCTCCCAGGCAGACCTCACGCCTCCGGCACCAGGCCGACGCGCGCGCCCCCGCTCCGGTGCCCCGGCGCGCGGCCCTTCTTGGCCTGGCCCTGGAGCGCCCGGAGGACGTCCCGCGCCACGCGATCCATCTCGCCGGCGCGCGCCGCGCCGATCCACGCCATCGTCGAGCTGACGGTGAGCTCCTTCAGGTACGCGAAGGAGAACCCCGCCGTGCCCGCGGCGAGCTCCTCGACCCCCGAGGGCGAGAGGCGCATGGCCTCCTCGAGCGCGTCGCTCCACTTGGCGATGAAGGTGGCGCGCTCCTCCACGGAGGGCAGGTCGAAGAGGTACTTCCGGTCGAACCGGCTCGGCCGGTCGATGATGGCCGGATCGATCCGCTCCGGGTAGTTCGTGGTCGCGAGGACGACCACGCCGGTGTTTTCGGCGAAGCCGTCGAGCTCGTTCAGGAAGAAGGAGCGGTTCTCGTTGCTGATGATGGTCTCGAGATCCTCGAAGACGAGCAGGCAGGGCGCCGACTTCCGAGCCCGGGTGAAGATCCGGCGGATCGCCTCGTGGTCGTTGCGGTACTGCGCGACCAAGCTCTTCACGTAGAGACACGGAGCGTCGATGCTCGCGATCAGCGCCTTCAGGAAGTGCGTCTTGCCGTTGCCGGGCGGCCCGTAGAGCAGGATGCCGCGCTTGTACGGCACGCGGTACCGCTCGTAGATCTCCCGCCCGGCGAAGAACGTCCGCACGTCCGCCACGATGTCGTCCCGCAGGCTCCCGCGCAGCACGAGGGCGTCGAGGGAGATCTTGCGGACGGCCTCGAAGAGGCGCTCGTCCTTCCGCCAGCCCCCGGCCTCGAAGACCAGCACCTCGCCGTCGACCTCGGCCGAGAAGCGGCAGACGCGCTCGAAGAGCGCCTCTGCCACCTTCACGGTGTCGGCGATGAGATAGTAGCGGCTCTCGGTGGAGTCGCCGGTCGGGTACGTGACGAGCACGACCTCGCTCGCGTGGCCGTCGTGGACGACCTCCCAGAGGGCGACCTCGGGGAGGGACTGGATCCGATCCTCCTCCTCGAGGTAGCGGCGAGCGATCTGCGCGTGCACGGTGGTGACGAGCTCGCCGAGGATCGCGCCGTCGCGGATCGCGCCGTGGACGTCGAACGCGCACGAGTCGGTCTCGAGGACGTGCTTTCCCGGGCGCAGGACGGAGAGCCGCCGACCGGTCTCGTAAGCGATGAGCTCACGAGGCTGGCCGATGAGCTCGGCGAGCAGGTTGGCGGTGAAGGGTCGCATGATGCAGCCGAGAGACGGGCGCCGCGACTCGGCCTGACCAGCGTCACCGCTCGCTCCACCGCGCGAAGGGGATCGCGGGATCGAGCAGGTAGCCGTCGGGCTGCCGGACGAGGACGCGATCGAGCCCCTGGGCCCGGATCCGCGCGATGGCGGCGTAGAGCCGGCCGCGGCCGACGTCGCGGCTGAGCGCCTCGCCCGGCCAGCCGATCTCGATGAGCCGCGCGGCCTCGACGCCGTCGCCCGGGGAGGCCTCCCGCCGGTCCGCGAGCGCCGCGAGGACGCGGGCGGCGGCCGGCTGGTCGGAGAGGCTGCGCCACGCCCGCTTCGGCGGCCGCACCCTCGCGCCGTCGGGGCTGACGACGAGCACCTCCGGGCCGGGAGGCGGCGGCGGCCGGGCGCTCTCATCCAGCCGCGCGATCGCCGAGGCGAGGACGCGCGAGAGGGCGCGCACGTCGTCGGACGCGGCCACGGCCGGCCGATCCTCTGGCGAGGGCGGGCTCGAGAGGACGGCGCGCGCGGCCTCGATCTCGCCTCGCGCCAGCGCGACGAAGGCGCGACCGAGGCGGGCCGCCTCGTGGCCCGCGTCGTCCTCGAGCCGCGCGAACGCAGCGTCCGCCTCCGCCACGTGGGCCCGCGCCTCCTCCACGCGCCCCACGAGCGCCAGCACGGCGCCCAGCCGGACGACCGCGAGCGCCTCGCTCCTGACCTCGCCGATGGCGCGCAGCGCGCGCACCGAGACCTCGAGATCATGGAGGGCCTCCTCCAGGGAGCCTCGCTCCGCGGAGAGCATGGCGCGGTTCGCGCGCGCGATCGCCAGCAGGCGCGCGTCGGCCGCCTGCTCGAGGAGCGTCATGCCGCGGGCGTACGCCTCGAGGCACGCCGCCTCGTTCCCCCCCTCCTGCTCGAGCACCGCGAGGTTGACGTGCATGATCCCCTCCACGCGCGCGTCCCCGATCGCCGCGGCGAGCTCGACGGCCTTCGCGTAGCACCGACGGGCGGGCTCGGTTCGGCCGAGATCGTGGTGGACCGCGCCGAGGTTGCCGGTGATCCGGGCGAGCACGCGGGGGGCGCGCTGGGCAGACGCCCGGCCGAGCGCGCTCGTGTAGACGGCGTGCGCTCGCGCGTAGTCGCGGCGCGCGTGGAGCACGATCCCGAGATCGAGCTCGATCTCGCACGCGAGATCCGGCCGATCCGACGCGAGGGCGAGCGCGAGGGCGGCGTCGAGCTCCGCGATGGCGCCCTCGACCTCGCCGACCGCCGCGAGGGCGCTGCCTCGCCGTGCGCGGGCCCGGGCCTCGAGGGCGCCGCCCGCGCAAGCCGCGCGGATCGCGTCGCACATCGAGTCCCAGAGGGCGAGGCGCTCTTGCGCCGTCGCCCGCGTGACGTGGACGGCGTCGGCGGCGAGCGACATCTCGAGCGCGCCCGTGAGCGCGGCAGGCTCGGCGCTGGCCCGCTCGAGCGCGCGGGCGAGCACGTCGAGGACGCTCGGGAGCTCTCGCGCGAGGGTCTCACGCGCGTGGACGTCGCCGGCGGCGTCGACGCGCCGCGCCAGCTCGGCCCCGCGCGAGAGGAAGTAGGCGTCGTGCCGGGCGTAGCGCGCGGGCGCATCGGGCCCCGCGGCCAGCTCCTCGAGCGCGAGCTCTCGCACCGCGTCGGGCATCACGTATCGCGGCGAGGCGCCTGTCTCCGCCTCGATGTGGAGG
>CAZBJI010000067.1:0-38079 GCA_964492175.1 uncultured Polyangiaceae bacterium | reverse complement strand
CGGCCGCGCAAGGTCACTTGAAGAGCGGCCGGAGCCCCTCGATGCGGCTGAGCAGGAACCGCTCGTTGGGCTTGAGGGGGCGCTTGCCCATCGCGGTGAGGTAGCGCTCGAGCAGCTCCGGCCGGCTCCCCGGCACCTTGCGCACCGCCCCGTGGATGTCCTCCACCAGCTGCGCCGGCATGAGCGCCTCGGCGCGATCGTAGGCGTCGATGACCCAGTCGATCCAGCTGGCCTTGCCGGTCGTCTCGGCCAGGCGGAGCGCGTACGCCGCCGCCTTCTCGAGGTGCGGCGGCTCGTGCCCTGGGCCCACGTCGCGCGCGATGTCTGCGAGGGGACGCGCGAGGATCCGCTCGGCCTCGTCCGAGCGCCCCATGGCGAACGCCTTGTTCGCGAGCAGCGCGAGCGTGAGGAAGTTGGTGGATCCCCGAGCGACGTCCTCCCGGGTCCCAGGCTCGTTCCGCAGCGACGTGGTTTGGATGTCGCGGACGTCCACCGCCTGGAGGGTCCGCGTAGAGAGCCTTCGCTCCTGCCTGGCGGTGTGCTGCGCGTGGAACACCAGCTCGGCCTGCCCGATCTTGATGCGATCGCCGTCGCGCAGCAGGCGTTCGCGGCGGAGGGCGACCCCGTTGACGGTGACGCCGTTCCTGCTCCCGAGATCCACCGCGATGACCCCGGTGCTCGAGACCCGCAGCGTCGCGTGCCGTCGCGACACCATGGCGTCGTCCAAGGACAGCTGGCACTCGTCGCTCCGCCCGATGACGAACTCGCCCGGCAGCAGCTCGAGATCGTGCGCCCCGTAGCGCAAACGGAACTGCATGAAGCTGCGTTCAGCCTACTTCAGGCCCACCAGAGGTTCCAAACCTTCGATGCGGGAGAAGAGAAACCGCTCGTTGGGCCCCTGGGCGGGCGCGTCGGCGCGGAGCAGACGCAGGTACTCGCGGAGGCGCGACGCATCCATCCGGACCTTGCGCAGCACGGTGTAGAGCTCGTCGACGATCGGCTGCGGCAAGAGCTCCCGGCGCGCGATGAAGAGGTCGAAGACGTACTCGACCCACTCCCCTTTGCCCTGGCTCGACGCGAGGCGCAGCGCGAGGCTGGCCGCCCGCTGCGCCGCCGCCTCCTCGGCGGCGGGATCGAACCGAACGGACGTCTCGGTCGCGCCGCGCGCCCGGGCGAGGAGATCCCTCAGCGGCCGCTCGAGGAGGCGCTGGGCGTCCTCCGGCCGCCCCATCGCGAGCGCCTTCTCCGCCACTGCGCCGACGAGGCTCAGCTCGTGGACGCGCTTGTCGGGGGACGTCGCGATGATGGGCGTGCCGTGGAGCAGCGTCGACTCGGCGAACGTGTCCTCGGCGACCTCGAACCCGGAGATGGTCTGCGTCTCGAGATCGCGCCTCGTGACCCGCGGCACGGGCGAAGGCATGCCCGCGACGAGGCCGGAGATGATCATCGACTGGCCGCCGACCATGATCGTGTCTCCGTCCTGGAGGCGCCGCGTCCCTTCGACGCGCTCTCCGTTGACGGTGACGCCGTTGCGGCTCCCGAGATCCTGCATGACGGCGGAGTCTCCGCGGACGACGAGCACGGCGTGCCGCCGAGAGATCAGCGGATCGTCGATCGAGAGCTGACACTTCGAGCTCCGCCCGATGACGAACTCGCCTTCCGGTACCACGAGGTTGTGCCCC
The DNA here is from genome assembly GCA_964492175.1 of uncultured Polyangiaceae bacterium. Taxonomy (GTDB): domain Bacteria; phylum Myxococcota_A; class Polyangia; order Polyangiales; family Polyangiaceae; genus Xiheicaenibacterium. The sequence goes on along the minus strand of CAZBJI010000067.1, from coordinate 36,397 downwards.
AGGTATCTCAGGCGAACCGCCATTGCTCCAAGATACCAAGGAACTCGCTCGCTTGCGGCGCGAAGATCAGTCGGGCGCCGCGACGAGCTGAAGGAACCGGTACACGGTCCGCGGATGGCTCACGATGCCGTACACACGCAGCTCCTTGTTCAGGAGCAAGCGGCCCAGGCCGGCGACGTCGAGGCGGACCTCCGGCTGGCCCGGCGGCGGGGACGACGGCCGCCCGTCTCGTGTCTCCACCAAGGATACCGGCGCCCGTCGCATGCCCAGGAGCGCAGCGGGCAGGTCTCGGAGGCGGGCTCGCTCGAGGCTGTCGAGCGCGACCCGTGGACCTCCGAACGTGACCGACGGGACGCCGATGGGCCCCTCGTGCGCCGTGAGGCGGCCGTGATCGAAGCGCAGCGAGATGGTCTCTCCCGCGTCGAAGTCCACGAGGAAGATGGTGGCCTTCAGCGCGAAGAACGCGCGTCGCAGGCGCGGATCCTCGACGTTCCGCTTGATCCGGGACGCGAACTGCTGCGCGAGCGGGGAGGAGTCCGCCCCAGGGGCCAGGTCGACGATGGGATCCACGGGCCCCGCGAGGCTATCAGGCGGCCATCGCCTCGGGGCCCGACTTCAGGATGCGCTGCGCCGCCTCCGGATCCTCCACGAGCTTGAGCACCGGCTGGAGCCCGCCGCCGGACTCCTCCCCGAACGCGCCGCTGGCCGCGAAGGCGCGCGCGCGCCTGCCGTCGAGCACCAAGAACAGGTGACGGTGCCCGCCGTTGGCCGGAGCGTCGATCACGTCCACGATGCGCTCTCGGTCCAGGTGCAGCTCCTCGGGACCTCGCTGGATGAGGACCCGGCGGTTGGTGATGAGGTACCGCGTGAGCCGATCCAGACGGACCGGCTTCACGACGCTGACGTACATCACTCCGACCGCCGTGGCGCCGAGCAGGGAGAGAGAGAGCGTCAGCGAGGAGACGAGCGCGATGAACGACGCCGAGCCGGGCTCGAGGCCGGCCGCGAGGACGGTGCGAACTCCATGGATCCCAGCGATGCCGGTCCGCAGCGCCATCAGGACCAGGAACAGACCGAGCAGGAGGGAGAGGATCCCGCGGACGCTCTGGGGGACCCAGCGGGTCCAGTGGGACGCCGGGTGTGCGGACCAGAGCACTCGCTCCCCCTCGTCCAGGCGCTGCGCGAGGAGGCGATGACCATCCCCCGCCGGCGCCGCCGGCGTCACCCCTCGGACGAACGCCCAGACGCGATCGGGCGCCGCGATGCCCGAGAGCGTCAACGTCAACCGCCTGCGGAGCGCCCCGGTGGGGACCGCCCGCACGAGCTCGAGATCCCCGACGTTGCCGTGGCCACCGTGCCAGTGGATGCGAGCGAAGCTTATCTCGTGCCGCTCCATGAAGCGGCGGTAGCGCCCGCGCCGCATGATCACGTTCCGGTCGGTGATCACGAACTCCAGCTCCGAGCGCCACCAGATCGGCAACCGCCAGAAGGCGACCCCCAAGAAGGCCATCCAGGCGGCCAGCAGGAGCATGCCGCCCACGGGGAAGCCGAGGGCCGTCGAGACGACGAAAGCGCTGAGGGTGGTGGTGGCGGCCACGACGGCGCACGTGATGGCGCCCCAGCGGTAGAGCGGCGGCAGGCGCACCTGCTTCGGCTTGCCGATCCAGACGACGGTGTCACCGAAAAACGAATCACGTCCCATCGCGGGTACGCCCGACCTCTCCTCGCGTCCTTGCGTCACGGGCGGCGCCGGACCTCGGCCCGCCCACGTTCATCCACGACCATAGGGTGCCGACTCTTCCGGAGATCGCAACCCGCCAGACGAAGAAACCTGCGGGACGTCCGGCTTGGGTCGATTGCCCACACGTTCAGCGGCCCTCCAGGAACGGCAAGACGTGCTCCACCAGCCGAGCGGGCGCGTCGACGTGGGCGAAATGGGAGGCATCCTCCATCCAGACCATCTGCGCCGACGGCACGAGCTCGTGGAGACGCCGCCCCACGACGGGCGGGACCATGGGGTCGCGCCGGGCGTACAAGAGCAAGAGCGGGACCGGAAACGGGCCCGACCGCAAGGCATCCACGAACCGCCCCATGTCGCCGGGGTCCACACACTCGGCCAGGTACCTGTAGAGGCTGCGGCGGCCCTCGGCGCTCGAAAGTGGGGCCGCGTACTCGCGCGCCTCCTCGCGCGACTTGAGCGTCTCGTCGAAGTAGTGGACGTTCCGGTGGGCCCACCGCTCGGGGTCGCGCTGGATCAGGTGGTAGAGGAGCTTCTCGGCGCCAGGGACGCGGAGGACTTGCTTGAGCAGATGGAGCCGCGCGAGGGGCACGCCGGGCGAGTGGATGTTGACCAGCCTACCGACCAGGTCGGGTCGGAGGAGCGCGAGCCACATGCAGAGGTACCCACCGAGCGAGTTCCCAATCACCCGCGCCCCAGCGATGTCGAGGGTCTCCATCGCCCGCCCGAGGAACCGCGCCAGCACCTCGGCGCGGTAGGGACGGTCCGGCTTGTCGCTCCGCCCAGCGCCAGGGAGGTCCAGCGCGATGCAGCGGTAGTGACGTCCCAGCGGCTCGAGCACGTAGCGGAACGAGTAGCTGCTCGTCATCAGGCCATGCACGAGCAGGAGCGGCGGACCCGCGCCGTGCTCGCGAACGTGGACGGAGACGGCGCCGAGCTCGGGGCTGTCGACGACCACCTCTCGGCCAGGCACGTTCGCGTACCCGTGCCTGACCCGGGGCAGGTCCGGGACGTCCGCGAAGCGCAGCTGCTCGAAGGGTCGCATTCGAGAACCGTCGCCCAAGCGGCACCTCCGAGCAACGCCGCCGCGGGTAGGATGCCGGCACCGGGCGACCACGGTGTGGGACGCTCGTCGCCGCGACTGGCGCCTCGTTTCACGTCACGGGCGGTGTGCATCGCAGCGGCTTGCCTGTAGAATTACAGTTGTGGGCTCTTCGCTGTTCGGCGACCGATTCGAGATCGTGCGCACGCTCGCCCGCAGTGGCACGTCGGAGGTCTTCGAGGCGCGTGATCGAGGACGCCAGCGCGTCGCGGTCAAGCTGCTCCGCGGCGCGCTCGCGACGAACGCGGAGCTCGTGTCTCGGTTTCAGCGAGAGGCCCGCGCCGCGGCCAGCCTCACGAGCCCGCACGTCGTGCGCGTGCTCGAGGTCGGCACCACGGAGACGAACCGACCGTTCCTCGTGATGGAATACCTCGCGGGGCGCGACCTCGCGACCGAGATCTCGGTGCGCGGCGCGCTGCCGCTCCAGGAGGCGGCGGGCTACCTCGCCCAGGCTTGTCGAGGGATCATCGAGGCGCACGACGCTGGCATCGTGCACCGGGATCTGAAGCCCACGAACCTGTACCTCGCCGAGGAGCGCGGCCGGACGATCGTCAAGGTGCTCGACTTCGGTATCGCGAAGCTGCAGCGCGGCGGCTGCGACGCTCACGTCACGGACGCGCGCGCCCTCTTCGGGTCTCCGCTCTACATGTCCCCCGAGATGTTCCGCGGGGCGAAGTCCGCCGACGCTCGCAGCGACGTCTGGTCGCTGGGGGTCATCTTCTACGAGATGCTCACCGGGGCGGCCCCGTTCGAGGGGGCCACGGCGATGGAGGTCGGAAGCTCCGTGACACGGTCGGCGCACGTTCCGCCTTCCCAACGCCGGGCCGGGCTGCCGCGCTCGGTCGACGCCGTGATCGCGCGGGCGCTGCGCAAGGAGCCGCCCGCTCGGTACCAGAGCGCGCGAGAGTTGCTCGCGGCGATCGAGCTGTTCCTCTGCACCGACCTGGAGATCTCGCGCGCGAGTCGGCACGATCTCGGGGGCGCTCCCGACGCGGATCCCGAGGGCGTCCCGACCCGCTCGTATCCGCCTGATCCGGGGGCGCATGACCGCGTCACCGCGCGACCGCCCGCCTCGTCCGACGGCGGGGTCGCGGCCGAGACGGAGCGCGCTTCCAGCGATCCGGCGCTCGTGGAGACGAGCCACGGGTTCGGCCTCGCCCGAGAGTCGGTCCCGCCACGTCCCAGCGTCGTGCGGCGCCGGAGCCGCTCGGCATACGTGGCGGCGCCGCTCGTCGCGGCCTGCGTGGTCGTCGGGGGCTGGACGCTCGCGCGCCGCCACGAGGCGCCCGCCACCGCCGTCGTCGTCGCTTCGGCGGCGAGCGCCGCTCCCCCGCTCGAGCAGAGGCCTCGGCCCGCACCGGAGGTCGCGCCCCCGCAGACGACGGAGCCCGAGGCGGCCGAGCCCTCTGCGAAGGAGGAGCCGAAGGGGACCTCGCCCTCGTCCAAGCGGAGCGCGCCTCCCCGACCGGCGACGCCGAAACAGAAGAAGCGCCCGCGCTTCAGCCCGACGAAGATCTGAGAACGGCGGCGCTGCGCCGTTGGGCGAGCGGGGTGCTGGCGTTCGGCGGCGCGGACTTCATGGAGCACGAGCGGGACCTTCGACTCCACCGGACGGCGAGGCTCCTCGTCGGAGCGGATCGCTACGCCGCCCGGGGAGCTGGGCCGCGTTCGCCCGTCAAGGGCCGCCGAGCTCTTCGAGGACTGAGCGTTCCACGGGGCTAGTCCCGAGCGCCGGTCCGCGGCGCCGCAGGACCCGAGAGCGGCGTCGGGGTCTGCAGCTTCTTGCTGAGCGCCGCGAACTCGCGCTCGCAGAGCTTCAGCCGGGCGCGCGCGACCGCGACGTAGGGATCGGACGCCGGAGCCCGCGCCAGATAGCTCCTCCACGCGACGACGGAGGACTCGTAGGCGCCGAGCCTCACCTCGTCACCGTCGCCGCGCCGGGCGACGAGCCAGTGACCGAGGGCCTCGTACCAGGCCTCGTCGTGCGCGGTCGAGAAGAACCAGCTGTCTTTCTGCAGGAACTGGTCGCGCGGATCGTAGCTCCGCGCGCGCGCCACCGCGTCCATGCCGCCCTCCAGGTCGCCAGACCGGTCGAGCGCGACGCCGAGGCTGAAGAGGGTCGTAGGACCCACCTGCGCCATCTCATAGGTGCCGAGACCGTCGAGCGCCGCGCGGTACCCCGCGATCGCGCGCGTCACGTCGCCGCGCCCCATGAACGCCTCCGCCTGGTTCGCCAGCGTCAGCGCGCGGTTCGGGACGAGCGGGTCGAGCCCGATCGCCAGCTCCTCGGCCTCGATCTCTTCGGGGATGCGCTTCAGCCTCGCGTATACGATCGCGACGTCCGCCGCGATGTCCGCGCGCGTCGCGGCAGGGAGGTCGGGCTCGCGCAGGACGCTCTCGAACATCAGCGCCGCCTCGGTGAAGCGGTGACCGAGCTGCTCGACGCGCGCGAGCAGCAGGCGCAGCCGCGGATGGCGCGAGCGCTGCGCCCCCGCCTCGAGCAGCCTCATCCGCGCGCGGGTCGCGTACGCGGTCCGCGGCGTGAGGGCGTCCTCCACCGCCGACTGGGGCAGCGTGGTCCTGTGGATGTCGCGCTCCACCTCGGCCCCCACCTGCTCGGCGTGAAAGAGCTCGGGGTCGCGAACCTGCGCCCACCGCGACGGCGTGGCCGATGCAGGCGCGGCGCCCGCGAGCACGAGCACGAGCCCCGCTGCCCCGATGGTGCGCCTCACTGCGGCGCCTTCTTCTTCGGCTGTTTGTGGCCCGCTCCGACCCGCTTCTTCAGCGCGGTGACGCGGACCCTGGCGGCGTCGGCGAACGCCCCCGAGGACACCACGCCGAGGTACTCACCCCATGCGTCCAAGGCCGTCGACGGGTCCGTCGCCTCGTGCGCGAGCGCCCGCAGCGCGTGCGCGTCGGCGCGGTCCGCGACCCACGCTGGGCTGGTGGAGGGCGCGTGTGCGCTCGCCGCTTCGCGAACGAGCGAGTCGGCCTTGGCGGAGTCTCCGCGGCGGTCATGCGCGAGCGCCGTCGCGAGCAGGACGTCCGGCGCCAGCGGGGAGTCGGTCTCCCGCCGCGCCTCGGCCAAGAAGGCGACCGCCTCGGCGAGCCGTAGCTCCGCGGCGACCCCCTCCGGCGCCACCCGCTCGGCCGCCATCGAGGCGAACGCGGCCTCGAGGAGCGTCGGGACGCGGAGGCGGCTCGGCAGCAGCTGAACCCTCGGCACGAGGACCCGGTAGATGGCGGCGGCCTCCGCGGCCTTCCCTTCGGCCACGAGAGCTCGCGCGTGGTCGCTCATCGTCTTCGGATCACCGACCGCCGCCGCGTCGAGCTCCCGGGCGGCTTCGAAGGAGCGGAGCGCCTCGGTCGGCTTGCCAAGCGCGAGGAGGGCGCGGCCCCGCGCCGCGCCAGCCGAGGCGCGGCCTGGCCACGCCTCCTCCGCGACGTCCACGGCAGCGAGCGCTCCCTTCGGATCGGACTCGAGCAGGGCGTGGGCGCGAGCGAGCGCAGCGCAGAACGCCGGCAAGGCCGGGAACCTGACGCGCTGCCACACCGTCACTCTCTTCGATCGAGCCGAGGGGCGGCACTCCCGCGGCCTCCCGCTGGAGGCAGCCTGCGCGGAGAGAGAGCCCTGGGTCTGCGCCGGCACGTCGAGCGCCACGCCCGGGGCGAAGGACAGCGCGGCGGCGACGATCAGATCCGCGACCATGGGGCGTGGAGTCTAGCAGGCGACACCCCCTCGGCCTCCCGCCGTCGCGCCGGGACGGCGACTAGCGAGGCTTGCCCCGTCGCGGGCCGGTCTCGACGACCTCGACGATCTCGGCCGGCCGGTTCGGGCGCCGCTCCCCGGGCTTCGGCGCCGGGCCGATCCGCTCGACTCGCTCGACTCGCTCGATCGCCGGGGGCCGGTCCGACTCTTCGCGCGCGATGCGCTGCGCCGCCGGTCGCTCGGAGCGCTCGCGCTTCGCGGGCGGGGCGTCGTCCTCGCGCGCGATCCTCTCGGGCAACTTCTTTCGCGGCGCGTCGGAGCCGCCGCTGCGCTGCGGCGCGGGCGCGGGCTCCGCTTGGCGGCGGCGCGCGCTGTCGTCTGCGCGGGCGGCGAGCTCGCTTCGGATCTCGCGAACCTCTTGCAGCACGCTGACGACGTCCTGCGGCCGCGCCGCTCGGTCGTGCTCGAGGCAGCGCATGATGAGATCCGACAGGCGGGCGGGTACGGCCGGCACGCGGGCGCGAGGGGTCGGGTAGCTCGCCGAGACGCTCGCGGGCTCTCCGGGGTTCCCCGGCAGGACGCCCGTGAGGAGCTCGTAGAACGTTGCGCCGAGGGCGAACACGTCGGCGCGGTGGTCCGAGTTCCCGGTGCGCTGCTCGGGCGGCATGTAGTTCGGCGTCCCGCCGACCACGGTACCGCCGCCCGAGCTCTTGGAGTTCACGACCTTGGCGAGCCCGAAGTCCATGACCTTGATCCCGCTCTTCGTGCGCATCACGTTCGCGGGCTTCAGGTCGCGGTGGATCACGCTCTTCTGGTGGGCGTACTCCACGGCCACGAGGACCTTCTCCATGATGTCGAGCGCATCGGTCACGCCGAGGGGACCCTCGTCCTCGAGGACGCGGTCGAGCGTGGTGCCTTCGACGAGCTCCATCGCGATGAACTCGCGGTCCCCGAGGGTCCCCACGTCGTAGACCGTGACGATGCCCGCGTGCGTGAGCGCCGCGGCGGCGCGGGCCTCTCGGTGGAAGAGGCGGTGCAGCGTGGACCCGGGCTCCACGTCCGGAGGGAGGAACTTCAGCGCGACGAAGCGACCCAGGCGCTGGTCCTTCGCGCGGTGGACGATGCCCATGCCCCCGCGCCCGAGCTCGCCGAGCAGCTCGAAGCGATCGTCGAGGCGGTTGGCGCTCGGCGCGCGGCTCCCGCTCGACGGCGCGTCGGAGGACACCCTGACGGTGGCGTTCGTCGCCTTGTCGCTCCCGCTGCCCTTTCGGCTCGCGACGGTGGGGGCGACCGCGACTTCGACTTTGTCCGCGAGCTCCTCGACCAGGTCGCGATCACCTCGCGCTCGCGCTCGCGCGAGGCGCGTCTCGAGGACCGTGGCCTCCCCGCCCGCGGCGGCCGCCATGCGCGCCGCGGCCTTCTCGTCACCTGCCTCGGCGTACAGCGCCGCGGCGAGATCGTACTTCTTCAGGGGCTCTTCGTAGATGCGCGCGGCCTTCCGGTGCTCCCCGGACTCGTCGTACGCCCGCGCCGCCCGCTCGTGCTCTCCGAGCTTCATCGCGAGCTCGGCCGCGCGCTTCCAGAGCTCCTTCTTGCGATCGGGGTCCGTCGCCTTCGCGAGCGCCGCGTTCTCGAGCATGGTGAGCGCGACGTCGAGCGAGTCGAGGTCCTCCACCTTCGCGAAGCACTCCGCCGCCAGCTCGTACTCCTCCGCCACCTGGAAGTGGCGCCCAGCGCGCAGGTGCTCCTTCACGGCGCTGAAGCACTCCCCGGCGGCGATGTGATCGGCCCTGGCGTCCGACCGCTCGTAGCACTCGGCCGCCTTCAGGAGCTCGCCGGTCTTGCGGTAGAGGGGCGCCGCGCGCGCCCACTCCTCCGCCAGCTCGTACTCCTCCGCCGCCTTCTTGTCCTCACCCAGCTTCGCGAACACCGTGGCGGCTCGGGCGTGCTCTCCAGCGCGCTGGAAGATCCGAGACGCCTCCACGAGGAGGCCGCGGCGGACCTGGAGATCCCCGGCCTTGCGCAGGTCCCCGGCGTCGATCGCCGCGCGCACCTGCTCGGCGATCTCGCGCTCCTCTCGGCCCGCGTACCAGGCGTACGCTCGGCGCAGCGCGGTGATGACGACCACCACGAAGAGCGCGGCGAGCGCGTAGCGGACGACGTCGCCTCGAAGGAACTCCATGCCCGGGCGAGGGTAGCAAAGCGCCTCGCGAACACCTAGCTAGCTAGGCGCAGCGGCGGCGCGCCCTCACTCGACCGGCGCGCCCTCGGGGTCTTCCTCTTCGGGTGGGCCGCCAGGCGGGCCCTCGCCCGTCATGTCGGGGCCGACGGACTCGAGGAGGCAGTCGGACACGTCGCGGTGAGGCAGGGTGTAGACCAGACCCGCGGGGCGGTAGGTCGCGGGTGGAGCGGCCCCGTTCAGATCGAGGTCGAAGCCCTCGTCGTCCCAGCGCGCGTAGACGGCGTCGTTGGCCTGGGCCGCCGCGGAGAGGTCGGTGAACCAGCGCGCGGCGTCGTCGGTCGCCGGCGTCCCCGACGGCAAGACGTTCGCGAGGACCTGCCGGCGAGCGGTGCCCACCCACGCGCGGTCGAGCACGGCGACGTTGAGCTCGGCCTCGTAGATCATGCCCCGGTTGTTCTTGTTGCAGGAGCCCACGCTCATGAAGGCGTCGTCGACGATGAACAGCTTGGAGTGCACGTCGATGTCGACGAAGTGCCCCACTGTCTCGTCGATGCCCCAGGTCACTTGGGTGTCGAAGCTCCGGAGCTGGAGGAACAGGAAGCGCTGTGGGAACGCGTCCGCGAACAGCGCCGCGCTCTCGTAGGTCCACCTGCAGCCCGGGTCGGTCCACTCGCTCACGGGCTTCGTGATGACGACGAGCTTGAGGTCCGGCACCTCGGTCATCCGGGCGAACAGGGCGTCGTTCAGCATCGGGGCTCGGAAGTACTGGTCCTCGATGAAGACGTACTGCTCCGCTTGCGCGATCGCGTTGAGCCAGGTCTCCGCGATGGCGTGCTCCCAGTACGGCTGAGGCAGCGTCGCGGTCACCTGGACCTGCGAGCCGCCGGCGCGCGGCGCTACGTCGCGATCGACCTCGAACCCGGTCGCCCGATCCGAGTGCTCGACCCCGTCGCTCATCGCCTGCGCCCAACGCTTCTGGAAGACGTCGGCGACGTCGGGAGCGGCAGGGCCCTCGATCCGGACCATGTAGTCCTTGCGGGGGCCGTTGTCGGGCAGGGTCTCCTTCGCGGCGACGCTCTCGCGCTCCGCCGTGGTCGCGTCGAAGTTCATGCGTCGAGCGTCGAAGACGGCGTGGGCGCTCGTGTCCCAGTCGACCTTGCGCAGGTTCATGCCGCCGACGTAGGCGACGTCTGCGTCGATCACGATGAACTTCTGGTGCATCGACGCGTGCTCGACGTCGACGGAGATCGGCCACGCGGTCAGATCCACGTCCTTCTCCGGCACCGTGGAGAGGATGCCGGGCGCCGGGTCGAACGACCCACGGTCGAGCTCGGGGCCCAGCGCGCGCACCCGGTCGGCGAACACGAACTCGGGGATCGAGAACCGAAACTTCCCGCTCGTCGTGTTGGCCTGCCCCATGAACTCGAACCCGTCGCCCGCCGCCGCGCCGTGCGCCTCGAGCTCTTCGTCGACGGTGAAGCCGGAGAGGACGCCGTCCTGACCCCAGAGCTGACCCACGAGGACACGCTTGTCCGCGGGGCTCGCCTCGAGGAGGCCCATGATCGTGTTCTTCTTCCGCTCTGCGGGATCCAGGAACTTGTGGGTCGCCGCGGGGCGCACGAGCTCGAACGCGGACTCCCACCACCAGGTGGACACGAGGACCTGGTCGTCGGCAGCCTGGAGATCCTGGTGCACGGCGCTCCATGCGCTCTCGCCGTCCATGAGGAAGTCGATGAAGTTGTCGCGGCGAGCCGGGCGGCCCTCGGCGCTGAACCACTTGTGGCGAAGCCCCACGAACAAGCGGTGCGTCACCTGGCCGCGCCCCTTCTCGTGGCTCAAGGTCACGCCGTGCAGCGCAGTCGCGTCCCCGTGCTCGGCCTCGACGGAGGAGAGGCCCGTCGTCCCGTCGAAGGAGAGCGGCACCACCACGTCGTGGTGATCGGGAGCCGAGAGGCGCAGCTCGTAGCGCGCCTTCTTCTTTCCGAGCGGGACCTTGAACACGTGGTCGTCGCCGGCGAGCGCGATCTCGGCCCCGTCCTTGGACAGCGAGATCTCGAAGCCTCCCTCAGGCAGCGGCTGCGCCCAGATGTCGAGCGCGTGGATCTCGAGGATCTGTGCCCCCTTGAGATCCTGCTCGAGGGAGTCGGAGCCTTCACACGCACCCAGCGACGCCGCCACCACGAGGCCGGCAAGTCCCGAACGGGCAAGCGGATTCCAGCGCATGGCGGCCCCCGTTGCAAACGGGCGGCCAAGGCTCCAACGTGAGCCGATCCCCGCCCCGACGCCACATTGTCCTACATTGGATCGGCGTGCGCTGGATCCCCTCGGATCCAGCTATCAGTCGGGGGATCCACCCACGACCGCGAGGCCGAGCGCCTTCCAACGGATGAGGCCGCCGGCGACGTTCGCGACGCGGGGGAAGCCCGCCTTCTCGAGGATGGTGGACGCCTGCGCAGAGCGGCGACCGGAGCGGCAGAGCAGGACCACCGGTCGCTCGCGCGGGATCGTGTCGAGCTTCGCGCGGAGCTCGCCCAGAGGGACGAGGAGCGCACCCTCCGCGTGGCCGAGCTCGCCCTCGAACTCGACGCGCTCACGCACGTCGACGATGGTCAGGTCGGCGCGGTGCTCGGCCACCCAGGTGGGATCGATCTCCAGGATGCCTGCGTAGGTGCGCGACGCCGGCCCCCAGGCCGGCTCGAAGGGTCCAGCGGGCTCCGACGGCCGACCGCAGCGGAGGTTGGCGGGGACGGCCACGTCGAACTGCTTCGGATGCGGCAGCCCCAGGTTGGTCATGTATCCGACGAAGTCCCCCTGGTTCGCGTCGCCACCGCAGCGCGGGTTGTGTGCTCTCTCCTCCGCGACGCTGGTGACGGTGCGGCCCTCGTAGTCGTGGGCGGGGTAGAGCAGCGTCTCGTCCGGGAGCGCCAGGATCTTCTCCGTGATGGATCGGAAGAGCAGACCTGCGTCGCCTCGCTGGAAGTCGGTGCGCCCCGCCCCGCGGATGAGGAGCGCGTCGCCCGTGAACGCCATCTTCGCGTCATCCACCACGTAGGTGAGGCAGCCGTCGGTGTGGCCCGGCGTGGCGAGGACGCGCAGCGCGATGCGCCCCACCCTCACGACGTCCCCCTCCTTCAGGCCGAGATCGGCGCCCTCCGCGCCTGCGGCGGCGGAGAGGCCGATCCTCGACCCGAGCCTCTCCCGGAGGAGCCAGGCGCCGGTGACGTGGTCGGCGTGGACGTGGGTCTCCAGCGTGTGCTCGAGACGAACGCCCAGCTCGCGCACGAGGGCGGCGTCGCGCTGGTGCTTCTCGAACACGGGGTCGATCAGGACCGCCGCCTTCGTCTCCTCGTCCGCGAGCAGGTACGTGTAGGTCGACGACTGGGCGTCGTAGAGCTGACGGAAGATCACGGGCCAGCCTTTCGCGGCTCGGGCCAGCGATCAAGGGGCAAGGCCTGCCTGGATCACCCGACGTGGATGCGCAGGGCCCTCGCGAGCTCCCGCCAGGCGCCGAGGCGCCCCTTCTCCCGAACGAGCCGGCCCATCGCGGAGGCCTCGTCCCGCACGACGGTCCAGGCGAGATCCTGCGGGACGGCGAGGTCGAAGTTCGACGAGAGCTTGGCCGCCACCTCGATCATGTCGCCGAGGCGCCCGAGGGCGCCGTCGTCGGCCGGGTCGTCCTCGAGGACGGCGCAGGTGCGCGCGATGGCCCGCCTCAGCTGGAACGCGAAGGAGGGCTCGTCGAACCGGACGTTCTCGGCGCGCGCCTCCGCGACGAGGCTCCGCATCGCACGCGTGTCGGGCGGATCGCGCCTCGCGGCCCGCGCGAGATCGGCCTCGAGCACCACCCGCGTGGCGGCCGTGAGGACGGCCGGCGGCCGGACGCCGGTGGCCGCGAGCTCCGTGAGGAGCGCCGCGTTGTTCGTGAACACCTGCCGGAGCGCCAGCTCCGCGGTGCGGACGGCCTCGGCGACGATCCGCTCCACGACCATGATCCGGTCGTCGATGGGGAGGACACGGAGGCTGTCGAACCGCATGGGGAAGCGGGCGCGGAGCGGCGTCATCGCGCCCAACCCCTCGTCCTCGAAGAGAGCGAGGATCTCCTCCGGCTCCGCGTCGGCCTCGCGCGCCTCCAGCAGCTCGCGGAGCCCCACCTCGACCGCGGACCCGCCGTGGTGGAGCGCGAGGAACGCGAAGGCGCGAGAGCGGCCGGTGATCTTGGATCGGACGGTCACGCGCCCGACCGAGATGCGGTGGTCGCCCTTCTTGGCGACGCGGACCTCGTGCTCGTCCACCTCGAAGGCGGGCGCCGGGTGCATGCGTTGCCCGAAGAGGGTGGTGAGCGCGAGCGCCGCCGCAAGCCGCGGCTTGTCCACCATCGCCGCCTTGATCCCGCCCTGGTAGAGGTCGCGGGCGCTGGCGGCGCCCGGCGTGGAGGCGCGGGCGAGCTCGAGATCCACCACGAAGGAGGGCTCCAAGCTGCGGCGCCCGACGAGCCCCGCAAGCTCGACCGCCCGCGCCGCGTACTGGAGGATCTGCGCCGTCTCGAGCCCGGTGACGTCGTCGAAGAACCAGCCGCAGCTCGTGAACATGAGCATGCGCTGCCGCTGCAGCTCGCAGAGCTCCAGCGCGCGCTGGCGCGTCTCGGTCGCGTCGCCCTTGACGTGGCGCTCGACGAACGCGCGCACGCTGGCCTCGGAGCGGTCGAGGACGACGTCGATGTACGCGTCGCGCGCCGCCCACGGCTCCACGAGGACGTCCACGGACGCCTGGACGAAGAGATCGTCGATCCGGTCCCGGAGCCGCTCGAGCGCCACGCGCAGCGGCCCCCGCCAGGCCTGGTTGGAGTCGGCTCGCATGCGGCAGCCGCAGTCGGCGCTCCAGCGCCCGACGCCGTGGAAGCAGCTCCACGAGCTTCGCTCCACGATCACGGCCTCGTCCAGCGGCGGATGCGCCGCGAGGTAGGTCGCGTAGTTCGTGAGCCGAGCCCGGCCGGAGGCCTCGATGCGATCGAGCGCGTACGCGAGCGCCATGTCGCCGAAGCGGTGGTGGTGTCCGTACGTCTCGCCGTCGGTCGCGACGTGGACGAGCCCCTCGCCGTCCTTGCCGAACGCCGCAAGCAGCCGATCGGCGAAGCCCTCGCCGCTCGAGAGCAGCCGCTCGAACGCGATCGCCTGGGAGGTCCGCCCGTCGTAGAAGAACACGGTGATCCGCCGCCCGCCGCCCAGGTCCACGTAGTAAGGCCGACGGGTGTCCAGGGTGCTCTCCGTCACGTCCTCGAGCGCGGCGCCGCCGGCGCGCCTCACCGCCTTGGCCTGGCGCGGCGATAGGACGGTGAAGGTGATCCCCGCCTCCACGAGCGCGACGAGCGATCCGGTGCACACGGCCGTCTCGGGGAGCCACATGCCCTCGGGGGCGCGCCCGAAGCGGCGCTCGAAGTCGCGCACGCCCCATAGGACCTGGGTCCGTCGATCCCGCTCCGACGCGAGCGGCATGATCAGGTGGCCGTACGCTTGGGCCATCGCCGAGCCCCGCCCGAACCGCGCGACGCTCTCGCGGTCCGCTTGCAGGACCGCCTCGTACGTGCGCGGCGCGTGCACCTCGGCCCAGCTGAGCAGCGTCGGGCCGAAGTTGAAGCTCAGCCGCGCGTAGTTGTTCTTCAGGGTGACGACGCGATCGTCTTGGTCGAGGATGCGCGCGCGGCCGTTGGGCCGGTAGCACTCGCTGTCGATGCGCTGGTTCCAGTTCTGGAAGGGGTGGGCCGACTCCTGCCGCTCGATCCGCTCCAGCCACGCGTTCTCTCGCGGCGGCTGGTAGAAGTGACCGTGAATGCAGATGAACCGGTCCACCGGGCCAACGTACCTCACGCTACCCCACGGCACGAAGCGCGGTTACGCTCGGGCCCCCCATGAGGCCCTCCACGCTCCTGCTCCCCCTCGTCCTCGCCTCCTGCGGTGGTGGGCCGCCCGTCGTGGGCGGCCCGTTCCCAGGTGATCCGCGGAACTTCACCTACGACCTGGAGGGCACCTCGGTCACCCTGAAGGACGGCGCGCACGAGGCGAGGACCGGCGCGGGGCCCGACGACCTCATCGCGACGGACCTCACCGGGACCAGGAGCGACGCCGACTTCGATGGGGACGGCTCGACCGACTGCAGCGTGGTCGTCACGCGCGACGACGGACCGCTGAAGGTTCACTACCTGGTGGTGATCACCCACGCGGGCAGCGCCACCGTGGCGCGGCTCGGGAAGAACGTGCTCGTGGAGCGCCTGTCACCCCACCCCAAGGGCGGCGTCCTCGTGAAGATGCTCGGCCGCGACGAGGGCGTGCCGGAGGACACGCCGCCATCGGTGCCATGGGAGCGTAGGTACGAGCTGAAGGGCGGGGCGCTGGTTCCGAGCAAGTAAGCGGAGCCCGCGGGCTCCGGAGATCAAGCGGCCAGGCGCTGACCCTCTTCGTCCAGAATCTCGAGACACCCGGCGAGCGAGTCGCAGAAGAGCAGACGGCGCCGAATGGCGGCTGCGCCCGGCAAGCCCCGCAGGTAGCCGGTGAGGTGGCGGCGCGTCACGCGGACGCCGTGCGGCTCACCTCGCACCCCCACGTTGGCGAGCAGGTGCTCGCGGCAGAGCGCCAGCCGTTCGGCGACCGTCGGCTGCGGAAGGGTGACCCCGCGGTCGAGGAGCGCGCGCGCCTCGGCGAACACCCATGGGTGATCGATCGCGGCGCGGCCGATCATGACACCGTCACACCCGGTCGCGTCCCGGGCGCGCGCCGCGTCCTCGGCGGTCTTCACGTCGCCGTTCACGATGACCGGGATGGACACGACGCCCTTGGCCTTGGCCGCCCACGTCCAGTCCGCGGCGCCCGAGTGTCCCATCTGCGCGGTCCGGCAGTGGATGGTGAGGGCGCGGACGCCGGCGTCCTCGAGGCGGCGGGCGAGATCCACGATCGGCATCGCGCTCTCGGGGCCGTACCCGATGCGCGTCTTCACGGTGACGGGGAGCGCCACGGTGCGCGTGATGAGGCGCGTGAGCACGCCGCCAGTCCGGGACTTGGCGAGCGCCATCTCCACCATCGCCGCGGGCTCACGGAGCCAGCCCGCGCCGGCGCCGCGGCCGGCGATCTTCGGGACCCAGCAGCCGCAGTTGATGTCGATGAAGGCCGGCGCGGCGGCCTCCGCCACGCGCGCGGCCTCCGCGAGGCGGGCCGGATCGGCGCCGTAGATCTGGATCGCGGTCGGGTGATCATCGGGCTCGAGGCGGATCTTGCGCTGCGCGGTCCTGCACCCACGGAGCAGCCCTTCGGCGTTCACGAACTCGGTGACGCAGAGGCTCGCCCCATGACGACGTGTGAGACGACGAAACACAGCGTCCGACACGTCCTCCATCGGCGCGAGGATCACCGGGAAGCCCCGAAAGAGGTCCTCGAACGGCGTGGAGGGCCGCGCGCGCGGCAGATCGGCAGGCATCGGGCGTCCGCGCGCTGACCCGAAGCCGTGTGAGATCAGGGCGATCGAGCGCGAGCGTGAGGATCGCTTAGCAGAAATCTCGACAGGCGGGAGCGAACGGTGTAGACGGTTGCGCCTAGATGCTGATTGACCTCTCGCTTTTGCGCCGTGCGAGGCTCGAGAACGTGGAGCGACTGGCGAAGTCCCTGGGGGTGGATCCCCCCAAGCGCCGCCGGGACCCAGCGTACGCCAACCAGCTCGTGACCGCGGTCGCGACCAAGATCCGTCGCGAGGCCATGATGGAGGAGCTGCGCAAGCTCGCCGGCCTCTCGGATCGGTCCGCCGCGCGCCTCCGCGCCTGACCGAAGGCCCGCGCGAGGGCTCCGCCGCGAGGATGTGGGCGGCCGCGAGGACGTGGGCGGCCGCGAGGACGTGGGCGGCCGCGAGAGGCCTCAGGGCTTTCGGAAGAGGAGCACGAAGCGATCGCTCGTGCCTCGCTTCTCGCCGGCGCTCGAGGGCGAGGCGTTCCAGTCCCTCGTGTCCTTCGGGTTCCGCAGGAAGGTGCCCTCCTTGTCCAGGCGAAAGCCGGCGCGCTCCACCTCCTCGCGCACCGTCCGCTCCTCGATCCGGTGGAGCGTCTGCACGTCGGCGTCACCCGCGCCCGCGCGGGCCGCGTGGTCGACGATCGCGTAGACGCCGCCGGGCTTGAGGGCGGCGAAGATGGTCTCGTTCATCTTCTTCCGGTCGGCCTTCATCCAGAAGAGGTCGTGGTAGAACAGCACGAGGAAGACGACGTCGAGGTCCTTGGCGTCGGGCGGAAGCGGCTCGGAGAACTCGCGGTCGACGCGCACGACGTTCTTCATCACCGGCTTCTTCAGGCGCTCCGACCAGGGCTTCTCCGCGAACTTCTCCAGGACGAACTTGGGGTTCTGGCCATAGACCTTGCCCGTCGGCCCCACCGCGCGCGCGAGCAGCTCGGCCGTGTAGCCGCCGCCCGCGCCGATCTCGGCCACGGCCATGCCGCTCTTCACGCCGAAGAAGGTGAGCAGCTCGCCGGGGCTCCTGCCCTCGTCGAGCGCGCGGTCCTCCGGCGTGCGATCCGGCGACGCGATCACCGCCTGGATCTCCGGAGAGACCTCGGCGAGCCCGGCCGGCGCCGCCGTAGCGGAGGCGGGGGGCGGCGGCGCGGCGGACGCGGATTGCGTGGCGGCGGCCGAGGGCACCTCCGCCGTTTGGGACGACGGGGAGCACGCGAGGAGCAGCGAGAGCAGCGAGGGCAGCGGCAGGGAGCGCATGGCGGGAACGCACAGTACACTCTCCCGAGCCGTGCCCGCTCGACTCTGTTCCTCCTGGGCCACGACGTGGCGCGCCTCGGCGCTCCTGGTCGCGGCGGGGTCCGTTTCGCTCACGGCGAGCGACGCCGGAGCGGAGCCGACCGCGGCGCGGGTCGCGGTGGGCGATCCGTTCGCGTTCGGCGACAAGCCCGCCCCGCCGGCGCGAGGGTCGCTGGGTCCGCTGACGTCGGAGCGACCGCCCGACCCAACGCACCCGGAGCCCCGCGTGATCGTCGACGTCCTGTCGGCCAAGGGCGTCGCGCGGGACGCGGCGGAGGCCGCGCTGCGCAAGGGGGCGTGGGGCAAGGTGGTCACCTGCTACAAGGCGCGGGCCTGGGCCGAGCCCACGCTGGAGCTCGACGTCGCGATGAGCGTGACCGCGCGCGGGGGCGCAGTGAAGAGCGTCAAGCGCGCGGGCGGGAGCGGGAGCGGGAAGAAGGCGAGAGGCAAGGGGGCGACGAAGCCGAAGGCGAAGGGCCCCGGACGAGCCCCTTCTGCGGACGCCGCCCCGCCCGCCTCTCTCGGCGCGTGCCTCGAGAAGGCCCTCGTCGGGATCGCGATGCCCAAGACCAAGTCGACCGCCTCGGCCCGCGTGCGCATCCGTGTGACCCCGGGTGACGAGCCCGTCTCGCCACCGAAGGACGTGCTCACGCGCGGTGAGGGGCAGCTCGATCTCGCGCGGGCGAGGCTCGTGATCGAGGGCAGCGCGCCTGATCTCCAGGCGTGCCACGACCACGCGCTCGCGTACGCGCCGAAGCTCTGGGGAGACCTCGCGATCCGGTTCAAGGTGGAGGAGGGAGGCCAGGTCGTAGAAGCCTTCGAGGCGGGCGGCCCGTTCCCGGAAGATCGCGTCACGCGCTGCGTCCTGCGTCGCGCTCGGACGCTCCGCTTCGAGGCACCGCGGGGCGGCTGGATGCGCTTCGTGGTACCAATGACGCTGACGCCATGAGAGAGCTCCTGTCCCTCGCGCTCATCGTGTCGGCGTGCTCCGCGGGCGGCCCCATGGGCCAGACCGCTGGGGCTTCCTCGAGCGCCGAGTCCGACGCCCTCCGCGCCGCGGGCCCCCTCGGAGCGCCGCGCGCCTGCCCCGCTCCGCGCAGCGGGACGACCTCGCGCGAGCGGGACGAGGGGGTCGCGGCGTTCATCCGCGGCGACCTTCGCGCGGCGACCGCCTCACTGGAGGCCGCCGTGTCGGTCGCCCCGCACGATCTGGCAGCGCAAGCGCTCCTCACGGCCGCTCGCACGCGATCCGAGCAGGAGAGCACGCGCGCGGCGGAGGCGCTCCAGAAGCGCCGCGCTATCGCGCTGCCCGCGCCGCCGAGCGACGCGACCCTGATCAGGCCCCTCGACGCCGCGACCCGCGGCGCCGATCTCAAGCTCCAGCGGGTGAGCGACAAGCAGGTCGCGGTCCTCTCCTCGACCGAAGATTGGCTGAAGCGGAACGGCCTCTCGCAGAACCTGACGCGCCCGCGGCCCGAAGACGTCCCGGACGGAGCGCCCAAGGCGCTCGGCGCGCGCGCGGACATGCTCTTCTCCCACGCCGACCACGAGATCGTGCGCTACGGCTCGCTGCTCCTCGTCTCGGGCGCCGGCCGCGCCCCGAGGCTCTTCGACGCCTCCGCCCTCCAGGAGGTCCATTTTGCGCAGGTCGTCGGGCGCGCGCTGCTCGTGGGCTCGTGGCGGAACGGCTACGCGAAGGACTCGGGAGGCAGGACCGGCTACGTGTCCGCCTTCTCGATCGACGACGGCACCCTGCTCTGGTCGAGCGAGCCCCTCGTGCAGTCGATGTCGGCGTTCGCCGTCACCCGCGACCACGTGATCAGCGGGTACGGCTTCACCGCCGAGCCGGACCACCTGTTCGTCCTGGAGCTCGCCACGGGCAAGACGCTGCAGAAAGTGACGCTCCGCTCGGGCCCGGAGTCACTGATCCGAAAGGGGGACGAGATCCATGTTCGGACCTACGACTCGGAGGCCGTGTTCCGCATGGCTCCGTCACCCGGGGCCGCTCGCCCGGCCGAGCTCCCGGCGGCGGTCGAGCCCACGAAGGTCCGGGAGAGCGCCGAAGTGACGTGCTGGGTGCACGCCGCCGTCGCCGCCATCGACGGGCGTGACGGCGGTGCCTTGGGGGGCGCCATCGACGGGCTGGCGACGAGCGGCGCGGAGCCGGACATCGCGCGCGCGTTCGACGGCGTGAAGCTCTTCTTGGACCAGCAGGCGGGCCCCCAGCGGGGCATCGACCTCACGACCGTCGTCGCCAAGCGCGTGGCCCCACCCCCTTGGGAGTACCGCCTCGTCCGGCCCGCGACGCAGCCGGTGACGGGCACGCGCGTCCTCGTCGAGCGCGCCTCGCGGCCGGCCAGCCCGACCCGCAACCTCAGGCGGGGCACCGCACGAGTCACGCCCACGGAGCCGTTCTTCCTGCCCCCTGTGGCCCGCGGCGCCCTTCCCCCCGGGGCGCGCGAGGACATCCCCAGCACGTACGGCCTCGAGACGCTGCGCGCCGTGAGCCCGCTCCCGAACGAGCGGCTGGTCTTGGTCTACGGAGACCGCTACGTGGCCGTGGTGACCGGCTCGCGGACCGAGGCCGTGCTCGACTTCGGCGCGTGGATCGACCCGCCGAACCTCTCGGCGGAGGCGCGGCTCTTCGGTCGGAGCGAAGTGACGTTCGCCATCGCCGAAGGACCCGTGCTCTATGTCGCGAACGGCGGCGGGTCCTACGCGGCAGAGATGGGCGGCAAGAAGGGCTACGTCAGCGCCGTCGACCTCGGGACCGGCGAGCTGCTCTGGCGAAGCCAGCCGCTGGTGCAGGGGAGCGGCTCGTTCGCCACGCACGGAGGCTTCCTGGTGACCGGCTACGGCTTCACCGCCGAGCCGGACGCCCTCTACCTGCTCCGCAAGGACACGGGCCAGGTGGCGGCCAAGCACGCGCTCAAGAGCGCCCCCGAAACCATCTCGGTGGACGGCAGCCTGATCCGCGTGGCCACGTACGACTTCGACCACGAGATCGAGATCCGCGAGCGATAGCTCGGGGCTCAGCCGCGTCCGGCGTCCCCCTTCGGGGGGTCGGCGAGGTCCACCTGCGGAGCGACCATGGCCTCGGGGAGCGGCGCGCTCTCCTCCGTCCGCGCGGGCTCGGGCGGGGGAGGCGGGGGCGCCGACGCGGGCGGCACCGACGCCGGCGGAGCGGAGAGGGTGGCCCGGGTCCGGTCGAAGAACGCGCGCAGCAGCGCGTGGGAGCTCTTGGCTTGGCGGGCCGCGATGGCGAGGACCTGGTCTCGCACGGCCGCGTTGATCGGGGTCGCGACGCCGAGGGCGGCGCCCCGCGTCACGACCTCTCCGTTCAAGAACTCGACGCTCGGCGGGCGGCCCCGCTCGATGGCCGACAGCATCGAGGAGCGGAGCCGGCGGTAGCGGGCGCCTACGGCCAGGAGGAGCGCGTGCTTCGCGACCAGGCTCGCGCTGCCGGAGCTCGTCCGCTCCTCGTCCGTCAGCGCGATCCACTCGAGGTCGATCGTGCCGGAGACCTTCTCGAGGCGCACCCCGGCGGCGCGCGCGACCGCCGTCGCCTCGGTCATGATCTCCAGGGCGAGCCGCCGGACGAACCGCTGGCGCATCAGCACGCCCAGGCGGTCCCCGCCGATCGTGCCGAGCGAAGAGATGGCGCAGTTGATGGCGAGCTTCGACCAGCGGGCGCCGACGAGGTTGGTCGTGACGACGGTGGGCCCCACGCACTCGAGCGCGCTCGCCAGCTCCGGCAGCCGATCGTCGTACGCTCCGTCCCAGCGGCCCACCTGGAAGCCGCCCGAGGAGGTGCGATCGTAGACGCCCGGCTCGATCATGCTCGCGCCCCACGCCACGATCGCGCCGATCACGCGGTCCGCCCCCACGATCGCGCCGACGCGCTCCTCGATGAGCCCGTTCTGGAAGCACACGAAGCGCCCGTCTGGCGCGACGCGGTCGAGGACCCCCTTGGCGGCCTCCTCCACCTGAGGCGGCTGCGTGGCCAGCAGGATGAAGTCGAACCTGCCGGCGCCGGGGCCGAGCTGCCGCACCGCCTCACCGCGGACCGTGCCGGGGCCCGCGTCCCCGCGCACGCGAAACCCGAACGCGTTCACCGCGTCGGCGATGAGCGGGTTCGTCGTCAGCACGGTGACGTCTTGGCCCTGCTCGAGCAAATGCGCGGCCACGACGCCGCCGATGCCCCCGGCGCCGACGACGAGGAACCGAGGAGCGGGGGAGGCCGATCCCGTCACGTCATCCCCCGTCCGGCCCCCCGCCCCCCTCCGTGCCGGCCGCCCGGCGAGAGGCGGGATCGGGATCGTCGCCGTCCTGCTCCTTGCGGAAGACGATCGACGCGACGACGCCCGCGGCCAAGAGGCCGATGATCACGCCGAGCGAGACGAACGCGGACGGGTGCCACCACCGGGACACGAGCATCTTCACGCCGACGAACAGGAGCACCACGATGAGGCTGTACTTCAGGTACACGAACTGCCGGAGCAGGCTGGCGAGCGCGAAGTAGAGCGACCTCAGCCCCAGGATCGCGAAGATGTTCGACGTGAAGACGAGGAACGGGTCCGTGGTGATCCCGAAGATCGCGGGGATCGAGTCGACGGCGAAGACGATGTCGCTGCCCTCGACCACCATCAGGACCAGGAAGAGAGGCGTCGCGACGCGCTTGCCATCCACCTGGATGAAGAACTTGCTGCCCTCCATCTTGGGGCTGATCGGGATGAGCTTCCGCGTCCACTTGACGACCCGGCTGTCCTCGGGATCGAACTCCTCGTCCTTGGAGAACGCCATCTTCAGCGCGGTGTAGACGAGGATGCCGCCGAACAAGTAGATGGTGAACGCGAAGTTCCGGATCAGCGCGGCGCCAGCCAGGATCATCGTGATCCGCAGGACGACGGCGCCGAGGATGCCCCAGAAGAGGACCCGGTGCTGGTAGAGCGGCGGGACCTTGAAGAACTTGAAGACGAGCGCGATGACGAAGATGTTGTCGAGGCTCAGGCTGAGCTCGACCACGTAGCCCGTGAGAAACTTGATCGCGGCTTCTTTGCCGCTGTGCTCCGACCCCTCGCCCAGCCCCAGGCCGAGGATGTGGTGGTCGTAGCCGTAGTAGATGAAGGCATTGAAGCAGAGCGCGACCGTGAACCAGATGCTGGTCCAGGTGAGGGCGCTCTTCGTCGAGACGACCTCGTCCTTCTTGTGGAAGACGCCGAGATCGAGGGCGAGGAAGAACGTCACGAGGACGAGGAACCCCACCCAGGCGACCGGCTGCATTGGGCATGACCTAGCGTCAGATGCCCCCGGTGTCGAGACGTCAGACGGGCGCGAGCACCGGCAGGGCCAGGGGCATCAGCTCCACCTCGAGCGGTGGGGCGCCGAGCGGCTCGCCGTCCACGTCCAGCAGCCAGCACGCACGGGCGCGGTCGTTCAGCACCTCCAGCGAGATCTTTTGGCACCGAAAATGCCGTGACCGCGGATCGCGCAGGTGGCCGCCCGAGTACGCGCTGTTGTTCGCCCGGACGAACTGGAGCTTGGTCTCCTGGCCGAGCGACACGACCTCGAACGCCCCGTCGTCGAGCTCCGCCATCGGGGCGATGAGCATCCCCGCCCCGAAATAGCGCCCGTTGCAGATGGCGATCATCCAGGAGGGGATCTCCTCCTCGGTCGCGACGCCGTCGAGCTCGTACCGGACGTGGATGATGCCTCGCTCGCTCTCCAGGAGCGCCTGCGCCGCCGCGATGAAATAGCCCGCCTTTCCACCTGCCCACTGGGCGTGCCGGTGAACGTACTTGTCGACCAGCCCCCCGAGGCCCCCCGACAGGATGTTGATGAAGTAGTCCTCCCGCCGGGCGCCGTCGGGGGCGGCGTAGCGGAGGCGGCCGACGTCGACGAGGCGCGGCGTCCTCGCGGCGATGGCGGCGAGGTACCGCTCGAGCCGGTGGTCGAGCCCGAGGGTGCGGCAGAAGTCCCCGCCGGTGCCGCGGCTGATGATGCCGAGCGAGGCCTGCGTGAAGCCGGCCTCGCGCGCCCGAAGGAGCCCGTTCGCCACCTCGTGCACCGACCCGTCGCCGCCCGTCGCGACGACGATCTCCCGCCCCTCGCGCGCGGCGCGCTCGGCGATATCCACCGCGTGCCGCGGCCTCTCCGTCTTCTCCACGTCGAGGGGCCCGAGGGCGCGCTCGACCACCGTCAGGAACCCGTCCAAGCCACGGCCGGCGCTGCCTCCGCCGGCGGCGGGGTTCACGATGACGATCGGGCGCGACGTCACTTGGGCTTCTTCTGCGAGATCGCGTCCTTGAGCTTGGAGAGGCCGTCGTCGTAGACCTTCTCCAGGTCCCTTGCGCGCTGCTCCACCGTCTTGAGCGTCTCCTCGGTCGCCAGCTGGGTCGCCTCGAGCGCCTTCAGGTGTTCCTCGGCCTTCTTGACGCGGGCCTCGGAGGCCTGCTTCTCGTCGGGCTTGCGCTTGGCGTCCGCCGCGTACTCCTTCTCGTCCGAGATGAAAGAGCTCAGCGCCGACTTGGCGTCGCCCGCCCCCGACAGCATCGCTTCGAGGCGGAGCTTGGCCTCCGGCATGTCGACGTGGACGACGTAGCTGGCCTCGGCGACATCGTCCGCGAGCTCCTCGAGCGCCGGGACGTTCTTCTTCCCGAGCGCGTCCTCGTGGCGCTCGATGAGGAGGAAGGCGTCGTTGGACGACCGCAGGCGCTCCCGCATGCGCTCGTCCACGGCGTCCTTGAACGACGTCGAGACCGCGCCCCAGACGTCGACGTCCGGACACTTCTGCTTGGCGGCGTAGTTCGCGGCCCCGCCGATCTTCTTGACGATGGGCTCGCGCTCCTCGTCGTAGAACTGCCGGGCGCCGGCGAGCTCGCGCTGGACCGCGGCGTAGCCGCCGTCCTTGCCCGCCTTGTCCGACGCGTCGACGATCTTCTCGACGAGCGCCCAGTCGGTGTCCTTGACCTTGTCCAGCGCCGCGGGGAACTTGTCGACCTTCTCCTTCGCGCGCTTCTCTCCGTCGGCCACGGCTGCGTTCTCGCGCTCCAGCATCGCTGGGTAGCGGTGGGCGGACGACCCCTGGTCGATGCTCACGGCCTTCGGCTCGTTCGCGCCTCTCTGTTCACAGCCGAGGAGACAGGACGCCGCGATCGAGAGGAGCACGATGGTCTTCGAGATGGGCCTCATGCGGGGATGGGAGCGCGCCCCGGGCCGTCCCGTCAACCTGATGGTTCGGTGAAACTTTCCCCGTCGACGACCGAGTGCTACGCGAGTCGGGATGGATGCGACGGGCGACCTGGACGCAGCGCTCGAAGCGTTCCTCGGGTCCCTGGAGCGCGAGCGGCGCGCTTCGGCGCACACCGTGGCCGCCTACAGGCGGGACCTCGCCCAGCTCCGAGCGTTCGCGGTCGCTACGCGGCCGAGCCTCCGGACCGCGGGTGACATCGACCTCCTCCTGCTGCGGCGCTGGCTGGGCGCGCTGCACGAGACGCACGCCGCGAGCAGCATCGCGCGCAAGATCGCGGCCGTCCGCGCGCTCTACCGCTTCCTCATGCGGCGCGGCGCCGTCCGGATCGACCCTGCCGCCTCCCTGTCGCTGCCGAAGCTGCGCCGCCGGCTGCCCACCGTGCTCAACGCGGACGCCGCCGCCCAGGTCGTGGAGGCGTCCGCCGGAGCGGACCTGGCGGCGCTGCGCGACCGCGCGATGCTGGAGCTCTTCTACTCGAGCGGGCTGCGCGTCTCGGAGCTCGTGGGCCTCGACCTCGGCGCGATCGATCTCGGGGTGGCGGAGGCGCGCGTGGTCGGCAAGGGGGACAAGGAGCGGCGGGTCCCGATCGGGTCGGTCGCGGTCGCCGCGCTCGCGCGGTACCTCGCCCGCCGCGCGGAGCTGGCGCGGGGCGACGTCCCCGCCGTGTTCCTCTCGATGCGCGGAGCGCGCATCTCGGTGCGGGCCACGCAGGCGATCGTGAAGCGCGCCGGCGCCTTGGGGGCGGGCCGGGCGGACGTACACCCGCACGCGCTGCGGCACACCTGCGCGACTCACCTCCTGGAGGGCGGCGCCGACCTGCGCAGCATCCAGGAGCTGCTCGGTCACGCCACGCTCGCGACCACGCAGCGCTATACCCACGTGTCGATGGATCGCATCCTCACTGCCTACGACGCCGCGCATCCCCTGGCGCAGCCCAAGTCGGAGGAAGGGTGACGCGTCCGTCCGACCTCGTCCGCCGCGGGGTGCTCGCGCTGTTCGGTGGCTCCCTCGCCGCGTGCGTCGCGGGCGCCTTGGAGGCCGTCTGGGCGCGCGGCGCGGCGGGCCGGAGCGCCCCCCCGTTCGTGGACGTCTTCCCCACCACGCTCGCGATGGTCGCGGGGGTCGCGCTCGCGGTCTCGGCAGTGGCGTGGGCGCTCGGCGCGTGGCTCTCACCCTCGGAGCCGCCGGGGATCGGCAGCCTCATCGCGAAGGTCCGAGCCGTGGGCCCCGGAAAACAGGCCGGGGTCGCCGCCTTCGTCCCCGTCGCGATCCTCTGCATGTTCGCCTGGACGACCGCCACCGCGCACCTCGCCCGCGCCGTCCTCGGGCTCACGTTGACGTCGCGCCTCGCAGGGTTGACCGTCATGGCCGGCGCGCTGGGGCTCGGGCTGCTCCTCTCTGTGCTCGCCCTCGCGTGCGTCCCGCCGCTTCGGAGGGCGCTCGCCACGCTCGCGGCGTCACGGCCGATGTTCGTCGACCCGGCGGTGACCGGCTCGGCCGCGCTCGCGCTCGTGATCGCGCTGTTCGTGCTCGGGATGCGATCCGGGACCGTCTCCGGCGAGGGGGGAGTGCTGGGCATCTACGGGATCTTCTCGCGGGATGAGCTGGATCTCCGGGCGCCTGCGGAGCTCTGCCTCTTCGCCGCCGCCGCCACCATCGCCCAAGGGTTCGCGCGGCCTCCGCGATCCCCCTCTCGCCTCACCCTGGTCGCGTTGTTCCTCGTCGCGTGCTCGCCGCTCGCGCTGCTCCCGCGTGGATCCACGCGGATGAACGCCAGCACCGAGCTGTCCCTCTCCGTCGAGCGCGGGGCGCCGCTCGCCAAGCTCGTCCTCGTCCCGCTCCGGACCCTCTCGGATCGCGACGGAGACGGCTTCGGCGCCAGCTTCGGCGGGGGGGACTGCGACGACAGCGCCGCCGGGGTCTTCCCCGGGGCAGAGGAGGTGCTCGACAACGGCGTCGACGAGGACTGCTCGGGCGCGGACCTGACCCGCAGGGTGGTGGACTCGCTCGCGCCAGCGCCCCAGGCCGAGCGCGTCGACGAGCGGCTGATCCCCAAGGACCTGAACGTGATCCTCATCACGGTCGACACGCTGCGGTTCGACCTGGGCTACGCCGGCTACGAGCGGCCCATCTCCCCGAACATGGACGCGCTCGCCGCGCGCTCGGTCATCTTCGAGCGCGCCTATGCGCTGGCGAGCTACACCGGCAAGAGCGTGGGCCCGATGCTGATCGGCAAGTATGGCGAAGAGACCCACCGCAACTGGGGTCACTTCAACAAGTTCGGGCCGGAGGACACGTTCGTCGCCGAGCGCCTCCAGCGCGCCGGGGTCCGAACGCTCGGCGTGCACGGCCACCGCTACTTCGACAGCTTCGGCGGCCTCGATCGAGGCTTCGACGTGCTCGACTTCTCGGCCGCGCCGCCGAAGGACGCGCCCTGGGACATCGACACCAAGGCCACGAGCCCCGCCATCACGGACGCGGCGCTCGGGCTCCTCGGGAGAGAAGACAACACCCGCGGCCGGTTCTTCCTCTGGGTCCACTACCTCGATCCCCACGCCGACTATCTACGGCACGAGGGCATCGAGTTCGGCACCGGGGCCCGGGATCTCTACGACGGGGAGGTCGCGTTCACGGACAAGCACATCGGCAGGCTCCTCTCCTTCGTCGACGCGGCGCCCTGGGGAAAGCGAACCGCCATCCTCCTCACGAGCGACCACGGCGAGGCGTTCGGGGAGCACGGGATGTACCGCCATGGGTTCGAGGTGTGGGAGCCGCTCGTCCGCGTGCCCCTGCTCCTCCACGTGCCGGGCGTCGCGCCCCGGCGGGTGGCCGCGCGGCGGAGCTTGATCGACGTCGTGCCGACCATCCTCGAGCTGATGCAGGTGCCGCTCCCGCCTAAATCCGACGCGGGCGACGACTTCCTGTCGGGGCAGTCGCTGCTCGTCGACGGGTTCCTCCCGGCCGGGAAGGAGCCTGCCCAGCGAGACATCTTGGTGGACATGCCCGCCGGGCCCTACAACGACGCGCGGCGCGCGCTCATCCACGGTGACTCGAAGCTCATCGTGGCTGGAGAGAAGCGGTTCTCGCTGTACGATCTCGCCGCGGACCCGGGGGAGGACCGCGACCTCGCGGGCGAGCACGAGCAGACGCTCAAGGAAATGAAGGACCGGTACGCGGCCTTCCGAGCTCGGCTCCGCGAGATCAAGGTGACTGGAAAGCGCAAGAACTAGTATCGTCACGATCTCCTGATGTTGAGCGGCAAGGAGCTCGCCCCGTCGGCCGTCGTCTTCGACCTCGACGGCACGCTCATCGATTCCCGGAACGACATCGCCGCAGCCGTCAACCACGCGCTCTTGGCCACGGGCCGCAGGGCGCTCACGCCGTCGGTCATCGGGGGTTTCGTGGGGGACGGCGCGCGGGTCTTGCTCGCGCGCGCCGCCAAGGTGCCCGAGGCGGACCCGGCGCTCGACGACCTGCTGACGCGCTTCCTGGACTACTACGTCTCGCACCCCGTGGATTTCTCGAAGTGGGCGGACGGCGCGCCCGACGTGCTCGATCGCATCGCGGAGCAAGATCTCCCCGTGTGTCTCTGTACGAACAAGGCGCGCGTCGTGACGGACGCGATCTTGGCGGCGCTCGGCGTGCGGACTCGCTTTCGCGCGATCTACGCGGGCGGCGATGGCCCGGAGAAGAAGCCGGCACCCGGCCCGCTGCTCACGCTGGCCAAGCGCCTGGGCGTGGCCCCCGCGAGCATGGTCATGGTCGGAGACGGCACCCAAGACGTCGAGTGCGCCCGCGCGGTCGGCTGCCGGGTGATCGGCGTCGTCAGCGGGATGGCCCCTCGCGAGCGCTTGATCGGCGCCAAGCCCGACGTCGTGATCGACAGCCTCAGCGGTGTCGCGGACGTGATCCGCAGATGGTGCGACGCAACGGCGCGCCTCACCGTCCCTCCACGCTGACCGTCGAGAACGATAGCCGATTCCGCGTTCGCCGCGCACTCTCAAAAGGGGGCGCGGGCGGCCGACCTCAGTGTATCGTTGTGTCCGATCGCGGTCGTCCGGCCGCGGCGTGGTCGCGTTTCGAGCTCCTCGTCACCCCGACACATGTCCGAACAGTCCCTCATCGGCCTGACCCTCGCCGGCTTCCGGCTCACCGGCGTCATCGGAGAGGGCGGCATGGCCACGGTGTACCGCGGCTTGGAGGCGGATCCGGAGGGCAGCAAGGCCGGCGAGTACGCCGTGAAGATCATGAACCCGGATCTCGCCAAGGAGAGCCGGTTCGTCCGCCGCTTCCGCCGCGAGGCCAAGGCCGCGCAGATGCTGAAGCACCCGAACACGGTGCACATCGTCCAGTCCGGCGTCGATCAAGGCTACGTGTTCATGGTGATGGAGCTCTTGCAGGGCTTCGATCTCGCGATGCTGCTCCACCGAGAGCGGCGGATCCCGGCGGCCCGCGCCGTCCAGATCGTGGTGCAGGTCTGCCGCGCGCTCTCAGCCGCACACGAGCAGTCGATCGTGCACCGCGACCTCAAGCCGGACAACATCATGCTGGTGCGGCAGCCCGCCGGAGTCCCCGCGCCGGTTCCGGGCATGAACCCCACCGACTTCGTCAAGGTGCTCGACTTCGGGATCGCCAAGATCCTCGACGACGAGCCCGGCGCGCCCGTGGACTCGCGGATCGAGCCGATCACCCAAGAGAAGTCGATGCTGACCCGCGTCGGTACGATCGTCGGGACGCCCGCGTACATGGCCCCCGAGCAGGGTCGCGCCGAGGCGGTGGACGCGCGCACCGATCTCTACGCGTGTGGGGTGCTCCTGTACGAGCTGATCACGGGGCGCGTGCCGTTCACGGGAGAGACCCCGATGCAGGTCGTCATGCGGCACGTGAACGAGCCTCCGCGACCTCCCTCGGAGTTCTGTCCGGTGAACAAGGACCTGGAGCGGCTCATCATGAGGGCCCTCGCGAAGTACCCCGCGGAGCGCCAGCAGTCCGCGGAGGAGATGGCGTTCGACCTGCTCGGAGTGCTGCCGAAGCTCGGCGCGTCGGCCGAGAAGACCGAGAGCCTGGTGCAGAGGACCCTCGTGATGGAGCCGGGGCCCAGCCCCGATCCCGCCCCGAGGCCGCAGCAGCCTCGGCCGGCCGCCGGAGCTCCGTCGAAGCCGCTGCCTGCCGCCGGCGCGCCGCCACGGGCCGCGGCGGCGAAATCCGCGCCGGCGCCGCCGAAGCCCGCGCCCGCGCCGGCCCCCGCCCCCGCCGCGAGCCCGTTCCCGACGCTCAACATCGAGGTCCCGGACGATCTCTTCGATGGGCTCCCTCCGATCCCGGAGCCGGCGCCCGTCACCACCGCCGCGAGCGCCGCTCCGCTCCCGTCCACGGATCCGTCGCCGAAGGCGCCGCCGCGGGCGCCTCCCGCCCCGAAGGCCGAGCCTCGCGTCGCCGACGCTTCGGTCGTCGTCGGCCGCGCCCCCGTCGCGCGCACCCCGGCGCCGGTCCAGGTGGTCCGCGCGAACGCCGGGACGCCGTCCAACCTCGCGCAGACCATGCAGTCGGAGCCCTTCGACGCCCCGCCTCCGTCGAGCGACGACGACGACGGGGCGACGCTCGTCAAGGCGCCCACCGAGGTGGACCGGCAACGGATGAGCCTGGCGGAGGAGGCCATGGCGAAGGCGCTCGGCGCAGCCGCCCCGGGCCCCGCCCACGCAGCAGCGCCGAAGGTGCCCTCGGTGATCGCTCCGGAGGGCGCCGAGCCGAACCTGCTCCACGCCATCGTCGGGGGAGCGGGCTCGCCCCCTCGGGCCGCGCCCGCCCCGCCCAAGCCGGGCGACCGGGGTGGGCTCCACGCGCTGCAGGAGACCCTGAAGGTGGAGCCGGAGACGCCGGAGGATCCGCTCGCGGGGGTGGGCACGGAGGTGTCGCTCCTCTCCCCGCCCCCCGCCTCCCCCAAGTCGAACCCGCGGCCGGCCGACAACGCCGCAACGATCAGCCTCGCCGAGGACAAGGTCCAGCGGAAGCCTACCGGTGAGCTCATCCCGATCAACCTCCCCGAGGAGCGCCAGTCGGTGCGACCCGAGAAGCCCGACGTCGCGCTCTGGCAGCCGGCGAAGTCACGAAAGCTCGGAGGGGCGGCCGCCCTCCTGATCGGGGTCCTGATCGGCGCGCTGCTGGTCGCGACGGCCCTCATCGTCGCGCTCAGCCTCCGCCGGTAGCCGAGCGCTCCCTCCATCGGAGGCGGGCATGGCGGGGCGAGTTGCCCAGCGTGGCCCGGGTTGATAATCACGAGGTATGGCGCCCATCCGAGAAGCCCTGCGATCTCGTGAAGGGCCGCTCCTGATGGGGGTGCTCAACCGTACGCCGGACTCGTTCAGCGACGGTGGAGAGTTCCTCGACGAAGGCGCGGCCCTCGCGAGGGCCGAGCGGATGCTCTCCGAGGGCGCGCGAATCATCGACGTCGGCGCCGAGTCCACGCGGCCGGGCGCACCGTCGGTGTCGGCGGAGGAGCAGCGAGCCAGGCTCGGAGACGTGGTGTCACGCCTCTCGCGCCTCGGCGCCGTCGTCTCGATCGACACGACCTCTCCGGAGGTCGCCGCGCGCGCCGTCGACGACGGTGCGACGCTCGTCAACGCCGTCGACCCGGGAGCCGCCGCCCCGCTCGCCCGCGTGGCGAAGCGAGGCGGGGCCATGCTGGCGCTCATGCACAGCCGCGGGACCATGACGACCATGGCCGGCTATTCGCGATCGGACGAGGCGGCCTACCGGGACGTCGTGTCGGACGTGGCGCGAGAGTGGGGCGTCGCGAAGGACGCGGCGCTCGCGAGCGGGCTCCAGCCCACCGATCTCTTGTTCGATCCAGGCCTCGGCTTCCACAAGAGCGCGCGTCACTCCCTCACGCTCTGCACGCGCCTCGACGAGCTCGTCGCGCTCGGCTTCCCGGTCCTCGTCGGGCCGAGCCGAAAGTCGTTCTTGGCCCACGTGACGACACCGGCCGGCGCACCCCTGCCACCGCCCGGCGACCGCTTGGGCGCCGGCATCGCCGCGGCGCTGCTCTGCGCGCGGAAGGGGGCCGCGATCCTCCGGGTGCACGACGTCGGCGCCGTCCGGCAGGCCTTGGCGTTCCAGCAGGCGGCGGGCCATGTTTGAGTCGATCACCCGGATCTTCTCGGATCGCTCGGGGCTCGAGATCGCGCGGGACGTGCTCGACGTGTTCATCGTCGCGTACGTGATCTACCGGCTGCTGCTCATCCTCCGCGGAACGCGCGCGATGCAGGTCGGGATGGGACTCGGCGTCGTGTTCGTGATGTACGCGGCGGCGAAGGCGCTCTCGCTCGTCACGCTGATGAGCTTGCTCTCCTACGTCCTGGCCTCTCTGCCGGTGATCGTCGTGGTCGTGTTCCAGGCCGACATTCGGCGCGCCCTCATCCGTGTGGGTGGGCGGGCCTGGTTCGGCGGCAAGCGGAAGCAGGAGCAGTCGCGCGTCATCGACGAGGTCGTCGCGGCGGTCACCGAGCTCGCTCGGCACCGGATCGGCGCCATCATCGCGTTCGAGCAGGACGCCAACCTGGCGGACTTCACGCAGCGTGAAGGCGTCGTCATCAACGCCGCCGTGACCCGCGAGCTCCTCGTCGCGATCTTCTACCCGGAGAGCGCGAACAAGCTGCACGACGGGGCCGTGGTCATCCGCGACCTGAAGATCGCACGCGCGGGCGTCTTCTTCCCGATGCCCGAGGCCAAGGAGAAGACCATCGACCGCAGCCATGGGACGCGGCACCAGGCGGCGCTGGGGATCACCGAGGAGACCGACGCCGTGGTGGTCGTCGTCAGCGAGGAGCGGGGCACGATCAGCTACTGCTTCAACGGCAACATCGTCCCGAACATCGACGCGACGGCGCTCCGTCACTCGCTCGTCCAGCTCCTGGAGCAGAGAGCCGCGAAGGCCTCCACGCCGGAGCGCGCCCCGGCGAGCTCCGCGGCGCCGGGCTCCAGCCGCAGCGTCCCGCCCTCGTCCGGCATGCCGGGCCGCGCGGACTCGATCTCGATCCTGCCGCCGCCGCCCACGGCGTCCGCCGTCACCACGCCCCAGCCGCGATCTTCCCGTACCCCCGACCCGCCGAGCGCGCCCGCGAAGGGCGTCAGCACCCCGATGCCGAAGGCGACCAAGAGCTTCCTGCCCAACCCGCCACGGCTGGACGAGCCGCCGCCCACCCCGGTCGTCGTCGAGGGCACCAGCTCCCCTAGCGGCGCCCCGAGGAGCGAGGAGCCCTAGATGCGTTCCCGCGCTTCCGCCTTCGCCCGCGAGGCCCTCTTCGAGAACCTCGGTCTCAAGGTCCTCTCGCTGCTCTGCGCATTCGGCTTCTTCCTGCTGATCCGCGGCGCCGAGCGGGCGGAGATGCGCTTCGACGTGGGCGTCACCTACAGCCAACCCGAGGACGACACGAACCGCGTGCTCCTGCGCGAGCCGCCTGCCGAGCTCAGCGTGAAGCTCGTGGGGCCCCGGACACAGCTCGAGAGTCTGTCGCGGGACCTCGGGACGATCGTGATCGATCTCTCGACGGGTCACGAGACCGTCGTGGAGGTCGACGCGTCGATGATCCCCAACGTGCCGCCCGGGCTCCGCGTCGAGGAGATCTTTCCCGGCCGCATCGAGATCCGGTGGGACGACGTCGTCGTGAAGCCGATCCCGGTTCAGGTCGCGCGGACCGGGGAGCCACCGGCCGGCTTCTCCGTGCGCGGCGCGATCACGGCCGCGCCCGAGACCGTGACGGCGCGGGGGCCGAAGAGCATCGTCAGCCTTCTCCAGGTGGCGGACGCGCAGCTCGACGTGACCGGGTTCGGAGAGGGCTTCACGACCCGGAAGCTGATGCTCCGGCTGCCGCCTCAAGGAGTGCAGTACGACGTCGCCAGCATCGAGGCGACCGTGGAGATCGCGCGGGAGGAGCGCATCAGCGCCTTCAAGGGCCTGAAGGTCGACGTGGTGGGCGCGCCGAAGGCGACGACGGCGCCCGAGCGTGTCACGATCAAGGTGCGCGGCGCCCCCGACGTGGTCGCGAGCCTCGACGCCGATCAGATCGCGCCCTACGTCATCCTCCAACACCAGCTCGACCTCAAGAAGCCCGGCAGCGTGCGGGCGAAGGTCCAGGTCGACATCCCCAACGTCGACGCCGAAGTGGAGCCTCGCGAGGTGACCGTCAAGTGGTGAGCGCGACGCCGGCCGACCCTCGCCCTCGCGCTGGGATCGTCGCGCGTAGGGGCCGGATCCTCGCGGCGCGTCGCCGGGGCCGGCGCGCCCCGTGGCGGCTACTCTGGATGATCGGCGTCGCCGCGCTGACCGCCTCTGCGTCTCCCGCCTCGGCCCGCGCGGAGGGCGCCTCCCTCGTCGACCGCGTCATGGGACGCTGGCAGGTGGTCGAGGCCGGAAAGCCGGGGAAGGCGCGGCCGATCTTCGCGCGGGAGCTCGCGTTCGAGGCGCGGCTCGAGGCGATGGCGGCCGGCGACGCCCCGACGGGCGCCCTCACCGAGCCGCAGGTGCGCGCGGCGCTCGCGCGGCACGTGACGGAGTCGCTCCTCGCGGAGCTCCCGTTGGACCCGGCGCCCAGCCCCGCCAAGGTGGGCGAGCAGGCCGCGCGCGCCCGTCGGGTCCTCGTGGCGAGGGTCGGCGGCGAAGAGCGGCTCCGCGCCGCGCTCGAACGAGAGCGCCTCTCCACCGACGAGCTCGACGCGATGCTGCGCAGGACCGCGCGCGCGAGCCTGTACCTGGATCGCATGGTGGCGCCCCAGGTCGACCCGACGGAGCTCGAGCTGCGCCAGCTCCACGCGACGGGCCAGACGCCCTTCTCGAAGGCTCGCTTCGAGGACATCGCCGCGGAGCTCCGGCGGTGGGTGGTCGCCCAGCGCCTGGCCGAGGCGGTCGACGCCTTCTATCAGCGCGCTCGCTCGCGCGTGATCATCACCTGGGCCTCGCGCTGAACGAGCGCCCCCGGGCGGATCGGCAGCGTGTGCCGGACGAGCGGGCGTCCTGGCGGGGGCGGGACGGTGGCGCTCACCCCTCGGAGGAAGGCGACGCGTCGGGCTCGGCCGACGACGCCACGCGAGGCTCGGACGCGATCTCCTGAGAGCTCGGGACCTCGTCGTCGGGCCCCTGGGATGGATCCCCCGTGTACGAGTCACCGAAGTGGTGCGCGAACGAGCGCGTCGCGCGCCGCGTGCGGACGAACTCGGCGAACGCCACCAACGTGTCCAGATCCCGCGGGCCGAGCGACTCCGCGATCTCCCGCAGCGTCTTGCGCAGGGACTCGGCGTTCCGCCCGCGGCGCTCGGCCACGCGCGGCGCCTCGGGCGGCGTCGGCTCCGCGCCGCCGGGTGACGACTCGGGCTTGGCGGGGTCCGGCGCCCAGACGGGGCGCGGGACCGGGGCCAGCGCGTGAGCGCTCAGCCAAGCCTCCATGAAGATCCGGAGGCGCTCCGACCGGAACGAGAACCACCGCTCGCGCTCCGGGCCGTAGCTCATGAGGACGTCCTTGAACCGGCGGAACGCCCCCTTGCCGTCGATCGCCTGGGTGAGCTTGCCCTGGAGCTCGGGGTCCTCGACCATCGGGATGTACCGCTCCATCCAGCGGTATTGCTCGCGCGAGCTCACCGGATCGATGCGGAGGTAGTTCCCGTCGGCGGCGATGCGCGCGTGCATCTGAGGATCGGCGATGCCGTCGACGATCCGGAGGACGTCTCCCGTGAGGAGGTGGAGGTACGAGTGCACCTCGGGCGCGTTGTTCTCGAAGGCGTCCTCGAGAGCCTCCCAGTCGACGGGCACGTCCTTGACGGGCCCCGTCGGCGCCGGGGCACCCGGACCGGACGGCGGGTCGGCGGGCACCTCGTGCATGCCGGGCGACGGGTCCCTGGGAGACTCGGACGAGAGCTCGGAGTCGTCTTTGCGCGTAACGCGTCGAAGCGGGGGTCTCATCGGGACGATATCGAGGACGAGGCGGCGCGCTGCCGCCGAGTGTGCACGAGTCATATCACCGTCTCCATCCGTGTGCTCGGGCAACCACCGGTCACGTGGCGACATTCCAGAGACCACGTCGTTCGGGCCCGGCGCGCTCGCGGCGCGCCCGCGCGCTCGGCTGGCGGCTTGGCAGGCCCAGGCAGAGCGAGGCGGGCGAGGGGCCGCGTCGCGCCGGGCGCGGAGGAGGCGCCGGCAGGGGGCGCGGAGCGCTCGCTCCACGACTAGCCGAATGCGCAGCTCGGATCAGGCGAGCGTGGCGCGCGCCACCGCCGCCCGCCAGCGCCGGAGCTCGGCTTCGCGCGCCTGCGCGTCGAGGGCGGGCGCGAAGGAGCGCTCCGCACGCGCCATGCGGGCCGCGTCGCGGATGGTGGAGAACAGGCCGACCCCCACCCCAGCCAGCATCGCGGCGCCGCGCGCGGTCGACTCGAGCTCGGCGGGCCGCTCGATCGTGACCCCGGTGACGTCCGCTTGATGCTGCATCAGGAGATCGTTGGCGGCGGCGCCGCCATCGACGCGGACCTTCTTGAGCGGCGCGCCCAGGTCTGCGCCCATGGCCGCCAGCAGATCGGCGACCTGGAACGAGATCCCCTCGAGCGTCGCGCGCGCGAGGTGGCCCGCCGTCGTTCCGCGCGTGATGCCCGAGA
>CAZBJI010000066.1:0-38714 GCA_964492175.1 uncultured Polyangiaceae bacterium | reverse complement strand
GCGCAGAAGGGGATGTTCAACATCTTCCTGACGGTGTTCTTCGGGACGCTGGCGTTCGCGTTCTTCGAGAGCTTCTTCTTCATCGGGTACCTCATCTCGATCGCCCTCTTCGGCTTGTTCCAGGCCATCTTCATGGCGAACGCCGGCGGCGCCTGGGACAACGCGAAGAAGGTCGTCGAGACCGAGCTGAAGGCGAAGGGGACCCCGCTGCACGACGCCTGCGTCGTGGGCGACACGGTCGGCGACCCCTTCAAGGACACGTCGAGCGTCGCCATGAACCCCGTGATCAAGTTCACCACGCTGTTCGGGCTCCTCGCCGTGGAGCTCGCCGAGATCCTCGGTCACTCGAACAAGAGCGTTCGCCTCTTCGTGGGGCTCGCGCTGTTCGCGCTCTCCGCGTTCTTCGTCTACCGCTCGTTCTACGGGATGCGCATCGAGCAGGGCGACGGCGACGCTCACGCGAGCTCTTCGCCGAAGGCGAAGAGCGAGGCCGCCGAGGCCGGCTGAGCGCGCTGCCCGCGCCGCCTCGGGTAGCCGGGGCGGCGCTGCTGGGTGGCGGCGGTCCGACACGCGGGCTCGACCCGGCGCCTCGTGGGCCGACGCCGGCGCCGAGCCTCCCCTGAGGTGCTGCGCTCCCCATCGCTCGACGCTGGATCACCGGCTAGTATCAGGGTCAGCTCCCACGTGAAGAACTCACCAGCGGCGTTCAACAAGCGCCTCGCCGACAGGATGATGGCCGACGGGAAGCTCTCCCCCGAGGCGCACGCGGCGGTGATCTCGCACGTGGGTGTGCACGGCGGGCGCGTGGAGGACGCGATCATCGACACGGGCCTGATGAGCGAGGCCGACCTCCTCCGCTACCTCTCGACGATGTTCGCGACGCGCTTCGTCTCCACGGAGAAGCTCTACAAGGCCAACATCGACCCCGGCATCCTCGCGCTCGTCCCCCGCAAGCTGGCCGACCAGCACCAGGTGCTCCCGGTCATGTACGAGGACGCAGGCCGCGTGCTCTCTGTCGTGACGCCGAACCCGCACGACCTCGCCGTCCTCACGGAGGTGCAGATCGCCGCGAGCGTCCGGGAGGTCGCCGCGCTCGTCGCCCGGCCCGCCGCCATCCACGCCGCCATCCAGCGCGCCTACCACAACGACGCGAGCGTCTTTGCGTCCCTGATGCGCCCGGTGTCGACCCAGCTAGCGGTCGACCGGTTCCAGTCGCACTCGGCGCCCACCGGACAAGGCCTCGCGGCGGTAATGGCGCTTTCGGTCAGTCACGAGCGGCCGGAGCCCCGACGCGAGGCGCCCGTGGCGCGGAGCGGGGGCGTCGCGGCCTTGGAGCACGCCGCTGACACGCAGGCCGCTGCGCCGCCGCGGCCACCCCCGGCGGCCGCGGAGCGCGGGCGCGCGGCCCAAGCCCCCGTGGCGCTCAGCCAGGAGTACGTCGAGACGTTGAACGTGCTGGTGAGCCTCCTCGAGAACTCCCGCCCCGAGCTCCGCGGCCACTCTGCGCTGACCGCGCGGTTGGTGCGAAAGACGTGCGACCGGATGGGCCTCGGCGCCGCTCAGACGACCGCCTACATCGTCGCCGCGTACCTCCACGACATCGGCAAGGCCGGCACCTACCACCTGACCGCGCTCAACGTCGCGGAGTACGACGGACATCGGTCCGCCGCGCACAAGGTCTACAACGTCCCGGATCGGTTCCTCCAGGCCGTGCAGCTCCCGAGCGACACGAAGAGCGCGATCAGCAGCATGTACGAGAGGGTCGACGGCAAAGGGTTTCCTCTGGGCTTGGTCGGCAAGGAGATCCCGCTCGGGGGACGGATCCTCGCGGTGGCCGACACGTACGCCGACCTGACGCAGAACCCGAAGAACCCGGCGCGCAAGGTGCTGAGCGCGAGGGAGGCCATGCAGTTCCTGGAGAAGTATCGGGACGCGGTGTTCGATCCGACCGTGCTGGACATCTTCCGCGCCGAGCTCGCGGGCGACGACCTCCGCGCGAAGATCTTGGCGGACCGGCACACGGTGCTCCTGGTGGACCAGGACCCCGAGGACACGACGGTCCTCGAGCTGAAGCTCCTCGAGGCCGGCTTCGACGTGAAGATCGCTCGAACGCTCCAGCAGGCGCTCCATGAGCTCCGGGCGCATGAGGTCAGCATCGTCATCAGCGAGGTCGACCTGGACGTGAAGGACGCGGGGCTCGCGCTGCGAACCGCCGCGGCAGCCGAGCCGGCGGGACAAAGGGTTCTCGTCTGGGTCATCCACACGAGCAAGACGGACCGCCAGATCGCCGAAATCGTCTTCGATCTCGGCGTCGACGACCTCGTGTCGAAGCCCGCGCCGCCCGACGTGTTCGTCACGAAGATCCGCCAGCTCGTGGAGCGGAAGCGGGCCAAGGGGGCCACGCCCGCCGCGCGCGGCGTGAGCGGCTCCCTCGCCGAGATGTCTCTCCCGGACGTGGTGCAGATCCTCTGGCACGGGCGAAAGAGCGGCACGATTCGGCTGAAGACGCCCACGGGCGCCGGCGACATCTCCTTCATCGAGGGCCAGGTCGTCGACGCGCGGCTCCCCCCGCACCGCGGCGAGGAGGCCTTCTACCGGATGCTCACGATGAAGGAAGGCGACTTCCAGATCGATCCGTCCGCCCTCACGAAGGAGAGGACGATCGACCAGTCGGTCGAGGGCCTGCTGCTGGAGGGCATGCGCCGGCTGGACGAGGGGACGATCTCCTGATCGAGCCCGGCTCGGGTGAGCCAACCCGTGCCTCAGCCGATGGTCTCGTTCGAATTTGGTTGGAGTTCTGAGCATCGAGCGCTGGCGCGCGGATTGCAGCTGGAGGGGACTTTCCTTCGGAGGTCCCCATGCGCGCCGCGCTCCCCACCTGCTTCGCTGTCCTGGTCGCCACCGCCACCTTCGCGAGTCCGCGTCCGGCCGCCGCCTGCGGCGGGTGCTTCGTGAGCCCGGCCGAGACGACGCAGGTGACCGGGCACCGGATGGCGCTCAGCGTCTCGCTCCTCCAGACGACGCTCTGGGACCAGATCACCTACGACGGGGACCCCGCAGAGTTCGCGTGGGTGCTGCCCATCAAGGGGCAGGTCCAGATCGGGCTCTCCTCGGATCTGCTGTTCGAGGTCCTCGAGAGCAACACCGCGGCGCAGATCTTCTCCCCGTCGTTGGGGTGCGCGCCCTCCGGCTGTCCCAACGATGCAGCGTTCGGCGCCGGCGCGACCGGCGCGGCGACGTCCGGGGGCGGCGTCACCGTCATCGCGCAGGAGGTGGTGGGGCCCTACGAGACGGTGCAGCTCGAGGCGACGGACCCGGCGGCGCTCGGCACCTGGCTGGACGCGCACGGGTACAACATCCCGACCGAGATCGAGCCCATCATCGCTTCGTACGTGAGCGACGGTTTCGGATTCCTCGCCCTCCGGCTCGTGCCGGGGCAGGGGGTCGACGCGATGAAGCCCATCCGGATCACGTCGGAGGGCGCGAGCCCCGTCCTCCCGCTCCGCATGGTGGCCGCGGGAACCGGCGCGCGGACGCCGCTCACCCTCTGGGTGCTCGGGGAGGGGAGGTACCAGCCGCAGAACTTCTCGTTCGACGTCATCGAGGCCAGCGACCTCGTCTGGGACTGGGACACGTCACGGAGCAACTACGACGCTCTCCGAAAAGAGATCGTCGACGCTGACGGCGGCTCGCGGTGGCTGCTCGAGGCGGCGGAGCCGATCGGGCCGTGGGTCTTCGACCAGCTCGTGTCGACCGCAGAGCTCAGCCCGGAGGAGAGCGGCTACGCAGACCCGATGGGGCTCGGCGCGGTGGCCGCCGCGGAGGAGGACGTCGCGACGCTGCTCGCCGGCATCGACGAGGGCTCGCTTTGGGTGTCGCGCATGTCGGCGGAGCTGTCGCGCGCGGCGCTCGTGACGGATCTCGGGTTGGCCGCGTCGCCCAGCCAGACGCCCATCGAGCGGAACTTCACGATCGCGAACAGCACCGGGACGCCCCCGGCCTGTCCGCCGCCGCCGGACTGCGGCTCGAGCAATCCGCCGTGGTTCCCGTTCCTCACCGAGGACGAGGACGACGACTCGTCGGCGGCGTCCGGGTGTGGCGTGGCGCCCGCCGCGCGTTTCCCCTGGGAGGTGGGCGCGGCCGGGGCGCTGCTCGCCGCGTGCGCCGTGATGTCGCGGCGACGCCGGCGCTGAAGCGCTCGGACGGCCGCCGCGCGGAGCCGCCCGCAGAGCGGCCCACGGCCGGGAGAAAAGATCGCGTGACTGGGCAGGGCGCCATTGTCGAACCTCCCGAGAGAGCCTAGGATCTGGGCAGGCGTGGACCGCCAAAGCGGCCGCGACCCGGAGGAACATGTACGGAGCTGGCGATCCGCGTGGCGGACCCCCTGAGGGGCCGAAGCGCGCCAAGGTGACTGTCCCGGCCATCCGCGCTCGCAAAGGCGAACGCCCCATCGCGGTGGTGACCGCGTACGACTTCACGATGTCGCGGCTGCTCGACGAGGGAGGCGTGGACGCGATCCTCGTGGGCGACTCGCTGGGGATGGTGGTCCAGGGGCACGCCAACACGCTGCAGGTGACCGTCGAGGACGTCTGCTACCACGGTCGCGCGGTCGCGAGGGGCGCGCGCGCCGCGCACGTGATCGGCGACATGCCGTTCATGAGCTACCAGGTCTCGCCCGCGCAGGCGATCGAGACGGCGGGCAAGATGATGAAGGAGGGGGCCTTCGAGAGCGTCAAGCTGGAGGGTGGCGCGGCCTACGCCGAGCATGTCTTTCGGATCGTCTCGGCCGGCATACCCGTCATGGGCCACGTCGGTCTGCTCCCCCAGTCCGTCCACGCGCTAGGTGGCTTCAAGGTGCAAGGCAAGGGGCGCGACCACGCCGAGCAGGTGCTCCGCGACGCGCAGGCGCTGGAGGATGCCGGGGCGTACGCCATCGTGCTCGAAGCCATTCCTCCGGACCTCGCGGCCGAGATCACCGCCGCCGTCACCGTGCCCACGATCGGGATCGGTGCTGGGGTCCAGTGCGATGGCCAGGTGCTGGTCTGCTACGACCTGCTCGGGATGTACCGCGGGCTCTCGCCGAAATTCGTCAAGAGGTTCGCAGAAGTTGGTGACGCGGTGGTGGCCGCCACCGAGGCCTTCGTCCAGGGCGTAGCCGAGCGATCGTTCCCCGGTCCCGAGCACGCGTTCAAGGCGAACGCTCTCCCGCCCGCCGACCGCCAGGTCCACTGAGCGAACCTCCGTCACGCTTTCGCCCCCTCTGACGATGGGTGGTCAGCCGGTCCGGAACACGCTCGTTCCAGACCGGCGCCCGCATCGTGCTCCGAAGCTCCACCTCCGTCGTGCTCCTTCTCGGGGCGCTCGCCGCGGCGTCGACCGCGGCGCTGCCCCCTTCCGTGGGGCGAGGCGAGGGCTTGCCTCCGCTCCCGGGGCCCGCCCCGCGCGCTCGGCCCGCGGGGCACGATGAAGCCGGGGCGAACGCGCGGTGCGCCTCCTGCCACGCCGACATCGCCGCGGAGTGGCGGGGGTCTCTCCACCAGGCCGCCTGGACCGACCCAGTCTTCCAGCAGGCGTACGCCGTCGAGCCGGTCGCCTTCTGCCGCGGCTGCCACG
Source organism: uncultured Polyangiaceae bacterium (assembly GCA_964492175.1). Lineage (GTDB taxonomy): Bacteria > Myxococcota_A > Polyangia > Polyangiales > Polyangiaceae > Xiheicaenibacterium. Next base: position 33,101 of record CAZBJI010000066.1, on the reverse strand, counting down.
CGCCCGAGTCGGATCCGGCCGACTCCCCCACGGCTGGCGCCGCGGAGGTCGGGGTCGCGTGCACCACGTGCCACCTGCAGGGAGGCGACGTGGTCGGCGCGCGATCGATCCCCGCCGCGGACGGCGGGCACGCGGTCCGCGGCGACGCGCGGATGTCCACCCCGCTCGCCTGCGCGAGCTGCCACCAGTTCGACTTCCCTCGGTCGAAGGGTCAGGCGATGCAGGACACGATCTCCGAGCACGCCTCGTCCAGCTTCGCGGAGGTCTCCTGCCAGAGCTGCCACATGCCCCTCGTGGAGGGGAGCGACGGTGCGCGCCATCGGTCCCACGACTTCTCCGTGGTCTCGGATCCGGACGTCCTCCGCCGCGCCGTCGTGGTGGAGGCCGCGCGGGTGGGGAGCTCGTCGCTGGAGCTCTCGCTGACGGCTGGTCAGGTCGGGCACGCGTTCCCCACGGGCGACATGTTCCGGCGCCTCGAGCTCCGCGCCGAGGCTCTCGACGCCGAGGGCCGCGTCGTCACGCGGGCCGCGCCGATCCACCTCGCCAGGATCTTCCGCGACCGCGTGACGACCCCCGACGGCACCGAGCCACGCCGGGTCGAGGTGGCCGACACGCGCGTTCCCCCTCCGGGGCGTGGCGCGCGGGTAGCCGCGCTCCGGTTCCCGACGTCGGTCGAGGGCCTCAGCGTGCGCTTCACCGTCGCCTACCAGCGCATGGATCACGCGATGGCGGCCAGCTTCGGCGTGGAACAGGCTCGCGACGAGATCGTCGTCGCGAGCGGGCTGCTGCCTCCCCCTCGGAAAGGAACACCATGATTCGAAACCTCAGCTTGCTCGTCGCCCTCGGGGCGCTCACCCTCGGCGCGACGGCGCGCGCGGACAAGCCCGCCCCGCCCCTGAAAGGAGCGGCGCCGCCGGCGGAGGCGGCGCCCAGCCGCGCCAAGACCGTCGACGCCGGGAAGCCCTTCGACGCCTCGGGGCTCGGGAAGCGCGACGCGGCGTCCGACAAGGCCGTCGCCGCGGTGGAGGCCCAGTGCCTCTCCGACCCGATGAGCCGCGAGGGGCCGACGCCCGCCGAGAGCGCGCGGTGCCAGGTCGCCGTGGCCCGCTTGCTGGCGCGCGGCAAGCACGCCGCGCCCTCGATCTTCGCTCGCCTGAACCGCGGCGCGGACGCCGACGCCGGGTACTATGCGACCTCGCGGCTCCTCTTCGCCCTCTCGAAGATCGAGCACGACGACGTCCGGCTCGCGACCGTGCGCGGCTACGAGAGCATCGCGAAGGAGGAGCTGGAGGACCACGAGGGTCTCCTGTGGCAGATGGACGACACGCTGCGGGGCATGTACGGCGCCGGACCGGCGATCGCGCTGCCTTGGGCTCCGTCCGTCGTCCGCGACGAGTGGGAGGCGATGCGCGCGGCCGCCGCAGACTGGGTCGTGTTCGCCGGGGAGCACGCGGGGAAGGCGCGCAAGCGAACCGCGGCCGACGCGCTCGCGCGAGCCAGGAGGGAGAGAGCCGACGACGACCCGGCGAAGGCGTACCGCGGGATCTCGTTCCTCCTGGACAAGTCTCCGGGCGAGGCCTTGAAGGCGGCCCAGGCGTACCTCAAGCGCTCCGACCTGGAGCCCGCGGTCGCCAGCGCGTTCGAGGGCCTCGAGTCGGACGCGGAGTGGCGCGTCGAGGAGCAGCGCGAGCGGGCCAAGGCCCGCGCCAAGAAGTGAGGCGGCCGTTCAGCGCTTCGGGGCGGGCGAGAAGGCGCGGAGGCCGAGCTCGAGCACCAGAAGGGCGAGCAGCGCGAACGCCACGTAGGGGGATGCGTCGATCTGCTCGGTCTGGCCTCCCAGCGCCGGGTCCACCGCCCTCGGGGCGATCGGCCGCGGGCGGAGATCGATCTCCCGGGGCGGCGCCGTCGCGTAGCGGACGTCGGCGACTCCATCCAGGGTGAGCGCGTACCGGCCGATCCGCGGCGCGATCACGAGCGGGGTGCCCGCCTTGACCTGCACCGGGACCTCGGTCGGCGCGCCGCCGGAGACGAGCTGGTGGCTCGCGGAGACCTTGGCGAACCCGTGGAGCGCGAACGCGCCACCCGCCTCCACCACGCGCGAGCCGCCGCGCGCGCGGGCCAGCTCCACGAACTCGTCCAAGAGTGCGAGGAACGCCGGTCGCAGCGGGAGATCGCTCGACTCCAGCTCGAACGGGAGCGTGGAGACGATGACGCTCCCGCGGCCGTAGACCCGCCGCAGCAGGAGCGGCGCGCCGTCCGTCCAGGCGCACAGGACCTCGGCGCCCCCCATCGCCTCGTGGTCGAGCGACGCGCGCCCCCGCGCGGCGAGCTCGGACAGACCCTCCGCGCTGGCGCCTAGGAAGGCGCACCGCGCGACGTCCGCGCCCGACGGTGCGTCGGACCGCCACCGGACGACGCCTGGGATGATCTCGCCGAAGCCGGCGCCGAGCGGGGCTGCAGCCGAGCGGCGACCCAGCGCGATGAGCGCGGTCCCGCCCTCCTCGATCCACGCCGCGACCGTCCTGCGCTCCTCCGGGGTGAGACCCGGTGGGTCGTCGAGCACGAGTCCGGCGTGCGCCGCCAGCTCTTCGGTGTGCTCGGGGATCGCTGGGAGCGGCTTCGCGTACGACGCGAGCTCGAGCGCGGCGAGGGCTCGCTCGACCGGGGGAGGGCCTCCGGTCTGCACGTGCGAGGCGGCCGCGTCCGCGACGACCGCGAGCGAGAGATCGCGAGCGTGCTCGATGACCGGCGCGCCGTCGTCGGACGCGATCGCGTCGCCGGCGGACAGCCGCGCGTCGATGTTGGTCGCGGTCTCCGGCGGGATCTTCAGGACCATCTCGGTCGCACCGTCCGGGACCTGCTCCCGAGCGAGCTCCTTCCCCGCCGCGTCCAGGGCCACGGTGCGCCCGCTGGCCGAGGCGCCCTCCGTGCAGCGCAGCGTCACCGTCACGCGATCGCCGGCCCGCTCCGCCGACAGGATGCCGCAGTCGGTCTCGCCCCGCGCGGTGAGATCAGGCACGGCGTGCCAGAGCGACACCTCCGCGTCCACGTCGAGCGGCGGGGCGCCCGGCTGCCCGTCCGCGAGGTCACTGAGAAGGACGACGCGCTTGTCGGTCTGGGGCGCGAGGCGAAGGAGATCACGCGCGAGCAGCAGGGCGGCGTCCAGGTCGGTCGCGCGGTCCGTCGGTCCGAGGGCCGCGATCGCCTTCTGCACGACGTCGTGGTCGGTCGTCGCCGACAGGTGCACGCGCGCCTCGGCGCCCGCCAGGACGATGGCGACCGAGTCGCCCGCTTGCAAGGCGGAGAGCAGATCCGTCGCCGCCGCCTTGGACTTGTCGAAGCGGGTTTGCCCCGAGGAGCCCGCCGCCGCGTTCATGCTCATGGAGTCGTCGACGACGAGCACCATGGCGACGGACGCGCCCTCCTTGCGGAGCATGGCCAGGCGCGAGCAAGAGACGAAGGGCGTCGCCCCGAGGATCGCGAGCGCCAGCACCGCGAGGAGCCGGACGGAGAGGAGCGCGCGGTCCTCCAGCGCGCTGCGGCGGCGGGCGGCGGGCGGCGTCGTCGCCAGCAGGCGCGCCGTGGGCAGCGGCACGTCCCCGGCGCGGCGTCGGCGCAGGAGGTGCGCTGCGACGGGCGCCGCGACCAGCAGCCCCACGAGCAACGCCGCGACGGTGAGGAAGCTCACGGGGCCGAGCTCGCTTGCAGCCCGCGAGGGGGGCCGCTCCCCGCGACCGCCAGCAGCAGCCGCCGCAGCAGCGCGACGGGATCGTCGTCGGTGCGCGCGGTGAGGAGCGCCCCCCCTCGCGGGACGAGGTCTTCCCGCCACGCCCGCTGCAGCTCGTGGAGCTGGGCGAGGTAGGCGTCCCGCGCCTGGACGGGATCGGCCTCGACCACGACCGATCCCTCCAGGCTCGTGAAGCGCGCGTGCTCCCGGAACGGGAGCGTCGCCTCCTCCGGAGAGAGCGTCTGGACGGCGAAGGTCCGCCGCCCGCGCGTGGCCAGGCCGCCGAAGTCCGCGATGGCCCGCTCTGGCAGGTCCACCAGATCCGAGAGCAGCACGACGACGCTGCCCCGGCGGGCCCGCTCGTACACCGGCAAGAGCGCCCGCAGGACGTCGCCCGCTCCGACGAACCAATCCCCCGCCGGGCGTGTGGAGGAGAGCGCCCACACCACGCGCTCGAACGCCTCGCGGCCGGACATCGCGGGCAGGTTTCGTCCGCCTTCGCCGCCGAGCGTCACGAGGCCTACGGGATCTCCCGAGGCGAGGGCGATGCGCGCCAGGGCCGCGGCACACAGCGCTGCGAACGCGAACTTGGCCCCGGGCCCCCCGCCGCGGAACGCCATGGAGCCCGTCGCGTCGACGACCAACCAGAGGGCGCGATCCGTCTCGGTCTCGAACTCCCGAACCAGGAGCCGGTCGTGCTTGAGGAGCGACCGCTTGTCGAGGAACCGGAGATCGTCGCCCGGAACGTAGGGCCTCTGCCCGCCGAACTCCACGCCGGCGCCCTTCCGGACGCTCCGGTGCATGCCGGCGTAGACGCCCTCCGCGACGATCCGGGCGCGGAGGCGGAGCGGCGCGAACGCACCCCAGTCCACGTCGTAGGGCGGGAAGGGCTTCGGGGGCATGGCTACTTCAAGGCGAGCAGGACGCCCACGGCGATGCACGTCGCGATCGCGATGGCCGAGGCGACGGGCCATGTCCAGCCTGGAGGCCCGCTCCGCGCCGGCGGTGGGGGCGCGGTGGCGTCGGGTCGGGGCCGCTTGGACTCCGCCAGCCGCTCCGCCTCCTCGAGGAGCCCGGCGGCTGCCTTGATCTGGGACCTCCTCAGCGCGAGCTCCGTGTCGCGCCCGTGGAGGTCATCCAGGCTCGGTCTCGGGGTCATCGAGACGACGCGGCGCTCGCGGGCAGCGTCCAGCGCCTCTCGCAGCTCCGCGGCGGAGCGGTACCGGTCCGCGGGATCCTTCGCGAGCGCGCGCAGGATCACCGCCTCGACCGCCGGTGGGATGTCTCGCTGGGGCGCCCGCGATCGGGGCGGCGGAACCGGCTCGACGAGCTGCGCCGTCATCGTCGCGAACGGGGTGTTGCCTCGGATCGGGACCGTCCCCGTGACCATCTCGTAGAGCATGACGCCGCAAGAGTACACGTCGCACCGCGCGTCCACGTCGTCCCCTCGCGCCTGCTCCGGCGCCATGTACTCGGGCGTGCCGAAGATCATGTCGCGCTCCGTGAGACCGGTCACCATGTGTCCGTCGTGGACGATCTTGGCGAGGCCGAAGTCGAGGATGCGTGCGAACGGTGTCCCTTCCTCCCTGTCCTCCAGCATGACGTTCGCGGGCTTGAGGTCTCGGTGCACGACGCCCATGGCGTGGGCGGTCTCGAGCCCGTGGCAGATCTGGATGGCCAGATCCATCGCGGCGTCCACGCCGAACGGGGTCTCGAGCGCCTCCTCGAGCGACGATCCGCGAACGTACTCGAGCGCGATCGCGAGGAGCCCCTCGTGCTCGAAGAAATCGAGGAAGTTTACGATGTGTGGGCCCTTGAGGACCTTGAGGATCGCCGCCTCGCGCTTGTACCGCCCGAACACCTGGCGGGAGTGGCAGAGCTCGGGGTGGATGATCTTGAGCGCGACGCTGCCGCTGCCTCCGCCGCTCGGGGCTCGAGGCGTCGCGACGTAGACGACGCCCGACGCCCCGCGCCCGAGCAGCCGCTCGATGACGTAGGCGCCCGCCACCACGTCGCCAGCGCGGAACGGATCCGTCCCCTCCGGCTCGACCGGCCGCGCGGCGGTCAAGGCGACTCCGGGGGCCGCGGTCGCGTCGTCGCGCTGGGCGGCGGTGCGACGTCTTCGCCCATCGTGCCGTGGCGCACGCCTCCAGCCGTCGTGGCGCACGCGCGGATGATCTTGGGGCTGAGCTCCACTGGATCGAGCGGCCGGTCGGGCTCGAGCCGCCGCCAGTCGTCACAGGCGGCGCGCGCCGCTTCGGCCTCGTCGAGGGCGACGTAGGCTTCGAGCAGCGCGCGGTGGACGCGCGCGGCGACCGAGTCGGGGAGCGGTCCCGCGCCGAGGAGCTGGTTGCCGCGCGCGATCGCGGGCACCCACCGCCCCTCGCGGATCTCGCGCGTGAGCAACGGCACCTCCTCCTCGGCGCGGAGCTGCGCGTCGCGGCTCCCCGCGTCGCCCTCCCGGGCTGACATCCCGAAGCCTTCCTTCGCGGCGTTGGCTCCCTCGTCGGTCAGGGCGAGATCGACCACCGGGAGGAGGAGCACGTCGCCGCCTTGGAGCGGCCGCCCGCCGAGGCCGTTGAACCTGTCCACGACGTACGCGTCATCCCGGTGCCCGAGGAAGCTGTACGCGATGCTCGGCGTGGAGTCCCCTGGGCGGGCGACGTACCGCAGGACGTACGGGATGACGATCTCTCTCCCGCGCTCGACCGGGATCCAAGGCATCGACTCGTTCGCCAGCGCGAGCGCCTCTGCGCGCCTCGCCTCTCCGAGGTACTGTTCGGCGATGGTCTCCCAGGTCTCACCCTGCGTGACGCGGTGGTGGGTCGTCGCCGGGACGTCGATGCGCGCTCCCGGCACCAGCGCCGCGCCTTCCCCCAGGCCGTTGGCCGTCACGAGGATCCGCTCGCGGTCCACCCGGCCGTAGAACTTGAGCGAGATCGTGGCCAGGGTGTCTCCCCGCTTCGCCACGTAGGGGAACGCGTGCGAGGCCGTCACGATCGAGAGGGCGAGCGCGCCGACGCACGCAGAGAGGGCGGCCCTCTGCCCCACGTGGCGCTGCCGAGACGGAGTCACGGGGGGAGCGTATCAAGAACTCTGGGCATGGTCTTGCGGGCGCAGCGACGCCGCCGCGAGGACGCACAGCGCGGGGGTGATCGCCACCTGGTACCGGTCCTCCCCGAAGAAGACCACGTGGACCAGGATGAGGGTCGCGACGGTCCAGCCGAAGAAGCCGACGAGGCCTCGGTCCCGGCGCTCCCGAGGCGGAAGCAGCGCGAGGATCGGCAGCAGCAGGGCGAGAGGCCAGGCGCGGCGTGGGTCCGACGCCAGCCCGTCCGCGAACAAGACCAAGGTCAGGCCGAGGCCCGCCGCCAGCGCCACCCCACGCCGCGTACCGCTGGGGAGGAGGAGCGCTCCGAGGGCCGCGAACAGGAGGAGCACGTATTGGGTCGTCCCGAGCAGCGCTCGCCAGCTCGCGCGGCGCTCCTCGGGCCAGGCGAACGGGTCGGCCTGCGCGAGGTACCCGACCGCGAACGACTGATGGTCGAAGGTGAACGAGAGCTTCTTCGGCGCGAGCGCGAGCCACGCCCGAGGGTCGCTGCGGATCCAGGTCATCCCCTGGTCGACCCAGCACCGGTCCTGCTGCACTTGCCCCGTCACGACGCGGCACCCGTCCTCCGATCGGAGCGGCTCGAACCGCCCGGTCGCGCGGGGGGAGCTACCGATCGCGAGGTTCCAGCCGGCGTTCGTGGAGACGAACGCGCACGCGTCCATGCGCACGCAGTTCCGGACGGTCCAGGGCGCCACGGTCGCGAAGCAAGCCGCGGTCGCGATGAGGCCCGCCGCGACTCGCGCGCGCCACGACGCGCGGCTCGCCAAGAGCGCGACGGCGGGCGCGAGCAGGACGGTCTGCGGCCGGACGAGGGTCGTCAGCCCGAGGAGGAGCCCCGCCGCGCACGCGGCCCACGTCGGCCGGCGCTCCAGCCGGAGGTAGGCGAGCGGGGCAAGGACGAGGCCGAGCCCCGCCAGGGGCTCGGTCATGAGGAGCGCGGAATAGAGCACCAGCCCCGGGTGCGCCCCGCAGACGACGGCGGCGAGGAGGGCTCGCACCGGCGACAGGAACGTGAGCGCGAGGCGGTGGACCGCGGCGACCGTGGCGGCTCCGACGAGGGCGCCGGCGGCGGTTCCGACGGCGGGTGACGCGCCGAGGATCGCGTAGAAGAGCGCGAGGAAGCCGCTGTACCCCACCGGGTAGTGGCACCAGGGGCTCCACACGAGCCCTGCCGGCGTGGCCACGTCGTCGCTGTAGCCGAGACCTGCGGCGATGCGCTGCGCCCCGAAGTGGTAGTAGTGCCCGTCCCAGACGGGCTCGGCGGACCACCGCAGGGCGACCCAGAGCCGCGGCGCCAGCGCGGCCGCGAACAACAACGTGGTCACCGTCCGTGGGTTCGCGGAGAGCCACGTGCCCGCCCCGGATGCCGCGCGTCGCAGCGCGGACCACCGAGCCCCCACTACGCCCGCCCGGCGTGAGTCCGCGTGGACCCTGCGGAACGGAGCCCCGAGCGGAGGGCGCCCCGATCGGGCGGGGGCGTACCCAGGTCCTCACCGGGGCGCGGCACCGCAGACCAGGACGAAGCCCCCCTCGGGCTCTCGCTGCGAGGCACTATCCGGCACCATGCCCTTGTCTCGCGGCGATGTCCCGGAGACGGCGCACCAGCGTGCGCGAGACCTGGGTCGAGTCCAGCTTGAGGAACTTCGCGATCTCCTGGACGAAGCCCTGGACGTACACCATGGCCGGCAGATCCTCGGGCGACTCCGTCTCGATCGCCCGGATGTGGGCGCCGGAGATCTTGGTCCGCAGGGCGATGTCGGCGATCTCCACCCCCTGCGACTCGCGCACCTTGCGGATGAGGGGACCCGTGAACTGAGTCTCGGCGTGGATCTCTCGCGTCACCTCCGCCTGGAGCATCACCAGCTCCGCCGCGCGGGCGGCGTCGACCTGGCGCACCTGGCGCTCCTCCTTGGCCGTCGCCGGGAACGTGGACAGATCGTAGGCCCGGCGCTTGTTCGGGTCGAGCAGCGTGTCGTACGCCTCCTCGATGCGGGCCTGTTCGGCGCGCAGCTCCCGCTCCGAGACGACGCTCGCGACCGGGAAGCTGCCGTCGCGGAAGACCTCGCGCTGCCGCTTGTACGCCCTGCGGATCTCGTCGTCGGACGCGGTCCGCGCGACCCCGAGCACCTCGTAGAGCGTCATCGGGGCCGGTCTCCGCCAGTCCGAGGGCGGTAGGTCCGAGGCGCGCGCTGCGTCCTGCGGTCCGCGCGCCTCCAGCGCCATGAGCAGCGCGAGGATGCGACGCGCGACGCGCTCGATGTTGCGCGCGCTCTTGGAGGTCGGGCTCTCGATGAGGAGCGGGCTCTGCTTTCGGACGCTGAGCCACACCGCGTCGTCGTGCTCCACGTGGCCCAGGTACTCGAGCCCGATCCCGAGAAACCGCTGGCAGATGGCGGACATCGCGGGGCCGAGCTCGAGGTCGGAGCGGAGGCGGGTCTGCCCCACCACGAGCCGCGGCGTGAGCCGGGCCAGCTCGTGCGAGGCGACCCGCCCGAGAGAGTGATCGTACTTGTGGATCGCCTCCACGATGTCGATCGGCCCCGCCATGGGCGGCAGCGAGCCCAGCGCGCGCTCCGCGAGCTTGAGCTTGTGCTTCTCGCGCATCAGCCGCCGCCGCAGCCCTCGGGCGAACAGCGCCCGCAGGAAGCCGTACGAGGCCTCCACGGCCAGCGGGTCCGGCGCCGTCACGCAGACCGCGACGTCCGAGGTCGCGAACAGATCCAGGCTGGAGGGGCTCGTTCCCCCGCCCACGTGGACGAGCACGTAGTCGGCCTGCAGCTCGGCGATGCGCGCCTGCCACTGCGTCTTTCTCGTCGGTCGCACGGGCGCCATGGCGATGAGGTCGAACGTGGTCGGTAGCAGGGACAGGCCTGGGACCCGGGTCGCGACGGGGGTCGGGGCGACGGGCTCGTCCGCGTGAAACGGGATGAGGGGCGCGCCGGCGAGGCCGAGCATGGCATGCAGGTTCGAGCCCACGGGGTCCGCGTCACAGATCACGACGCTCCGGCCGAGCTGGGCGAAATAGACGGCGAGGTTCACGGTGAGCGTGCTCTTGCCCACCCCGCCGCGGCCACCGCCGACCGCGATGGTCCGCTTGCCGCGCGGGAGCGCCGACGGCGGGGGAAGGGTGGGGGAGACGCTCTCCTCGGTCACGGCGGAGATGGTAGTCCAGGAGCCTCCGGGAGAACCACGGCGGCCTTCTGGGCGCCGGGGGGCTGCGTAGGGGTCGACGGCGGAGCGCGGGTCAGGCATATCGGGGCCGTGGCAGACGTCCGACCCTTCGCAGCGCTGAGGCCCCCGGCCGAGCTCGCGTCGCGCGTCGCGTGCCCGCCCTACGACGTCGTGAGCACGGCGGAGGCGCGGGCGCTGGCCGCCGGCAACGACGCGAGCTTCCTCCACGTCACCCGACCGGAGATCGATCTGCCGGAGGGCACCGACGAGCACGCGGACGCCGTCCACGACCGCGGCCGGAAGAACCTCGAGGCCATGGTGGAGGCCGGCTGGCTGCTGCGCGATCCCGAGCCGCGGCTGTACGTGTACGCGCAGCGGATGGGCGCACACCGCCAGGTAGGCGTCGTGGGGTGCGCCTCCGTCGCCGAGTACGACGCCGGAAAGATCAAGAAGCACGAGAACACGCGCGCCGACAAGGAGGACGACCGGACGCGGCACATCGACGCGCTCTCGGCGCACGACGAGCCCGTGTTCCTGACGTACCGCGCGAGCAAGCAGGTCGACGCGCTCGTCCGCGCCGCCCAGCAGGCCACTCCCGTCTACGACTTCACCGCGCCGGACGGCGTGGGCCACCAGCTCTGGGTGCTCGGCGGGGAGGCCAGCCGCCTCCTCGCGCAGACGTTCGAGGCCGTCCCGGCGCTGTATGTCGCCGACGGCCACCACCGGAGCGCCGCCGCGTCCCGGGTGCACGCGGCGCGACGCGGTGACGGAGGTGAGCACCACACGTTCATGGCGGTCCTCTTCCCGCACGACCAAATGCAGATCATGGCCTACAACCGCGTGGTGCGAGATCCGGCCAAGCGCCCCTCTGCGGACCTCATCGCGGCGCTGCGTGAGCGGATGGACCTCGCCGCGGCCGCCGCGCCGGCGCCCGAGAAGGAGAAGACGTTCGGCGTCTACGCCGGGGGCGCCTGGTACACCGCGACGCCTCGCGCGGGGAGCTTCGACGCGGAGGATCCGGTCGCCTCTCTCGACTGCTCCATCTGCCAAGATCAGATCCTCGAGCCGATCTTCGGCGTGCGCGACCCGCGCCGCGACGCGCACGTGGAGTTCGTGGGAGGGATCCGCGGCGCGGCCGAGCTAGAGCGGCGCGTCGACTCGGGGGAGATGGACGTCGCCCTGTACCTCCACCCGACGAGCATCCAGCAGCTCATGGCGGTGAGCGACCGTGGCCTCCTGATGCCGCCCAAGAGCACATGGTTCGAGCCCAAGCTTCGGAGCGGGCTCTTCGTACACGCCTTCTGAGCCACACCTACGCAGCGCCGCGCGTTGCCGAGCGAAAGAGTGACAGGATGTCCGACGTGAAGAAGGTCTCGCCCCACGAGGCCCAGAAGTTGATCGACGACGAAGGCTACGAGTACGTCGACGTCCGCACGCCTGCGGAGTTCGCGGCTGGGCGCCCAGCGGGCTCCCGCAACATCCCGTTCCTGCTGCCGGGGCCCGACGGCATGATCCCGAACGAAGCGTTCCTCTCCACGGTAGCGGCGGCGTTCGCCAAGAGCGCGAAGATCATCGTCGGCTGCAAGGCCGGGGGCCGCTCCGCCAAGGCCGCGTCGGCCCTCGCCGCCGCCGGCTTCGTGGCCGTGGCCGATCAGACGGCGGGCTTCGACGGCTCACGCGACGCCTTCGGCAAGGTGACGGCGCCCGGCTGGGCGGCGTGCGGGCTGCCCGTCACGAAGCCCTGACGGCCGCGCCCGATCACTCTGGGAGCGCATAGTCTGCGGCCGCGCGCTCGACCACGTCGAGGTCGCGCGCGGCGCGCTCCGCCTCTGCCAAGAGGTCCGCGGTGAACAGCGTCAGGCCCCAGATTCCGTTGCTCCGACGCCGAAAGGCGTAGCGTGTCCCGCGCGCCGTCACGACGGTGGCGCGCTCGCCGTCGATCTCCACGGCGGCCACGCCCGAGAGGTCCTTCCGGAGCCGCCCCACCCACCCGCGACGCTTGGCGAGATCGACGAAGACGTCGGCGCCGTCGGGCGCCTCGGCGTGCGGTCGCAGCTCCTCGAGGAGCCTCCCGCGGTCGGGCTCGGGGTACGCCCCCTCGACGAGCGCGCGCGCCTTCTTGCGGTAGTCGCGGATCGTGAAGCACGCGTGCTGCGCGGCGTCCTCGAGGTAGGGGAACACCTGCAGCACGTCGCCTCGGCTCAGGTTGTACGTAATGCGCAGGTACGCGCCCTCCGGGACGGTCTGCGCCGGGAACCGCGCGAAGCGCTCGACCGCGATCCCGAGGATCGCGAGGGCGAGGCCTGCGCCTCCCAGGAGGGCGAGCCTCCGACGGGTCACGCGCCCTCTTACCCGCGAGCGCGGCGCGCGTCACCTTGAGGCTGGGCCGAGGAGCAGGTAAGGGCGTGCATGCTCCGTGGTCGCCGGGTCGTGGTCGTGGTGCCGGCGCGTGACGAGGAGGAGCTCGTCGCGCAGACCGTGGCAGGCGTCCCGTCCTTCGTCGATCACGTGATCTTGGTGGACGACGGCAGCGTGGACCGGACCGTCGAGCGTGCCGTCCGCGCCCGCCCCGATGTCCGCGTCGTCGGCCACCCGCGGAGCCTCGGCGTCGGCGCCGCCATCGCGGCGGGACACGTGGCGGCGCGGCGCATGGGGGCTGACGTCGTCGCCGTCATGGCGGGGGACGGGCAGATGTGCCCCGACGATCTGGCGGCGCTCGTCGCCCCGGTCGTGGACGGATCCGCCGACTACGTCAAAGGGGAGCGGTTCTCGGATCCCTCGGTCGGTCGGGTGATGCCGCGCGGTCGGTACCTGGGCGGGGTGATCCTCGGAAAGCTCACGGCTCTCGCGACCGGGCTCCCCCACATCACCGACAGCCAATGCGGCTTCACCGCCATGGGGCGGCGCGGCCTCGCGGTCATCGACTGGAAGGGCCTCTGGCCCGGCTACGGCTACCCGAACGATCTGCTCGGGCAGTGCGCGCGCGCGGGCCTGCGGGTCGCGCAGGTCCCGGTGCGGCCCGTGTATCGAGGAGAGAAGAGCGGCGTCCGCGCGCGGCACGTCGCGATCATCTTGGGCCTCATCGGTCGAGCGGCCGCGCGCCGCGCCGTGACGCCGAGCCCGAGCGCGCTCCCCGACGCCCACACGCCTGCTCCGCGGCGCCGGGCCGAGCCGGGCGCCCACGCGTCGTAGGCGCGTCCACGAGGCCGCTGGGTGACCGCGACGGAGGCGGCCGTCCGGCGCTCAAGAGGCGCTCGCCGCCCCGCCAGCGTGGCCGCCGAGCGACGCGACGAGCTCGGCCGGGCTCGGCTCGCCCGACCGCATGGCACGTGCGAGCGGGAGCACCACGTCGTCGAAGCCTCGCTGCATGATGGCCCGACGCTCGGCCAGCGTGAGGCGCCCGTAGGCGTGCAGCGTGGCCGTGTCCACCTCGGGGTCGAGGTCGAGAGAGAGCGTCGCTGCGCAGGCGTCGAGGGCGTCGTCGATCGCCTTCGTGAGGTCGGGGGAGGCCGCCGCCCGCGCCCACGCCACCGTCGCCCACGCGAGCTCGGCGTGCGCGAGCTCGTCGGCGGCGATGGACCCGAGCGCGGCGCGCACGGCGGGCGCGGTGGCGGCGTCACGTGCCGCCGCCGCGACCAGCGCAGACAGCGTCTCGCCCACGCAGCCCTCTCGGATCAGCGCCTCGAGGAGCGCCCGCGGATCGCGCCGGCCGGAGAGCGCGTCCTCGATGGGGAGCGGACCGGGGCCGACCGGGTCGCCCCCGAGGGCGCGCGCGATCGAGAAGCAGAGCTCGGCGTGCCGGATCTCGTCCGCCATCGCCTGCTGGGCGCGCCGCAGGAGGTGGGCAGGCGCGCCGAGCGAGAGGAGCTCGAGAGTGAAGCGCGCGAACGACGCGACGGAGGCGTGCTCGTAGAGGGCGTCCTGCGTCCACGCCGCCGCGAGCGCGCGCCGTGCCTCGGGCGAGAGCCCGACGTTCGAGACCTGGATCGCCTCGGACCAGTCGTCCCGGCGCTCGTTCGGCGCGACGCGGGAGGCGCCCTCGACCGTGAAGGGCCGACCCATGCAGATCTCTTCGTAGCCCGTGACGGCGTAGTAGCAGCACCCCGCGGGCGCGTAGGGGTCAGGCCCGCACGGCACGCTCGAGACGAAGGTGGAGCAGTAGCACCACTCGTCGCACTCCTCCTCCCACGCGAGCACGTCGCTCATGAGCTCGCGCGCCTCGCTCGAGCCAGCCGGGGGGCAGGGACCCTGATGGTCGTGGTTGCAGGCATAGATCGCGTCCGGCTCGTCGCAGGTGAACGTCCCCGACGTCGTCACCACGCTCGAGGCAGAGCTGACGGAGACAACGCCCACGGTGCTCGTGGTCGGCGAGTCGCCGCCCTGGCCCCCGCCCCCATCGTCCACGAACACCACGCTCCCGCCGCAGGCGGCGACGGCCAGCGGGGACGCGCCGATGGCGGCCAGGAGCTTGAGCCGAACGGCCGCGAAGTCGAGGGAGCATGATCGCATGGGGGGCCTCTCTGCCGGAGTGTGCCATCTCCCGCGCGCGGCTCGGGGAAAACGCCGGGCCGCGGAGGGAGACACGTCCTCATGCACGGTCCGTTCCCGACCCTCGCGCGCGGCGCTCTGCGAACGCCAGCATGGCGGCGCGGTGGGGCGGTGCGCCCCAGAGCGAACGAAAGATGTCGGCCTCGCGGTCGTCCGCGGCGTCCCGCGCCGCCGCGCGGGCGGCGAAGAGAGAGCGCTTCTGCGCCGCGACGGCGTCACGATCGAGCTTCGCCGCGCGCTCGATGAGGTCGAAGGCCTCGCGGAGCGGATCGGCGACCGCGGCGGTCGCGAGGCCGATACGGGCCGCTTCGCGCCCGTCGATGCGCTCGGCGGTCAGGAGGAGGCGCGCCGCGTGGAGCGGGCCGACGCGCTCCGGGAGGCGGCTCGAGGCGCCCCACGCCGGCGCGAGCCCCATCTGCGCATGGCGGAACTGGAGCGCCGCCGCAGGCGCGACGAAGACCGCGTCGCAGAGGAGCAGCAGCTCGCAGCCTCCCCCGAAGACGTCTCCTTCGACGGCGGCCGCCACCGGCACGGGCGCGCGCTCGATCTCCCGGAGGCGCCGGCCCATGGCGAGGACCTCTTCGGCGGCGCCCTTCTTGTCGAGCCACGACGCGAACTCTACGAGGTCGCCGCCGGCGGCGAAGACGGGCCCTCGCGCCGCGAGGACGATCCCGCGCACCGACTCGTCTGCGGCGGCCTCCTCGATCGCCTGCGCGAGCGCCAGAGCTCCCGCCCTCGAGAGCGCGTTGCGCCTGTCGGGGCGCGCGAGCCGCACGACGCGCGCGGCGCCCACCGCCTCGACCTCGATCGCCGCCCCGTCGGTCTCGCTCATACGCCCATCGTGCGCTCGGCGTCGACCATCCTCCGGAACCGCCGCATGAACTGAGCGCGGGAGAGGGCGCGGTGCTTCTTCGCGAACTTCTCCGCGTAGGCGACGATGGCGCCCGCGACGTCGACCCCCGAGGCGCGCTCGATGCCCTCGAGCCCCGGGGAGCTGTTGATCTCGAGGATGCGCGGGCCGCGTCGGCCCGCGAGCAGATCCACGCCGGCGACCTCGAGCCCCATGACCGCAGCGGCGCGGATCGCCGCGCGGCGGTAGCTCGCGGGGAGCTTGATCCCCTTCGCGAGCCCGCCGCGGTGGAGGTTCGCCCGGAACTCCCCCTTCTTGGCGACCCTCTCCATCGCGGCGATCACCTGGCCTCCGACGACGATGATCCGGACGTCACGGCCCTTCGACTCCTTGACGTACTCCTGCAGGACGATGTCCTGGCCCATGGCCCAGAACGTCTCGAGCAGCGCGTGCGCGGCCTGCGGCGTGTCGGCGATCATCGTGCCGATCCCCTGCGTGCCTTGCTGGAGCTTCACGATCGCCGGGCAGCCTCCGACGAGGCTCAGCGCGGCGTCGAGGCCGACCGGGCTCCGGGCGCAGACGGTGATCGGGACGTCGATGCCCTGGAGCGTGAGGAGCTGGAGCGCGCGGAGCTTGTCTCGGCTCCGCGCGATCGCGACCGCGCCGTTCAGGACGGGGGCGCCCGTGAGATCGAACTGACGGACCACCGCGAGGCCGTAGTTGGTGATGCTCGCGCCGATCCGCGGGATCACGACGTCGTAGTCGGGGACGGGCGCGCCGCCCACGTAGACCTCGGGGCGGCCGCGGGTGACGACGATCTGGAAATCCAGCGGATCGATCACCGAGACGTCGTGCCCGCGCGCCCGCGCGGCCAGCACGACACGGCTCGTCGAGTAGAGCGACGCGTTCCTCGAGAGGATGAGCATGCGCATGGGCGGGTCGCGAAAGTAGCAGACCCGGCGCCGTGCCTGTCCGCGCACCCTTGCGCAAATGAAAAGTTCGTGTACGAATCATTCCGCGCGGCTGGCGGGCGCGACACGGGACGTCCCGTCGAGATCCCAACCGCCGAAGAGAGTCGAGTGAAATCCATAGGATGTGGGTCTGAAACCGACGCTGCCGGCCTTGGCACACCGCCCTCGAGTGTCCTGCTCCGGCGCGACGAGCGTATGCCCCGCAGCGCCGACGGACGGCTCGGCCGGTGCCAGTTCCACAGCCACTCAAGACCCTAGGTCGATTCACCTGGGCGGCCAGGTCCCCGCGGAGGCGTCATGTTTCAGCCCTTCACCGAAGAGCACAACGAGTTTCGCAAGACCGTCCGAGCCTTCGCCGAGCGTGAGCTCGCGCCCCACGTCGAGGAGTGGGAGGAGAGCGGTTGCTTTCCAAACTCGGTGTTCAAGCGAGCGGGCGAGCTCGGCATCCTCGGCGCGCACTTCCCCGAGGAGCACGGCGGCGCGGGGCTCGACTACTGGTTCAGCGTCGCGAAGGCGGAGGAGCTGCCGCGGAGCAAGTCGGCTGGTGTGGGGATGGGCCTCCTCGTCCAGAGCGACATGGCCACGCCGGTCATCAGCGATCTGGGTACGCCCGAGCAGATCGACGAGTTCCTGAAGCCGGCGCTCGCGGGCGACAAGATCGCCGCGCTCGGCGTCTCGGAGCCCGCGGCGGGGAGCGACGTCGCCGGCATCAAGACCGTCGCGAAGAAGGACGGGGGCGACTACGTGCTGAACGGGCAGAAGACGTTCATCACGAACGGGACGCGCGCGGACTTCATCACGCTCCTGGCCAAGACGAACCCGGAGGCGGGCGCGCACGGGTGCAGCTTCTTCTTGGTCCCGACCAAGACGAAGGGGTTCCACGTCGCGAAGGCGCTGAAGAAGATCGGCAACCGCTCCAGTGACACCGCCGAGCTCTTCCTCGAGGACCTGCGGCTGCCCGCGCGCTACCGCCTGGGCGAGGAGAACATGGGGTTCATGTACCTCATGCAAAACTTCCAGACCGAGCGCCTCGTGGCCGGCGTGTCGGCGGTCTCCGGGGCGTTTCTCATGATCGAGGACGCCATCGCCTACGGCCGCGAGCGCGTGGCGTTCGGCAAGCCGATCATCAAGCGTGAGGTGTGGCAACACCGGTTCGTGGACTTGCTTACGCGGCTCGAGGCCGCGAAGGCGTACGTCTACCAGACCGTGGATCGCTACAACCACGAGCGCTACGTGCTCAAGGGGCCGCTCAGCATGGACACCGTCAAGCACATCTCGATGGTGAAGATCCTGGTCGGCGACATCGCGAGCGAGGTCGCCGACCAGTGCCTGCAGTTCCACGGAGGCTGGGGCTACATCGAGGACTTCCGCATCGCGCGGGCGTGGCGCGACCAGCGCCTGCTGCGGATCGGCGGAGGGACCACGGAGACCATGAAGTACTACGTGGCCAAGCTCCTCGGGCTCTAGGACCGCGGCCAGGGGCCGCGCGAGGACTGCGCGCCGTCAGGGGCGCCTCGGGCCTTCGTCGGTCCCTCTTTTGGCGAGACAAGCTCGCGGCACGGCGGTATAGAGCCGCTGTCTTCCCCGGGGCTGTAGCTCAGCTGGGAGAGCGCTTGCATGGCATGCAAGAGGTCAGGGGTTCGATCCCCCTCAGCTCCACGAACGTTGTGCCCATGGCGTGCCTTGGGCGGGCGCCCTGGCGCCACGGAGCCCCACCCAGGGTAGCGGGAACGGGCCGGCGGCGCTGGGCGTCGCCTGGGGTCGGGGGCGTCGAGCGCCGCCGCGCACGCCCTACTTCTTGGCTCCGCTCTCGAGGTCCTCGGCCAGGTAGCTCAGGATCACCTCGTCGAGGCTCTTCTCGCTGATGAGGTCCTCACCGAAGATGCTCGAGCCCTCCTGGGGCCGCGCGTTGCCGAAGATCGAGGCGGGGCGCGACGGCGCGTACCGCCCGCTCTCGGGCGCGCTGCGTGGCTCGGAGCTGCGTGGCTCCGCGCTCGCAGGAGGCGGGCGGTTCACCTCCTCGGCGGGCGCGCGCCGCGGCGGCGGTCCAGGCGGCTTGGACACGCTGCGGTAGGCGGTGCCCTCCGTCGCGGTGCCCTTGAGCACGGTGACGGGGGGAGGGGGGAGGTCGCGCACCTGCTGGTAGACCGGCGCGTTCGTCTGCTCCGCCGCTAGCTCGAGGGCCTGCAGGTCCAGATCGAGCCCGGTGGCGAGCGGCAGCGCTTCACGCGCCGCCGGCCTTCGGCGCTCGGTAGGCGGCTCGAAGAGACCTCCGGGGGACCGTGGTCGCGCAGGAGGGATGGAGGCAGGGCGGACGGCAGGAGGAGGCGTGGACGGGCGCGTGTGCGCGCGCATCTGCGCCGTCTCGGCGAGCGGATCCGCCTTGCCGAACGCAGACGGGAGCGTCCGCTGCGGCCCCGTGCGCGCGAACAGATCGGGTGACGAAGCGCGCCCGAGCATGCTGCGGAACGCGGTCCCTGGGCCAGACCCCGGGGGTGGCGGGCTGGTCTTCGGTCGCGACGCGGCGGGCTCCTCGGCAGGCGGCGGCGGCAACGTCTGGCGTGCCGGCGGCCTCGTGAGGCGCGTCCGCGGCGATAGGGCGTCGGTGTCGGGCTGCGAAGGCGGCGCGGCGGGAGCGGCTCGTGCGGCGGCGAGAGCCACCGGCGCCGCTGGCGCCGTGCCTACCCTCGCACGCGCCTCCGAGTCCACCGGGGGCGCCGGCGGAGAGGCGGCGCCGGGGGTCGAGGCCGCAGGCGATGGGGCTCTCGCTGACGGTGCCGGCGACGAGGTCGCGGGCGACGGGGCGGACGGGGCGGCGGCGGGGACGGCGAGCTCCGTCGGCGCGCGGGCCGACACCGAGCCTTCCCCGCTCTTCGGCGGCGGCTCCTGCGTCGGGGTCTGCACGAAGTCCGCCGCCACCGCGAGGGAGCTCTGGCGCTGCGCCGCCTCGTCCGGCTTGGGCCCGGGCGCTTCGGGCACGTCCCCCATCATGTGATCGAACTTCCCGCCGCGCAGCGCGATGAACATCGCCTTGTGCTGCTCCTGCATCAGCGAGCGCACCTTCTTCGGGAGCTCCTCGTCGCCTACGAAGTCCGCGTAGGACGTCTTGGTCGACTTGAGGATGCGCCCCCCGTCCGCGAAGAGGTGCGTGATGATGTGCGGGTGCTTGACCCCAGAGTCTTCCGTCTGGATGTGAAACACACGTCCCTTGTGCCGGACGTTGTTGTTGAACCCGAGCTGCGGAGAGAAAACCTTCATGGGCAAAGGCCGCCCGCGCTCGGAGAGCGTAACACCAACCCGACGGGGGCCAATGGCGAATCCTCGGCGGGCGCGCGGGAGGGGATCACGGAAAGCAGCGCTCCAGCTCGTCGGCGGAGTGTGCCTTCTCCGCGCACTCCGCCGAAGCCGAGCTGATGGACTCCGCGCATCGCCGCAGCTCGCCCGCGCGCGCCGCCAGCTCGCGGGAGGCCTCCTGGTGCTCGGCGATGAGGTGCGATCGCGGGCGAGGATCCACCGCGCGCTCTCTCAGCTCCACGTAGCGATCGAGGATGGCCGCGCAGCGCTCCTCCGACCTCTGGGCCGCAGGACCGCGACACGTCCCGACGAAGACGGCGATCGCGATCGTGGCGACGATCGCGACCGTCGCTGCGGCGTCGAGTCGGGCTCCTCGGTCGCCGCCGCCGACGAGGCTCAATAGAGGCACCGGTCGACGCCCGCGGCCGTCTCTGCGCGCTGCACGCACTCGAGCGCCGAAGCCGTGATCGGACGGCCAACGCACTTCTCGAGCAGCTCCTCGCCCTGCGCCTCCTTGAAGGCGCGAACTCGCTCGGCGAGGAACTCGGGGGACGGCTCGCCCTGCTCGCGGAGCGTGAGCTCCGCGCTCTTGTCGATGATGAGCGTGCACTCCTCTCGAGTGGCCGGGTGCCCACACCCGGTGAGCAGGAATGCCCACGCCCCCACCACGCACGCGCACGTAACCCGTCGGGGGCCGCACGCCGCGCGAGGCATCGAGGGACGCACCGGCGCAGGTTGGCCAATCCGCCCCCTCGGCGCAAGCTCCGTAGCGGAAGCCAAGCGCCCGGAACGAAGGAAAAATTCGCCCGGCTCAGCCGCCTGGCCCCCTGCGGTTCCTCCGGTCGGATCCGCGAGGCCAGGGAAACCCGCGCAAATGCGCCCAGAGGCGCGGCCCGAGCCGACCATCGTGGCGGTTCGGCGGGTGCGTCCTCCGCCGATATTTCACTTTTCTGGACGCCTGTTTAGGTGCTGCTAACCTGTGGATGTGGCCCGGGCACCGGGATCGACGGCAAGAGACAGCGCGCCTCCGAGCTCGCGCCGTCTCGCTACGACGCGGAGCCGCCGGGCTTCTCGGCGCGAAAAAGACGACGTCGAGCCCGTGCGCGGCCGGAAATCCCCATCTCGCGTGAGGGTCTCGGCCCCGGGGCGGCTGCAGGTGACGAGCCCCGAGGATCACCTGGCCCAGGCCATGACGGCCAAGACGGCGCGATCGCGCGGGATGTGGGCGCGGCGTGGGCTCGCCAGCCGCGCGCGGATCGATCGGACCGTGCAGGCGATGCTGCTGCGACAGCTCTACCTCGCGCACTTCGAGCAGCGGCACTTCCGCCGCGCGCTCGAGGTCTCGGTGCAGTCTCTGGCGCTCGGCGTCCTCGAGGACGTCGTCCACCAAGACGCCGCGCGCGCGGCGGCGGCGCTCGGCGATCTGGACGCCGCGGCCAGGCACCTCCGAACCGCAGCGCGGCTCGGACCCGCCACGCGCAGGGCGTTCCATTGGTGGACCCTCGGAGGCCTCTACTATCTCGCCGGGCGTCACGCCGAGGCGATCGGGGCGCTGGAACGGGCCGCCCGCTGGGGGACGCGGGACAAGCCCCTGTACCAGGGCCACCTCGCCGCGGCGCGCTGCGCCTCAGGCCTTCGCGTGACCGGGCTCGGCGCCCTCATGACCCGGCTCGCTGCCGTGCCCGCCGGCCAGGGATACGGGCGGTTCGTGCTGGGCATGCTCGCCTTTCACGATGGCAAATACGCGCAAGCGCGGGCGTTCCTGAGCTCGTTCGTCACGCGAACCGCGAACGCCGCTCCGCCGATGGCCATCGCCCTCGCGGGGGAGCTCGAGCGCGCCCGCACCACGCTGGCGGCGATGGCTCGGCCCGCCCGCTGAGTGGACCGAAACCCGGGGAGCCAGGGGTCGTAAGCGGACCGCACGGACAAACCTGCTACAGTACCGGCCACAGGACTCGACCGAGGAGCGCGTCATTCATGACCAGGCAGGGTCTCTCCCCCATCCCCGCGAAGTCGTTGATCCCGTTCGTGGCCCTCCTGGGCTTGTTCTCCCTCGGATTCTCCTCGGCCGAAGCCGAGGCGGCGGCGGTCACGCCGTGGTCCCGGGCGATCGAGGCCTTCGGTTGGGGTTTCGGGACCAGCTTGACCCCGTGCGTCTACCCGATGATCGCCATCACCGTCAGCGTGTTCGGCGCCCGAGAGGCCAAGAGCCGCGGCGAGGCCGCGCTGCTCTCTTCGGCGTTCGTGCTCGGCATGGCGGTCCTGTTCACGATCCTCTTTACCGTGGCCGGGCTGACCGGAGGGATGTTCGGAGAGTTCCTCCAGAGCGCCGGCGTACAGATCGGGTTCGGTGTGCTCTTCTTGGTGCTCGCCGCGTCGATGTTCGGCGCCTTCGAGCTCCAGCTGCCGGACTCGGTGATGCAGCGCCTCTCCTCGGTCGGTGGCGTCGGGGTCGGCGGAGCGTTCACGCTCGGTCTCGTCACCGGGCCGATCGCGGCTCCCTGCTCGGGTCCGGGCCTCATCAAGCTGCTCGCGGACGTCACCAACGCGCAGGACTGGAAGCTCGGCCTCCTCTACGGGATGTCCTACTCGCTGGGCCTCGGGATCCTCTTCTGGGTGGTCGGCACGTTCGCCACGAGCCTGCCCAAGAGCGGCGCGTGGATGGTCTGGGTGAAGTCGGTCTTCGGCATCGCGCTCGTCGTCCTCGCTCTGCGCCACTTCGCGATCGCGTATCCGGCCATCGTGGAGCTCGTGAAGAACGAGCCGCGCTTCCTGATGGGCGCCGCCGCCGTGGCGGTCGTCGGCCTCGCGCTCGGCGCCGTGCACCTCGACTGGGGCGACGGCGGGCTCGCACGGATCCGAAAGGGCGTGGGGATCCTCGCCGCCGTGGCCGGCGGGTTCGCGTTCGTCGCGGCGCTGGAGAAGCCTGCGGAGGTGTCGGCCGAGGAGAACGCCGCGCTCCAGGCTGCGGCGAAGGAGGAGGCCGCGCGCAGCGGCAACGCCGACGAGCCCGTGCGCCTGCTCGAGTGGGTGAAGACGGAGAAGGAGGCCGTGGAGAAGGCGAAGGCGGAGAGCCGGCCGCTCATCCTCGACTTCGGCGCCAGCTGGTGCGTCGCCTGCAAGGAGCTCGACAAGCACACGTTCGCGGACAAGGACGTCAAGGTGAAGGCCGGCCGCTTCGTCGCGGGCAAGATCGACCTCACCGACGACGAGGATCCCGCGAACCAAGAGCTGAAGAAGAAGTACAAGATCACCGGGCTCCCGGCGGTGCTGATCTTCGACTCGACCGGCACGGAAGTGACGCGCATCACGGAGTTCGTGGAGGCGAAGAAGTTCCTCGCCGCCATCGAGCCGGTGAAATGAGGGCGCGGGCGGGGCTGCTCCTCCTCGCGGCCTTGTCGGGCTGCGAAGCAGAGGAGACGGGCTCCGTCGTGTTCGGCGCGACGACCGAGATCAAGCCGAGCACGTTCGAGAGGGTGACCGCGCGCGTGATGGTCGCCGGCAAGGAGCGCTCTTCGGAGGACTTCTCCGGGGGGGAGATCGCCTTCCCCCTCGAGCTCCGGGTCGACGACGTCGAGGACCAGGCCGAGGTCGAGCTCACCCTGGACGTCTACGCCGCCGGCAGCCTCCTCCTCACGCGCAAGGCGGCGACGCGCGCCATCGCCGACCGCGTCCTGCTCTACCCGATGACGCTGGACGTGGAGTGCGTAGGGGCGTCGGTCCCCGTCTGCGCGGCGGACCAGACCTGCGTCGACGGCGCGTGCGCCTCCCCGTTCGCGGACCCGTCGACGCTGACCGACTACTATCCGGGCTGGGCGGGCGGCAACGGGGGTGATCGGTGCGAGCCCGGAGGGCCGCCCGAGGTCGCGGTAGGTCAAGGGCAGGCCTCCTACCTGCCGCTCACCGAGGGCGAGGTGGCCCAGGTCGAGGCCGGCCCGCAGGGCGGCTACCACATTTGGCTGGCGGTCCGCGCCAAGAACCTGAAGCAGAGCGGCACCATCACCGAGGTCGTCGGGCGAGTCGACGAGCTCGGCTACGACGTGCCCGCCTTCAGCGTGGTGTTCACGATGGATCCCGACGAGGGCGGCTACTGCAAGCTCGCGGGCCTCCGCTTCCGCCTGGATGACGAGACGCACCCCATCGAGACGCTCCTCGGCAAGCAGCTCGGCCTCACGGTCGTGATGACCGACAGCGACGGGGACGTCGGGACAGGGACGAAGACCGTCACGCTCTCCCCCGACGTCATCTGACGTCCCCCGTGGCCGGCGCCGGGCGGTGCGTGGAGAACCAGCCGTCGGTGAGCACGTCCAGCCGCGCCTCCGCCGCGGCCGCCTCGAGCTCCGCTTCGAACCGCGGCGCCGCCTCGAGGGCTTCGTCGCGGGAGCGCGCGTCGGCGCGCTGCCACGCGGCAAGCACGCGTGTGACCTCCTCGCTCAGGGCGCGGTCGGCGCGCTCGCGCTCCATGCGCAGCCGCTCGATCGCGACCTCCTCGTCGGCGAACACCAGCCGATCCAGCCGGAAGGTGGCGCGCGCCTCGAGCCACAGGCTCGTGCCGCCCGCGGCCGTGACGCGCTCCGGATCGTACTCGGTGGGCGCGAGCGCCTGATCTTCGTCCAGCTGGTGCGCGAGCCGGAGCCGCAGCTCCGGCGCGAGCCCGGAGACCCGCGCGCGCGTTTCGAGGTCGTCGAGATCGCCGAGGCGCGCGCCGGAGCGGGCCGCGGCCAGCGCCGCGCGCACGCAGGCGCGCGCGAGCCGCCCCGTGAGCGCGGGGCGAGGCGGAGGCGCCTTCTCCTGCTCCACCTCGGCGGCGTCGTCCTCCGCGCCCGAGGAGGCCGCGCGGCGGAGCAGGCGCGGCGCGGCGAGCGCCTCGAGCGACGCCGTGAGCGCGACCATCCCGGTGAGACCGCGCACGGCAGGACCGATCTCGGCGCCGGCGCCGACCGACAGCCACAGCGGCGCGTCGAGGACGAACGGCTGGTCGAGCTCCCCGCGGGCGTCGGCGTCGGCCCGACGGTCTTGCGGGTCCGCCTCGTCCACGTCGGGGGCCGAGGACCGGTCAGCCGCGCGGGCGGGCGTGGCGAGGAGAAGGAACGCGACCGACACGGTGACGGGGATGCGCCTCATGGACGGAGGTCGACCTGACGTTCTCTCCAGTTGCGCGCCCAGGGCCCGCGGTGCGCGAGCCCGGCTCCACCCGCTCGTACCTCGCCCCGCAGATTTCGATCGGTTCCTCCCACCCCCCCGACGAGGCGAGGGGGATGGGAGGAACCTCCTGATGCCGCCTCTCCGTGCTCCCTCCTCGATTTTCTTTCTCTTGGCACCGCGACCCATCGAGATCGATGGGTCGCGGCACGAGGGGAGTCGGGAGCCGAAGCCGGCGCTCAGGGCCCGACGACGAGCACGTCGAGGCCGTTCTGCACCACGCACCCGTCGTGCGCGCAGCTCACGGTCACGTCGAGCTCGTTCGCAGGCTTCCCGGGCGGTCGGGACGCCGGCGTCGCCACCGCCCGCGCCTGCCGCGCGTCGGGGGCACGGCGGGCGGTCGCGGCGTGCGCCTGCGCCGGCTCCACGCGGAGGAACGACGGCTTCGCCGGTTCCGGCGCCGGGGCGTCTCCGCCTTCGGCCTGGTGGTCCACGCCCCCGGGCAGCGCCAGGAGCGGCGCAGCCAGCAAGATGGCGACGGATCGGAGGACGATGCTCAGCTTCACGGGTTGCTCTCGGGCTCAGCTCCCATTGTTGCACCAACCGACTCGACGTTCACCCCACGCCAGGCGCCGGCACCGGGACCGCACAGCACTGCCAGAACATTCCAACCTGACGGCAATTCAGCGCGGCCTCGCTCGGCTCGGAGGTCGGGCTCGCGCCCGATCCCGCGGGAGCCTCACTTGGCGCAGGTCTGGTTCGCGGCGGGGTTGGTCCGGAACGCGACCGAGTTGACCTTCGGGCACTCGGCGGAGATGAGAGACTTCAGATCGCGCACCTCGGTCCACGTGAGGGACATCGGGGTGAACACGATGGGGATGACCGCTGCGGTGTCGATGGTCTGGCGGAGGGTCGGGAGCAGCCCGTCGCCCTGGACGCGGAGCTCCTGGAACTTCTCCTCGTACTGCTCCAAGAGATCTCGGAACTCCGGACCCCGGAACATCAGCATGTTCTCGAACGTGTTGTGCTCGGCGTTGTCGCTCAGGTTGTAGCTCCCCGTCCAGAGCGCGTCGTCGATGATGAGGAACTTGTTGTGCATCTGGAGCGCGTACGACGCGTCCCAGCGGTACGCGTAGTACTTGTACCGGACGTCGATGCCTGCGCGCTCGACCTCGAGCCCGTAGAGGAACGACTTGTCGAGGCACGCGTTCTTGGCGGACTCGGTCGACGCGCCTGCCAGGCACGTGTCTCGCGCCGCCTTCTGCTCGGTGTTGGCGCTCTCGGAGACGTACTCCTGCCCGTCGAGGTAGACCTGGATGTCGAGATCCGGATCGCTCGCGCGCTTGGCCATGAGCGCCTCCGAGACGGGCCGCGACCGCAGGTGGCCAGAGGCGATGTGGATGCGCTCCTCGGCGCCCTCGATGGCGCGCACCAGCTCGTCGGACACGCGGCTGCCACCATTCACCGAGAACGTCGTGTCCGTCACCTTGAAGTTGTCGCTGCTGAAGAAGACGTGGAGACCCGGATCCTCGACGATGACGTCGTCGGTGACGTCGAGCAGGGACGCCTCGAAGGAGAGCGCGGGGTTCGAGACGAGGTCCTTCGAGTGCTCCCACATCAGATCGAACTCGCGCTGCATGCGGAGCGTGAGCTCGGGGTAGGCCGTGAGGAACAGAGTGTTCTCGTCGTACTTGGTGGCGGCGCCGTTCGACCAGTTCGCGCTCCCGGTGATGACCGTGGCGGTGGCCGCCGCCGCGGCGTCGTCTCGAGGTCCGTCCACGATGACGTACTTGTGGTGCATGATCTTGTTGACCCAGCGGACGTCCACGCCGGCCGCCTCGAGCTTGCCGCTCTTGGACGACGTGAGCGCGGAGCCCGTGAGCTTGCGATCGGCGTTCGCGGTCTCGAAGACCATCCGCACGCGCACGCCCTTGCTCACGGCCTCCGCGAGCGCCGCCTGGATGCCGGCGTCGGAGAAGCTGTACATCGCGATGTCCAGCGAGCTCTCGGCCGTGCGGATGATCCGCGCGACCTCCGCGTTGTGGCTCTCGGCAGCGGGCTGGGGAGAGAAGATCACCTTCAGCTCCTTCCGCTCCTGGGCGGCGAGGTAGCCCTCCGTCTCCGCGATCTCGGCGAGCCGCTTGAGCGTGACCGGCCCGACGCCCTTCACCCCGTCCAGCTCCGCGATCGTGTCGAAGAGGTCGTCGTCGGCCGTGCGCGACGATCCGTCCGCGCCGTCTCGGCGGGCGAGGATCGCGGCGGCGGTCTTCGCCGTGACCTTCTTGTTCTTGGTCAGCCTGCCCGTCGCGGTGCCCGGATCGTTGACCAACGCGAGCACCGCGAGCGCCTTCGGGGACCCTTCGGGGAGGATCTCGGTGGCGTTCTGCTCGTCTTGCCCGATGTCCTCGCAGCCGACTGCGACTGTGGCGAGGAGCAGGGGGAGCGCGAGCGAGGCGAGGCGTGAGGTGCGGGGCATGGCGGCCCGCCAAGCAGAAGGCGTGCCATGCCTACCCACACCTACATGGCCGCCATTACCAGGTGGTTCGGACGCGAGGCGCCGCTCGCTGGATCCCGGCTGATCCTGGATGGTTGCCCACCAGGCGCTCCGGCCGCCTTCAGCAGGCCCCGCAAACAGGGCACGCGTCGAAGCAGCAGTCGCCGGCGATGACGCAGACTGCGTCGCAGTAGCAGCTGCCGCCGCTGCCGCCGCACTCGCTCGGATCACACGAGAGCGACGGGTCGACCCCGCCGCCGCACACGCTGGCGTAGTTCGCGCAGCAGTCGCCGAACCCGACGCACGCAGAGTCGCAGAAGCACGTCCCGCTGCTGTCCGAGAGCCCACACTCGCAGACCGAGCACTGCCCCACGACGTCGGTGCAGTCGGACGCGCAGGTGCACGAGTCCTCGCCGGCCTCGCAGACCAGGTTGCCGCAGGCGGCGCCGCCGGTGGCGGTCGAAGCGCTCGCGGACGACGTCGCCGACGTCGTCGACGTCGTCGATGAGCTCGACGTCGACGACGAGGAGCCGGTGGTCGTGCCGCCCGTGGTGGAGGAGGGCCCGCTCGTCGCGCCGGGCCCCGTGTTCGACGAGGAGGTGGTGGGCGACGAGGACGTGGTCGGCGACGAGGACGTGGTCGGCGACGAGCCGGTCGACCCGGGCCCAGCGCCGCCGTCCCCTCCCTCCCCGTCGCTCGATCCGTCGGAGTCCTCGAACGTGCCGATCGCGCTGCCGGTCGCGCACGCGGCTGGGACGCCGACCAGGAGGGCGAGGGCGACCGCGTGGGACCAGCGGGAGGTGCGGGGGCGAGCGCCAGCCATGGGACTCCTGGGGCTGAAGGAGGGCGCAGCTTACCGCAACCAGGCGCGCTTGGCACTGCGGAGCTGTGTCCAGTCGCGGGGGTGAGGCTCAGGCCTCGGCCGAGTCCGGGACGGGGAGCCCGAGGAGGCGGAGAGACGCGTCCACGAGGTGATCCTCGACCGCGACGATCGGCGCCGACGCGTCCTTTCGAGGCTTCGCGCTCTTGGCCGCCTCCCCCACGAGCTGCGCGATCTCCCGCTCGCTGGTGATCGCGTAGCGCACCACCAAGAAGACGGCGCTCTGGATCGCGAGCCTCACGGCCCGCGGCGGCCGCGAGGTGAGACCCCCGAGCAGGCTCGACAGGTCGTCCAGGACCGGGAGCATCGTCTGCTCGCGCACCTTCGCGTCCATCTCCCCCGTGTCCACCAAAGAGCGCTGCAGGAGGCGGACGGCCGTGCGGTGCCGGCGCGCGAAGCGAAACCCGACGCGCACCGCGTCCGCGAACACCGCCGGGAGCCCGCCCGAGGCCTGGCTGAGGTTGGGCTCGAGCTCTGCGCGCAGCCCGCCGAGCTCCGTCACCATGGCGCTGAGGCACGCCTCGTAGAGGCCTTGCTTGCTGCCGAAGTAGTGGTGGACCATGGCCAGGCTCACGCCCGCGCCCTTGGCGATGTCTCGGATGGAAGCCCCGTCCATCCCGTGAGACGCGAAGAGATCG
Organism: uncultured Polyangiaceae bacterium; assembly: GCA_964492175.1. GTDB lineage: Bacteria > Myxococcota_A > Polyangia > Polyangiales > Polyangiaceae > Xiheicaenibacterium. The sequence continues at coordinate 4,274 of CAZBJI010000066.1, read as the reverse complement.
TAGGCGGTCGCGAGGATGCGCGCCTGGGTCGCCTGCGCATCCGCGTTGACGGGCCTCGCCATGGGGCGACTCTTTCGCCAAGGCCGCCTCCGCCGTCAACGGACAGCGCCCCTTTTGCGCGGCCGGCTCATGTCCCGAACGTTCGACCGACGCACGCCGGCGCTCGCCGAGCGCGCCCGCCGAGCGCTAGAGTCTGGCCATCCGAAGAAGGCTGAACCGCCTCGCGCGCCCCTTCCCTTCGGGGGCGGTCGCCCTCGCCGTGGCGGCCTGTTCGCTTCCGTCGCGCGCCTCGGCGCAGCCGACGACGTCGACGGATCCTCCGCCCGCGTCCGAGGAGAGCGCCGAGCCCATCGAGGTCACGGTGCGGGGGCCCCCCGACGCCCCGGACACGGCGACCATCAGCCAGGCGGAGGCGCGCCAGCTCCCGGGAGCCTTCGGCGATCCGTTCCGCGCCATCGAGTCCCTGCCCGGCGTGCTCCCGCTCGCCTCCGGCGTCCCATACTTCTACGTCCGCGGGGCGCCGCCCGGCAACGTCGGATACTTCTTGGACGGGGTGCGCGTCCCGCTCCTCTACCACCTGGGGCTCGGTCCGAGCGTGCTCTCACCCGCGCTCATCACCCAGGTGGAGCTCGTCCCCGGCCCCGCGCCCGAGCTCGGCAGGCACGCGGGCGGGGTCGTGAAGGCCGAGCTCGCCGAGCCTCGGGACACGCTGCGCGTGGAGGGCAGCCTCCGCGCCGTCGACACGGGCGCGTTCCTCGAGGTGCCGTTCGACGACGGCCGCGGCGCAGCCATGGCGACGGGGCGGTTCAGCTACGCGGCGTGGCTCTTCTCCCTGGCGAGCTCGAGCACGTCGCTGAGCTACTGGGACTACGCGAGCCGCGTCGCGTACGACGTCGCGCGCGAGACCCGCGTGACCCTCTTCGGGTTCGGTGCCTACGACTTCCTCTCCGAGAAGAACGAGGCCGGCGAGGAGGAGCGGGTGTTCGACACGACGTTCCATCGCGTAAACCTCAAGGTCGAGCACGCGGTCGACGAGCGCACGCGCTTCCGCCAGGACGTCGTCGTCGGGTGGGACCAGACGGGGCTCGACCAGGCGCGCGAGGTGAAGAACCAGACCCTCGAGCTGCGCTCCGCGGTCACGCACCGGGCTTCTCCCGACGCCGAGCTCCGGTTCGGCTTCGGGTTGACGGCCGACGCCTACGGCTTCGACCTGAACCGCGGCGGGAACGAGGGCTTCGTGACGTTCTTCGAGTCCCGCACCGACCTCGCGCTCGGTGTGTGGGCCGTGACGCCCCTCCGGCTCGGCCGCCTCGCGCTCTCACCAGGCGTGCGCGCCGACGTCTACGCCTCGAGCCACCACGTCGCCGCGTCGGTGGATCCGAGCGTCGGCGCGGAGCTCGCGCTCACCGAGCACGTGAGCGTCGCCACGTCGCACGGCCTCGCCTCGCAGATGCCGAGCTTCATCGTCGCGGGCCCCGGCTTCCGGCCCGGCCTCGATCAAGGCGGGCTCCAGCGGACGTTCCACTCGAGCGCCGGCGTGTCGTACGCGCCCGACGGGATCTGGACGCTCCGCGGGACGCTGTACCGGCTCGCCTTCTTCGACGTGAACGACGCGCTCGGCACGTCCCCGCTCTCGGGGGAGGGCTTCCCCGACGGCTTCGAGGAGTTCGACCAGCGGTTCCTCGGGACCAGCGCTGGCCTCGAGCTCTCGTTGCGGAGGCGCGTCGCGCGCGGGTGGGGCGCCTCGCTCGCGTATACGCTGGGCCGGTCCGAGCGCTCGCATCGAGGGCGTCGGCTTCCCTCCGGCTTCGACAGGACCCACGTCGCGAGCGCAGCGCTGCTCTACGACTTCGGCGCGGGGTTTCGGGGCGGCGTTCGGAACCTGGTCTACAGCGGCGCGCCGCTCCTGACCGACGACGCGGACGGCCGCCTGACGGTGAAGGATCGGCTCGGCCCCTTCTACCGCTTCGACTGGCGGTTCGAGAAGCGGTGGACGTTCGGCGAGACCGGCTTCGTCGCGCTGGTGGCCGAGGTGGCGAACTCGCTGCTGGCCTCCGAAGAGACGGGGGAGGACTGCGTGTACGACGTCGGATCGGTGAACGGCGAGCCGGTCGTCTTGCGCGAGCGGTGCCGGAGGACGCGGCTCGGACCGGTCACCATCCCGAGCCTGGGGGTCGAGGGAGGCTACTGACCCGACCCGAGGGCGGCGGCGGCGATGCGGGCGAGCCGCGGGGTCGCGTCACGCGCGCTCTTCGCCAAGAGGAGCTGCCCGCGCGCCCGCGCCAGGTTGTGCTCCCCGCGCCCGGCGAAGCGGCCCGGGCTCCAGCCGAAGTAGCGCTCCTCGAGCGCGTCGGTGGCGAAGCGAACGGACAGCTCCGTCGCGATCGTGACGAGGCCGGCGGGCAGCAGCTCCACCTCTTCGCGCGTGAGGTCGTGCCCGGCAGCGCCCTCGGCCCACCCGCGCACCGCGGCCTCGAAGCGCGCCTCGTCCACGCGCGGTCGTGGATCGTCCTCGCCGGCCGGGTTGCACCAGCTGCGCAGCGCGTCCCCCATCTCGAACGGCCAGGGCATGGACGCGAGCGTGTCGAGGTCGACCAGGCAGACGCCGGCGCCAGAGGCGTCGAAGAGGAGGTTCGAGAGCTTCAGATCTCCGTGCGCGTGCCGCGGCGGCGACGTGTCGAGGCCGAGGACCGCTCCCTCGAGGGCGAAGAGGTCCTCGGCGAGCGAGGCGACGGCGTCGTGGAGGCGGTGGGACGGCGACGCCGCGATCGCGCGCTCGAGGCCGCGGAACCGGAGCGGGAGGTCGTGGACGCCTCTCCTGACGTGGACGTAGGTGTGCTCCAGATCGCGGAGCGCGGCGTGGAAGCGCCCGACGAGCGCGCCGGCGCTGCCGATGTGCGCCGTGTCCCTCGCGACGTCCGACGCCTGGCCCTCGACGTGGGTGAGCACCCGCCAGGGGCGGCCCTCGCGGTCGGGCGCGAAGAGCGAGCCGTCCGCGGTCCGCACGATCCGGGGCGTCACCAGGCCCTTGCGGGCCAGGTGGGACGTCACGGCCTCGATGTCGTCGTGGACCGTCCCCGCGAACGCCGGGTGGAGGCGCTGCACGACGACCTTGGCGCCCGCGAGGCGCCCGAGGTGGGTCTCGTTGATGAGCCCCGTCCCGTACGGCGCGGGATCGACGGTGAGGCCGGGCCACGCTGCCCAGACCTCCGGACGCTCCGTCTCGAGCGGCTGCACGGGCCGAGACTACACGACGCGCCGGCGCGCGGCGGGGACGTCGCGGCGCCGAGGAGTTGGACTTCCGGCGGCGCCGCAGCAGACTGCGGGCCATGGACCCGGCGCTCACCGCCGCTACGCTCGGGTGCGCCGTGACGGCCGCGGTCTGCTGGCTCCTCGGCGTCGCGACGGGGGAGCACTCGTGGGTGGACCGGCTCTGGTCCCTCGCGCCGATCGCGTACGTCGCGTGGTTCTTCCGGGAGGCCGCGGGCTTCGACGCTCGCCTCGCGCTGATGACGGCGCTGGTCGGCGCCTGGGGCGCCCGCCTCACCTACAACTTCGCGCGCAAGGGTGGCTACGCCAAGGGCGGGGAGGACTACCGGTGGCAGGTCCTCCGGCAGCGGATGCGACCCTGGCAGTTCCAGCTCTTCGCCCTCGGCTTCGTCGCTGGCCTGCAGAACGCGATCCTCCTCGCGCTCACCCTCCCCGCCTGGGTCGCGCTCCGAGGTCGAGCGACCCCGCTCGGCGCGCTCGACGCGATCGCCGCGATCGCCTTCGTCGCGTTCCTGGTCGGTGAGACGGTGGCGGACGAGCAGCAGTGGCGCTTCCAACAGGACAAGAAGCAAAAGCTCGCGCGCGGGGAGCCGGCCGATCCGCCCTTCCTCACGACCGGCCTGTTCCGGTACTCGCGCCACCCCAACTTCTTCTGCGAGATGGGCCTCTGGTGGGCCTTCTACCTGTTCTCCGTCGCCGCGACCGGCCGGCTCCTGAACGAGTCCGTGATCGGCGCCGTCGCGCTGACCGCGCTGTTCCAAGGCTCCACGTCTTTTACGGAGGCCATCTCCCTCTCGAAGTACCCGGCGTATGCGGGCTACCAGCGCGCCACCTCGAGGCTCTTCCCCTGGATCGCCGCGCCCTCGCCGCCCACCGAAAACTCGTAGCGCCGCCTCCGCGGGTCTCTACTGGAGCTCTGGTGCGCGCCTCGGCCCTCGTCCTCGTCGCCTCGCTGGCAGCGTGCCGCGAGCCGCCGCCCCCCGCGCCGGCGCGGGCGCCCGCGG
>CAZBJI010000065.1:12349-38750 GCA_964492175.1 uncultured Polyangiaceae bacterium | reverse complement strand
GGAGGTCGGTCCACGGCGCTCGAGGCTCCGGCGGCGCGGGCTCGGTCCACGGCGCGCGAGGCGCGGCCGCCGCGGGCTCGGTCCGCGGCGCTCGAGGCGCGGGCGGCGCGGGCTCGGTCCACGGCGCGCGAGGCGCCGTGGGCGGGGTGGGCTGCCGATCGGGGCGGGCACCGGCGCGCCCGCTCTGCGCCGCGCGCGGCGCGGCAGGCGCTGGGGCAGCGTCCACCGCGTGGATGTTCACGCGGCGATCCCTCGGATCGGGCGCGGCGGCGGCGGCGGCGAAGCTCGCCGCGACGGCGTTGGCGACGTCCACGAGGGAGTAGGTGCGTCGGACGACGATCGTCCCGATGTCGCCGCTCCCCACGCCGCCCCGCCGGCACACCATGGCGAGGATCCGGCGCGGATCGGCGCCGTGCGCGTCGCCCCACGTCACGCGGAACTGCGTCCAGCCACCCGCGGCGCCGCGCTCTTCCCTCGCCCCGCGCGGCACGGGAGGCGCGCGCCGGACCGGAGGCGCGGCGGCGCCACGCGGCTCGCGCGGCCGGGGCGCCTCCACCTTCGTGATCTCTCGCGGCTCGGCGAGGTTGCGCCCGGACCACGAGAGCAGCCGCGCGATCGCGCGCTCCGCGTGCCCCGCCGCCAGGATGCCCTGGGCCGACCGGAGGAACGGGGACGCGCCGTGCGCCGGATCCTCCACGTCGTCCTCTGGCGCGCGCGTCAGCTCCTCGATCATGCGCGCGTCGCGGGCGTCGCGGATCTCGTCCGCGGTGGGGAGGGAGGCGACCCGCATCGTGACGCCCGCGCGGCGGAGCAGGCTGGTCACGCGGCCGAGCGCCTGGATCGGGGCGAGCACGACGCTCGTGCCCTTCCGACCCGCGCGCCCCGTCCGACCGCTGCGGTGCGTGTACGAGTCGGGATCGGTCGGCGGATCGAAGTGGATCACGCGCGTGACGTCGTGGACGTCGATGCCGCGCGCCGCGACGTCGGTCGCGACCAGCGCGTCGAGCCCCCCTTGCTTGAAGGCGGACAGGGATCGCTCCCGATCCCGCTGGTCGAGGTCCCCCGAGAGCGAGCGCACGCGGAAGCCGATCCGGTCGAGCGCCTCGGTCAGGTCCGCCACGTCGTTGCGCGTCCGCACGAACACGAGGGTGCGCGACGTGGGCGGCGCGAGCAGCAGCAGGTTCACGAGGGCGTCGAGGCGCTCGCCGGGCACCACCAGATAGACCACGTGATCGATGTCCGCGTTCGCCGCTCCGAGCGGCGTGCCCTGGATCGCGACGGCGTCGCGCTGGACGCGATCGGCCAGGGAGAGCACGTCCCGCGGGAACGTCGCCGACACCAGGTGGGTGCGCCGCTCGGCCGGCATCATGGCGAACACCTCCTCGATCTCCTCCCGGAACCCCATGTCGAGCATCCGGTCCGCCTCGTCGAGGACCACGGCGGCGAGCGACTCGACCTCGATGGTCCCGCGCCGGAGGTGATCGAGGAGCCTCCCGGGGGTCCCCACCACGAGCGCGGGATCCGCGCCCAGGGCGCGCTGCTCGTCCCGGTAGCTCGTCCCGCCGGTCACGGACGTGACGGACGCCCGGAGCGGCTCGAGCAGCCAACGGAGCTCGTCCTCGACCTGGCGCGCGAGCTCACGCGTGGGGGTCAGCACGAGCGCGCGAGGCCGGGCGAGGGCGCCGCGCGGCCGCGGCGGAAGGCCGGCCGGGCGGGCGATCTCCCTCCGGATCGCGAAGCCGATGGCCACCGTCTTGCCCGAGCCCGTCTGCGAGCTGATCCGCAGATCCCTGCCCTCGTGGGCTGGGTCGAGCACGAACGACTGAACCGGCGTGAGCGCCGTGAAGCCGCGTCGATGAAGCGCCGAGACGAGCTCGTCTCCCAGCGCGGCGATCTCGCCTTCGTCCATGTCGGCGGCTCGATACCAGGCCTCGCGCGCGGACGGTGAACTTCCTTCCGGTCCTTCTCGGACGCGGTGCAAGGGAGGTCACGACCGGGCGGACCTCGACGGCGCGGAGCGACGCCGCCCCGTCGACGCGCGAGGAGCTCGACCGAGCGCTACGTGGTGTACTCGGCGTTGATCTCGACGTACCGGTAGCCCAGATCGCTCGTGAGGACCTCGGCGGAGGCCTGCCCCGCGGCGAGATCGATCTCGATCTTCACGTCCTCCCGCCCCATCGCCTCGCGCAGGCCCTCTCGGTCGAACGGCGTCGGCTCGCCCCGCGCGAAGACCTGGACGCCCTGCACGGCGCAGGTGAGCGCGGAGCCCGGGGGCACGAACGGGCTGTTGCCAGCGGCGCTGACGAAGCGGCCCCAGTTCGGGTCCCGCCCGAACAAGGCCGTCCTGACGAGGCCGCTGTGGACCAACCGGCGCGCGACGTCCCGCGCCGCGACCTCGTCGGGCGCCCCGCTGACGCGGACCGTCGTCACCTTGGTCGCTCCCTCTCCGTCCCGCGCGATGAGCCACGCCAAGCGCCGGCAGACCGCGACCACCGCGGCCGCGGCCTCGGCCGCGTCGCCCACGCCCACGCCGCTCGCGCCGGTGGCGAGGAGCAGGAACGTGTCGTTCGTGCTCGCGTGGGAGTCCACGTGGAGCGCGTTGAAGCTCCTCGCGGCGGCGTCCTTCGCGAGCGCCGCGAGGTCGGCCGAGGGCACCACCAGATCCGTCGCGACGAACGCGAGCATCGTCGCCATGTTCGGCTCGATCATACCCGCGCCCTTGCAGGCCCCCGCGACGCGGACGACCCCACGCGGGAGGGCGACCTCGGCCGACGCCTCCTTGACGAAGGCGTCGGTGGTCCGGATCGCTTCCGCGAACGCGGCGGACGCGTCGCGACCGCGCGCCAGCCCGGCGTGCGCACGGCCGATCCCTTCGAGCACGCGGGCGCGGGGGAGGTGCTGGCCGATGACGCCGGTCGAGCACACGATCACCTCGGCGACGTCGCACCCGACGAGCCGGGCCGCCTCGCTCGCCATGAGGCGCGCGTCCTCCTCACCGCGCTCCCCCGTGCACGCGTTCGCGTTGCCGCTGTTCACGACGACCGCGCCGACCCGGCCGCCCGTCCGCTCGAGGTGCGCGCGCGAGAGGCGGACCGGGGCCGCGGAGAAGGCGTTCGTCGCGAAGAGCCCAGCGGCGTGGACCGGCGCGTCGGCGACGAGCAGCGCGACGTCCGGGGCCCCGCTCGCCTTGATCCCGCACGCGACGCCGGCGGCGCGGAGGCCTCCGACGTCGGCGATCCCCAGCGCTGCGACGCCCGAGCTCATCGGCGGCACTATAGCGCCCCGACCTCTCACACGTCAGGTGGCGAGGCGGCGATGGGCCACGCCGTCCCCCGATGTCCTACGCCTGTCTACCTCGTCGGGCCGGAGACGCGCGACCGCGCGGTCCGTCGTTCCGAGGGGAGCCGACCCATGCGAGACTGGGCGCTCATGCGCGCCCGGTGCATCGCGACGATGGCGAGCTTGCTCTGCGTGGTTGGGTGCGAGCCGTCCGCGCCCGCGAAGACCCCGGCGCGCGCGATCCCCGCGCCTCCCGCACCCACGATGGTGGAGGTCGCGGCCGCGGACGCCGCGAAGGCGAAGGCGGAGGAGCGCGTCCTGCCCACGAGCTGCGAGGGGAGCGCGCTCTGCACCCCGCCCATCGATTTCGCCGAGCGCCTCTGCGCCGGCGTCCATCTGGAGGTCGCGCTCCACCTCTTTGCCCCGAAGACGCCGTGGAAGCGCGCGTACCTCCAGCGCGCGTTCAAGGCCTGGCACGTCGGCGGCCGCGGGGAGCTGCGCGACCTGCGCGCGGGAGAAGAGGTCATCATCGTGAAGACCGCGCAAGGCGCGGCCCAGGGCGGCGGCGCGGATCTCGGCGGGCAAGCGTTCGACGTGCTCCGGTGGGACGGGACGTGCGTGTCGCTGATGGAGGACGAGCTGAGCTTCCGGAGGCCCCCGGCGGCCGTGCCCGCGAACATCCCGTGGAAGAAGCTCGAGCCAGCGTTCCAGTCGGCGTTCGCGGCCGATCCACAGGTCGAGCTCTCGCGCGCGTCGCAGGTCAGGATCTGCGAGGGAGCGGCGGCGGAGAAGGAGCCCGGCAAGACGAAGTGCGAGCTCGCGCGGCGCCAGCTCTCGCTCGCGATCGCCCAGTCGGTCGGGCGCGGACAGAAGCTGCCCCCGCTCTCCTCGGTGCCCTGACCGGCGCGGGTGGCGAGCGGCCTCAGCCGCGCTGGAACCGGTAGCCCCCGCCGCGCACGGTCACGAAGTGCCGCGGCGCCTTCGGATCGTGCTCGAGCTTGACGCGCAGCCGGTTCACGAAGTTGTCCACGGTTCGATCCGTGCCGAAGTAGTCCGCGCCCCACACGCCGTCGAGGAGCTGCTGGCGGGAGAGCATCTGGTCCTCGCGGTCCAGGAAGAAGCGGAGCAGCTTCAGCTCGAGGGCGGTCATCTCCACGGGCTCCCCGTCGCGCGTGACGCGGTAGGAGCGGAAGTCGACGCGGGCGGCCCCCACCTCCACGACGGTGCTCTCGTGCTCACGCCTGCGCCGCCGCCGGAGCGCAGCGTCCACGCGCGCGAGCAGCTCGGCCACGCCGAACGGCTTCGTCACGTAGTCGTCCGCGCCCAAGCGAAGCCCCCGGACCTTGTCCTCCTCCTCCCCCTTGGCGGTCACCAGGATGACGGGCAGGTCCTCGTCGGCTCGGCGCAGCTCCTCACACACCTCGAAGCCGTTCTTGCCGGGGAGCATCACGTCGAGCAGCACGAGATCGGGGCGGTTCGCGAGCGCGCTGTCCAGGCCCTCGCTCCCCGTGTTCGACACCTCGACGCGGTAGCCCGCCGAGCGGAGCGCCTTGGTGAGGCCGAGGCGCAGCGTCGGGTCGTCCTCGATGACGAGGACCGTCTCCTGCCTGGTCGGTCTAGGCATCCGTCACGCTCTTCCCCTCGGCGTCGTCACGCTCGGCCTCGGCGGGGTCTCTGGGCTCGGCGGGGATTCGTACGACGAATCGGGCGCCGGGACCATCGCCCGCGAGCTCGACGTCTCCCCCGTGCGCGCGCGCCGCGCTGCGCACGAGCGCGAGGCCCAGACCGAGGCCCTCGGTGGCCTTCGAGAGGCGCGCGTCGCCGCGCTCGAACGCGCGGAAGATCCGCTCCCGAGACGCGCGGGGGACGCCCGGGCCCGAGTCGGCCACCGACAGCTCGACCGCGCCCCCCACGCGGGCCAAGGACACCCGGTACGGCTGGCCTCCGGGCGCGTGCCTCGCGGCGTTCTCCAGGAGGTTGTCGATCACCAGCTCGATCTGCGCTCGGTCCACGCGCGCCGGCAGGGCCTCGGGCGCCTCGGCGACGACCTCCACGCCCGGTCGTCGGGTCCGGAAGGCCGACACCCGGTCGCGCAGGATCTCCGCCAGGTCCTCGGCGACGCGACGCGCGGTGAGCTGCCCACGCTCCATCCGGGCGAACGTCATGAACCGCTCGACCGTGTCGCCCATCCGGCGCGCCTCGCGGGAGAGCGCCTCGAGCACCTCTCTCCGCTCCGCGGGCTCCACCCGATCCTCCAGGAGCAGCTCGGAGAGCATGCGGAGCGACGCGATCGGCGTCCTCAGCTCGTGCGACACGGCCGCCACGAAGCTCGTCCGAAGCTCGCTCGTGCGGCGCGCGGCGCGCATGCGGCCGAACAGCAGCCCGGCGAGCGCGACCGCGAGGAGGGCGCTGGAGGCGGAGAGCACACCGACGACGCGGACCGAGCGGCGCGAGCGAGCCTCGAGGTGCTCGGGGTGAGCGAGCCTGGCGCGCACCCCGAGGCCCTCGGTCACGAAGACGACCGCCTCGACCCGCTCGCCCGCGGACGGGGGCGCCTCCGTCGCGACCTCGAGGAGGACGCCCGGCGCTGCGACGATCGGCGGCGGCTCGGCGGCGAGCGCGCGAGCCAGCGTCTCGGGCGTGATCACCAATCCGAGGGACGCCCCCTCCCCGAGCGGCGCGACGACCCCGAGCGCCCCTGGATCGGCGAAGCGGCGCGCCTCGCCGCCCGCGGCGAGCGCGCGCGCGGCCGTGTCCGTCTTGAAGACCTTCCCGATCGTCGCGAGCAAGGGCCCGGAGGTCGCAGCGGCCCCGTCGAGGGCGCGCTCCATCCGCTCGACCACGGCGGGCGCGAGCCCGGAGAGGGCGGCGACCTCCGCGCGCGCGGCGCTGCGCTCCGCCGGCCGCATCGCCTGGCCGTGCGTCTCGAAGAACAGCGCCAGGCGCTCCGCCAGCGCCGTCGTCGGCGCCGCGCGGAGCTCGCCGAGCGCGAGGACGGGCCACACCCATCGCCCGAGGTCGTCCTGCGCCTCGGTGCAGGAGAGGAGCGTCTCGACGTCGCCACGATCCCGCGCCGGCAGTCGATCGAGGGCGGCCCTGCACCCGGGCGACACGTCGGCGGGCGGCCCGGCCTGGAGCGTCTTCGGCGCCAGGATCCGCCCGTCCGCAGAGAGCACCACGACCTCCCCGAACGGGCTCCCCTGGGCCCTCGCCGCGGCCATCGCTCGTTCGACCGAGGCCGGGTCGTCGGCGCGCGCGCCGATCTTCTGGAGCTCCGAGAGGGCGGCGGTAGCGCGGTCGAGCGACGACTCGACCTCACGCGCCGCCCGCTCGGCCTCTCGGCCCACCTCGAGCGCCGCCTCACGACGGAGCGCGGCGTCCTCGTTGCGGAGCGCCCGCAGCCCGAGCACGCCCACCGCGCCGGCAGGGACCAGGGCCGCGAGGAGGAACACGGCGACGTCGCGGCGCGCGGACACCCGTCACATCCCGGATCCGTCGCCGCAGATCTTCAGGAACTCCTTCATCACGTCGTCGATCTCCCCCATCGCCTTCTTTCCTTTCTCCTCCGACGATGGGTCTCCCTCGGCGGCCAGGTCGTACGCGGCGGCGAGCTTGCCGAACTCGCCGCTGGCGCGCTTCGCGAGCGCCCGGAGCTCCGGGTTGTCGGGCGCGAACGCGGCGGCCTGCCTGGCAGACTTGCGGTGCTCCTCCGCGACGGCCTGGTGCCGTTCGCCGGCCTCGAGATCCGGATCCACCGCCGCGGCGCGGTCGCGGGCGTCCTCGAGCAGGGTGGCGAAGACCTCGCAGTCGTCGGACGACGGCTTCTTCGCTCGCTTCCTCGGCGTCTCGTCGGTCTCGTCGTCCTCGTCCTTGGAGCGCTTCTCGCGGCTGGATTTCTTCTTGGGCTTGCCGTCCACGAACAGGAAGTACGCACCCGCGGTCCCACCGAGGAGCACGATGGCCCCTACGGCGAGGAGCGCGCCCGTCGCCCCCCGCCGCGTGGTGGCGGCCGCCGGCGGCGTGGGCACCCCGGGCCCTGGCGTCGGCCAGACGCCGGACGGCCCCGTGGACGCGGCGAACGCCGACTGCGTCGACGCGCCCGTCGGCCCGGTCACGTTCGAGACGGCGCCGCTCGGCCCGACCGGCCCGCTCGGCCCGACGGGCCCGCTCGACCCTTGGGGGCCCGTGAACGGGAGCGGCTCGGCGAGCTGGGTCTTGCCAGGAGGCGCGTAGCCGGCGGCCGGCGCGCCCTGGAGCAGCGGCAAGAGCGTCTGGAGCGCGCGATCGGCGCTCTTCTCACGGACCCGAAAGTCGCGCTCGACGAGCGTCGCGAACCACGCGTCGAAGCCCGGCGGCAGGAGGTGGGCGCAGCCGAGCTCTCTCGCGCGCTGCGAAGGCGGGAGGATGGGCTCGAACAGGATCTCCCGGAGCAGAGTCTGGATCCCCGTGGAGGGCTGGGCCGCCGCCGCCCAGTAGGGCCGGCCGGTGAGGACGTAGAAGATGAGCAGCCCGAGCGCCCACAGATCGGTCCCCGGCCCGACGTAGCTCTTCGCCTCCGTCTGCTCGGGCGCCATCCAGAGCGGCGTGCCGAGCCCCATGGTGCCCGTGTTCTTCGCCTCCGCCACGACCTTCGCGATGCCGAAGTCGAGCACCTTGAGCGAGAACGGTGCGCCGGCGGTCCGAGCCTTGGCGAGGAACAGGTTGTTCGGCTTCAGATCCCGATGGACCACGCCGGCGCCGTGGGCGGCGGCGAGCGCGTGGCAGAGCTGCTTGGCGACCTCCGCCACCTCGGGCCACGCGAGCGGGCCCGCGCGCTTGACGCGAGCTTCGAGCTCCTCGCCCTGGAGCAGCTCCATGACGAGCCACGGGACGTCCGTGGCCGCGTCCACACCCGCCGCGATGACCTGCACCACGTGATCGCTCGGGATGTTCGCTCCGACGCGCGCCTCCTGGAGGAACCGCTCGCGCAGCGACGCGTCGGCCACGAGCTCGCGCCGCATGAGCTTCAGGGCGCGCTGCGCGCCGGTCCCCTGCTGCTCCACGACGTAGACCGACCCCATGCCCCCCTCGCCCAGCGGGCGAACGACGCGGAAGTCACCCGCGAAGACGGTCCCCGGGCGGAGATCGATCGACATCGCCGCCTACCGTAGCATCAGGGAATCAGGCCGCGTCCTCCATCCTCATGACCTCCCGGACGGCTCGCCGCAGGGTCTCCGCGTCGAAGGGCTTGTCGACGGTCGGGCAGAGCGTGTTCTCCAGGAACGCGCGCGACGTCGTGGCCATCGCGCCCCCCGTGACGAAGACGAAGCGCGCCGCGAGGTCCGGCGCGATCTCCGCGACGCGCGCCCAGCACTGATCGCCGCTCACCCGCGGCATCATCAGATCGCAGAGGACCACGTCGAAGCGCTCGCCCTCGGCAACCATCTCGATCGCCTCGACGCCGGACCCGACGGTCACGATGTCGTGCTCGCTCACCAGGATGCGCGTGAGGGTACGGCGGACCGCGACGTCGTCGTCCACCACCAGGATGCGGCCCCGGCGCGCAGGCAGCGGCGTCAGCAGGCGGGGCGGCGTCTGCGTGCTGAAGCGGCGCTTGGACGGCGGGAGCACGACGCGGAACGTCGATCCTTGCCCGAGGGCGCTCTGGACCTCGATCCGTCCGGCCATCGCGGAGATGATGCGCTGGCACACGGCGAGCCCGAGCCCGGTCCCGACGCCGATGGGCTTGGTGCTGAAGAAGGGCTCGAAGATCCGAGGCAGATCCTCGGGCGGGATGCCCCGCCCGGTGTCCCGCACCTCCACGACGGCGTTGCCTTCGTCGTCCTGGCACGTCTTGAGGCCGATCTCGTGGCGGTCGGTCTCGCCCTCGGGGATCGCCTGCGCGGCGTTCATCACCAGGTTGAGGAGGACCTGGCCGAGCCGCGCGGCGTTCCCGTCCACGGTCGGCGTCTCGTGGTACTCCTTCACCAGCTTCGCCTTGTGGCGGATCTCGCCCCGCGCGAGGCGCACCGTCGACTCGAGCGCCGCCGCCAGGTCCACGGCGCCCCTGCGCTCCTCGTCCGGCCGCGAGAACAGCTTCAGATCGCGCACGATCTCCCGCACGCGCCCCGTCGCCTCCTGCGACGTGAGCAGGAGGTCCACGAAGTCCGCGTCCGCTGCGAGCGCGGGATGCGCCTCGAGCGCCTCGTTCAAGAAGTCCAGGCTCGAGACCAACGCCGTCAGCGGGTTGTTGATCTCGTGCGCGACCCCCGCGGCGAGCATGCCCATGGACGCGAGCCTGTCGGTGGCGGCGAGCTGCGCCTGCAGCAGCTTGCGCTCGGTGACGTCCCGGCCCACGCAGAGGATCGCCGGCTGCCCGTCGAACTGGACCGGCACGCAGAGCAGCTCGAGCACGTGGCTCGACTGGTCGGCGAACCGCGCGACGACGTCGATGGGGGGCCGAGGCTCACCGCGCTCGATCGCGGCGAGGTGGGCGACGACGGCCTCCGGGTCCTGGGCGAGGAGCGCGTCCTCGATGGGGAGATCGACGACCTCGAGCTCGGTCGCGAAGCCACAGAGCTTCGTCACGAGCGCGTTCGCGTAGACGACGCGTCCGTCCCGGAGCACGACCGCGAGGTCCGGGAGCGCGTCGAGCAACGACCGGAACCCGGTCTCGGCCTTCCGCCGGAGCTCCTCGGCGATCCGCTGCGGCGTGCGGTCGTGGACGACGGCGACCGCGCTCACCGTGACGCCCGCCTCGTCGGCGATGGGGCTCGCGATGGCGTGCAGGTACAGGCCGCGGCCCGAGACCGGATCTCGGACGTGGATCTCCCCCGCGTCGACGGTCTCTCCGCCGAGCGCTCGCTCCGGGATCTCGGCGAAGCCGAGATCGACCAGCGCAGGGTGGCAGGAGAGCGGCTTGCCCAGGACGTCGGCCGCGAGCACGCCCGTGCGCAGCTCCATGAAGCGGTTCCAGACGATGCAGCGGCCCGCACGGTCGACCTGGAGGACGCCCATCCTGGCCCGGGTGAACGCGGCGTTCGTAAGGGCGAAGCCAGGCGAGCTCGGCTGCGCCTGCGGCCGTCGGAGGTGGGCTACTTGGGACTCGGCGTTCCGCCGGGCTCGCCTCTCGGAGGCGAGCTGGAGCGCCACGGGCAGGAGGGAGACGAGCGCCCGCTCCGACGGAGGGACCGATCCATCGATGAAGCGGCGCACCTCGGGGTCGACCTCGCCCGACTCGGTGATCGCGATCAGCACCACCTCGTCACCGAAGCCGGTCCTGGCGTTCCGACATGCGGCAAGCTCCTCGCCCCCGCGCGCGTCGAGCAGCACCACGACCGGCTCCGCTCGCGAGGTCACCCCACGCGCGTCGAAGGGCTCCACCGAGGTCTGGATGCTCTCCGCGACCCGCTCGAGCCAGGCGGGGACCTCCTTGTGGAGGAAGAGGATTCCCACGTGCCGTAGAGCGGATCCTCCCCCGGCGACCTTAAGCCGCTTTGACCGAACGGTGACACGGCGGTGGAGAGCCTGGGATGATGGGTACCTAGGGTGTCTTCACCGGCGACGACGGAGCGCCGGCGGAGGTTAAGACGATGCAGATGGTCAGGTGGTCGGGCGTGGGAGCGCTGGTTCTGGGTGGGGTCGCATGCAGCGCCGAGGTCGGCGAGCAGCGCGCGCCTGGGGAGGAGAGCGCGGCCGAGCCGGCGTCGACCGCCCCGAGCGCCGTGGCCGATCGGCTCGAGCGCGCCGTGCGGGCGGTCGACCGGCAGGAGGACCTGCCCCGAGCCAAGGCAGAGCTGGAGGCGCTGATCACGGAGCCTTCGGCGACGCGCGACCAGAAGGACGAGGCGGCGCTCGGTCTCTCTCGCGCCTTGGAGCTCTCGGGAGATCACGAGGGTGCGGTCGAGGCGCTCGAGGAGCTGCTCGGAGCCCACGGCGACGCGCAGTTCCCCGCGTTCAAGCCGGCGGAGAGGCGGCTTCGGCTCCTGCTCACGGGCAAGCCGGAGGGAGAGACGCTCCGCCTGCCCCGCGCCACGCCTCTGCCGCCGATGGCCTCGGCCCTGGCCAAGCTGTACGAGCGCGACGGGGACGGGCGCGTCCTCGTCGACATGGCGATCTTCGGCTCCACCGGGCGCCCGCGCTCGGACGCCTTCGACGCCGCCGACGCGAAGCGTGACGAGTACGGCAACTCGGTCCAATCGACCGCCTGGGTCGGGCAGTCGATCACCCAGAGCGGGAGCTGGACGTCGCTGCCGCAAACGATCGCGGAGAAGCGCGCCGACATGCCTCAGGCCGATCGTTCACTCCTCGTCTTCTACTACGACCTCGAGGACAACCGGGTCCCGTCGCACTACGACGCGTACCTGCCCATCCCCAGCGAGGATATCGCCGCGGCGCTCCAGTCCGGAGACGGCCTCGTAGTCGCGCGCGAGCGCAAGGGCGGCAAGCCGACGATCGTCATCGCGGCGCCGCGACCGGGCCAGCTCTTCGTGGTCGAGGACGCGTTCGCGAAGCTGGACTCGCTGCCGCTGGAGCCGCTCCGCGTGGAGCTCACGGAGGGCCTCCAGCGGGAGGAGATCCAGGCGCGGGTGCGCACCGTGTTCCCCGACGCGCGGAGGTGCTTCGAGGAGCTGCTCGGGCGCGATCCGAAGGCGAACGGGAAGGTGGATCTGACCTTCGTGATCCGAAACGACGGCACCATCGACGCGCTCGCCGTAGGACCGGACTCCACCCTCGGGGACGCGACGCTGCAGACCTGCATCCTCGACGCCACGCGGAAGCTCCGCTTCCCTGCCTTCCAAGGCAAGACCGTGACCGTGAAGTACCCGATCGCGTTCAGCCCCTGACGCGGACGGCACGCGCCGGACTCGGCGCCCGCGCTCAGCCGTCGCGGGCCCGCTCCGGCGCCTTGCCGCGGATCACGCAGAGCACCTCGACGACCTCGGTGACCTCGAAGGGCTTGCGCACCCACGTGAGGGAGAGCCGTGCGGCCGTGGCGCCGGGATCGGGGCCTCCCGAGATCAAGACGAGGTGCGCGGTCGGGAAATCCGCCTGGAGGCCTCGGAGGGACGCCTCCAGCCGCGCGCCGAGCGGCGACGCGTCGACCAGCGCGACCGCGAGGGCCTGCTTCCCGAGCTCGGCGCGGAGCGCGTCCAGGGTCTTCACCGCGCGGACCTCGGCCCCGCGCGCGACCAGGACCGTGTCGAGCAGCTCCACGACGGCGTCGTCGTCCTCGAGCAGGATGACGACGAGGCCGTCCAGCCGTGGGGGACGCACGGTGCGCGGCGCCGTGCTCGGCGCGCCTTCGTGGAGGGGCCACGACACGTCGAAGCGGGCCCCCTCCCCCGGCGTGTACGGGGCGACCTCCAGCGTCCCGCCCTCCTCGAGCGCGACGGCGAGCGCGTGTGGCAAGCCGATCCCCGCGCCACCACGGCGCCCCGAAACGCCCCGCTGGAACACGCGCAGCCTGTCCGCGGGAGGGATCCCCGGGCCGCCGTCGATCACCGTGAGCACGGCGGCTCGGCCGGACGCCCCGAGCTCCAGGCGGGCACCCACCTGCACGGCGCCCCCACGCGGCGTCGCCGATATCGCGTTCAGCAGCAGGTTCGTCATCACCTGCAGGAGGCGCTCTCCAGACGCGATCGTCCTCTCGGCCGCGTCGGCGGGGACCTCGGAGCGCAGCTCCACGCCTCGGCTCCGCGCCTCGGGCACGAGGCCGTTCTTTGCTTCCTCGAGGACGTCGCCGAGGCGCTCCGGCTCGGCGCTCTCCGCGTCAGCCGTGATCGCGCGGCGCGCGATCCGGTGGGCGCGTCGGGCGCGCGACAGCGCGACGGCGATCGCCTCCGCGGCCCCGGCGGCGTCCGCCGTAACCCCCGCGCGCGCCTCGGCCTCCTCGAGCCACCCCGTCACGACGGTGAGCGCGTTGCCGACCTCGTGCAGCGCGGCGGCGAGGTCGATGTCGGTGTCTCGCGGAGCCACGAAGCTTCCAGGCTAAATCGCTCGGCCCGCCCGAGCGAATCAAAAGAAGCGGCGCGGTCGGGGGTCGGCGAGCCCGATCCGGCCACACGTCGCCCCGCGCGCTACTGCGCCGACGTGACCGTGGGCGGGAGAGGGAGCACGAACGCGCCACCTTCGTCGGTCACCGTGGCGCCCACCTGCACGAGCGAGGCCGTGCCGGACTCGGAGGACGCCGGGACCCACGCCCTCACGACCGCAGGCGCCCCGAGGCTCGTCGCCGACGCGACGGTGCCACGGACGAGCACGGGGTAGGGGACGACAGGGCCTCCGAGGTCCAGCGTGGGTGTCTGCGCCGCTGGTTGCACCACCAAGCGGGGTAGGACGACCCACGGAAACCACGTCTCTGGCGCGACCTGGACCGAGAGGTCCACCTTGCCCGCGTCCACCGGGAGCACGAGGCGACCGCTCGCGTCGAGGCTCCCCGTGAACTCGCGGGGGCGCGGGACGGGCACCTCGAGCACGCCATGAAAGTAGGTGCTGGGGCCTTGGAGCGAGGGCGTAACGACGACGGGCGCGAGCGCGGCGGGCTGCCCGCCGGCGGTGAGGACGGTCGCGCGCACCACCGGCTGCACCGGGATCTCGAAGCCCTTTCCGTTGCCGCCGGCGTTCTCGGTCACCGTCCAGGTGCCGAAGTACGTCCCGACCCCAGGCGTGGCAGGGACGACGGACACCGCGTAGGTACCCGGCACGAGGCTCACCTGCAAGACGCCCTGGGCGTCGGTCTCGGTCACGAGCCGGTAGGTGGCGTTCTGGTTGGCGCTCCCGGTGAGCGTGTCGCTCTGGATCGTCACCGTGGCCCCAGCCACCGGGCCGCTCGCGTCCACGACCGTCGCGCTGAGCGCCTCGGGCGTAGCGACGAGGCTGCGAAGGTTGAGCTGGATCTCCCCGGTGCCGGAGGCCTCGACCTCGAGCAGCCAGTGGACCGTGAGATCGCCCTCGGGATCGCGCAGGCGGATGAGGGCGTTCTGCGTGTAGTGGTACTCGATGCCTTGGTCCGGCGGGATCACGATGTCGGCGCCGGAGAGGATGGAGAGCTCGAAGCTCTTCGACACGGGCTTGCCATAGGTCGGCTCCACCACCTCGAGGATCCAGCCTTCCAGGGTCTCGTCCTGCGGAACCTGGATCGTGCCGTGGAGCTCCTGGACCTCCTCGTCCCGCGGCGCGAACTCCACCGCCTTCACGCCCTCCGGGACGACGAGCCCACCCGGGAACATGCGCGGCGGCGGCCCCTCGCAGCCGGCCTCGGAGCTGGGCACCACGTAGACGTCGTAGGTGCCGGGAGGGACGTCCACCTCGAAGCGGTGCGAGCCCCCCTCCTGCTTCGACGACACGGTGACCTGGTTCTCGAAGCCGGGCGCCGCCTGGCTGGTGCGCAGCTCGACGCGGACGGGGATGGACCCGTCGAGCTCCGCGCACGGCCCTCCCATCCCGACGTACGAGCCGCCCAACCTCGCGAGCGGCGGCAGCGTCAGCCCCACCTGCCGCACGATCCCGCCGCTCTCGGAGCCCTGCAGCACGAGCTTGTCCTGGAACAGGTACGAGGTGCTGGAGCCCGACACGTGCGACGTTCGGACCTCCAGGTACACGGGGCCGAGATCCGTCGCGCGCGCCACGCAGACGCTCCCGCCTGCCTCGACCTCGACGCACGCCGCGCCCGCGCCGCAGTCCGCTGACGCGGAGCAGGTGTTCTGGAAGAGCACGTCGGCGTTCTCGAAGGGGAGAGCGCAACCCGCCAGCGCGAGCAGCGCCGCGGCCGAGGCTCCGTAGGGCGCGCTCACGGGCCGCCCCCCGCGCCGGCGAGCGACGCGCAGCTGACCGAGACCGGTGGACAGGCGTCGGGGTCTGCGAAATCGATGGTGGGACAGCCCTCCTCGGAGGCGCACCCGATGACGGTCCAGGTGATCTGGGTGAAGTCGTCCGGATCCACCGGGCAGCCAGTCCCGTCGTCGAAGGCGTGGGAGGCCATGAGCGTGATGCGGTGACACCCCGTGACGTTGAAGACGGACTCGAGATCGGCCTTGATGGAGAACACACGCGAGGTGTTGTCGAAGCTGCTCGCGTCGAGCTGCTTCACGTTCTGGGAGCTGCGGAACGGGAGCCCGGTCGCGCTCGGAAACCCGTAGTCCAGGAGCAGCCGCCCCTGGACCGGACGGCCGCGGTCCTCCGACCGCACGAACGCCCGGAACTCGACCGAGGACACCCCGCTCTCGATGACCAGGACCTTCCGGGGATCGGGCGTCGCGGTCTCGAAATCGAGGAACGGCTTGGTGTCCGGGGGATCCTCGAAGGTGGGAGACGACGTGACGAGGCAGGATGCGAGCATGACGGTCCAGGCGAGGAGCGCCGACGCGCTCCGGAGCGGAGACACACGTCTTCCTAGCGAAAACGGTGCCATGGCACGCCCCAGCCGCGCGAGGGCCGGAACCGGCGTCGCCTGCTCCCCTACCCCTGACAGCGCTGTCGCGTCGTCGTGGCGGTCTGCTCCCGATGCTCCTCGCACGCGGCGCCAGTCTAGTCAGGTGGAAACCGAGTTTCTACCCAGCCAGAGGCCCCAGCTCGCCGTGCTCCCGCCGCTCGGGCGCGCGGCCGCATGGCGGACGCCCCGCTGCGACCCTTGCCCGCGAGGGCGCTCGCACGGACCAAGAGCCCCGGGGGGCGATCGTGACGTCGAGCGGGGCGCCTCGGGGTCACCTCGGCATTGTGCTTGCGAGCGGACGCTCGGCTTGGTTCGGCCGCGCCCGAACGCTACTCGGGCGTCATCGACACCGGGATGACGATCGTGGCCAAGCCGCCCTCGGGTGGAGAAAATTTGCCGCTCGAGACACGCGCCGCGACGCAACCAATCACGATCTCGGAGAGCCCCGCGCCTCCAGACGGGCTGGTCTCCAGCACCTCGCCGCTCTTGCCTATCTTCGCGGTGATGCGGACCGATCCCTTCATGGTCGGATCTTCCTGCAAGCCCCTGTTGAAACAACGACGAAAGGCACCCGCCATGCCGGCGACCACGGCGCTCGCGTTCGCAACCGCGCCACCCGCGACGCTGGCCCCTCCGACGGCGACGCTGCCCGAGGGCGGCTTGCCGAGGGCCTCTCGCGCAGAGTCCACGGCGGCCGCGGCGGACGGTTCGAGCGAGGGCCTTAGCGGATCGAGCGCCTCGAACGCAACCCGTCGAAGCTCACGCGACGCGTCCTGCTCCTGTGCGAGCTCGACGAGGTAGGCGGTGATCGGAGGGCCGCCGATCTTGGCGGCGTTCTTCACGAGCCTGATCACCTCCTCCTCCTGGTACTGACGGAGCTGCCCCTCCAGCTGCTCGGGCGTCGGCGCAACCTTGGCTAGCTCATTCGCCTTCTCCACCAGCGGCCGAAGCTCCTCGCGGAACGCCGGCTCGCGCATGGCGCGGATGCGGCGCACGAGGATCGGCGCCGCAGCACGCTTGGTCGCCTCGTCGCCGCTCTTTGCGACCTCTTCTGCGCCAGCCTGCAGCTCCGTTCGGTTGCCCTCGAGCTTCGCGAGCAGCCCGCGTGCGGTCGGCGCGGGCCCGGCCGAGGTCGCCGGTGCCTCGGCGGCGTTCGTCTCCGTGAGCTTCGGATCGTTCGGGTCTGCCTTCGGCTGACACGCGACGCACGTAGCGAGAGCCGCGAGGACCGCGAACGCGGGGCCCAATCTGCACATGCGCCGATGATACCCAAGCCAGGAATCGTGGGAGACAGGCGAGGTGCCTGGGCTTGGCTTGGGCGGCCCGCACCCTTCGGTCGGACCTCGCTACGTGCGGTACTTCGAGGAGCCCGAGGATCCGCCGGCCTCGGCCCCGGTCGTCCGCCTCGAGCCGCCGTGGGAGGTCTTCGAGCCGCTGACCCGGCAAGCCTCGGCGCTCCTCGAGAAAGACGAGGCCCCGCGCTACCCGCACGCGTTCGACAGCCACCCGGCCCGCACGTAGACGCGCAGCAGCCGCGCGCTCAATCGGCGTCGAGCTGGCCATCGAGCGCCAGGGTCGCGAGCCCGCCTCCGGCGCTCCAGCGCGGCACGATGCGGAGCTGGAACGGCACCTTCCCGGACGGCTCCACGGTGGGCCCGAGCTGCAGCTCCGCCGATCGCAGGGGCCTCCGTGTGCGTGAGCGAAAGCGCGCGGGCAGCTTGCGCGGGTCCGGCGACAGCTCGTCTTCGCCGAGGCCGTCGAGCCAGCGCAGCATCTCCGACCTGAACGGCTCGACGTGCTCCCATGCGCCCAGGCGCTCGCGCCACTGCACGTTCAGGTAGTGACCCAGACGGGCCACGAGCAGCGTCGCCGGCAGCAAGCCGAACAGCTCGCGATCCTCCCCCCGTAGGTCCGCCGGAGCTGCCCGAGCCGACGAGAGACTGGGCGCGCGTGCGACCCTCACGCTCCCAGGCTCGTCACTGGCGATCAACGACAGCAGCCCCGCTTGCGCGATCTGCTCGACGCGCTCGGGCGAGAGCGAGAGCTCCAGCGCTCTTGGCGGCCGATCCCCGCTCTCGCCCGCCCACGTGGGCATCCGGTCGACGATCCCCACGACGGGATCGGCGAAGTGAGCCCCATGATGGCTGAGCGCGAAGCTGCCGACGATCGCCGCCGCGATCGCGTAGCCCGCGCCTTGCCAGGTGCAATCCGCCGCGCCTCGCACCTGCTCGCGGTACGGGACCGCTTCACCCAGGGCCGACACATGGGGCGCGCGAGCCAGCACGCGCGCCGGCGTAAGCCCCACGAACCGCGCGCCGGAGGATCGGCGCAACGCCTCCAGCGTAGGAGCTTGCGTCGCGGGGCGCGGCCCCTCTGCGGCGAGCGTCTCGGCGTCGGGGCAGCCCAACAGCGTGGGCTGAGCGTGCACGAGGAACACCGCCATCGCAGCCAAGCCCACGCAGGCGAGGCCGGCGAGCAGCGCGAGATCCTCCGCGGTGTCGTCCAGTCGATAGTCAGCCACCACGACCGCGTAGGGGCGCCCGGCGAACGAGCACAGCTCGGAGTAGACGAGCTTGTGCAGACCCCACTTGGCGACGTCGGGAGCGTCCTCCAGGTCGAAGCAGAGGTCGGCCTTGGAGCAGTTGATCAGCTCGCACGCGGCGTTCGAGGACGCGCCGATGCGGCTGACGACGAGCCACAGCCCCCGCCAGGCCGCCTCCAGCTGCTGCAGCGTCGGGTGGTGCAGGATCAGGTCGAGCTGGCGGCCGATCAGAACGTCGATGTGTTCGATCAGGGCCTGCGCCGCTGCGTCGACCTCCCTCGGATCTGCTCCCCGGTCCAGCGCCGAGAGCAGCGCGCCGAGCGCGCTCATCGGGCACCCTCCCCGTCGGCGCGGACGCGCTCACGCATGCACGCTTGGATCCGCGGGTGAGGATCCGTCTCCAGCAGCTGCCGCAGCGGGACCTGGAGCCAGGGGCGCATCGCGACCACCTCCCGCACGCTCGGCTCCGGATCGCGCGCCAGGGCGAGCAGGGTCTCCAGCGGCGCGGCGGCTGTGTCGGCGACCGCCTCGCGCACGGCCGTGATCGGATCGCTCGCGAGCCGCTCGAGCGTCACGACCTCCAGGCGCGCGTGGCTCAGCACGGTGAGCCGCACGAGCGGATCGGGATCCTCGGCCATGCGCTCGTGCGCTGCGCTGGGCGTGAGGGACGAGCGTGCGACCGCGAGCCGTACGCTGCGGATCGGGTCTTTCGCCAGGGCGTGCCGCACGGCGATTGGGGTGGCGGGGTGATCGGCGAGCGCCTCGCGTACGAGGACGTCCGGATCCCGCGCGAGCGTCTCGCACAGCTCCCGCTGGGCCGGCGTCGGGGACGAGAGGCGCATCCGCCGGAGCACCGCGCGGCGGACCTCCGCCACGGCGTCCTGGCCCCGAGCCATCACCGCGTCCAGCGGGGCGTTGGGGTTGTCGATGGCGCTCATGCGCACCACCGCGTCGTCGTCGCGCGTGAGCGAGGCCAGCAGCGGAGCTGGCGTATCGGTCCAGCGCGCGAGCCTTTCGCGAACGTGCGCAGAGGGATCGGTCGCGGCCGCCTCGAGCACCTGCTCGGGCAGCGACTGACGGCGCACCAGGCTCTCGCGCAGCTCCTCGTCGCCGACCTCGAACAGCAGACTGACCGTGGTCGACTCCAGGCCGGGCTCGAGCGCGAGCTCACGGCGCAGCGCTTCGTCGCCCGAGCGCGCCAGGCGCGCCAGCACGGGGGCCGGCAAGACCGGGGCCGGCAGGCCGGCTGCCACTGCGTCACGCTCCCAGCGCTCGATCTCCTCCCCGATCCGATCTGCGCGCTCGACCCCCACCAGCTCCAGCAGCACGCTCGTCAGGTCTGGCCGCTCGCGCAGCACCGCGCGCGCCAGGGAGGCTCGATCCCAGGCGTCGGCGGCCACGCTCGTGCGGTCGTAGCCGCGGAGGAAGGCGAGCCTGAGCTGAGCTTCATCCATGGCCTGCCGTCGCTCGGGCGGCCAGCCTACCACGGGGGTCTCGGCGCCCGCCGGATCGGCCGGGGCCTGGGTTCCGGTAGTACGAGATCGAAACGGCGGGCCCCCGACGCCAGCTACCGAGCTGCGCCGAGCTGCGCCGTCCGCCCTTCGCCGCTCACCGCCAGAACGGGGCGCAGCACACCGAGCTATAGATGCCGCAGTGCGAGTCGAGCGCGTTCTGGCACTGGCCGACGACCACCCCGTCGAAGCTGCACTCGCAGGTCTCGATCTCGTCCTCGAAGTCGTAGGTGCACGCAGCGCCGGCGAGGTGCCCGTCGTCGCAGCCCTGGGTGCACGCGCAGCCTGGCCCGTCTCCGGAGCCACACTGGGGCGGGTCGCCCCAGGTCCCGCAGAGGAGCGGGTTCTGGCAGAGGTGGTACGCAAAGCTGGGGTCGGCGCACTCCCGGTCGGTGGAGGGGCACTCGAGCGTGTCCCCAGTCTTCGTGAGGCAGCCGAGGAGCGCGGTGGCCTCGTCGGCGCACTCCGGCAGCGTCGTGGGAAACGACGCGACGCAGGCGTCGGTGCACCCGGACGCCACACCGCAGCCGGACAGGCACATCGTCCTGCAGGCCTCTCGGATCTGCGCCGCGACCGAGGGCGAGCCGCCCCCGGCGCCGGTCACGCTCTCCGTCGTGCCGCCCGTACCGAGGGAGCCACCGCCGCCGTCGCCTCCTTCGACGACGCGCACTTCGGCGGCGCACGCCGAGAGGGCCGCCGCCATGACGAGGAGAGAGGGGTGGGGCGCGGAGCGCATGGGCGCAGCATAAAGTCTCGGGGGCGCTCTCCAAGTGGACGCGCTCACGTGCACGGCGGCGCGTCCAGCTGCGCGCGCAAGTCGCGCGTCGTTCGCTCACGCGAAGGTCTTCGCGGAGCGAGGGGCCGGCCGGTCCGAGCGTCAGCGGCGCATGGACTGCGCCGCGAGCGGCTGCCAGCGGGCCTCCGCGTACTCGAGGCTGGTCGCTAGCCGGACGATGTCCGCGATCTCCTTGTGGGCGGTCGCGAGCGCCTCGATGCCCCCGGCCGCCGCGATGGCGCCCTCGTCCGCGCCCACCTCGTAGGCGGTGAACTCGAGCACGGTGGCGAGCTGACCCGACGCGAAGAGCCCGGCGCGGCGCATCGCGCGCCTGGCCGTCCAGCGCGCGGACTGCATGTCGAGGGGGCCGAGCTCGCAGAGCTCCCGCAGCCGCCGCTCGGCGCGTGGCGTGACGCGCTGCCAGAGCTCACCGGCCACCCGGGCCACCTCGGCGCGCATCGAGGACGACGAGGTCGACGCGGGCGAGTCCTCCGACGGCGGGACGACGGGTCCGAACGCCGCCATGATCGCCTCGAGCAGCCGCTTGAGCGCGGCGTCGGGAAGGCTCGCCGCCAGCACCAGCTCGGGCGTCGCCGACGCGTGAGCCGCCGCCAGCGCGTACGCGAGGTCCGCGGACCGGGGGCCGACGTCGCCGCTCACGACGAGAGCGGGCTGAGAGAGCAGCGCGATGCCGACGGACACGGGGGCGTCGGCTCGCTTGTGGAACAGCGCGCGCGGCGAGCCGAGGTGCGCGGCCAGCTCCGAGTAGGTCTCACCGAGGACGGTCTGGCCGGTGAGGGGCACGCGGTCCGCGCCCGACAGGGAGTAGCTCGCGAGGTCGCGCCGATACATGCCGCAGTCCCACACGAGGGAGAGCACCTCGGTCTCGCGCGTCGCGACGCCTCGAAAGAGGAGCGCGGAGACCAGGTCCGGCTCGCGTGGCTGGGCGGAGAGCGGCGGCGGCGCGACGCGCGTCGGGGCGGTGCAGCGCACGACGTGCTCGATCGCGCGCGCGTACACCTCGTCCCGCTCGGCGAGCGCCGCCTGGCGCAGCTTGTCGAGCGTCTCGCCGTGCCCTGGTCGAAGCGCCGCCTGGTGCCGCCGAACCACGAGCACGTCGCGGCTGCGCGTGTCGTCCTCCCCGAACAAGCTCGCGAGCTCGTCTCCCGCCTCCACGTAGCCGTCGAGGAGCTCCTGGAACAGGGCCTCTTCCCGCGGCGAGGTGAGCTGAGGCCTGGCCGGAGGCGCGGCGGCGCCGAGGGGCTGGACGCGACGGCGAAGCGGCGCGGGCTCCTCGGCACGCGCGGGCTCGTCGGCGGGCGCGGGCTCCTCGGCTGGCGGGGGCTCCTCGGCTGGCGGGGGCTCCTCGGCGCGCGCGGGCTCCCCGGCGCGCGCGGGCTCCTCGGCGGACGCTTGGTCGGGCTGCGCCGCGGAGTCTTCCCCCGGCGCTTCGGCGGTCGGGGCAGCCGGCGGCAGCGAGTCGGGAACGTCCTCGACGTCGTCGCCGCCGACCTCCGAAGCCGCCGCGGAGGTCCGAGGGGCTGCGTCGAGATCCGAGGACGGCTCGCCGAGGGGAGGCTCGGGCGCGCCGGCGGGGGCGCCGGCTTCGAGGTCCACCATCGCGGGTCTATCGGGCGCGGCCGACGAGGGCGGCCCGCTCGGCGGCGGATCGCTCTCCGGCGTGCGGATCGGGAGCTGGGACGAGGGAGGCGGGATGTCGGGGATGTCGATGTCGCCGCCGGGCCCGTACGCCTCGAGCAGCTCCACGAGATCGCTCCGGATGCGCTCGGCGAACGGCCGATCCCGTCGCGCCGCTCGGATCGCCTCCTCGAACAGATCGACGGCGGCCGCGAGGTCGGTCGGGAGCTTGAGGCGTCCGAGGCGCTGGAGGAACCGTGCCTTGGCGATGCCGCTCGCCGCGTTCGCCAGCTCCTCGAGGAGGGGCAGCGCCTCTTCCGCCGGCGCCGTGAGCGCGAGGAGCTCTCGCTTCCGACGCTCCACCTGGGCACCCAGCTCGGGCGAGGCCGCCGCGAGATCGAGGAGCCGCTTCGCGTCCTCGACCGCCTCCACCTGCAGCGCGGCGTCGGCGGCGGCGAGCGCGACGCGCCCCGCGCTCCGGAGCCCGGCGAAGTCGCCCGCGAGCGCCTGATGGAAGAGCGGCAGCGCGGACTGGAACGAGCGGCTGCGCGTGAGGCGCTCCGCCATCCCGAGCGCGACGAGGGGCAGCGGCCCGACCTCCGCGTGGCGCTTCGTCAGCTCCCGCATCCCGGAGCCTCCGCCCTGGATGACGTCGAGGGCCTCGGCCAGCAAGAACGTGTGCAGCGCGACATGGTCGGGCTTCAGCTCGGCGGAGATCGCCCCGAGGCTCTCGACGACCGCCTGAGCCTCGCGTGGCGTCCCCATCCCGCGCGCGCGGTACTCCAGGCGCGCGCACTCGAGGACCGCAGCCGGAGAGCCGGGCGCGTAGCGGACCGCGCGGCGCGCCCGCGAGAGGGCGCCGGCCTCGTCACCGAGGTCAGACGCGATGCGGGCCGCCTCCGCCAGCAGGTCGGCGCTCTCTTCGGAGGCGAGCCCGCCCCCGGCGACGGCCTGATCGATCGCGACGACCAGGAGCTGGCGCTCGCCGGACCGGCGGAGCGCGTCGATGCGCACCCGCGCGGTGTCGTCGTCGAGCACCGCGGGCGCGTCTCGATCCAGGATCCGGAGGGCCTCGGCCGCGTCCCCCGCGGCGATCCGCGTGCGGGCGGCGCGGAGCCCGTAGTCGCGGCGCTCCTCGGCGTCGGACGACGGATGTGTGGCGAGCTTGTCCCAGAGCTCGACGGCGCGAGCCGGCTCGTCCTTCTTCGACACCAGGTCGGCGAGCAGGGCGAGCGCGCTCTTGTCCTCGGGGGCCTGCGCCAGGATCTCCTCGAGCTCTCGTCGCGCGTCGTCCGACCGATCGAGGCGCTGGTCGAGCACCAGCGCGCGGCGCAGCTTGAGGACCCTCACCTGCTCGGTCCACGTCGACGTGGCGATCCGCTTGTGAAGGAGCGCCGAGACCTCCTCGTGATCTCCCCGCTCGCGCGCCTCCGTCTCGCGGAGCGCGAGCTCCGCGTCGTTCGACGAGAGCGGCGCGTCCTCCACGGGGTCGGCGAACAGCGCATCGAAGCCGTCACGGGCCGACGTCGACGCGCGCGGCGCGGGCGCCGCCGGCGCGGGCGCGCGCTCCGAGTCGCGCACCGCCTCGGCGACGCTCGCGATCGACTCCGGCGAGGCCGAGACGACAGAGACCTCGGGCTCGCCGCTCGTCGGGCCGGAGCCCATGTCGGGCGGCCCTGGATCGTCCTCCGTGACGGGCCCCGACGAGGGCTCGCTGGGCGCTGGCGCCTCGCTCGCGCGGACGGCAGGCTCGGGAGCGGCCGGGACCGGCGGCTCCGGGGCGGCCGCGGGCTCGAGCGCCTCCTCCGGGGCGGCCGGCTCGACGGGGACCGGCGGCGTGAAGGCCGGCGGGGGGGTGGAGTCGAGCAGAGACGGGTCCGCGAACGGGTCGTCCTCCTGCGTGGGCGCCGCCGCCTCGGCGGCCTCCGCCGCCTGCCGTCGCTCGAGCTCCTCGTGGAGCCCCTCCGACGTGGCGCCGTCGCCGACCGCGTCGGCGATCGCCGCCGCGAGCCGGAGCAGCGGAGGCCCGATGAGCGCGTGCCTCGACTGGAGCCGCGCGAGCACGCCGCGCGCGAGCTCCGTCGCCTCCTCCGGCGCCGCGGCGTAGGTGCCCACGCAGCCGAGGAGCCCGTCGAAGATCTCCACGTCGCCGTCCACCTGCGACGCGCGCTCGAGCGCCGCCATCGCCGCCTCGGGCCGCTCGCACGCCGCGAGCGCGCGCGAGAAGCGCGCCGCGGTCCGCGCGCCGTCGGGCCCCTCGAGATCGGCGAGGGCGCTCCCGATGACCTCCTCCAGCCACGCCGCCGAGCCGTCCGGTATCCCTCCCGAGGCGGACAGCGCCTCGACCGACTCCTCGATCGCGGCGGCCATCGCCGCGTCGGAGCACGTCTCGAGCCCGCGGATCGCCACCTCGAGGCGCCGCTCGAGGCCGGGGCGGTCCGTCCCACAGAACGCGATCGCCCGCCGCACCCACACGCTGCGCTCGTCCTTGTGGGCCCGAGAGGCGAGGCGCTCCAGCAGATCCACCGCCTCGGGTGACCCGGAGCGGCCATCGACCAAGCGCTGCAGCAGGATGAGGCTCGAGCCCTCCCCCGGCACCGCCTCGAGCGCGGAGAGGGCGTGGTGCAACGCGAGCTCGGGCGCCCCGAGGGCCTCGAGCTGGCGGGCGGCGCGGTAGTGGGCCGCGCGCCGGCCGTACATCCCGAGGGCGGCCCGGCCGAGCGCGGTGTAGATGCGGTCGATCGTCTCGGCGCCGCGCTCCACGTCCGGGGCGTGCATCTCGGCGATCGCGATCGCCTCGGGGTGCCCCGGCTCGAGCTCGAGCACGCGGATCGCCGCGTCGAGGGCCCACGAGGCGAGGCCCTGCTCGGTGGCGACGTGCGCGGCCGCGAGCGCGAGCGCGACGCGCTCCGGCTTCGGCCGCCCGGACTCGATGACGATGCGTTCGAAGAGGGCGCGCGCGGCCTGCTCGGCGGTGGCGACCTCGAACAGATCGCGAGCGTACTGATCGAAGCCCCGCTCGGGATCGTGCTCGGCCGCGGCGAACAGCGCCTGCTCCGCGCCGCGCGGATCCTCGGCGAGGTCCCAGCGCGCGCCCGCGAGCGTGCGCCAGGCGTCCGCGACGTGGGCGCGCGCGTCGGGCGTGGCGACGGTGTCGTCGGCCAGCAGCGCAAGGAGCCCGCGCGCACGCACCTCGGCCAGCCACACGTGGCCGTCGGATCCCAGGACGGGCTGGACGGCGTCCCGCCGCTCGATCTCGTCCGCCACGTCGAGCACGGTGCCCGGGTCGGAGCCCGCCTCGAGCATCCGCAGGAGCTCTCGGGCGGCGCCGTCCCCGTCCTTCGCGCGGAGGCGCCGGCGCGACAGGTCGAGCAACACCTCCGGAGGGGGCTCCTCGACCGTCGCGACGTGGCGCTCGAGCAGCGCGATCGCGAGCGCCTCGTCGCCGACCGAGTCGGCGAGCCCGAGGAGGCTGCTGCGCGCCAGCTCGTCGCGCGGACCGAACACGTCGAGAGCGCGCCGCGCGATGCCCGACGCCCTCGCTCGGTCGAGCGAGAAGAGCAAGGAGAGCGCCTCCAGGAACTGCGGCACGTGCGAGGGAGGGGCGGGCTGCGACAGCACCCAGCCGAGCGCCTCCCCGATGCGACGCGCGTCGGCGCCCGCCTGGCCGCGCCGGAGCAGCTCGGCCACGGCGCGGGGATCACCGGGAGAGATCGCGAGCCACCGCTGGGTCCACGCGAACGCGAGCTCGGCCTCTCCGATCGACTCCAGCGAGCGCGACAGCGCGTCGCAGAGCCAGGCGCGCGTCATGGCGACGCCGAGCGCCCGCTCGAGCACCACCGCGCCTTCACGCCCCCCGAGCGAGGCGGCCGCCCGCGCGAGCGCGCTCGACGCGCGCGCGCACTTCGGGTCCAAGGAGAGCGCCTCCTCCGCGGCGCGACGCGCGTCGGCGACCGCGCCGGCGCGGTGCCACGCCTCGGAGGCCGCCGCCAGGAGCACCGCCGCCACCGGGCCGTCGGTCGTCTGCGCGAGGCGGCCGAGGGCCCGCGCGACGTGCTTCGCGGAGCCGGAGAGCGAGGCGTAGTGCAGGACCAGCTCTGCGGCCCCGGCCGCGCGCTCGCTCTCCTCCAGCAGCGGGGTGACCTCGTCCAAGGCGCGCTCGAGGCCCGCCGCGTCCCCCGCGCCGACCGCGAGGGCCGAGAGGACGCGCCGGAGTCGGATGCGCTCCGCGGCGGGGACCCGCG
>CAZBJI010000065.1:0-12339 GCA_964492175.1 uncultured Polyangiaceae bacterium | reverse complement strand
CGTCTCCAACCGGGCGCGCACGACGCTCTCGTAGAGGTCGGCGTGCACGTCCGCGTGCTGATCGCGGGCGTACGCCCACTCGAAGGCGCGGAGCGCGAGCTCGTCCGCCGGGTCTGCGCGGACGATGGCGGCGAGCGCAGCGAAGGCGCGCTCGGCCAGATCGGGGCACAGCCCGTAGAGCTGGTGGAGCTTCCGGAGCGAGGCGAGCCGCGCCTCGCGGGCCACGGGGCCGGCGCTCTCGGGCCCGCCCGCGTCCACGTAGGCCTCTGCCCGCGCGATGTCCGCGGCGCGCGCCGCGAGGCGTCCTTCGAGGCGCTCGCGCGCGTACTCGAGCGCGGCCCGATCCGCGTCCGACGCGCTCGCGAGCGCCGCGAACGCCCACTCGGCCAGCCGCGGATCGTCGAGGGCGCCCTCGGCGAGCTGCGCCAGCTCACGCGCCGCCTCCTGCCAGCCCTCGCGCGGCGCGACGCCCCGCGTGAGCGCCGCCGCGCCCTCCGCGACGATGCGCAGCAGCGCCTCCGCCTGCGGCAGCGCGTCCCCCGTCGCGGCCGCGTGCTCGCGCAGCGCGTCGAGGCTGCGCCGCCACGCCGGCGCGCCGGCCGCCGCCGCTCCGACGTGCGCGCCGAAGGCGGCCGTCGGGTTGGAGAGCGGGCCGGCGTAGAGCTCCGCCAAGCCCGCCCACGACGCGCCGTCCCGCGGATCTCGACGGGTCCGATCGTGGAGCCGCAGCGCGCAGAGCTCCCAGAGCTCCGCCCGCGCGAGCGCCTCGTCGACCCGCCGCGCCACGTCCACATCGGCGCTGGCGAGCCCGAGATCGAGGGCGATCGATGCCGCCACCGCGGCGTCGTCTCGTACGGCAGGCGCCGCGCCGCGCCGGACGTGGGCGCGGAGCGCCTCCGCCGCGCGCCCGGCCTCCGCGAGGGCGGCGGCGTGCTCCCGGTGGAGCTCGTCTGCCGCCGAGGTCCGCCCCGCCTCCACGAGCGCGGCCGCGATCGCCTCGGTCGCCTGCGCGCTGGTGGGATCGAGCTCGAACGCGCGCAGCAGATCCTCGAGCGCCGCCTCGTGGTCCCTCGCGGCGCTCCGCCGCGTGGCGGCGTCCAAGTAGCCCCGCACGCCGCGCTCCTTGGGGATGACGTCCCCCGCCCAGGAGGCGAGGAGCCCCACGAGCTCGCAGGGCATGGGATCGCTGGGATCGGCGTCGGCGGCCTCTTCGAGGACCACGACCGCGCTGTCCGCGCGCGCCGCGCGAGCGAACAGCACCGCGACGCGAACCAGCGTCCGAGCCCGCGTGGTCCCGGGGGCAGCGCCCTGCCCCGCGCGCAGCGCCAGCGCCGCGGCCGCGGGATCCCCGAGCCCGGCGAGCCACCCCGCGAGATCCGCGCGGAGCGCCGGGTCCTCGCCCAGCTCGAGCGCCCGCCGCGCGAGCCTGACGGCGAGCTCGAGGTCGGTGCCCTTCGAGGCGTGGAGGCGCGCGAGGGCGGCAGAGGCCGCCCGCTCCCCCTCCTCGTCGCCCGCGAGCGCCGCGTCCTCACGCGCCGCGGCGAAATGAGCCCCGTCGGCCCGAGGGCCCTCGTAGCGGGGGAGGGCGCTGGCCGGGCCGGGGCGCAACGAGGCGCGCCGCCCGGCGGCTCCCTCACCCTGATTGACCCTCGTATCCATGCGTGATGGCAGGCTTCGGCCGGCCGCCGAAGCGTACCACCGAGATCGCAGGGCGGGGCAAACGGCGGGCCGCCAGCGCCGCGCTCAGGTGCAGAAGCCGTCGATGCAGACGAGGCCGGGGGCGCAGTCGATGCTCGCCGTCGGATCACACTCGCCGCCGAGGTTCGAGTCCGATCCGCAGACCGGATACGTCCCAGTCTGCGTGACGACCGGCTTGCACAGGTTGAACTCGGGCAGCGCCGCGCACGCCATGTCGTTCGGCGCCTCGCAGGAGATGTAGCAGCTGTGATGCACGCAGATGGACCCGGCGGCGCAGACGTCCTGCTGGCCCTCGACGAGACACACGAAGGTCGGCGCTTGATCCGGGATGCAGCCGTTCTCGACCCAGACGTCGCCCGACGCGCAGGCGCCGTCGAGCGACCGCGGCACGCAGGCGCCGTCGACGCAGACCCGGTCCGGGCCGCCGCAGTCGTTGGTGATCTGGCAGGCGTCCACGGGGACGGTGCAGAGGTCCAACCCGTCGCAGCCGTAGGAGCTCGGGCACGCCTCGCCGCCCGCGCACGAGGGGACACACTTCCCGTCGGCGCACACCGAGCCGCTCGCGCACTGCGTCTGGTCGAAGCACTGATCGGCCGGGACCGTGCAAATGCCGCTCAGACACTTGTTGTCCGCGCCGCCCTCGGCGCAGTCGAGGTCCTCGCCGCACGCGGCGGGGTTGGTGGGCACGCAGGCGGCGGGGATGGTGCCTTCGTCGCAGACGTACCCGTAGATGCAGTCGACCTGGCTGCAGTCGCCCGGCTGACAGGTCCCGTCGGTCGCGCACGTCTCGTTCAGCGCGCAGTCGGACGGGTTGCCGCACCACACGACGCTCGGTCCGCCGCCCTCGCCGCCGCTCCCGCCTCCGCCCCCCTGACCGCCGAGGCCGTGGTCGTCCACGATGCACTTGAAGACGTCGATGGCGACGGCGTCGCACCGGTACCCGCTCGGGCAGCCCCACGTGTCGCACGCGCCGATGTGGCACTCGTTGTCGACCCCGCAGACCTCCCCGGCGCCGCAGTCGCCGGGATCACCGCAGTAGTCGTCGTCGTAGCACCGCCCCTGCCCGCAGTACCCGTCGTCGTCGTTGTCCGGGTAGATGGGACAGCCTCCGATCGACAGCGCGAGTACGGTAGCGGCGGTCAACGAGGCGAGGCGCTTCATGAGGTCTCCTGAGGGGCGCAGCGATTCGAGATTAGCAAGCTCCGTGCCCCTGCGCGCGGCTGGAAATCAGCGGTGCCGCGGGGCGCCGTCAACCGGCGTTCACGATCGAGCGTGACACCTCGCGGGCGGGTCGCCAACCGTGAAGGGGACACTGGTAGGGCGGGATGCTACCGTACGAGGCTCCGCGGCGCCGATGGACGTCACCTGCGATAAGTGCCAGACGGAGTACGAGTTCGACGATGCCCTCGTCTCCGAGCAAGGGACGAGCGTGCGTTGCACGCAGTGTGGGCACCGGTTCAAGGTCCGGCGCCCGACGGGCGGATCGGCCCCCGAGGTGTGGATCGTCCGCACGGTCGACGGCCTCGCCCTGGAGTTCCGGGCCCTGCGGGAGCTGAAGAATGCCATCGCGTCGGGCAAGGTGGGCCGCGACGACGTCCTCTCTCGCGGCGCGGGGCGCCCTCGCCGGCTGGCATCCATCGCCGAGCTCGAGCCGTTCTTCACCGTGCAGCCGCGGCCCATGCTCAACACCGCGCCTGGGCTCGGGGGGATCGAGTCCCCGCGCCCCCGAAAGCAGACGCCCTCGGGCCTCGGCCCGGGCGCACGCGATCAATCGATCGCCATCCCGCTCCCGAGAGACCAGGCCGTCTCCTCGGTCCGGGTTCCCCCACCGTCCCAAGCCCCTGGCGCGAAGGGCGGCGGCTTCGAGGACGACGAGACGACGGCGGTGCGAGACCGTCGCCCGACGAAGGAGCTGCGCACCCTCGGGGAGGACCCGCCGGCCTCGGCGGAGCCCCCGACCATCCCCGAGCCGCCCCTCTCGGGGGAGGCGCCGGCGACCGTGCTCGGGGTCGCGCCCGCGCCAGCCGCTGCGGGCAGCGCGGATCCCGTGGTGATACCCCGCCCGCCGGACTCGATCACCAAGACCATGGCGTACGGGACCCCGAGCTCGCGCGCCGAGGCCCAGGCGGCTTCGGAGCGCGAGCCGGACACGAACCGCCGCGCCGCGCCCGTCGAGGCCACGGAGCAGTCGGCGGCGCCCCATCTCCCCCAGACCGCGCCCAAGCCCGCGGCTCCCTCCGCGAGGCCAAAGCCGTCCGCCGCGTCGCCGGCCGAGCTCGCCGACACCGCTCCGGCCGTCGCGAGCCGGAGCGCCGAGCGGCTCGACGCGCCGGCGTCCTCCCGCGCCGCGATCCCGCCTCCGGTCGGAGAGCCGACGCCGACCCCGCCGCCCGCGGGGGAGGAGCCGGCCGAGACGCCTGCCCCCCGCGAAGCGTCAGCGGATCCCAGACGCGACGCGCTCGACACGCGCGCGTCGGTGGTGACCCCGACCCCGCCGGAGGCGCGCTACTCGCTCTACGAGGAGGGCGACCGCGACGTCGTCCCCTCCGGCCTCCGCACCTCCAACGCGGTCTCCAGGCGGTCCGCCGGGTCGATGCGGCTCATCGCCGGCCTCGTCGTGGGCGGCGCGCTCGCGTTCGTGGGCGTCGTCGTCTTCCAGAAGTTCCTCTCGCAGTCCCCGTCGACCGCTCCGTCCGCCACCGATCAGCGGGTCTTGGACCTCGTCGACGCAGGCGAGAAGGCGATGCGGGACGGTGACCTCGAGGGCGCCAAGGAGCAGTTCGACAAGGCGAGCGGTGTGGACGAGAAGCACCCCCGGCTGGCGAAGAGCCGCGCGCGGCTCGCCGCGGTGCGCGCGGAGCTCGTCTGGCTGGAGGTGCGCATCCTGCCCTCCGACGACCGCGACCTCGACGCGGCCAAGCGGCGCTTCCGCGAGGCCGCGGAGCGCGCGCAGAAGGCCGTCGCGGAGGCGGAGGCGGCCCTCTCCGACGATCCGGACGTCAAGCGGGTGTCGCTCGACGTGAAGCGGATCAGCGGCGACCTGGCAGGCGCGCGGAAGCTCGCCTCCGCGGTCGCCTCCGCGCCCTCCGGAGAGACCGAGCTCTCCCTCGGCGCCCTCGACATGGCCGACCCCACGCTGACGGCCACGTCCCCGAGCTGGAAGGCGATCCTCGAGCGGCTGAAGACGGCGGCCGACGCCGAGGGTGGGCTCGGTCGAGCGCGCGCCCTCCTGATCTACGCGGCGGCGCGCGCGGGGGATCCGGCGAGGGCGCGCAGCGAGCTCGAGCTGCTCGCCCGGGCGCCGCGGTCGCACCCGCTCGAGGCGGAGCTCCGCCGCTTCGTCGAGCGCGTCGAGAAGGGAGAGACGCCTCCGCTGACGATCGACGACCTCCCCTCGGTGCCGTCGGCGGCGAGCGGGTCGCCGGAGGTCTCGGCGCTCAAGGTCGCGCAGGAGGCCCTGGCGCGGGGACAAGCCGCGCGGGCGGAGGATCTCTTTCGCGAGATCCTCCAGCGCGACAAGGGCAACGCGGAGGCGCTCGCCGGGCTCGCGCAGGCGACGCTGGCGCAGGGCAAGACCGCCCAGGCGATCGCGCACTACCAGCGCGTCGTGGACGCGAGCCCGAGCAACGTCTCCGCCGTGATGACGCTCGCAGGCCTGCTGTACGACGCCGGCAAGCGCGGGGACGCCGCGGCGCTCTACAAGAAAGCGCTCGACCTAGGCGTGACCGGCGCCGGCGCCGAGCTCGCGCGGTCGCGCACGCAGGCCGCGCCGTCGAGCGGGTCCGGCGGCTCCCCGCCTCCCTCCTCGGGAGGGACCACGAGCGGCGGCGAGCCTCCACCGCCCGACCCGCCTCCGGAGACCAGCACCACGGGCGGGAGCGACGTCCCGCCTGACCTGTAGCGCGCCCGGATGAAGAGGCGGCCAAGCCGCGGGCTGCGCGCCGTCACCCGCGGTCCGCGCCCCGGGGCCCGCGCTCCCGCGAGCAGACGTCTGCCGCGCGTTCTCGATCAGCGATAAGGTGAGATCGCACCAGCCGACACGACCATGCGAGCCCACAGCACCTTCGCGCCCGTCACGCTCCTCGCCCTCGTCGCGACGACGACGTTCACAGCCCCGGCCTGCGACGGGCGCCCGGGCCTCTCGGGCGCCTCCAAGGAGGGCGAGAGCCTCACCGGTCCCGTGATGGTGGAGCTCAACCTGTCGCGGGGCGTGGCCGAGCGGGGCAGCTCGACGCTGTTCGGCCCTACCCCGGGGACGAGCCACGCGGAGCTGGTGCAGGTGCTGCGCGAGCTCGACGACGGCGAGACCAAGGGCGTCTTCGTGCGCCTCGGCACCGCGAGCTTCGGCCTCTCCATCGCCGGCGAGGTGGGTCGGCTGCTCGGGGCGCTCCGCGCCAAGGACATCCCCGTCGTCTGCCACGCCGACGATCTCGACAACGGATCGATGCTGCTCGCCGCGCGGGGCTGCTCGACCCTGTGGCTGTCGCCGGGTGGCAGCGTCGACACGGTCGGGATCGCCTTCCAGCTGATCTTCGCGCGGAGCCTCTTCGAGAAGCTCGGCGTCGGCGTCGACTTCCTCCAGGTGGGCAAATACAAGGGCGCGCAGGAGACCTACACGCGCGACGAGCCGAGCCCCGAGGCACGGCAGACCATCGAAGGGACCCTCCAGGACCTGCGCAAGGCGTGGATCGCCGGCGTCGTGGACGGGCGAGGCAAGCCGCTCGAGGACGCCCTCGAAGACGGCCCCCACCCGGCGAAGTCGGCGAAGGCGCTCGGCCTCGTCGACGAGCTCGGGTTCCTGGACGAGGCGCGGTCCAAGGCGAAGGGTGACGCGGGCGCGACGCGCACGAAGATCGCGTTCGGCGGTAAGCCGGGGGAGGACGGCGGGTTCGGTCAGGTGCTGCGGACGCTCGCGGGGAACGACCCGAGCGCGGACCCTCACGTCGCGGTCGTGCTCGCGACGGGCGCCATCACGATGGGAGGCGCTGGCGGTCTGTTCGGCGACGACGGGATCACGGAGGGGAAGCTCGGCAAGCTGATCGGCAGCCTCGCCGAGGACGAGTCGGTGAAGGCCGTGGTGCTCCGCATCGACTCGCCGGGCGGGTCCGCCTTGGCGTCGGACCTGCTGTGGCACCGCCTGATGAAGCTCCGCGAGAAGAAGCCCCTGGTCGTGTCCGTGGGCGGGATGGCCGCTAGCGGCGGCTACTACCTCTCGTGCGCGGGCAGCCGCATCTTCGCGGAGCCGACGAGCATCGTCGGATCCATCGGCGTCGTCGCGGGCAAGCTCACCTTCGACGACCCCTTGGCCAAGCTGGGCGTGAACGTGGTCACGATGCCGGCGGCGCAGGATCCCAAGAAGGCTGCGAGGGCGACGTTGATGTCGCCCTTCGACCGGTGGGACGACGCGACGCGCGCGAAGATGTTGACCTCCATGGAGTCGATCTACGGGCTCTTCCTCGAGCGGATCGCGGAGGGCCGCGGCCTGGACGCGGGCGCGCTCGAGGGGTCGGCCGAGGGCCGCATCTTCGGCGGCGCCACCGCCAAGGAGCGGAAGCTCGTGGACGAGCTCGGCGGCCTGGACGACGCCGTGCGCCACGCGCTCTCGGTGAGCGGCCTGGGCGACGACGGCAAGGTGCGCATCCGCGGCTCGTCCGGAGGCCTCGCCGAGCTGCTCGCGGGCACCGACGAGGGGACGAAGGTCCTCGCGGACCACGCGGCGCGCAACCTGGACCCGCTCGAGCGCGTCTTCGCGGGGATGCCCGTGGAGGCGCGGGACTGGCTCTCCGCCGTCTCGCCGCTCGCCCGCCGGGAGGGCGTGGTGACGGCGCTGCCGTTCGTGATCCTCGGGCGATGAGGCTGTCGGGCGCTTCGCGCGTTCGACGGGTTGACGGGACCGGGGCGATCGGGCGAAAACGTTCGGTGAGGACGAACATGAGAAAGCTCCTGACGTGCGGCGGGTTCCTCGGCCTGGCAGGCGCGTCCGCGCTCGCCGGCTGTGGCGACGACACCTCGTCGTCGGGCGCGGGCGGGGGCGGGACGACGGCGAACGCCACGACGGCGACGGGCGCGACGAGCGCGACCGGCGCCACGAGCGCGACCGGCAGCACCGGCACGAGCGCCTGCGTCGCCTTCGGCACCACGTGCGCGATGACCGACACGTGCTGCGCCGTCGGGGCGACCCCGGGCGTGTGTTACGCGTTCGGGATGGGGCCCCTCTGCACCATCCCGTGCCCGCCCGACCCCGCCGACTGTCCGAACAGCGGGGAGGGCTGCAACAACATGAGCCCCGCGTACTGCAAGGCGCCGCCCTGACGGCGGGGCCGAAGGGGACCGTCGCGGAGCCGCGTCAGGGTCGCGGCGCCACGCACACGACGCCGCTCTTCGCCTCCGCGCACACGCGGCCGTCTTGGAAGAGCAGCAGCCCCTTCGTGCCTCGGAGCGCGGTGAGCGGCGTGGGGACGACCAGCGCAGCGGAGCCGAGACTTCCCCAACAGAGGACGTCCCCCTCGGCGGTGCGCGCGCACGTGGCGTTCTCACGCGCCGCGATCTGCGCGACGCCGGCGAGGCCCGCGACGGTCGCGGGCGCCGACCTGTCGCGTCCGAGCCCGTCGCCCATCTGGTCGGAGGCGCCGCTCCCCCAGCAGCTCACGCGGCCGTCCTCCGCGAGGGCGCACGCGTGGTTGCTCCCGACCGCCAGCGCCTTGCTCTTGGGGACGCCCGGGAGGGCCGCCGGGGCCTTGGTACCGTCGCTCCAGCACGCGATCGATCCACCTTGGCCTAGCGTGCACGCCAGACCACGGCCCACGACGACCTCGAGGATCTGGCCGGGCATGCGCCGCGGCGCCTGCGGCGGCGTCGCCCCCAGCCTGCCCCAGCAGACGGCGGCGCCGCCCGCTTCACGAGCGCAGGCGTACGACCCGGCCATCGACAGCGCGACGGGCTCGACGATCGAGGGGACGGCCACCGGGGCGTCTCGCTCCTTGAACTGGTACTTCTTCACGCCGGGCTCCTCGGGGATCCCCAGCGCGCCGTCCCGCGTCGAGCCCCAGCACTGGACACCAGCGCTGGCGAGAGCGCAGCTCGCCCCGTAGCCGAGCGAGAGCGCGGTCACGCCCGTGAGCTTGGGGAGCGCGACCCTCGCGTCGAGGGCGCGCAGCGTGCCGTCGGAGGAGACGAAGGCGGCGCCCGCTCGGTCCCCGCGCGCCCACGCGTCGACCGAGCTCGGGCCCGCGCCCCACGGGGTCGCCGGCGAGTCGACGCGCGGCGCGGGCGGGCTCGAGAGGTCCCAGAGCAGGACCGTCGTGTCGGCGGACCCCGACGCCAGGATGGTCCCGTCGGGAGAGAACGCGAGCGACGACACCCGCCGCGTGTGACCTGGGAGCTCGGCGACGAGCTTCGGCGGGTCGACGTCCCACACGTAGAGGCGCCCGTCCGCCGCGCCCGCGATCCGCTTGCCGTCCCGCGAGACCGCGACGTGATCGCAGCAGGCGCCGGCGCCGACGCTCCCGAGCGAGCGGAGGCTCGGGAGGCTCAGCACCTCGAAGCCGCGGTAGCCTTGGACGACGAGCCGGTCGTCGCCCGCGAACACGACGCCCTGGGCGCTGGTCGGGAGCTCCACCTCCACCCCGAGATCGGTCGTGCGCCGCACCTCGACGCGGCCCGTGTCCTCGAAGCCGGAGCGGACCGCGACGCGCGCGCCGCTCGGCGAGACGTCGAGCTGGCTCGGGGCACGGGAGAGCGCCACGCGGGTGAGCTCCTTGCCCGTGAGATCGAACGCGACGAGCGACGACCCCGCCTCGTACCCGTCGAAGCCGGCGAAGACGCGATCCCCGCTCGGGGCAGCGGCGACGTGCTCGTGGCGCAGCACCTTCTTGACCGTGGTCACGCGCCCGTCGGCGTCGATGAACAGGCTCGGGTAGCCGCCCACGACGAGGAGAGGCGCGGACGCCGCGACGCGGACCTGGGACGCCCTCGTCGCGGGTCGCGCGACGCGCCCACAGTCGGCGACGTCCCAGAAGCCGAGGTGACCATCGGCCGTGACGAGGACGCCGCCGCCGGGCAGAAACCCGAGCGACGCGACCGCCGCGTCGTGGCCGTCGCGCGTCTCGACACCCTCCATCCGGAGGGTCTCGCCGACCCGCGTGACGACGTGTGCGCCGTCCGCGCTCACGGCCGCGACCCTGCCGTCGATCTCGCGCCTCGCGCCGTCACGCAGAGAGAGCAGGCTGCCTGCGTCGATCGCGTGACGCCCGTTCGGGTGCATCTCGAGGTGGTTGCCAGCCCCGAGCCCGCCGACATCGAGCGCGAGGCTCGCGCGAGCCCGCTGCGCGATCGCCCGCACCTTCCCCGTCGCGACGTCGACGGCGTCGAGATCGCCGCTCTCGAGCCGGTAGACGGTGGCGCCGTCGAGATCGAGGCCGAACCGCGCGTACGCGTGCGCTCGGGTCGGCCCGACCCTGCCCGGCTGCGGCTTCTCCAAGGGAAACTCCTCCCGGCGAAGCGTCCGCCCCGAGGCGAGGTCGACGACGACGAAGCCCGTCGCGTCTCCCGCGGCCATGAAGAGCGAGAGGCCCTTGGGCTCGGGGCGCGTGACCACCAGAGCGCGGGCCCCGTCGCGGCTCAGGCCGACGAGGGACCCAGGAGGAGCCCCCACCGTGCGCCGGAGCGCGCCGGTGCGCCCGTCCGCCACGTGCAGCTTGCCCTTGGAGGTCTGCACGAGGAGCGTCGATCCGTCGAGCGACATCTCC
The DNA here is from genome assembly GCA_964492175.1 of uncultured Polyangiaceae bacterium. Lineage (GTDB taxonomy): Bacteria > Myxococcota_A > Polyangia > Polyangiales > Polyangiaceae > Xiheicaenibacterium. The sequence goes on along the minus strand of CAZBJI010000065.1, from coordinate 1,894 downwards.
ACCGCGGAGATCGACTCGGAGAGGCTCTCGCCGAGCCGCTTGGCCGGAGGGGCCTTCTGAAGCGGGACCGTGAGCTCGCCCAGCCGCTCGCCCGAAGGGATGGCGTGGAGGTGCAGCGTCGCGTCCCCATAGGATCGGCGACGGACCAGGCGGCGCGCGTCGGGGGCGATCCACACGGCGGACGCCCCATCCAGCGTCGCGGCGGTCTTGTCTCCCGTGAGCTCCCGGACCGCCACCTCCCCGCTGCCCGGCTCCACGACGTAGAGCTTCCCGTCCGTCGTCACCCCGATGACGGCGCTGCTCGGTGCACGCATGCGCGCGGTCCCACAGCGAGCGACGGCGCCCCGCGGCAGCGGCTCAGCGGGGTCCACCTCGAAGCGTGAGCCCGCGTAGCGCGGCGTCTGCGGCTGCGCCGAATCCGGCGCGACGCTCGGCGCGGGGGGGACGGCCCCCTGTGACGACACGACGCTCGGGGGGGACGCGACGACGCCGCCGTCAGCCGACGAGCAGCCCGCGACGCACACGAGGAGCAAGGCGGGGACGAAGCGCACCACCTCTCCTACGACGCCCCGAAGAGCCCGCCAAGGCCTCGCGTTGACGCGCCTTCGGGGCGCGTCTACCGGACAAGGGTGGCTCGCATCGCGCTCGCGGCTTCGCTGACGCTCCTCCTCGGCTGCGCCGGGGGCGTGCAGGGCCCCGCGGCGACGCAGCCCGAGGTCGCGAGCGAGCGTCACGCCGCGGCGGCGCCCACCGCGGCGGCGCCCACCGCCGGGGCCCCGTCGGCGGCGGGGCCAGAGGAGTCCGCCTCCGCGAGCACCCCCGAGAGAGACCGCGAGACCGCGCGCTCGATGGCCGCGGGCTTGGCACGGCACGCAGCCGCGGAGCGCGCGGATCGTGAGCGCAGCGAAGCGCGTCTGCGAGAGCTCATGGAGGGTGGGGGCAGCCCGTGGTCGGACGTCTTGCAAGGCGGCGCCATCGCGCCGGGCGTCGGGGGCACGGGGGGGCTCGGCCGCGGCAGCGGCACGCTCGAAGGCGTCGGCGCGCCGAGGGAGAAGGCGACGAGCGGCAAGAAGAAGCCGAAGAAGACGACCGGATCTGCGCCTCGGTGAGACGAGGCGGCGAGACGAGCCCCGCCCGAGGAGCGCCGAAGCGCAGCGCGACGCGCGAAGGGTGGAGCCGGTCTACGGGCCGGCGGGTGACGCCTTCAGGAAGAAGATGAGCACCTCGCGCTCCAGCTCCGCCTTGCCGAGCTCGGAGGACGCGATGAGGGCGGCGGCGAGGGCCGTCACGTCGGTGCCTGCCGCCTCGGCCTCCGTGACGAGACCGTCTCCGCTCAGCTTGCAGGTCTTCCAGAGGTGCCTGCTCTGCTCGCTTCGCGCCAGCGTCGCGACCTCCGCGAGCGCGCGGGGCCCGGCGGCGCACACCTTGGCCCAGGCCCGCGCCACGTCGGGCGTCGACAGCGCCCGCATGAAGCCGAGGCGGCGCATCTCGGGGGGAGACTGACCGAGCTCGTCGAAGGCCTTCCGGAGGGGCTCGAGCAGGCGCCCCTTCGTCAGATCGGCGAGGGCCTTGCCGGCGAGCTCCTGCCTCACGCTCGCCGGCTGGCTGGCGACGCTCCGGAGGGCCTGACGGATGCTCTCCGCCTCAGGCCCGGCCTCCGACTTCGCCGCGCCCTCCGGCTTCGCGCTCGACTCCGTGCTGGTGGCGCGAGGGCTGGGCAAGCTCGTCTGCGTCGGAGGGGTCTGCGCGGCCGAGCCCGACGGCGAGGTCCCGTCCTTCGGCGGCTCACCGCAGGACAGAGGCAGCGCGAGCGCGAGCGCGAGCGCGAGCGCGAGGACACGGTACGACCCCATGGCTTCGGGAATCTAGCCCCGTGGAAACGAAGTTTCCACGC
>CAZBJI010000064.1:0-38770 GCA_964492175.1 uncultured Polyangiaceae bacterium | reverse complement strand
CCCGAAATTCGTCGTGCCGGCGGGATAGACCTGCGCGGACGCCGGGGCCGCCAGCGCCAGCAACAACACCAGGGCCGGCGCACGCGGCGCGGCGAGGATTCTCGTCACAGTGGGATGCATGGAACGCCGTGACTGTAGCACGACCGGCACCAGCCGACGCCAGCCGTTCCGACGGGAAAAACCGCCATAACGGACGGTTTTCGCCCGCCTGCGACCGTCGGCCGCGCGGCGCCCCGTCAACCAGCACGCCCCGCGCGCACGCTCCACCACCAGGGTCGGGCCGAGGAGCAGGGCCGCCGCGGGCGCGATGGCGGCGCGGCCGGGCTCCAGCGGAGCCCCGAGATCCGCGCGGGCCTCGCGGATCCTCGCGTCGGTGGCCTCGGCCCGGAGCATCAACACGCCCACGCCCGCGCCGGGCAAGAGGTCCATGGTCTCGAGGGCGAGATCGGCGGCGCGGCGCGCGCTCTGCGCAGCGGTCTCTCGTCGGAACCCGAACACGTCCGCGTCGTCACACGACGAATGCAGCGTCGCGCCGAGGGCGGCGGCCCGCGCGCGGACGGCCGAGAGCGGCGCGCCGCCGGCCGCGACGAGGACGAGGGCCTGCGCCCTGGCGGGCTCCCGCGAGATGGCCACGGGACCTGCGCCGCGCCGCGCGGACCGTCGGTGGGTGTCGGAGAGGACCTCCGAGATGGCGAGCACGGCGGTCGCGCCGTCGGGGAAGCGATCCGCCGGGTCGTCGGCCATCATGCGGGCGACGAGCGCGTCGACGGCGGGGGAGATCTCCGCGCGGCGCGCCGCGAGCCTGGGCGCTGGCCCGGTGAGCACGCGGGCGAGGATCGCCTGAGGGCTCGGGCCCTCGAAGGGTGGCGTCCCCGAGAGGCACTCGAAGAGGACGCACCCGACTGCGTAGACGTCCACGGCGGGGGTCAGGTCACGGGTCCCGCAGGCCTGCTCGGGCGCCATGTAGGCCGGGGTTCCGAGGACCGTCCCAGAGTGGGTGAGCGTGACGGCGGCGTCGGCGCGCCGCGCGATGCCGAAGTCGAGCACGCGGACCTGCTCCGCGTCGCCGCCGACGAGGAAGACGTTGCTCGGCTTGACGTCTCGATGGATGACGCGCTGCGCGTGCGCCGCAGCGAGGCCCTGGGAGATGCGGAGCGCGACCCCGAGCGCCGGGTCCTCCTCCAGGGGGCCCTGGCGGAGCTTCGCGGCCAGATCACAGCCGTCGAGCCATTCCATGACGAGGTACGGCGCCTGGTCGCGGGTGAGACCGTGCGCCACGTAGTCGACGACGTTCGCGTGCTCGATCGACGCGAGCACCTCCACCTCCCGGGCGAAGCGCGAGAGGTCGGCGTGCTCGCCGTCGAGGACCTTGAGCGCCACCTGGCGGCCCGTCCCGAGCGCCCGGGCGCGGTAGACGGTCCCGAAGCCGCCGCGCCCCGCAACGGCGAGGATGTCGTAGCCCTCGACCAGGTCACGCGGCAACATGGACCTCACCGGAGCGGTACTCCAGCGCGCGGGGGCCCGCAAGGTTCAGCTCGGCCAGGGTGTCGCGCGATCCGCTGGAAAGCGCCTCTCTGCAGGACTACCGTACCCGTCCGAGAGGTCCCCCATGCCGACGTTTCATCCCGCCTTGCCGCACGGTGACATCGAAGAGGTGTTCCCCGACGTCTTCTTCGTCACCGGGACCACCCGGCCGACCTTCATGGGCGGCTCGTGGGAGTTCAGCCGAAACATGACCGTGCTCCGGGCCGGGGGCGACCTGACGGTCGTCAACTCGGTCCGCCTCGACGACGCCGGCCTCGAGAAGCTCGAGGGCCTCGGCCGCGTGAAGCACGTGGTCAAGCTCGGCGCGTTCCACGGCATGGACGACGCTTTCTATCGCGACCGCTACGGCGCGACGCAGTGGGCGCTCCCCAAGATGACGCACGAGGGTGGTCACGCCACGGACGCGGAGCTCGTCCCCGGCGGCGCCACGCCGTGTCCGGGGTTGACGACCTTCAGCTTCGAGACGGCGAAGCAGCCCGAGGGCCTGCTGCTGGTCGAGCGCGAAGGCGGGGTCCTCATCAGCTGCGACAGCCTCCAGAACTGGGCCAAGGTCGATCGCTTCTTCAGCGAGGAGTCCGCGAAGAAGATGGGCGAGCTCGGCTTCATCCAGGAGGCGAACATCGGCCCCGGCTGGCGGATGGCCTGCGAGCCTGCCAAGAGCGACTTCGTCCGGGTGAAGGAGCTCGCCTTTCGACACCTGCTCCCTGCGCACGGCGCGCCGCTCCTGAACGACGCGCACGCGAAGCTCTGCGCCAGGTTCCAGAAGGAGCTGGGTGTCTAGCCGCTATTTTTCCTCGATCGCGTGACCGGACGCGCGGCCGGCGCACTATCCCCCCGTGACGGAGGACCGAGAGCGCCGCCTCACGGAGGCCGTCGGCGCGCACGCGGGTGCGCTCTGGCGCCTCTGCCGGGGCTACGAGCGTGACGCGGAGCGGCGCCGAGATCTCTACCAGGACATCCTGGTCGCGCTGTGGCGCGCGCTGCCGAGCTTCGAGGGCCGCTCCAGCCTGCGCACGTTCGTGCTCCGCGTCGCGCACAACACCGCGTGCGCGCACGTCGCGCGGGCGAGGCGGCGCCTCGACCTCGTGTCGCTCGAGGAGCTCGAGGCGGCCTCCCCTGATCGCGGGGCGGAGGAGCAGGCGGACGACCGGCAGGCGCTCGAGCGGCTCGTCCAGGTCGTCCGAAGGCTGAAGCCGCTCGATCGACAGATCATCCTGCTCCACCTCGAGGGGCTCGAGCCCCGCGCGATCGCCGAGGTGACCGGGCTCTCGATGACGAACGTGACGACGAAGGTGTCCCGGATCAAGGCGCTCCTGGTCGAGCGCCTGGGGATGGAGGGCTGAGCATGAGAGACGCGCGGAGGCTTTGGCAAGCGGGCTCGAGCCCACCGGTGGAGGTCCCGGTCGAGCAGATCGTGGCGCGAGCCGAGGCCTTTCGGCGGAGCGTGCGCCGGAGCCAGGCAGCCGAGTACGTGGCGGGCGTGTTCGTCATTCTCATCTTCGGCGCGGGGGCCGCGCTCCCCGACGTGACGCGCCTCCCCGCCGTGGCCCGGGTAGGGGCGCTGCTCATCGTGTGCGGCGCGGTCTTCGTGATGACCTACCTGGCGCTGCGGGGAGCGGCGGGGGAGGTCCGCCGAGACGCCTCGACGCTCTCCTGCTACCGGGCGGAGCTCGCGCGCCGGCGGGACTTGCTCGCGAGCGTGACCCGCTGGTACCTCGCGCCGTTCTGGCCGGGGATGCTGCTCCTCATGGGCGGCGTCGCGCTCGACCGGTGGGGCGAGCCGGGTACGGTCGGCGCGACCGCGGCGACGCTCTCGCTCATGGCGGTGGCCACGGTAGCCATCGCGCGCGTGAACCGCCGCGCGGCGGCCAAGCTCTCGAGCGAGCTCGAGGAGCTCCCCCAGCCGGACGCCGAGCCGGACGGGGCGCGGCCGTGAAGGCGGGCGCCATGACGTGGTGGCGCCTCGATTTTAGCTCCGCCCGGAAGGAGCCGTAGAGAGGCGCTGAGGAGATACCATGACCGTCATCGCCACGGAGCGCGCCGCGTCGGTCGACGCCGATCTGTTCTCGAAGCTCGAGGGTGGGCTCGGGGGCCAGCCACCCGTCTTCCTAGCGGTATTCGCGTCCCCCGAGGTGGAGCTCGGCGCCGCCCTGAAGGCCTTTCGTGAGCGGTTTCCCTCCGCGTGCATCATGGGGTCCAGCACGTCCGGGGAGTTCACCGAGGCGGGAGACGGGTCCAAGACCGTGGCGGTGTTCGCCCTTGGTGGAGACTTCAAGGCCTTCGGGGGCCTCGCCGCAGGGCTCGCGTCGAGCCCCGCCAAGGCGGTCGAGGCGGTGCTCGCGGCGCAACCGCGCGAGGTGCCAGGGTACGACCATCGGGTCGCCATCGTGCTCCTCGACCCGCTGGCGGGTCACGGCGAGGAGGCGGCGCTCTTACTCGCGGCCTCTCTCGGCGATGTTCCGCTCGTCGGCGGCGCCGCGGGGGACGACCTCGCGATGACCAAGACCTTCGTCGGCTTCGACAGCCGAGTCGCGACGGACGCGATCGCCGTCGTCACCCTCTTCTCGAAGCAACCCTTCGGCGTGGGCGTCGTCCACGGTCATCGACCATGCTCCACGCCCCTCACGGCGACGCGGGTCGACGGCTCGGTCGTCCTCGAGATCGACGGCAGGCCCGCCTGGGACGTCTGGCGAGACCACACGGCGGAGCGCGCGAGGTCGGTCGGCTTGGATCCCGAGGGCAACCCGGGCGGGTACCTCCTTCGGTACGAGGCGGGCCTGAAGGTCGGCGACGGGTACAAAGTCCGAGCGCCGCTCTCCCCCAAGCCCGGGGGCGGCATCCTCTTCGCGACGCCGATCCTGGAGGGGACGGTCTTCACGATCATGGAGAGCCACCCGCCCGAGCAGATCGCCAGCGCGGTCGCCGCTGCGCGAGCGGCGAAGGAGCCCCTCGGGGACGCGCCCGTCGCGGGCGCCCTGGTGTTCGACTGCATCTGCCGCAAGCTGATCCTGGGCGATCGCTACGTCGAGGCGATCCAGGACGTGTCCAGGGAGCTCGGCGGCGCGCCGCTCTGCGGCTTCGAGACCTACGGAGAGGTGGCGCTCAACTCGGGGGACATGAGCGGGTTCCACAACACCACGACGGTCGTGTTGGCGTTCCCCCGCCATGGAGCCTAGCTCTCTCGATACCATCGTCGATCTGCTCACCTCTACGCTCGGCGTGGACAAGGCGCGCGCGGTCGTGACCCAGGAGGTGCGGACGCTGGGCCTGGGCGCGGCGCTCAGCGCGAAGGACGTCGTCAGCGTCCTGCGTAGGCTGGAGTCCGCGCAGGGCCCCGAGGGTCTCGCCGCGAAGCTGGCGCTCCTCCGCTACAAGCGCTCCCTCCAGGGCTCGATAAGCAGCGGGACGTTCGAGGCGCTGGGCCAGAGCGCGCCGCCACCGCGGCACTCCATGGCCCCGCCGAGCGCGGGCGTCGTGCCGGCCGAGCACCTCGTCTCGCTGTTCGCGAAGTCGCTCGGGGACGAGAAGGCGGCGGAGCTCATCGCTCGCGGCGTCACGATGCTGGGCCTCCGGCGCTCACAGATCAGCCGGGCCGACGCGGCACGGCTGCTCGACTTCATCGAGGGGACCGGCGGGCTCACGGGCGCCGTGGCGCGTTTCGCGAAGGTCAGGGTCACGCTCATGTTCGGCGACTGAGCGCACGTGCGTTCCTGCCGCCGTCCCCGCCTCCAGCAGGGTGCGAAGAAACGGGATGAACGAGCAGGAGGATGGGATGCCCACCCCACCCTCGCTATGGACCTCCGCGTCGCGCCCGCGACCGGGACGGCCGACCGCAGTGTCGCGCTCGGCATGCTCGAGACGCTGGGCGGCGACCATCGCCTCACGCTCGGCGCAGATCGCGGTTGCGACACCAAGAACTTCATCGCCGCCTGCCGCGATCTCGGTGTGACGCCGCACGTGGCACAGAACACCTCGAGCCGCCGCTCCGCGATCGACGGTCGCACGACGCGCCACGCCGGATGCGCCATCCGTCAGCGCGTCCGGCGGCGCATCGAGTCGATCTTCGGCTGGATGAAATCCACGGCCTCATTCCGAAGGACGCGTTATCGAGGCACCGAGCGCACGCGGATCGCGGCGCACTTCGTCGGTGCTGCGCACAACTTGCTGCGCATGGCACGGCTGATCGCAACCTGACTCCCCCCATGTGGCGAGCGGGGTCATGAGCGGCCCCGAAGGGGCCGCGGCCCGAAGGGCATGACCCCGCTCGCCACGTTTGGGGGGAGCGGCGGAGCGCAGGCGCGAAGCGCCGAGCACCGCCCGGTGGGGGGCATCACATGCTCATCCTCTCGTGTTCCGTCACGACCCTGCCGCGGACCCCACTGCTTCCGCACCCTGCTACCTAGCAGGCTCGACGTGCGCGCCCCGTGCTGCGACCATCCCGCCCCTGATGGTCGACCGCTTGGTCAGTGTGCTCGGCGTGCTCGTGATGATGGGGCTGGCGTTCGCGCTCTGCCCCAAGGACAGGCGAAGGCGCGTCAACCTCCGAACGGTCGGCCTGGGGCTCTCCATCCTGCTCGTGTTCGCAGTCCTCGTCCTGCGCACGCCCCTCGCGCGCACGTTCAAGGTCGCGAACGACGCGGTCGACCACCTGCTCGGCTTCAGCCAGGCGGGGGCCGCGTTCGTGTTCGGAGGTCTCGTGTCGAACACGAAGAGCTTCGGCTTCATCTTCGCGTTCCAGGTCCTGCCGACGATCCTGTTCTTCGCGTCGCTGATGGGCGTCCTCTACCACCTGCGCGTGATGCCGTGGCTCATCCGCAACACGGCGAGGTGGCTCTCGCGGTTCTTGGGCACGAGCGGCGCCGAGACGTTCTCGACCGTGGCGGACATCTTCGTGGGGCAGACCGAGGCCCCGCTGGTGATCCGGCCCTACGTGTCACGCCTCACGCAGAGCGAGCTCCTGGCGTGCATGGTCGCGGGCTTCGCCACCACCGCTGGCGGCGTGCTCGCGGCGTACGTGGCGATGCTGCGCGAGTTCATCCCCGGCATCGCAGGGCACCTGATCGCGTGCAGCGTCATGAGCGCCCCCGCGTCCCTCGTCATCGCGAAGCTGATGATGCCGGAGACCGAGGTCGCAGCCACGGCGACGACGCTGCCGGCGGACGTTCAGGAGCCGAGCGCGAACGTCCTCGACGCCGCTGCGTCCGGCGCCTCCGAGGGGCTCAAGCTCGCCGTGAACGTCGGCGCCATGCTGCTCGTGTTCCTCGCGTTCACGGCCATGATCAACGCCTTCCTGGGCTGGCTCGGGGCGGAGGTGCTGGGGAGGCCGCTCAGCCTCGAGCTCCTGCTGGGCTACGCCTTCGCGCCGCTCGCGTGGGTCATGGGCGTCCCGGCCGAGGACGTCACCAAGGTGGGGAGCCTGCTCGGTCAGAAGACGGTCCTGAACGAGTTCGTCGCCTACACGAGCTTGAAGGACTCGCTCGCAGCCGACCCGGGGTACCTGACCGAGCGCGGCCGCATGATCGCCTCCTACGCGCTCTGCGGCTTCGCGAACTTCGGGAGCATCGGCATCCAGATCGGGGGCTACAGCAGCCTGGCCCCGGGTCGGCGCGCCGACCTGTCCAGGCTCGCGCTGCGGGCGATGATCGGCGGCCTGCTCACGACCTGCCTCGTGGCGTCCGTCGCGGGGATTCTTCTCTGATTTCATCGTTGCCGACGTGCGCATCGACTGCGACCCCGCCATCGGGTATCTCACTCCACGAGCCGGCGCTTCGAGGCCACGAGGAGGGACGATGGATTTCGACGACGCACGGCGTCTTCGTGCACTGCGGAGCTACCGCGTCCTGGACACGGAGCCAGAGCTCGCGTTCGACAACGTGACGGAGATCGCCGCGCGCCTGTTCCAGGCGCCGATCGTGCTCGTCAGCATGGTCGACGAGCACCGACAGTGGTTCAAGTCGAAGGTGGGCCTGGAGGTCTCCGAGACGCCGAGGGAGTACGCGTTCTGCGACCACGCCATCCGGCAGGACGAGCCGATGGTGGTGCCCGACGCCTCCAAGGACCCGCGGTTCGCGGCGAACCCGCTCGTCACCGGGGAGCCCAACATCCGCTTCTACTGCGGCGTCCCGCTGCGGACGCCAGAGGGGGAGGGGCTCGGCACGCTCTGCATCATCGACCGCAAGCCGCGCTCGATGGACGGTGACTCGCTCGAGGGGCTCCAGGCGCTGGCGCGCCAGGTCGAGGAGGAGCTCGAGGTGCGGAAGCGGCTCGCGGGCCTGGAGGACGTGCTGGCTTTGGAGAAGGAGCGGCAGCGGGACAAGGAGCTCCTCGCCTCCATGATCGTGCATGACATGCGGGGGCCGCTCACGTCGATCCTCACGTGCGCCGCGATGCTCCGGCCCGACGACCGCGAGCAGCGGGAGCTCGTGGACGACCTCGGCGCGGAGGCGTCGCGCATGCGGCGGATGCTCACGGACGTCCTCGACATCTGCCTGAGCGAGATCGGCGGCCTACCGGTCCGCAAGCTGCGGTTCTCGCTGCAGCAGCTCGCGACGTCGGCGGAGAAGACCTACCGGCACGTCGCCCGCCAGCGAGGCCAGACCATCGTCCTCGACCTCGCCTCGGCGCCGCTCCTCGTGGACGCAGACCCGGACCTGCTCCAGCGCGTCGTCGGCAACCTGCTCAACAACGCCGTGCGGCACGGTCCCCCGCGGATGCCCATCACGCTGCGCATGCGCCGCGTGGGCGACCAGATCCGGATCGAGGTCGTCGATCGCGGCGCGGTCCTCCCGGCCGACGTGCAGGAGAACTTGTTCGCGCTGTTTCAGCGCGGGGGCGGGGCGGCCCAAGGAGGCCGGGGCATCGGGCTCGCCTTCTGCGCACGCGTCGCGGACGCCCTCGGGGGCTCGGTGGGGGTGGAGCCCGACGGGGAGCAGGGCAACCGCTTCTACTTCGCGCTGCCCGCGACGAACGGGTCCGGGGCCAGCTCCTGAGGCAGCCGTCGGCGGCGGTCTTCACCACGCCAGCGCGCGGCGCAGCCGACGCCAGCCCGAGCCGAAGTCGCCGAACGAGAGGAGCTCGATCCCGAGGAGCTCACAGGCTCGCGAGAGCGTCGCGAACGCTCCGTGCATCTCCAGGCGCTCAGCAGGCGCTGGCCGGCGAGCGAAGACGAACGCCGGCGGGCGCTCCGCCAGGGGGCGGCGCGCCAGGAAGCGAGCGCGCTGCGCGAGCAGCCACCAGAGGGACCACTCCTCGCGTGTGAGCGAGAGGCCTACGAAGAGCAAGGGGCGCTCGAGCGCCGTGCCCACCCATGTGGTGAGGCGGCGACCGGGCCGCGGCGGCGTCGTGCGCGCGTGGTCGTCGAACGCCGCCTGCATCGCTGCGAGGCGCGCGCCGTACGCGCGCGCGCCGAGGACGATGGAGCGCGGATCGGTGTGGTGCCCGTGAGGGAACCACACCGTCGCGCCGCCCGCGCTGGCGGCCAGGGACGCGCGCGCGCCGGCGCCCGTGGCGCGCTGCTCGGGTCGCGCGCCGTCGGCCAGGAGCACGCTGTCGAAGTTCAGCGTCAACACGTCCTCCCAGCCCAGGCGGAGGAACCCGCGGGCGAAGGGGCGCGCCAGCCGCTCCGTCGCTCGATCGTCGCCGAGCCGCTCGGCGACGGTTCGCCGAAGCTCGTCCTCCCAGCGGTGCGCCGCCTTCGGGCTCGGCGCGCCCCGACCTGCCGCGAGCTCGGTCAACATCGAGTCCCAGAGCAGCGTGGTCTGGCCGGGCACGTCCGACTCGATGTGCCCCGCGGCCCGCTCCAGGCCGAAGTCGGTGGCGACCCCGCGGAGCAGCTCCAGCCAGTCGATGGCGCGCGGGCGTCTCCCGCCGGGGCGCGCCTTCTTCTTGGCCCCCTCCAGCACGGCCTGCGTGACGAACCCGGAGCCGAGCACCGGGACGAGGCGGCGCCTCTCCGAACCTGGGAACACCTCCGTGGAGGCGCGGGCGAGGCGATCGAAGCCGGTCTCTCTGCGGGGCACGGGCGGAGCCTACACGACGCGCCCCGCCGCTCGTGCCGCCGCGCGCGGCGGTGGGTCATTGTTTGGCCTCGAGGCGCTCGAGGACGACCTTCGCGCCGAGGGTCGACCCGAACACGATCACGCTCGAGCCGCTGGTCTCGTCCAGCGCGTCCCGTGAGACGCGGAGCTTCTTCGAGACCGCGAGGAGGAGCCGGACCCCGCGGCTCGCCTCGATCTGCTCGATGCGACGCCACACCGCCTCGCGGCTCCAGAAACCGAACAGCTCGAGGTAGACGACCTCCCCGCTGCCTCGGTGGCAGAACGAGAGGTCTGGGACCGCGACCGCTTGGCCACCGAGGTGCAGCAGCTCGTCCGAAGGCGCGACGTCCCAGTCCGATCCGAGCGCCCGGAAGGCGGCTGCGAGCTGCACGAGCTCGGCGCGGAGCCCGGACGTGACCGTCCGCTCGGGGGCCAGCCGGTCGGCCTCGCTGAGCGTCCATGTGGCCTCCTCTCGGCGGGCGCCGAGGACCAGATCGGCCCGGAGCTCGAAGCGCGGCAGGGCGAGGACGCTCGGGAGGAGCAGCGCCAGCTTGAGCCCGTACTTCTGGGCGGCGCCGAAGAGGGAGAAGGGCCCGTCGAACGTGACCTCGTAGCGGCCGTCGGCGAGGGCGATCGCGAACAGGAGCCCGTGGAACCTCGCGGCGCGGAACAGCGCACGCGCTGTGACCGGGCTCGCGTCGTCGAAGCACACCACGACGCGGCGCGCGCGGAGGAGCGCCGCCTGCGCGAGCGCGACGTCGTACGAGCGGAGGAGCTCTTCGGGGTCCGGCGCGTCGAACGCTCGGACGATCTGTGCTTCGCGCAGATCCGCGAACAGCGCCCCCTCCAGGTCCGCGGGGCTGCAGCCGAGCGCCTCCGCGCTCGCCGCGAGCACGCGCGACCGGTCGAAGCCCTCCGGACCCGCCTCGCGATGCGCCCGGGCAGCACGCGCGAACAGGTCGAGCCGGACAGCGGTCGGGTCGAGGCCGTCCGGCCGGTCGAGCGTCGTCCGATCGTCGCAGAGCTTGCGCAGCCCGGCGACGACGAGCCGGTCGCGGGCCTCGTGCGTCACGGCCTCCGCGGCCTCGTCGAGCTCGGAGAGGGTCGCCCCGACTCGCACCCGGTAGGTCTCGATCAGATCACGCGCGACCGGCCCGAGGCGCGCGCGCGCGCGGTCGTCGAGCCTCCGGAGGACGACCCGCCCACCGCTCTTGCGAAAGCGGACGAGATCACTTGTAAGCAACGTGCTCGCGCCTCCGGTCGCTCGTCCGCTCCTCGCTGGTCCCCGCGGCCACGACCTCGTAGAGGACGGCCCGCTTGTCGCCCACCTTGCGCAGGATGCGCCCCAGCCGCTGGACGTGCTCGCGGACCGAGCCCGACCCGCTGAGGACGATCGCCACGTTGGCGGTGGGAACGTCGACGCCCTCGTTCAAGACCTTGCTGGTGACGATGGCAAAGAGCGACCCATCGTGGAGGCCCGCCAGGATCCCGGCGCGCTCGCGCACCTTGGTCTGGTGCGTGATGGCGGGCAGGAGCAGGCGGCGCGCGATCTCGTAGACCGTGGCGTTGTCCTCCGTGAACACGAGCACGCGATCCTTCTTGTGGAGCGACAAGAGCTGGGTGAGGAGCGCGAGCTTGCCCGGCGCCGCGAGGGCGAGGCGGCGCTGCGTTCGGTACGCGGCGAACGCCCGCCGGCCGGCGTCCGACAGGGAGCTCCGAAGGAGGAACTGAGACCAGCCGTCGGGGCGCCCCATGGAGATGCCTTGCGATCGGAGGAACCCGACGTACTCGCGCCGCGCCAGCGTGTAGGCGGCGAGCTCCTCCGCGGAGAGCGGCACCTCGAGGCGGATGGTCTCGTACGGGGCGAGGTAGTGCCCGGAGAGCTCGGTGATGTCTCGGCGGTAGCACACCGGCCCGACCAGCTCGGCGTACAGCGCCTCCTTGCCGTCGGTCCGCTCGGGCGTGGCCGTGAGGCCCAGTCGGAATGGAGCGAGACACATGCGCGCCGCGGTGCCGTAGGCCTCGCTCGGCAGATGGTGACACTCGTCGAACACGACCAGGCCGAAGCGGTTGCCGAGCCTATCCATGTGCAGGTGCGCGGAGTCATAGGTCGTCACCGTGACCGTCTGCAGCTCGTGGTATCCGCCCCCGACCAGCCCGACCGGGAGGTCCAACGCCGCCGACAGGCCGCCGTGCCACTGCGCCATGAGGTCGAGCGTAGGCACGACCACCAGCGTGCTCCGCTGCTTCGCGAGGAGGGCGAGGACCGCGACGAACGTCTTGCCGGCGCCGGTCGGGAGCACCACGACCCCGCGGCCGTTCGCCGAGAGCCAAGCGCGGAGCGCCTCCGCCTGGTGCGGGAACGGCGCGCGCTGCGCTCGGGGCGCGACGGCGAGCTCTTCGTACGCTCGCGCCTCGTCCAAGACCTCGAGGCCCGCGCGCTTGAGCCAGAGCAAGGCGTCCCGGTAGGAGAGCGCGGGAGCACGGTGGGCGCGAACTCGCGGATCCCACACGAAGCCGGGCGGCGGCGCCGACGCCTCGAGGCCGTGAAGCCTGAGCGTGCCGCCCTGGAAGTCGAGTCGCACCACGCGCGCCCTTATGCGGCGTCCGCCGCGCGGCGGGAAGCCCTCGTCGTCGGCCCGCGCGGCGCTCGGGCGACGCGCGCGGCACGCGCGCTCAGCGAAAGAGGTAGCGCGTGACGATCTCCGTGATCTCGTCGATGACGGCGTCGCCGTCGTCGTGGGGGCGCTTCGTGACCGCGGCCATCGTGAGCGCCTCGCCGAGCTCCACGGCGTAGAACGCGGCGCGCTCCGGGTCCGGTACCCGAAGAAGCGCCCGGTGCTCGGTCAGGTAGGCCGCGACGGCCCGCGTGATCTCCTCGAGGCTGCGCTCCAGCTGGCCGAGGCGCCCCATCCGCGGGAGGTGCTCGCGCAGGACGCGCGAGAGCTCCGGCTGCTCCCGCTTCGCGAGGTAGATGGCGCGGATGACCCGGCGAGCGAGCGCCCGAGGGGAAGGACGAGGCGCCTCCAGGAACACCTGGCCAAAGAGCGCGCTCATGCGGTCGCAGTGCTGGTCCATCAGCTCGCCGACGAGCGCCTCCTTGCTCGGGAAGTACTGGTAGAGCGAGCCGATGCTCACGCCCGCTCGCGCGGCGACGAGGTTCGTGGTGAGCGCGTCGTAGCCCTGCTCCGCAAGAATGTGAGCAGTTGCTTCTAGGATGGCCGTGACGGTGGCCCGAGAGCGAGCCTGGGTTGGCCGTTTCCTTGGTTTTGTTGCGAGAGAGACGTGGCTCACCATTGCGAGTTGATAACATGAGTGATCGCTCATATTATGTCAAGCATGAACATCGCTCGAAGGACATGGCAGGGGGCGCGCGCGGCGGCGGGGTTTCTGAGGCTGGTGCGCGACCCGTCCCGGCTGGAAGAGGTCTTCGCCATCCTGGACGGCCTCGAGGAGAGCGAGGACGGACGCGCCATCGCCGAAGAGCTCGCGAGCGACCCGGCCCACGCTGCGGCCTTCCGCGACCGCCCGCGGCTCGGGCTCGTGGACCTGGACGCGCTCGGGCGGCTGCCCGAAGGCACGCTCGGCAGGACGTTCGCGGACGAGATGCGCGCGCGCGGCCTCGACCCACGCGACATCCAGCGGCGGCCCGACGACGGCACCCCGGCCGGCTTCGTGTTCGCGCACCTGCGCGAGACCCACGACGTGTGGCACACGGCGACCGGCTTCGACGTCGACGTCGCGGGCGAGCTTGGGCTGCAGGCCGTCTACCTCACGCAGTTCCGCGCGAAGCTCGCGCTCCTCATCCTGTCGCTGGGCCTGCTGAACACCTTCTTCTACGCGATGGACGACCGGACGCGCCGCATGGACGCGATCGCGCGGGGCTGGCAGCTCGGCAGGTCTGCCCGGTCGCTCTTCGGGTTCGACTGGGCCGCGCACTTTGCCACGCCTCTCTCCGAGGTGCGCGAGGAGCTCGGGCTCGGGCGCGGCGTCGCGCCGGTGGCACACGCCCCGCTCCCCGCCGAGCGCGAGCACGCTCGCGCGTCGGCCTGACGAGCTTCAGGGGGGCACGACGATCGGGAGGTCGTCGGGCGCGACCGGCAGGCACAGATCGTCGACCGACGCCTCTCTTCCATCCGTCAGGACGGCTCGCTCGGTGCCCGTGAACGACCTGCGGTAGACCCTCTCGACAGCCGCCTGCTCGCCGCGCGCGCGTACCGTGCGCCCGACGAGATCCCGGGCGCGGAACGGCTTCGCCCCCTTCAGGTCGCTCGGGTCGAGCCAGAAGCCGCCCCTGTCGCCGTCGGAGAGCGCGCCGATCGAGAACCTCCGCGCGCCGTCCGCGTCCTCGGTCACGAACCGGGCCACGCACGCGCCCGACTTGGTACGGGCGAGGACGTACTCGTCGCGGGCGCTCCCCTCCGGTGACACGACGGTCGCGCCGAGGTACGCGGCGCAGCCGGCGAACGGCGCGAGCCCGACGAGCGCGGCCAGGAGCACCGCGGCGCGCCGCCGGTGCCCCGCCAGCAGCGCGGCGTGAGCGCTCACCTGAGCGAGCAACGTGGCGGTCGCCGCCGCGGCGACCGCGGCGGCGCGCGCGAGCGCCTCGCGGCCCACCACGTTGTCGGCGGCGCAGTACCTGCAACGCACGACGGCCTGGCGCGAGAGATCGACGTGGACGAGGTCGGCTCCGCACACGTGACACCCTGCCGCGCCGCCCGGCACGCTCGGCGGGACCGCCGCGCAGGCGATCTCGGCCGCGCGCCGCGTCGCGCCGATCCCGCGCAGGATGAGCGCGCCGCCGACGAGCATGAACAGCGCCGGCCCGAGGGTCACGGCCGCGGCCCCGATGTCCGCGATCCCGCCGCTCCTCCCGAACCCGAACAGGAGGCCCCCGCATCCAGCGACGGGCGCGAAGAGCACCGCGAAGAGACAGCCCGTGGTCCGGGCGCCGCCGGCGGCTCCTGCGCCGACCCTCCTCTGCGCCCAGCCGAGCTGACGCCGCTCGACGTCCATGCTCGAGAGCGCGTGGGCGGCCGCTCGTAGCTCCTCCTCCACGGCCGTCGGAGGCGGACCGGCGTAGCCACACGCCGCGCAGCGAAGTCGATCGGCCGCCGAGAGCGAGATTCGCGTCGGGGCGCCGCAGGAGGGGCACGCGATGGCGGGCACGCGGGGGTTCTGGTGCGGCGGCTCGGCCGCCGCAACCGCGACGTCGCAGCGCGTTCGCGCACCTCGGGCCTCGAGGGCCCGCAAAGTGGGACCCGCGCCCAAGTCACCTTGTCTCGGACCCTCACCGGACTACCATGGGACTCGATGCAGGCGGACCTCGCCCCGGGGCTGTTGATCGCGTCGCCGCCTCTCGGGGATCCGAACTTCGAGCGCACGGTGGTGCTGCTCGCCATGCATGGACCGAGCGGCGCGCTCGGCTTCGTCATCAACCGCGTCGCCCCCCTCAAGCTCGGCGAGGTCCTGAGCCTCGCCGGCTACAGCGATCGCGTCGGCGCTTCGTCGGGCGCCGTGTACGTGGGCGGGCCCGTGGAGCCCGGCTCGGGGTGGATCCTCTCCGGCGAAGCGTCGCTCGCGGACTCCGCGGACGGGGTGATCGATGTCTCGGCCGAGGTGAAGATCAGCTCGTCACGCGGCGCGTTCGACGCCCTCGCGCGAGACCTCGATGCGACGCTGGCGTCCGACGCCGGCGGGGCGGGCACCTCCGCGGCGGTCGGGAAGCGCCTCGTCTTCCTGGGCTACAGCGGCTGGGGGCCGGGCCAGCTCGAGGGGGAGATCGCCCAGGGCGCGTGGCTCCCCGCGCCGTTTCACCCGAGCGTGCTCTTCGAGGTCGACGTCGGCGAGCGGTGGGAGCGCGCCCACGCGCTCATCGGGGTCACGCCCGCCATGGGTATCGGCATGCGCACGGTGGGTGAGGCCTAGCCCCTGGCGCCGACCGTCAGCCGCTCGGCGGGACCTCGCTGCGCGGCGGGGGCTCGTGACGCCCGCGCTCGTGGAATAGGAGCATCTCGATGGTCCCGGTCTCACGAAGCCAAGGCTGATCATGTGGGCCAGGCGACACCCGGAGCGTGTGGGGCACCTTCACGTCGTCGAGCGCCTTCGCCAGGGCGCGCGTCGCACCCACGAACGGATCCTGCTCGCTCGTGAGCAGGTGGATCGCGAGCTTGTCGTTCTCCTTGCGAGCCTTGGCCAGGCCCTCGGCCCACTGCTTTGCACGTCCCGCGCTGAGCGCCGGCTGGACGACGCCGACCGCGCCGAACGTGGTCGGGTGCGCGAGCACGGTCTCGAGCGCGATGGGACCGCCCATGGAGCAGCCGTCGATCGTGGTCGCCGCGGCGGACGTCTCGACGGGGGCCAGCTTGCGCGCCGCGGGGATCAGCGCGTCCACGAGCCACTCCGCGTAGTCTTTCTGCGCGGCCGCGGAGTCCGCCATCTTCCGCACGTTCGGGGTGAAGGGGCAGAGGACCGCGAGCCCGGCGAACGGCCGCCGAACGAGGCTCCGGTTCACCTCCGCGAGCCGCGCGGCCGTCCAGTCGCGGCGCTTGCCGACCGGGACGACCGGCGGGGCGAGCAGCCGCTCGTACGACGTGCGCAGACCGTAGAGGTCGAGCCACGCGCGCACGCCGAGCGCCGGATCCCCCGACTCCCCGAGCCCGTGGAGCGCGACCAGCAGGCCGACCTTCTTGCCCTTGTCGAGGTGCGTCGGCACGAGCAAGCTCGCGCGGCTCGCGCGCTTGCCCTGGACGGTGAGCTCGCGCACCTCGAAGCTCGGCGCTGCGGCGTGGGCGCCCCGGGCGAGCCAAGCGGCGCTGACCGAAAGACCAGCGGTCCAGAGCGACCGACGGGAAATTTCGCTCAACTTCACCGGCATGGTGCTCCGTTCGAAGAGTACGGCCCGAGGTTCCGAAACGCCACGAACTTCTTCGGGATCGCTGATACCGTAGCCGGCACAGCGAATGGAAACGGGGACCAAAGCGCCGCCGCTTCGCCTCGAACAGCTCGCCGTCTATCTCGATGATCAGCTCGAGCACGAACAGCAGGCGCTCGACCTCCTGATCGTGGCGCAGGCGCGGGGTCAGGCGCATCCCGAGCTCTGGGACAAGCTTCATGCGGCGGCGCTCCGGGACGACAGATTGGTCGAGCTCGCGGGGGCGTACGAGCGGCTGAGCCAGGACCGGCGCGTGAAGATCATGCCCGCGCACCACCAGGCGCAGGTCTTCATGCACGCGTCGCGCTTCTTCCTCCGCGCGCTCGGGGACATCGACGCGGCCGAGGCCTCGCTCGAGCGGGTGCTGACCCTGGCGCCGGGCCACCCCGACGCGTTCGAGCTGCTGAAGCGGATCCTGGATGACAAAGGCGACCGCGAGAAGCTCGCGCAGCTCCACATCGGCGCCGTCGGCGCCAAGACCGAGCGTGACGTGGCGCTCGTGCACCTGCGGGCCGCCCTCGAGCTCTTGCCTCCCACCGACGCGGAGCGCGCGACGAAGGTCGCGCAGCAGATCCTGCGGCTCGACCCGGGGGACGAGGCCGCGCTCTCGGCCCTCGACGAGCGGCTCACCGCCGCGGGCAAGCACGCGGAGCTGGCCCGCGCCCTCGAGCAGGCGCTCTCCAGCGACCCGCCGATGCCCGACGACCGGCGCGTCCCCATCCACGCGCGCATCGTCGAGCTCTACGACGGCACGCTCCCCGACGTAGAGCGCGCGACCCCCCATGTGGAGGCGGTCCTGGACGCCGACCCCGCGCACGAGGTCGCCCGACGCGTCGCGGTCAGGCTGCTCGCGAGCAAGTCGGTCGCTGCGCGCGCCGCGGGCGCCCTGGAGAAGGTCTACGAGGCCGAGGGAGACCGCGGGGGCGTGGCGCAGATGCTGGGGGTCCAGATCGACCAGCTCCGCGGCCCGAAGAAGGCGGAGCTCCAGAAGAAGCTCGCGATCATCCTGCTCGACCTCGGCGACGAGGCGGCCGCCTTCTCCAGCCTGGAGGCCGTGATGGCGGTCGATCCGGGGGACGACGAGGTGCGCGACCGGTACGTCGACGTCGCCCAGCGCCTCGGGAAGCAGGCGGACGCGAGCAAGATGCTCTCTCGCGCCGCGGCGGCCGTGAAGGATCCGGTCGCGCGCGCACGCGTGAACCTCCAGACCGGCCGCCTGATCGCAGAGGTGGGCGACCTCAAGCGCGCCCGCGTGATCCTCCAGGGCGTCCTCGACCAGTCCGACGGCGCCGTGGCGCTCGACGCCGCCCGTGCCCTCCGCGATCTCGTCGAGTCGGCAGGCGAGCTGAAGCCGCTCGCCGTCGTGCTCGAGGCGATCGCGAAGCTCTCCGACGACGCCGACGAGCGCCTCGGCGTCCTCCGTCGCCTTTCGGCCCTCTACGAGAGCGACCTCCGCGATCTCACCGGAGCGATCAGCGCGCGCAAGCGGGCGCTCGAGATCGATCCTACCGCGGAGCCCGAGGAGCTGGAGCGCCTGCTGGAGGCGCGAGGCGAGCACAAGACGCTCGCCGAGGTCCTGGAGATTCGCGCGCGCGCGATGCCGAGAGACGAAGCGCGCCGCGAGATGCTCATGCGCGCCGCGCGCCTCCGGCTGGACAAGGCGGAGGACTCGGCGGGCGCGATGGACACGCTCCTGCAGGTGCTGCGCGATCACGGTCCGGCGCGAGACGTCCACGCCGAGCTCATCCCGATGCTCGACGAGGCGAGCCGTACGGCCGAGCTCGCGGAGGTCCTCACGGCCGAGCTGGAGCTCGCCCCCGAGGAGGAGCGGCTCGCGCTCCTGTCCCGCCTGGGCGAGGCGCTGGTGACCCTGGAGCGCTCCGCGGAGGCCCTGGAGGTGTTCGCGGAGGTCCTCGCCCAGATGCCGGACGACACGCTCGTCCGCGCGAGCGTGCTCGAGATCCTCGAGCATGGCGGCCCCGAGACCAGGCTCCGCGCGACCGAGGTCGTCGCACCCCTCCAGCGCGCGGACGAGGACCTCGCCGCGTTGGTTCGGACGCTCGAGGTCCGCGCCGACCTCCACGACGACCCGCGCGAGCGGCTCGACGCGCTCGCGGAGGCGTTCGACCACGTGGTGACGCTCGGGAAGGACCGCGTGAAGGCTCTCTTCCTCGCGGGCCGAGGCCTCAGGGAGGCCGTGACGCACGACGTGGACGCGGTCCCCAGCTGGCTGGACCGCGTGTCGGCGCGCGCAGAGAAGGGACCTTCGAAGGCGGCCGTCGCCGAGACCCTCGCGAGCGCGCTCCGGGACCGCGCGCTCGACCACCCGGCGATCGCGCGTCTCGCCCAGCGCACGGGCGAGGCGTACGCGGAGGCAGGCGACGCGGGGAAGGCGATCGACGCGCTGCGGCGGGTGCTCGAGCTCGAGCCGGACAACGAGGAAGTGCTCGAGCGCATCGACCATCTTCTGGCGGAGAAGGGAGCGCCCGAGGAGCGCGTCGCGCTCTACCGAGCTTCTCTCGACCGACCGGGGAAGCCGAGTCGGCGGCAGGAGCTCTACCTCGCGATCGGCGCCGTGCAGGCCCGCGACCTCGCCGACCTGAGCGGCGCCGCCGCCACCTTGCGGCAAGGCCTCGAGGAGCTGGCGGACGCGAGCGCGATCCGGATCGCGCTCGCCGAGGTGCTGGAGCAGGCGGGGCGGGACGACGAGCTCTACGAGCTCCTCGAGGAGGGGCTTCCGCGGACGGCGCCGGGGACGGAGGAGAACGGCGCGCTCCACGTGCGGCTCGCGTGGGTCGCCCTGCGACGAAAGCGCCCCGACACGGCGGCCACGCACTACCTGGAGGCGCTGCGCGGGGACGCCACCGCGTTCGACGCCGAAGCGCTCACGGAGATCGAGGAGATCGGGCAGGCGCAGGGCGACGTCCCGTTGCTGGTGGCGGTCGCGGAGCGCCGCGTGGCGGCGGCCCCCGAGGGGCTCGAGCACGCGGAGGCGCTCGAGCGGCTCGGCGCGCTCCTCGGGGAGAGGGCGGCCGAGCCGGAGCGGGCGGCGGAGTGTTACTTCGGCGCCGCGCAGTCGGCAGAGGAGGCCGGGGACCTCGACCGGGCGGTCGCCGACCTGGAGGCCGTGCTGCGCTTCTCCCAGGGCGCGCGGCCCGCGCTCGAGCGGCTCGTCGACGTGCACCGCGCTCGTCGTGACCCGGCGGGGGTGCTCGCCGCGACGAGGCGGCTCATCGCCGGATCCGACGACTTGCGCGAGGTGATCGCGCTCTTGGAGGCGCCGCTCGAGTGGGCCTCGGAGCGGGCCGACGACATCCTGGAGCTCGTCGCCGGGGCGGCGCTCCGTCTGGGTGAGTCGCTGGAGCTCGCCAGCCTCCGGGCGCGCGTCCTCGACGCTGCCGGCCGCACCGTCGAGGCGGCCGCCGCGCTGCGGGCGGAGCTCGAGCGCGCGGGCGAGGAGGACGATGGCGGCGCCGAGGCGGCGCTCGACGCATTCCTCGGTGAGCGCTCGGGCGTCGCGGAGCTCTTGGCCACCCGGCGCTGGTTGCTCGAGCGGCGCGCGGCGAGCAGGAACGGGGACGAGCAGGTCGACGCGCTCCTCGCGCTCGCCGAGTTCGAGCGGGCGTCCGCCCAGTCCCCCGCCGCGGCCGCCGCGGTGCTCGATCGGGTCCTCGAGATCGCGCCCACGGAGGGGCGCGCGCTCGGGGCACGGTACGAGCTCGCGAAGAGCGCGGGAGACGACGAGGCGGCCGCGCGCTGCTTGAGGGCTTGGCGCGACGTCGAGACGGACCCGATCCGTCGTGTGGAGTCCGCGGCGCGGCTCGCGGAGCTCCTGGCGGGGAGCCTCGACGACCCTCGCGGCGCCCTCGACATCATCGCAGGCCTCGTGGAGGAGGGGGACGGCCCCGCGCTGTCCGACGCGGAGCCCGAGCGCTTCGCAGGGCGACTGCGCGGCGTCTTGCTCGGCCTCATGACCCGCGACGGTCTCGCGGAGGAGGCGGCCCGTGCGCTCGAGGCGATGGCGGAGGCCACCGCGGACCTCGCGGAGCGGGCGCGGGTCTACGAGTCCATCCTCTCCGGCCCTGCGGCCGAAGCGCTCGCCGATCGCAAGGTGCCCCTGTTCGAGGCTTGGCTTCGTTGCTTGGAAGCCGAGCCCGAAGAGGCGCTCGTCGTCGCTGCGCGGGCCATGCGGGAGGCGCCGGAGCACGCACCTTTCTGGGACGCGGCCGAGGAGCTCGCGCGGAGCACCGGCAAGCCGGACCTCGTGGCGGAGGCGTACCGCGCCGCGCTCTCCAACGCCAAGCAGCTCCCCGAGGACGTCACGCTGCAACTCGGTGAGCGAGGCGTCGGGTTCCAGGAGGAGTTCTTCGACGACGCCGCGGCCGTCACCCACATGCTCCGGCTCCTCGTGGACGTCGTCCCGAGCGCCGGATGGGCGGTGGAGCGGCTGAAGCTGGTCTACAACGCGGCGGAGCGGTGGGACGAGCTCTTCCAGCTCTACGATCACGTCATCGCGGCCCAGGCCGACCCTTCCGAGCGAGCGCTCCTCCTCGAGGACGCGGCGGAGATCGCCCGCGATTTGGCCGGGGACGCGGACAAGTCCATGGTCTACCTCGAGGCGCTGCTCGCGCTGCGGCCGTCGGAGCGGCTCGAGGGTCAGCTCGAGCGCCTCTACGAGAAGCACGGCCGGTTCCAGAGCTTGGTGGATCTCCTCATGGGGCGCCTGGGGCGGCTCGACCCCGCCGAGGCACAGGCGACCCGCATGCGCGTCGCCGGCCTGCTCGACGACAACGTCGGGGACTTGGACGCCGGCCTCGAGGTGCTGCGCCCGCTCGTGGAGGCGGGCGACGAGGCTGCCGAGGCCGTCGTCGCGGGGTGGGTGGAGCGCACCGCCCCAGGGGAGTCGACCCAGGCCGAGTGGCGGCGCCTCTCGGGCGCGACGGTCGCCGACGTCGCGCGCGGGGCGCTGCGCACGCGCATGGCGGAGCTCCTGCTGCCCCAGCGGGAGCGGCGTGGTGACCACGCGGGCGCCGCGCAGGTCCTCGCCGTGCTCCTCGAGTCGGAGCTGCCCGCCTCGGAGCGCCGCGCCCACCTGGAGGCCCTCTCGAACCTCCGCAGCGCGGAGCTGCGCGACGTGGCGGCCGCGCTCCAAGCCGAGCTGGCGCTGCTCTCGCTCGCCACCGAGGCGGCGGACGAGAAGCGCGCGATGTCGCGCGCCGAGAAGGTCGCGGGCAAGGACGAGACCGCGCTGCGCACGGTGGTCGAGGCGTACGCCGAGTTGGGCGAGTCGGAGGCCGACGCGCCGCGCTCCCTCCGGCTGCTCCGGCGGGCCTCGGCGCTCGCTCGAGGCGCGCTCGCGGACGAGGGTCGCGCCATCGGCATCGACCTCGCGATCCTCTCGCGGAGCGACCAGGATCGAGAGGGCGCGCGGGAAGCTGCGAGGCAGCTCGACCGAACGCTCCGGGCGGCGGGGCGCGAGGCCGAGCGGTGTCAGGTCCTGGAGCGGCTGGCGATCTTGGAGGACGACGCCAAGCTCCGTCGGGAGGCCCTCGTGGAGGCGGCCCGCATCGCCGAGGAGATCATCGGGGACCGCCCACGCGCGATCCGCTCGCTTCGGGCCTGGCTGACCGAGGCGCAGGACGACCTCCCGGTCCTCACGTCGCTCGTCGACAACCTGCGCGCCCTGGGTGACACGCAAGCCTTGGTCGTCGCCTTGGAGGCTCGCGCCTCTCACGGCGAGAGCGAGGACGACGCCGAGGCCGACCGCGTCGAGATCGCGCGCGTCCTGGCGCGCTTCGCGGGCGACGCCGGCGCGGCCATCGCCGCCTACGAGCGGGTCATCGACCTCCACGGCGCGACCGACGACATCGTCGACGAGCTCTCCGATCTCTACGACGCCGAGCGCCGGCACCACGACGCGGCGGCGCTGCTCGAGAAGGAGGCGGCGCGTGTCGCCGCGGGGCCACGTCGCGCCTCCCTCTTCGCGCGTCTCGGAGACACGCACCGGAAGCGCGGAGAGACGGCGGCTGCGCTGGCGGCGCTCCTCGCGTCGCTGGACGAGTCACCGACGGGCCGCGAGGCGCAGGAGGGCCTCGAGCGCCTGCTCGGGGCCTTGTCCCCCACGAACCCGGACGCGCGCCTCACGTTCGCCCACGGCGTGGAGGCGCTCGCGAAGAGCTTCGAGGCCGGCGGCCTCGAGGACCGGTGGCTCGCGCTGGTGCCCGCGCGGCTCGCCGCCTCCGACAGCCTCACCCACAAGTGCGACGTGCTCGTCGCCGCGGCAGCGGCCGAAGACCGGCGGGCTGGGGGTGACGTCCGCGCGCTCGAGAAGATCGTGCAGGCGTTCGGGATCCGCGCGCAGCATCCCGGCGTCGCAGAGGCGCTCCTCGCGCGCGGACGCGCGACGGGACGCTGGGACCTCGTGGCGCCGTGCCTCCTCCCGTCGCTCGCGACCATCGACGAGATCGACGTGCGCGTGGCGCGTGACCTGCTCGTCCTCTCGGCGACATGGGCGTCGGGTGGAGGGACCGTGCCCACCGCGCCTCCCCAGGACTCCCGAGGGCTCGTCGAGGGCCTCCTGTCCGCGGCTCTCCGCCGTGCCCCACGGGACGAAGAGGTCCTGGCCCGCCTCGTCGAGGCGCGGCGGGCGACGCCCGGTCTCCCGCTCGTCCAGGTCCTGGAGGCGCTCAGCGAGGTCCGCGGAGGGGAGCTCGAGTCGCTGCGAGAGGCGACCACGGTCGCGATGAAGGACGTCGGGGACCGCGCGCTCGGGCTGTCGCTCGCGAAGAGGCTCCTCTCGCTGGCCTCCGAGCGGCTCCGAGGCGGCGACGACGCGGCCGATCACCTGCTCTGGTCGCTCGACGTGTGCTGCGAGGTGCAGCGCGACGCCGGGGATCTCGTCTCCGTGAAGGAGGCGCTCCTCGCCGCGGCCGACCTGCCGCTCCCTGGGGCCACCACCTGGCAGCTCCTCTCTTCCGCCGCGGAGATCGCTCCGCCCGAGGAGGCTGCCGCGATCTTCGAGCGTCTGTACGAGCGAGATCACGAGGCGACGGACATCGCCGACCGGTTGGTCGCTCTCTACGAGGGCCTGGGCCGCAAGGCCGAGCTCGCGTCCACCTACGGGCGCATGGCGGGCGCGTCGAAGGACGCCGCCGAGCGCGCGCGCCTCCGCCTCGCCCAGGCCCGCTTGCTCGAGGAGCTGGGCGACGCGGACGGGGCCATCCCCGTGCTGCGCACGACGCTGGAGGAGGTCGCCTCGCACGCGCCCACCGTCGACCTGCTCGCGTCGCTCCTCGAGCGCACCGGACGACACGCGGACCACGCGGCGCTCCTGGAGCAACAGGGTGAGCTCTGCGCGCTGGTGGACCCATCGCTCGCCGCCGATCACTTCGCGGCTGCGTCGCGGATCGCGGAGGGCAAGCTCGCCGACGCCCTCCGCGCCGCTCGCGCCGCCAAGCGGGTCGTCGATTTCCTGCCGAGCGCTACCGCGCTCGATCGCCTCGCGTTCCTCCTGGAGCGCGCCGGCAAGCACCAGGAGGAGGCAGCGGTCCTCGAGCGGCTCGCGGGGCTGCGCGGGGAGGACGACGAGCTCTCGCTCCGGGTCGCGACGGCCTACGGGCGCGCCGGGCAGCACGAGCGGGCCCGCGAGGGCCTGGAGCGCGCTCTCGCGGAGGGCCGCGCCAGCCAGAAGGTGCGCGACGTGCTCGCCGAGCTCTACCGCGCCGCGGGCGCCTGGCCGGATCTCGCCAGGCTCTACGCCGCCGAGGCGGAGCTGTCGGAGGATCTCGCGGCGAAGCTGGAACGGCTGCGGGAGGCCGCGGCGATCTACGTCAACGAGATCGACAGCCCCGCCGAGGCCATCCCGCTCCTCGAGCGTGCGGTCGGGCTCAAGCCAGACGAGCTGCCCTCCCTCTTCGCGCTGGCGGAGGCGCTCGGGAAGAGCGCGCGCCACGAGGAGGCGAAGGAGGTGCTGGCGCGCATCCTCGCCGAGTTCGGGACGCGCAAGCCGAAGGAGCGCGCGCTCGTGCACTTCGAGCTGGGAAAGCTCTCGCTGATCACGGCGGACCGCACGCAAGCGCTCGTCGAGCTGGAGGCCGCCTCGAAGATCGACCCGGGAAACGCCGCGGTGCTCCAGCTCCTCGGCGAGGTGGCGGCGAACGAGGGCCAGTACCTCCGCGCGCAGCGGACCTTCCGCGCGCTCCTTCTCGTGCTCCGCTCGCAGCGCACGGCGGGGCCCGCGCCCGCGCGTGAGCGGCCGATCATGAAGACACAGGTCCTCGTGGAGCTCGCCTACCTCGCGGAGCGCCAGAAGGAGGCCGACCGCCGCGCAGAGTTCGTCGAATCCGCGTTCGAGGCGGCCGAGCAGGAGCCCTCCGAGTACGGGGCGCTCGTCGCGGCGCTGACCCACCGCGGGTTCCTCGATCTGGTCGCCCGCGCGCTCGAGGCGCGGCTGGCGAAGGACGACGTGCCCGACGCGGAGCGTACGAGCACGGAGCTCCAGCTCGCCGAGCTCTGGCACGGCAAGCTCGGCAAGCCGGACGCGGCGCGCGACGTCGCGCTCCGCGCGCTGGCGCGCTCTCCCGGGTCCGCGCCGCTCGTCACGCGCGTGATCGAGATCGGCCGCGCGACGGGCAGCCTCGCGGCGGTGATCGCGACGCTCCGCGAGCGGGCGGCCGCGGCGGAGACGGCGCTCGCGCGGCTGGAGCTGTGGCTCCGCGCGGCCGAGCTGTCGGAGCGCGACCTGGGCGATGACCTCGCGGCCGCTGGGGCGTACGAGGAGGCGCTCACGTGCGTGTCCGAGCTGGAGGAGCCGGATCCCGCGCGGCGGGCGCAGATCTTGGTCTCGCTCGAGCGGCTGGCGGAGCGCCTCGTGGCGGCCGGGAAGGCGCCGGTCGAGCAGCACGCGACGGCGCTGCAGGGCCTGATCGATCTCGCGACCGACGAGGGCACCGGCTTCGGCGCCATCGCGCAGCCGCTCTACCGGCTCGTGGGTCTCCGCGTCGCCGAGGGCCAGGAGGACGCCGCGATCTCCCTGCTCGAGCGCGCGTCGCGCGAGGACGCCGACGGCGACCGATTCGAGTCCGTGATGCGGGACGCCATCGCGCGGTCCCCCTCGAGCACGGCGTTGCCACGGCTGCTCGAGGACGTCGCCCGGGAGCGGGGCCGCGGCGCCGCGGTCGTGTTCGCCCTCGAGACCCTCGCGGACCGCTCCGAGGATCCGGCTCCGCACCTCCGGGAGGCGTACGAGCACGCGATCGATCTCGAGGACGCCGAGCTCACGGAGCGGCTGCTCCGCCGCATCGTACCGGCGTCGTCCGTGGCCGACTCCGAGGACGTTGCGTGGGCGCTCTCGGCGCTCGCGGAGCGCCGGTTCGCTGCGGGGGACGCCCGGGAGGCGGCGGAGAAGTGGGAGCGGGCGGCCCGGGTGAGCGAGCCCGACGAGCAGCGCGCCCTCCTCCTCCGCGTCGCGGACATCGCGCGGGAGGTGTTGGGGGAGCCCAAGCGCACCATCGCCATCTACGAAGAGCTCCGCGAGCGCGAGCCGGCGGATCGCGACCTCTGGTCGCCGCTGGCCGATCTCTACCGCGCAGAGGGCGACACCGCGGCGCTGGCCGGGCTCATCGATCAGACCATCCCGCTCGTGGACGACATGCACGAGCGCGCGGGCCTTCGGTTCTCGCTCGCTCAGATGCTGGAGACCTCCGACCCCGAGCGTGCGACGCGGACCCTCTCCGAGGCCATCGAGGAAGACCCGGCCCACCAGGAGGCGGCCGCGCTGTTGGTGCGCCTCTACGAGGCCACCGGGAGGTCGGCGGAGCTCCTCGACCTCCTGGAGCGCCAGCTAGACGTCGCGAAGGACGCCGCTGACAAGGCGCGGGTCGTCGCGGTCGGGCTGCGCGTCGCCGCCCTGCGCGAGAAGGCGGGCGACGAGGACGTCGCGCTGGACGCGTACCACGGCGTTCTCGACTGGGACGAGAAGAACCTCGAGGCGCTCCGCGCCATCGTGCGCATCGCCGAGCGCCGCGAGGACTCCCTCGTGCAGGGTGATCTCCTGGACCGGCTGCTCGAGATCGAGTCGGGGGAGCAGGCGGGCCAGACCGCCGTCCGGCTCGCGGAGCTGCGGCTCGCCGGGGGCGACCCGGAGGCGGCCGAGAAGGCGCTGCTCGCCGGCCTCCGCGCCAGCCCCACGAACGCGGTGCTCCGGCAGCAGCTGGGCGCCATCTACACCGAGCGAGACGACCGCGTTGGCCTCGCGCGCCTCGCCGCGCTGGAGGCGCGCGGCGTCGCCGATCCGCAGAGCCGCAAGGAGCTCCTGGTGAAGGCCGCCGAGGCGCTGAGGGACGAGGGCGCGCTGAAGGACTCCGCCGACGTGTTCGCGGACGCGGTAGAGGCCGATCCCCTCGATCGCGATCTCCTCTTCTCCTTCATGGACGCCTGCGCGAACACGAGCCAACACGCGCGCGCGATCGCGGCGGTCGACGTCGCCATCGAGCGGGACCCCGCCGGAGACGACGCGTGGCTCTACTTCTCGCGCGCAGTGCTCCGCGAAGCCGTGGGGGAGAGCGACCTCGCCCTGGACGACCTCGAGCGCGCCTTCGATCAGAGCGGCGGCGGCTACCACGCCGAGCTCCGCGCCCACCTGGAGGCGGCGCTGGTCCGGGTCACGCGGGATCCGAGCGCCTCGCGGCGCTCCGAGCTGGAGATCCGCCTGAGGCTCGCGGAGGTCGCGGCGCACGGAGGCGACGGCGACTCCGCGCGGCTCGTCGTCGACGAGGTGCTGCGCCGCGACCCTCAGAACACCGTCGCGCTGCGCACGCTCGCTCGGATCGAGGAGCGCGCCGAACGGTACGACGTCGCCGCGAACGCGTACGCCCACCTCGTGGGGATCGTGTCGGGACAGGAGCTCTCGGAGTGCGCGCTCCGGCTCGCGGAGGTGGCGCGCAAGCTCGGCCGGCCGGACGTCGCGCGCGGCGGGCTGGAGCGCGCCGTGGAAGCGGCGCCCGAAGATCCGAAGCTCCGGGCCGCGCTCCGTGGGGTGTACGAGGACTCCGGAGCGATCGGCGAGCTCGCCGAGCTCATCGTCGAGGACGCTCGCCACGCGCCGGAGGAGGCGGCGCGCTTCGACCTGCTGATGGAGGCGGCGCGCCTGCTGCTCTATGGGACGGGCGAGGCGTCCATGGGTCCCGCGATGGCCGAGCGATCGCTCGCCGTGATCGAGGAGGTCCGCGCCCTCCGCCCGGATGATCCGGACGTGGCGCTCCTGGCGGCCGACGCCCTCGGCGCCGCCGGGCGCATCGACGCGGCCCGCGGCGCGCTGGGCGCGCTCATTTCGGCGCAGAAGGGCAAGCGCTCGAAGGAGCTCGGCCAGGCGTACTACACGCTCTACCGCGTGGAGTCGCGCGACGGCAACGTGAGCGAGGCGCTGACGGCGCTCGTCAAGGCGTTCGAGAACCAGCCTCAGAACGGCGGCATCGCCCTCGAGCTCGGTCAGCTCGCGACGGACCTCGACGATCAGGAGGTCGCGCAGCGAGCGTTCCGCGCGGTGACCATCATGAAGGCCGACGGGACCTCCGGCGTGACGAGCCAGGACCGCGCCGTCGCGTACTTCCAGCTCGGGAGCATCGCCATCCGCCAAGGGGACACGCGGCGCGCGCGCCTCATGCTCGACAAGTCACTGGCCGAGGACCCGGCGCTCGAGGAGGCCAAGCAGCTCCTCGGCACGCTCGTCTGAGGCCCGGGAGCCCGATCATCGGTGCGCGGCGAGCTGCGCCCGCGCCGCGCCGCGAGATCGCGTCCGCCCGAAGCAAGCCGTCGTCTCTAGTCCAGCCGAGAACTAGTCCCAGCTCGTCTTGCCGCCCGAGGGGTTCACCGGGAGGTCGACCGCCTTGGTCTTTCCGAGGCTCCTGCCGTCGTCGTCGAACGCCTCGTTGCACGTGCTCTTGCCCGCGCCGGATTGCACCGAGACCATCAGCTTGCCCGTGGGCTCCACGGACTTCACGAACGCCTTCGCGACGTCGGCGCAGGTGATCTCCTCTCCCCCCGTCACGGTGCACTGGATGACCCAGGCGGCTTGCTCGTCCAGATCCAACGCCTTCGGCTCGCGACCCTCCCGCTTGGCGATCTCGTCCTCGAAGCGCTGCGCGACCTTCGCGAGCTTCTTCATCTCCAAGACCACGGCCTGATCACAGCCCAGCGAGCGCAGGTCCTTGGTCCCTGGCGCCTTCTGTGCGTCCATCATCACCTCGGCCATCTCGCCGGTGGCGCCGATGAACTCCTTGAACTCCAAGTAGATCCAGAGGCCGACGCCCCCTCCGCCCACGACGAGCACGGCGAGCGTGATGAGGAAGGCGAGGAGGCATCCGCTCATCCCCTTCTTCTTCGGGGGCTGCCCAGGGCTCGGCGGAAAGTAGCCGGGCTGCGGACCGTAGCCGGGCTGCGGACCGTAGCCGGGCTGCGGACCGTACGCGGGCTGGGAGGGGCCGGGAGGTCCGTACGGGTTCGCCACGGAGCGAAGCTACACGAGCGCGCGCCGCCCGGATACCGCGCTCCGGTCAGCGCGCGGCCAGGTCAGACGAGGAGCCCGGGCGCAGGGAACCCTGCGCACAGCTCCTTCACCTCGCCGGCGATGCGCGCGAGCAGCGCTTCGTCCTGGCTCTCGGCCACCTGCCCCATGAAGGCGGCCAGGCGCTTCATCTCGGCGGCCCCCATCCCACGCGAGCTCACCGCCGGGGTGCCGATGCGGACGCCGCTCGGATCCATGGGCTTCCTGGGATCGAAGGGGATCGCGTTGTAGTTGCAGACGATGCCCGCCCGGTCGAGGGCCTGCGCGTACGGCTTGCCGCCGAGCCCCTTCGGCGTCATGTCGACGAGCAGCAGGTGGTTGTCGGTGCCGCCGGTGATGAGGGAAAACCCTCGCTCGAGGAGCGCCTCCGCGAGGGTCCGCGCGTTCGCGACCACGCGCTGCGCGTACTCTGCGAACGCCGGCTCCGCCGCCTCCTTGGCCGCGACGGCGATGGCGGCGGTGGTGTGGTTGTGCGGTCCGCCCTGGAGCCCTGGGAACACCGCGCGGTCGAGGGCGCTGGCGTGCTCCGCCTTCGACAGGATCATCCCTCCGCGTGGGCCACGGAGCGTCTTGTGCGTCGTCGACGTCACGACGTCCGCGATCCCGACGGGGCTCGGGTGGACGCCGGTGGCGACGAGGCCGGAGATGTGCGCGATGTCGGCGGCGAGGATCGCGCCGACCTCGTCGGCGATCTCACGAAAGGCCGCGAAGTCCAAGGTCCGCGGGTAGGCCGTGGTCCCGCACCAGAGCAGCTTCGGTCGGTGCTCTCTCGCGAGCTTGCGCACCTCGTCCAGATCGATCCGGTGGTCGTCGGCCCTGACGCCGTAGGGGACGCTCCGGAAGAACTTCCCCGTGATGCTCACGCTGTGACCGTGCGTGAGGTGCCCGCCCGCCGGGAGACCGAGGCCCATCACGGTCTCGCCCGGCTTGACGAAGGCGAGGTACACCGCCAGGTTGGCGGGGCTGCCGGAGTACGGCTGGACGTTCACGGCGAGCTGGCTCTTGTCCGCGAGCGGCTTCGCGAAGAGCGCGTGGATGCGCGCCTTGGCGAGCTCCTCCACCTCGTCGATGATCTGCTGTCCCTCGTAGTAGCGACGCTTCGCGTAGCCCTCCGAGTACTTGTTCGTGAGGCACGATCCGCTCGCCTCGAGCACAGCGCGCGACGCGTAGTTCTCGCTGGCGATGAGGCGCAGCTTGTCGGCCTCGCGCCTCTCCTCCCGCGCGAGCATCGCGTGGATCTCGGGGTCGACTTCGGAGAGGGGCGCTCTGCCCTGCGGGGATGTCATGATCAACCTACCTCGAATTCGGCGCGGTTCAGGATGTCGGCCACGCGCCACAAGAAGGAGTTGGCGGCGACGCCGTCGATCACGCGGTGATCGTACGAGAGCGTCATGTACATCACGGGGTGGATGGCGATCGTGTCTTCGTCCTCGGACGAGATCACCACGGGTCGCTTCTTGATCTCCCCCATGCGCAGGATGCCGACGTTGGGCTGCGAGATGATCGCCGCGCCGAACAGGTTGCCCTTCAGCCCCGGGTTCGAGACGCTGAACGTGGTGCCGGTCAGATCGTCGGCGGTCACCTTGCCGCTCTTGGCCCGCTGCGCGAGCTCGTCGATGCCCGCGGCGATGCCGCGCAACGAGAGCTGATCGGCGTTCTTGATGCTCGGGACGACGAGGCCGCCCGGCGTGTCCACGGCCACGCCGAGGTGGACGTCCCTCAGGACGACGAAGCTCTTCTCGAGCACCCGCGAGTTGACGGTGGGGTTCTCGCGGAGCGCGCGGACCGTGGCCGCGCAGACGAAGGCGAGGAACGTCAGCGGGACCCCCTCCTTCTTGAAGCGGTCCTTGTGCTGATCCCGCAGCTTCGACGTGGCGTGGAGATCGACCTCCGCGACCGTCGGGACGTGCGGCGAGACCTGCTTCGAGTAGACCATGTGGTCCGCGGTGATCTGGCGGCGCCGGTTGAACGGCACCACCTGATCGCCGGGCTTCGGGACGTACGGCGGCACCTTGTAGGAGCCGAAGCCGACCCCAGGGATGGGCGGGACGAAGCCACCCGCCGACGCGAGGAGCTGCGAGAGCTCCACGGCCGTGGGGGTGGCGGTCGCTGGGGGAGGCGCGGGGGCGCCGGCGCTCGCGACGGGGGGCGGCGCCGGGGGACGGGCCGCGCGCCGCACGTCCTCGTGCGTGACGCGCCCCTGATCGCCGGTCCCTCGGAGCTGGGTCACGTCCACCCCCTGCTCCAGCGCCATCCGGCGCGTGGAGGGTGACGCCAGGCCAGGGGAGGACCCGGGCGCTGGGGGCGCCGCCGCTTGCGGGGCGGGCGCCGCGGGCTGGGCCGGCGGTGGCGCAGCGGCGCTGCTCGGCCGCCGAGCCTCGCCGTCGATGCTGCAGAGGACGGCGCCGGTGGCGAGGGTTTGACCCTCTCTGGCGACGATCCGCGCGACGCGCCCCGACGCCGGCGCCCGGACCTCGGTGTCGGCCTTGTCCGTCGCCACCTCGACGAGCACCTGCTCCCGGTCCACGAAGTCTCCCTCCTGGATCCGCCACTTGGTGACCGTGCCCTCGGCGACGCTCTCGCCGAGCTGCGGCATCGGGACGTCGATCATCTCTCCGCTCCTCTTCCGTCGATCCGACGCGCCTCGCTAGCGGCCGGGGGGAGCACCGTAATACATCCCCTGGGGAGTGGTAGTCCCGCGGAACCGGAGTTTCCATCGGAACCCGGGTCCGATCGGTGGGCGCTCGGTCCTCGAAGCGGCGCTCTCGACGCGTGCGGGGTGGATCCGGGCGCGCGAGCACACGGGCAGGACCCGTGAAGCGCGCTACAGCATGGTGCCTTCGGACGCCTTCGCCAGGGCCCGGTCCAGAGTCGCGCGCGAGTACCCCACGAGGATCTGCCCGTCGACGTCGATGACCGGGATGACGCCGCGGCGTGATCTCCCTCTCTCGAGCTTCGCCACCATCTCGGCGTTCGCGACGGCGTCCTTGTCGATGTCCTTGAACACCGGCTTGATGCCACGTGACTTCAGGTGATCCAGCGCCTCGTGGCAGGGCTTGCACCAGTCGGCTCCGTACACGATGACGGAGAGGTGAGACAGCGCGCCGCCCATCTTGGGTCCGGACGGCGCGGGCTGCGGGTCGCGCGGCGCGTTGGGCTCCGGCCGCCGCGAACGTGGGGGGCGATCCGCCGGAGGGTTGCTCGCGACCTCGCCGCGGCTGCGTCTGCGCGCGATCTCCTCTTCCCACGCCCGTCGCGGGAGGCTCCGCGCGGTGTAGGATCCTTCCGTGGACTGGGTGAGG
Organism: uncultured Polyangiaceae bacterium; assembly: GCA_964492175.1. GTDB lineage: Bacteria > Myxococcota_A > Polyangia > Polyangiales > Polyangiaceae > Xiheicaenibacterium. The sequence goes on along the minus strand of CAZBJI010000064.1, from coordinate 6,391 downwards.
TCGGCCACGTAGATGGGGTCGGTCGCGCCTTCCCGCTGGTCCGAGAGGACCACGCGCACGAAGTCTCGCGCCGCCTCGGGCACCTGATCCGGAGCTCCCTCCACGTGGGTGCCGCCCTGAGGATCGATCCACGTGAGCATCAGGTTCGGGGTGTCGGCGCGGAACACCAGCGGCGGGAGGTCAGACGGCTCGCCGGTGGCCTTCTCCTCCTCGCGCGTTCGGCACCCCGCGCTGGACAGCGCGAGGAGCGCTGCGAAGGCAGACGTCCGCCGTAACCAACCGCGTCTCGTCACGAGCGCTAAGCGTGCCCCCGCCTCGCCGCCTTCGCAAGCCCCGACTCTCGGTCGAGCGCCTCGCGCCTCCTTCAGGTGGCGGGTCGGCGAGGGCCGTGCTCAGGTCCGCCCAGCGGAGCGCCTCGGGCCATGGGTCGGCTGCGTGGCAGAGCGGCGTCAGCGCCAAACCCACACGCTCAGGTGCCGTCGATGGGGCAGAATTCGCACTGCCCAAACTCCTCCAGGCACTCCACGCGATCGGACACCCCGGCGGCGAAGTCCGGGTCCGCCTCCGAGAACGCCTCGCAGCCCTGGCGGCAGGACGTCTCGTCGAAGGGTATGGCGTTCGTGTCCGCTTGGCACTGTGCCTCCATGGCACACAGGTCTTCGCAGGTCCCTGCCGTGTCCTCACAGCCGGGCTGTCCGGCTAGCGCCAGGGCCGCCACAGCGGCGATGAGGGTCGCCCGGAGCTTCATCGTCGTTCCTTTCGAGGTGGCCCCTCGCTTGCATTGGGAAGGGAGGCGGTTCGACCTTCCTTAGCTTACTCCTTGTGTCCGGCCGCTCCCTAGGCCGCTTCCGAAAAGACGCTCCGCGTGACCGCGAGCGCCCCCGGCCAGCGCGGCCGAGCGCAGCGTCGCCGGTGGGAGCGAGCCGGTGCGCGTGGAGGCTCCAGCCCGCGCACGCGGTGGTCCCTCCTCCGCCGGGCGTGAGCAGGAGGCGCGAACCGATCCATCGTGGGCTGGGGGATCGCGCCCCCCTCTTTCACGGAGGAATCCTGCACGGAGCGGCCGCCTCCTGGACACTGACCAGAACGAACGACGACCCGCACGCGCAGCGTGTCCGGGCCAGCACATGAGGTCGCTACCATGAGACTTGTCGCGCTTACCGCTTTGGCCGCCGCCGTCGGCGCCCTCGCTCTCACCCCGTCGGAGGCCGTCGCGTGCGGCGGGTGCTTCGTGGCGCCGTCGAGCCCAACCGTCGTCTCCGGCCATCGGATGGTGATGTCGGTGTCGACCACGCAGTCGACGCTGTGGGACCAGATCCAGTACGCGGGCGAGCCCGAGGAGTTCGCGTGGGTCCTCCCCGTGAAGCCAGGCGCGCGCATCGAGGCCGGCAGCGCGGCCTTCTTCGAGGTCCTCGAGGCGACGACGCGCACCGAGGTGCAGCCCCCGCCCGTGCAGTGCGTGAACAACGGCGGCGGGCTCGAGGCAGGGTGCTCGAGCGCGGACTTCGCTGGCGCCGAGGCCGGCGACGGGGACGGGACCAACGGGGCGCCGCCGCCCGCCGTCGAGGTGGTGCACCAGGGCACGGTCGGCCCCTACGAGACCGTGACGCTCTCCACCGAGCAGCCGGGCGCCCTCAACGAGTGGCTCGACTCCCACGGCTACGCCGTGGATGACTCCACCCAGCCGATCATCGACCAGTACGTCGCCGAGGGATTCGACTTCATCGCGCTTCGGCTCCTGCCGGGAAAGGGCGTGAAGGAGATGACCCCCGTCCGTGTGGTGGCTGACGGAGGGAATCTCTCGCTGCCCCTCCGCATGGTGGCCGCCGGCACCGGCGCCGAGACGCCCATCGTGCTCTACGTCATCGGTGAGGGCCGCTACACGGTGGCGAACTTCTCCGAGGTCGCCGTGGAGAGCGCACTCGTGTCCTGGGACTTCCGGACCAGCTCCTCGAACTACGAACAGCTCCGCCTCGCGGCGCTCGCCAAGAACGACGGGCGCAGCTTCCTCACGAGCTTCGCCGCGCGCGGGCACCTCACCGGGGAGTCGTACGACGAGTTCGGGGGGCGCCTCTCGACGGGCCAGTTCGCGGACCTGTACGCCCAGCAGGCGTTCGCGAACGGCGAGACGACCGAGCTCTGTCGCATCGACGCGCCCTCTGGCGGAGGCGTCGTGCGGAACCCGTGCCCTCCCGGAGAGCCGTGGGACTCGCCCGCGTGCATGGTGGACCCCGCGGAGGGCGGCATCGACGCGAGGCTGCTCGGCTGCGAGGGGCTCGATGATCTCGCGGTCGCCCTCGAGGGCATCCACCTGAGCGACGCGTGGGTGACGAGGCTCGAGGGCGTGCTGCCTCGCGCCGCCCTCGCGACGGATCTCCAGCTTCGAGCCGCCGACCGCCAGACGCCCGTCTCCAGCGTCGTGGACGCGACGATCGCGATCGCGCCGGAGGAGGCCTGCGGGGGCCTGGCCGTCCCGGTCACCAAGGACATCCGGCTCCCGCCCGTCCGTCCGAACTGGCTGGGCTTCTACGCGCTCGCGCTGGGCGCCGCGGGTCTCGCGTACGCGCTCCGGCGCGTGACGCCGCGGGCTACGCGGCGCTGACGGCCGCCACGCGGCGCCTGCGCCGCACCGCCAGCGCCGCGGCCGCGGCGGCCAAGACGCTCCACGGCGCGCGACGCGGCGCCTCGAGCCCGACGGCGGAGCACTCGCACGAGCCCTCGGCCTCCTCCGACGGCGGATCGTAGGGCGAAGGATCTCCTGGGCCCGCCGCGCCGCTGACGCGGAGGTAGTCGATCGCGCCGCCTTCGGGGGCGACGAGGGCGATCCGCGCGATCGGTCCCGCGAGGGGAGGGTAGGCGTCGGCCGTCACGGTGATCTCGTGGAGCGCTCCGTCGGCGGGCAGATCGAGCGGTGCCCGAGCTCCGCCCTCCACGCCGCTCGCGGGGTCCGGGAGGACGACCAGCCAGGCGGCGCCCGTCACGCTCGCCCGGAGCGTGACGAGCGTCTCCGTCGAGCCCTGCAGCTCCACGAGCGGCGAGAGCGCGTGCGCGTCGGGCGCCGCACCGAACGCGAGCACGCTGCCCTGGGCGGCAGGCGCGGGCGTCCCGGTGAAGCCCTCGCGTCGGTCGGACTCGAACTCCCACCGCGTCCGCGAGTAGACGTCGAGCGGGCTCTCCACCTCGATCCGCCCGCCTCCCATCGTCTGCGTGCCGTCGTGGGTGACGGCGCCGCCGAACGTGGCCTGGTCGTAGTGGCCTTCGACCCGCTTGGCGAACGCGCGCAGCGCGACCGGAGCCGGCCGGTCCACGGAGTACGTCGTCGCGACCGCGGCGACCTCGACGGTCACGACGCCACCAGGCTGCATGGCGCCGAGATCCACCTCCGCCGACGAGCCGCTGAACGCGCCGGAGTCGATCGCCGCGGGCGGGCTCCCGGCCGACACGGTGTATTCGCCGCCGGCGAGCCGTTCGTCTGCTTCGAGCGCCAGGATCACGCCCTCGGCGACGGCGTCCCCTCTGTTCTCGATCGTGACCACCCACGGGATCGCATCCCCCTCGAAGGTGTCCGGGACCGCGGCGGAGGATCCGTCGGCGAACCGATCGAACGCGGTCTCGTAGGTCGCGGTGATCCAGACGTCGGGCGCAGCGCCGCAGCTCGGGGGAATGGGGAAGCCCTCGGCGGGCGAGGCCAGGATGCGCGCCTCGGTCTGAGGACCGTAGGCGCCGTCCTCGTCGATCGGATCCTCCGGGTGGTTCAGGTTCCAGAGCATCTGGAAGGCGAGGACGTCGAGCCCCAGGTGGTTCACGCTCCCCGGCCCCGTGTAGTCGAAGTGCACGGGATCGGAGCTGCCCAGCCAGGAGAAGCCGTGCTGCTCGAGGATCGGTCGCCAGGTCTGGTACTCGGAGACGTCGAGCGCGAGGCCTGTCTCGTGGTTCGAGCTGCCGGGGGTTGCGGCGAGGCTGATCCCGCAGGTGCCGCTCTGGTACCACTCGTAGAGCAGCACCTGCTGCGCCACCGTGCGGAGCATGGAGTTGATCGTCATGTTTTGGCCCGCGTTCTGGCCCAGCGCGGTCACCAGCGCGTCCCGCGCCGGGGCCTCGAGGTAGGGGAACACCGTGGCCGCGAAGGTGAGGTTGGGCTGCGGGGGCACCTCCACGAACGCGTCCGGCTCGATGCAGTTCGCCTGCGCGATGATCTGGAGGCTCAGCCCCTGGACGCTGAGCGTCGAGCAGCCAGCGTCGATGGCCTCGGCCACGGTGATCGCCGACCTGGCCGCGCCGACGCGCTCGCCCGCGTCGTCGGGCTCCTCCACGGCGCACCCGCACGCCAGGAAGCCGACGAGCAGGGTGGCGTGCCCTTCGGTCCGCGCGCCCGCGCATCTCCGCGCCCGCGCCGAGCTCACCGCGTAGGCTTGCCCCCGTCCGTGCCGCTGTCCGGTAGGAGTGACTCCATCTCGCCGGTCACGAACGACCCACTGCGCTTCTTGCCGACCCGCTCGTCGGAGTTGGCGGGCGGCCCGGCGCGGACCGACGTCGGCGGCGGGCTCGCCGAGCGGGTGTCCGGCGCCGGGACGGCCGTCATCCCCATCTGGCTGAGGCGCCTCTCCCCGCTCAGACGCATCTCCAGCCAGCGGTGCCCCTCCATCACGCTCGGGAACGCTCGGAGCGGGAGCTGCGCGCTCAGCCCGGTCATGTTGAACCGCGTCAGCCCGAGCTCTGCCAGGTGCTCCGGCAGGACGACCGCCATCTGGACGTAGAGCCGGGCCGAGAGCCAGATCCAAATCTCGTCGCAGGCCGCCGGGGGCACCTCGCGCTCGAGGCCCCGCGCGTCGAAGAGCACGCGGCGGATCGCGCTCCGTTCCATGATCCGCTCGACGAGCCGGGCGAGCTGCTGCACGTCGGGCGCCGTCTCGATGAGACCGTGGGCCGCCACATGCAGGTATCCCTTCCTCGGCTCAAGCTCGAGTCGTCCAGCTCGGAGGGAGTACTCATCCCGCATTGCCCCAACGTTTCTTAGCGGTCCCTCGCCCCCGGGCCAACCAAAAACTGGCCGGGCGCTCGGTTCCTCCGTCCCTGGCGCGAAGATCTCGGCTCAGGGTAACCGGCTCAGGGTAGCCCCTCCCGCGCCATCAGGCTCGTCCCGGGGGAAGCGGGGCCGGGATTTCGAGCGCGGGACGGAGAGCCAGCGGCGCGTCACGGCGCGCACCGGCGCGGGCCGATCGGGATGGATTGATCCGAGAGCACGCCCAGCTCGAGGACGGCGTTCGAGTCCGCCTGCAGGTAGAAGAGCGTCTCTTCGGTGGTGCCCCCGATCTTGGAGAGGTCGGAGGGCCCTGTCTCGTAGCCGGCGGCGACCACCACCGCTCGGGCAGGGTCCTCCGGCGAACGGAGCAACATGCGGGTGCCCTTCGGGGGACGCGCGGCTGGCGTCCAGTACATGGTGACGTACCACCCCTCGTCGGCCACGGGGAAGCGGGCGGGATCCCCGATCCCCGCGCCGAAGAAATCTCCTCCCTCGAGGGGCGCCCACTGCTCCACGCGGTGCATCACGAGGCCCGTCGCCTGCTGCGACAGCGCGAAGTGCTCTGCGAGCTCGTCCGTCGCCGATGCAGGAAACGGGGCCGGCTCCGCCTGCGTCACGAGGTGCGCCTCCTTCACGACGGGTCCGGTCGCGGGCATGGGCAGGTGGCTCCCGCCGTCGCCTACCCGAGGCATCTCGCCCGTCTGCAAGTCGCAGGCGCCCACGCTCACGGGCACGAACCCGATGTCGAGGCGGTACGGACCCGCTTGAGGTCCGACCGAGCTCACCCACGTGTCGGCGACGACCCACACCGTGCCGGCCTCCACGTCGGCGGCCGCCTCGAGATCCCCGCGCGCCGTGCAGCTCGCCCCGCTGGGCGCGGCCGGATCGAGCGCGCTGAGGATGTGCACGTCGATGTCGACGCCGTCGCCGTCGTAGACGGCGGCGCTGAGCAGCCCCTCGGACGGGACGGTGACGCGGTAGAGGATCTCGCTGCCTCCTTCGTCCGTCTGGGCGGCGCACGCGTAGGTGTCGATCACCGCCGTGCCCTCGGCGCTCGTGTCGCGCTCGTCGGTGAACGGGAACGTCGAGACGCACGTCACGCCGCTCGGGCAGGGCGTGCTTCCCCCCGCGGACTGGGTGCTCGCGCCGGTCGTGGCCGACGCGCTCGTCGGCGCGGAGCCGCCGGCGCCCTCGGCGCCCGCGCCTCCTCCGCCGGTCGGCGTGGCGGGCTCCTGCGGCGTGCACGCCCCTCCGCTCGCCGCCGCCGCGCTCGCGAGCGAGACGAGCGCGGCGAGAGGCCAGACGGCTCGAGGAGCGCGGGCGGGAGGGCGCGGCGGCGTTCGCGGGGCGATCATTCGGGGACGGGCTCGG
>CAZBJI010000063.1:0-39445 GCA_964492175.1 uncultured Polyangiaceae bacterium | reverse complement strand
GACCCGCCCCGGAGCAGAGATCATTCACTTACGCGCGGGGTGACGGGCGGGACCTGCGTGACGGTTGCGAAAGAGGTCGAGCTCGAGAACAAGTTCGCCAACATGGGCGCGCAAATGGTGAAGGAGGTCGCGAGCAAGACGAGCGACGTCGCCGGCGACGGCACCACCACGGCGACCGTGCTCGCGCAGGCGATCTTCCGCGAGGGCGCGAAGCTCGTCGCCGCCGGCCACAACCCGATGGAGCTGAAGCGCGGCATCGACAAGGCCGTCGAAGCCGTCGTCGAGCACCTGAAGAAGGGCGCCAAGTCCACCAAGGACTCGAAGGAGATCGCGCAGGTCGGCACGATCAGCGCGAACGGTGACACCGAGGTCGGCAAGCTCCTCGCGGACGCGATGGAGAAGGTCGGCAAGGAGGGCGTCATCACGGTCGAGGAGGCGAAGTCCGCCGAGACCACGCTCGACGTCGTCGAGGGCATGCAGTTCGACCGCGGCTACCTCTCGCCGTACTTCGTGACCGACCCCGAGAACATGAAGTGCAACCTGGAGGACTGCTTCATCCTCATCGCGGAGCGCAAGGTCTCCAACATGAAGGATCTGCTCCCGGTGCTCGAGGCGATCGCCAAGGCCCAGAAGAACCTCCTCATCATCGCCGAGGACGTCGAGGGCGAGGCGCTCGCGACGCTCGTCGTGAACAAGCTGCGTGGCACCCTGCACTGCGCCGCGGTGAAGGCCCCCGGCTTCGGTGACCGCCGCAAGGAGATGCTCAAGGACATCGCGGTCCTCACGGACGGTCAGGTCATCGCGGAGGAGCTCGGGCTCAAGCTCGAGAACGTCACCATCAGCGACCTCGGCCGCGCCAAGACGATCATCATCGACAAGGACAACACGACCATCGTCGGCGGCCAGGGCAAGAAGGAGAAGATCACCGCGCGCCAGGCGGAGATCCGCACCCAGATCGAGGCGACCACCAGCGACTACGACCGCGAGAAGCTCCAGGAGCGCCTCGCCAAGCTCGTCGGCGGCGTCGCCGTCGTCAAGGTCGGCGCCGCGACCGAGACCGAGATGAAGGAGAAGAAGGCCCGCGTCGAGGACGCGCTGCACGCGACCCGCGCAGCCGTCGAAGAGGGCATCGTCCCCGGCGGCGGCGTGCCGCTCATCCGCGCGCAAGCGGCCCTCGAGGGCCTCAAGCTCGTCGACGAGCAGCAGTTCGGCGTCAACATCGTGCGCCGCGCGATCGAGGAGCCGCTCCGCCAGATCGCCGCGAACGCGGGTGAGGAAGGCTCGATCGTCGTCCAGAAGATCCGCGAGAGCAAGGACGCCACGTTCGGCTGGAACGCCGCGACGAACGAGTACGGCAACCTCATCAGCATGGGCGTCATCGACCCGGTGAAGGTCGTCCGCACGGCGCTGCAGAACGCCGCGAGCGTCGCGAGCCTCATGCTCACGACCGAGGCGCTGATCGCCGAGCGGCCGAAGGACGAGAAGAAGGACGGCGGCGGCGGCCACGGCCACGACCACTTCTGATTCGCGCCCCCCGGTCCGCACGGACCGAGGGCCACGACGAGGCCGGCGCCCCGCGAGGGTCGCCGGCCTCTTTCTTGTGCGGCGCGCTCGGAGGCCTCTGGTAGGGTCCGCGCGCCTTGAAGAGCCGCCTCGGCCTGATCTCCGTGCTGTTCCTCGCCTCCGGGGCGATGGGGCTGCTCTACGAGGTCGCGTTCTGCAAGAAGCTCTCGACCATCTTCGGCGCGACCGCGTACGCGGTCAGCACCGTCCTCAGCGCGTTCATGGCCGGGCTCGCGCTGGGCTCGTTCCTCGGGGGACGCGTCGCGCACCGCATCCCACGGCCCCTCGCCGCGTACGGGGTCGCCGAGGTGATGGTCGGCGCGCTCTGCGCCGGGACGCCGTGGGTGTTCGACGCGCTGACCGACGCCTACGTCGCGCTCGCGCGGAGCGGCACGGGCCTGGCCAGCCTCATCGCGGTCCGCGCGTGTCTGACGTTCCTCGTGATCCTGATCCCGACCGCCTGCATGGGGGCGACGCTCCCGCTCCTCGCGCGGCTCTTCGCCGGCGACAAGGAGAGCCAGCGCCGCCTGCCGGCGCTCTACGCCATGAACACCCTCGGCGGCGCCGCCGGGTCGCTGCTCAGCGCCTACGCCGTCCTGCCGGCGCTCGGCGTCGCCGGCACCATGCGAGCGGCGGCCGTCGTGAACGTCGTCATCGGGGTCACGGCGATCGTGGCCGGGCTGCGGGGCGCCCCGGTGGCGACCGAGGCGCCGGCGCGGGCGCGCGCGACGGAGCGCGCGGACGCCCTGCCCCGATCGCTGCTCGGGTTCGCCTTCGCGTCGGGCTTCCTGGTCTTCGCGGCCGAGGTCGTGCAGACGCACCTCCTCACCCTGCTCATCGGCAACTCGGCCTACGCGTTCGGGCTCATGCTCTCCGCGTTCTTGGTCTGCCTCGGGCTCGGCGCCACGCGGGCCGCGGGCATGCACGCGCGCTTCGGTCCGGGCGCGCTCGCGCGCGGCCTCGCGCTCGCGGCGCTCGGGCTCGCGCTGATGACGCCCCTCTGGGACCAGCTCCCGCACCTGTTCACCGCGGCCGGCAAGGTCGTCCACTCCTGGACCGGCCGTGAGCTCGTCCGCGCGACCGCCGCGTTCGCCATCCTCGCCGTGCCTACCTACTTCATGGGCACGACGTTCCCCCTCCTGCTCTGTCGCATCGCCTCCCGGCCCAGCATCGCGCGCGACACCGCTCGGCTCACCGTGGTCAACACCCTGGGGACGATCTGCGGATCGATCGCCACGGGCTACGGGATCCTCCCGCTGCTCGGCTCGCAGCGGACGCTCGCCGCGGTCGCCGTCGTGTTCGCCGTCCTCTCGGCCCTGGCGATGCTCAGCGTCCCGACCGAGTCGCGGCGCGCGTACCGCGGGGCGGCCGGCATCGCCGTGGCGGGCGCGCTGCTCGCGATCCTCGCGCCCGGCTGGAACCTGGCCCGACTCACGAACGGCGCGAACGTCTATTTCACCCATGGGCCTGCGCCCGACGACATCCCGTTCGTCCGAGAGGACATCCACGGCGGGGTCACCACCGTGGCCAGGCGGGACGGCGTCCTCACGATGTACACGAACGGCAAGTTCCAAGGGGACGACGGCAAGGAGATGGAGGCGCAGCGCCACTTCGCGCACTTCCCGTCGTTGTTCCTCGAGCGCGAGGGCCGCGCGCTCGTCGTCGGCCTGGGCACGGGCACCACCCTCGGGACGGTGACCGCCTACCCGTTCGCCCAGATCGACGTCGCGGAGATCTCGCCCGCCATCGTGGACGCCGCGAGGAAGTTCTTCCCCGGTCCGAGCCGCAGCTCCCTGGAGGACCCGAGGGTGACGCTGAAGCTCGACGACGGGCGCAACGTGCTGCTCTTCGCCGAGGAGCCCTACGATCTCGTCACGATCGAGCTCACCAGCGTCTGGTTCGCCGGCGCGTCGAACCTCTACTCACGGGAGTTCTACGAGCTGGCGAAGAGCCGCCTCACCCCCGGCGGCGTGCTCCAGCAGTGGGTGCAGCTCCACCACATCCGCCCGCGCGAGGTCGCGACCATCGTGCGGACCCTGCGCTCCGTCTTCCCGCACGTCGCGCTCTTCGAGGGCGGCTCGCAAGGGATCCTCGTCGCCAGCGCCGAGCCGCTCGTCGCGTCGCGGACGCGCCTCGCGCGGCTCGACGCGCTGCCCGGCGTCCGCGAGACCGCTGGCGACGGCGGCCTCTCGCGCCTCCTCGGCGAGATCATCTCCTCGGGTCCAGAGCTCGACCGCTTCTGCGACGACGTCGCGACGCGCGAAGGCGGAGCGCTGATCTCGACCGACGACAACCTCTACCTGGAGTACGCGACGCCCAAGGGCAACGTGCTCGAGTACGAGAGCTCCCTCGAGGCCATGATGCAGCTCCTTCGGCGCTACCGGACGCCCGACGCGGTCGCCCGACACCTGGGCGACTGAGGCACGCCTTCGTCCTGCGGCCGTCCTCCTGCTATGCTCGCGCGCCCCGCGTGCCCGCGGGCCAAGAGGACCATGCGATCGATCCGTACGCTCCGTGTGATCTGGACGCTGGCCGCGATGCTCGCGGTGGCGACCGGCTGTGGTGACAAGGCGAGCGCCGAGGCGGAGGCCTCCGCGAAGAAGAAGGCGCTCGAGGACGCGCTCGGCGGCGTCCGCCCCGCCGTCGAGAAGATCTCCGCGTTCGCTCCGCACGTCACGCTGCCCGACGACAAGGACCCGTACGCCTTCAAGCAGCACCAGAGCGATCTCCGCGCGGCGACGGCGGCGGCCAACTCGGTCCGCTTCGAGGCGACCACCGCGAGCCAGGCGCTGCAGAAGGCGGCGGCGCCCCTTTCGGCAGGCGTCATGGACGCGCTCGGCGCGGTGTCGAAGGCGTGCATGGACGCGACCGACGCCGACAAGGTGAAGGGCTGCGCCGCGTCGATCGCTGCGCTCGACCAGGCCCTCGAGAAGGCGAACGCCGATCCGGCGACGGGCGCGGCGGGCGTGAAGTTCCCCCGCGTGGGCAAGGACTCCATCACGAAGGACGCGGCGGCGGCGACCCGCGACCTCGTGAGCGCGCGCGGGCCCGGTCCGGCCGAGGCGGAGTTCCGCAAGAAGCGGGGAGACGCCAAGGCGACCTTCGACGAGGTCGACGCCGCGTGCGCCAAGGCGGATCAGGAGGCGGACGCGATCGCGCAGCAGTACGAGAACGCCGAGGAGCCCATCCGGCTGGTCGCGGTCACGCGAAAGATGTCGATGGCTTCCCAGTGCAAGCGGCTCCGCGCCGCCATGGCCGCCCGCGAAGAGATGGCCGTCTGCAAGAAGAAGCCGAAGAGCTCGGAGTGCGCTCAGGCGTGCGGCAAGGTGAAGTCGGTCATCGACGACGCCATCCCGGCGGCGGCGCTGGCCTCGCTCCCGAAGGAGCAGGAAGAGGCCTGCAAGCAGATCAAGTGATCAGTTGCAGGTCCCGCTGACGCACTGGGCGACGTTGCCGACCACGTCGCAGTATCCACCGGGGCAGTCGGCGTCCTTGCGGCACCCTTCGCCGGCGTAGCTACAGAACAGCCCGCGGATGACCCCGCAGCAGGGCCGCTCCACGGGGACGCAGGTGCCGCCAGGCTTGGCGGAGCACTCGACGTCCGAGCCGCAGGTGATCGGGATGCACATCCGGATCTTGTTGTCGAACGTGCCCGCGGGCAGGCAGAGCTGGTTCGAGCCGCAGTCTCCGGCGTTGTTGCACTGATCCTGGTCGCCGGCGCAGACGTTCTGTTCCGGCTCCATGCTCGGGCCACACGTCGGAATGAGCGGACGAGAGACGCAGACGTCGTCGTCGTTGCATTCCATCCCGTCGACGCCGGGGCAGCACTCGTCCGTGACGGGGCCGCCTCCCTGTCCGCCTCCCCCGCCGCCGCCGGCGCCCCCCTGGCCCATCATCATGCAGGAGTCCGTCTGCGACACCGGGTACTGGCACACGCGAAAGCCGCCGAGCGTAAGCGCGACGCAGGTGCCGTTCGGCGGACAGTCGGCCGAGCTGTTGCAGTCCCCGCTGTTGGAGTTGTTGCTTCCGCCTCCTGTGTTCGACCCCACGGTGACGGGCCCGGAGGGGCCGGACCCGGGGCCCGAGCCGCCGGTCCCGGTGGAGTCATCGCAAGCACCGAGCGCGCCAAGAAAGCCGAGGGGAACCGAGAGCCAAGCAAGCCGAGCCATCAACACCTCCGCCACCAGGTTCCCCGATCGAGTGCCCCATCGCAAGGAACTCGTGCCTTCGACGCGCTTGCCTACAGGCGCGCACTCGTCAGGAGCACCGTGGAGCGCTCGCGGCGCGTCAAGGCCACGGTGCGGCTCACGCCCTGAGCGCTCACCGTCACCGAGACCCTCGCGTCGGGATCCCCTCCCACCAGCAGCGTCCGCACGGGGCCCGCGTCGGACCTCGCCCAAGGCTCCCCGCGCACGTCGGGCACCAACGGAGCGACCACGGTCCCGTTCGGCGCGACGGTGACGACCTCGGGGCACCCGCCGCTGCACGCGGCGACCGCCGCGACCGCCGACCACGCGGGCGCCGGCGTGAAGGCAGGCGCCCCGCCGCGGTCGAGCGCCGTCGCGAGCTCGCGAAGCGGCGAGGCGCTCGCCGCAGGCCCGGGCGCGGCCGGCAGAGCGCTCGCGAGCTCGGCGCGGACCCCCGCGGCCTCGCCGAGGACCCGCGCGCGGCATCGCAGCGCCTGCGCGGCGCCCTCGTCGTCGGTGGGGGCGAGGTCCGCGAGGGCGCGCCAGTGGGCGCAGGCACGCCGCTCCTCCCCCCCTGCCTCGAGCCCGCGCGCGATCCGCCTGTGCACGGCGGTGGACCGGGGCGTGAGCTCGGCCAACCCGTCGAGCGCCCGGAGCGCGGCGCTCGGATCACCTGCGGCGAGCGAGGCCTGCGCGAGCAGATCGAGCGCGAGGGCGGAGTCCGGATCCACGTCGGCGAACTGACGCGCCCGCGCCCTCGCCTCTTCGAACCGGCCCCGCGCGAGGAGGCCTCGCACGAGCGCCGCGTGGGAGCGCCGCTGCGTCGCGTCCTCGAGGAGCTTGGCGCGGAGCTTCTCGAGATCCGCCTCGCCCGTCGCCATCCAGCCATCATCCCCCTGCTGGTGCGCGACGGCGGGCTCGGCCACGCGCGGGCGGGACCGCCCGGGGTCGGACGCCCCCGAGGAGCTCACGCCGCCTTCCCCGGGGCTCAGGACGAACGGGTAGGTCACGGTGACGCTCCCGCTCTCCGGCGCCGGGAAGGTGACGCGCTGGAAGGCTCCGACGATGCACGCGACCACCGCCGCGTCGGCGATCGTGCTCGAGCCACCCGAGGCGCTCCTCACGGTCCCGTCGCTCCCGATCACGAACGACACGACGACGCGCCCCGCGAGCTCGGGGTTCTTGAGCAGCCCCTTCTCGTAGCAGAGCCGAACACGACCGAAGCTCTGACGAACGACGCGACGGATCACCTCGACGGGGAGTCGGCCGCTCACCGAGGTCGCGCCCTGTCGAACGAGGGGCGGCCTCGCGCGCTCGGAGGAGCCGCCGGCGGCAGGACCGAAGCCGGTCCCCGTGCCCGCGCCCGAGCCCCGCCCGATCGTGCCGATGTCGCCGAGACCGATCCCCTCGCCGCGTCCGCCGCCGCCCTCTCCGATGCCCGACAGACCGAGGCCGCCGGTGCCGAACGCACCACCGACCTCGTCCCCCCACATGTTGCCGATGGCATCACGTCCTCCCTTCGCGCCGAGCGAAGAGCCAGCGTCGAGGAGGCGCCCCCACTCTGCGGCTGGCGGAGGCGGCTGCACCCCGCCCATGCGAACACGCGGAGGGGCGGAGGGGGAGGCGATCCGCTCACCGCCGGCGCCGACCTTGGTCCGCGGCACCCCGAACGCGCGGTACATGGCGTCGTTCTCCAGGACGAGCAGGGACGTGTGACGCGACAGCACGAAGAACTTGCTGGAGAGCTCCACGATCTCGCGCTGGTCGCCCTCGCCGTCGCGCCGCGTGAGCTCGTCGATCCGCGCGCGCGCGAACGCGCGCGCGGCGAGGCCGGCCGGTGACGCGCCGACGGCGATCGGGAGGCTCCGATCGTAGCGCTGCGCCCCGATCGTGCCGGTGACGCGCACCGTGGATCCGGCGGGGATCCCGCCCCGGCCCGCGACGTGGAGCTCCGCGCCGAGCCGCATGGCGGTCGGCGGTGGCGCGGCCAGGGACGCCCCGGAGGGCAGCTCCACCTCGACGTCGCGCACGACCGGCTGGGAGAGCGCGAGGACGAGCTCCTCCGACCGGCGCCTCGATCCGGCGTCGGCGAGGTCGATGGGGTCGAAGGTTGCGCCGATGGCGTCGGCGACGCCGCGCAAGACCACCGCGTCGACGGCCCGGCCGACGCCGAGGAGGCGGACGTCGAGGCCCGGGCGCACCGCGCGCGCGAGCCGCCTGGCGATCCCGGCGACGGACAGCTCGCCGGCGGTGGGTGACCCATCGCCCAGATACACGAGCTGCGCCCCTTCGACGTCGGGCAGCGCGGCGACGCCAGCCTCGATGGCGCCGGCGAGATCGCTCGATCCCCCTGGCTCGACCCGCGCGAGCCAGGCGACGAGCGCCGCGCGCATGGGTCCGGACGCGCTGGCGAGCCCGTCCGCCGGGTACGACGTGCAAGCGCTGTCGCAGGCGAGCACCGCGAAGCGATCGGCCTCGTCCAACGCGCCCACGAGCGCGGAGGCCAGCTCCGCCTGCGCGGCGAACGTCGCGGGGGACTGACTGCGGCTGGCGTCGAGCACGAGGACGCGGGAGACGGTGGCCATGGCCGGCGCCGCCGCTCCGGCCGGCAGCTCGACGGGCGCTCGAACCAGGAACGCGCCGCCGGACTGCTCGACCAGCGCTGCGGCGGCGTCGGCGCGGGGCCGCCGCCACGTCACGACGAAGTCTCGGTCCGGGACGGTCTCCGAGGCGTGGAAGGACACGGAGGTGCCGCTCCGCTCGCTCGTGATCGCAGCCGCGTGGTGCGGCGTCATGACGTCGAACACGTCCTGCCCCTCCACGCGCACGCTGATGGAGAGCTGCCCGAGCTTGGTGGCGCGGTCCTCGCCCGCGGCGAGCGGGTAGACGTAGCGCCCACGCCCGCCGAGCTCGGTGATCGGCTCCTCGAAGGAGAGGAGCACGCGCCGGCTCCCGCGCGCGGGGATGGGGAAGATCTTCAACGAGAGCTCGCTGCCCTGCGACCACTCGAGCAGCGCGGGATCGCGTGGGCGAACGGTGTCGTCCACGATGCCCTGGAAGATGCTGGCGGCGCGGGTGCGCTCGACCATCTCACCTTCCATGAGCTCGTCGCCCACCCAGAGCGCGAGGCGCGACACGCTCGCCGCGCTCGGGACGGGAAAGACGAACCTCCCTTCGAGGACCTGGTCCGCGCTGCTCGCGAACACCTCCTCGACGGTCGTGGTCGCCACGCCCCCGCGCACCTCGACCCGCACCTCGTGGCTGGCGAGCTCGACGCCGCCCGTCACCTCGGTCCGTCCGGGGACGCGCGCCGTCATGCGGCCGAGCCCTCGAGCGACGGGGCGATCGACCGCGGGCTCGGCCTCCTGAGAGAGCTCCGCCCCGGCGTACACGGGCAGCACTTCTTCGCCGCGGAGCTGCGCCGTCTGGCCACGCCCGAGCCGCGCCGCCGCGCCCGGCGGGCCGACGAGGGCGACGCCGCGGTGAACGGTGACCGTGGCCACCTCCCCGTCCGAGCTCAGCACGACCTTGAGCGCTTGCTCGTCCGCCGGCGTCACCAGCTGCCCGAGCGAGCGCAAGACGGGTCGCGCGGCGGCGCCGCGCGGAGCGTCGAGCGCGACCGTCCCTCTGTCGAGCTGGAGGGTGTCGCCGCCGAGGGCCGAGAGGCTCGAGTCCGGCGACACCGTGAGCCTGGTCCCACCCGGCAGCTCGAGGACGGCCTGCGTCCCCGCGGAGGCCGAGAACGTGCCGCGCTCGAGCGGCTCACCCTGCCGCACCTCCCTGCACACCGCGCCCGAGTCGCACGCGGTGGCGCGCGCCTCGACCCCGGCCCGGAGCGAGCGCAGCTCGACGAGCGTGAGGGCGGCCTCCTTGGCGGGCTGCGGGACGGGCTCCGGGTGGCAGGCGCCCCCGAGCAGAACGAGGAGAGGCGCGAGACGAGTCGCTGTCGACGGCACGGAGACCTCCGGGGAGCGCTGACACGCCTCGACCGGAGATGTTCCGGGTCTAGGGCTTGCCGCCCTCGTCGCCGTCGTTTTCTTCCGCCTTCTTCTTCTTCTTCTCGTCTTCGCCGGGGGCGATCTGGCTCGGCGCCTGCTGCTCCGGGGCCTTGGGCTCCACGACGTTGTCGGGGCCCTTCTTCGGCTTGTACTGCTCGTTCTTGACGTGATCGCCCTCGGCCTTCCACTCGAGCTTGGCGACCTCGACCTTGGGCGGGTTCCGCAGGCGCTCGCGCTCCTCGGCGGAGAGGACGGTGAGGACCATGCCGCCGCTCAGCGCGTTGGGCGGCCCGAACGGCCGCCCGTTCACCTCCATCACGTGGAACTCGGTGCGCCGGTTCTCCGCGCGGCCCTCGCGCAGCTCGTTGGGGGCGACCGGCCTGTCTTCCCCATATCCGACGGCCACCACCCGAAGGTGATCGACGCCGCGGTCCACCAGCCAATCGCACACCGCGAGCGAGCGCCGCGCGCTGAGCTCCTGGTTGTACTCGTTCGACGCGGTGGAGTCCGTGTGGCCCTCGATGCGCAAGCGCGTGACGTCAGGCCGATCTTGAAGGAACTTGAGCAGCGTCTGGAGCACCTGCTCGCTCTGCGGCCGGATGATCGCCTTGTCGACGGCGAAGACGATCTTGCCCTCGATGTAGACCCGCGAGTCGCCGGACTTCGGATCCCAGCGCGCGGACGGGTCGAACCAGCCGGGGACGGGCCGACGGATCTCGGGCGGCGGGACCGGGTTCGGAGGCAGCTTGGTGTTCGAGCACCCGGCGGTCAGCGTCACCGCGAGCGTGGCGACCAACGGCGAAGCGCCTGACTTCTTGTGATGAGGGTCCATCGCGAACCTGATCGTGTCTGATTGTACCCCGTGCCTGCAAGTTCACGGGACACCTAGGGGTTGCGCGGCGGGTCCCAGCCTTGCGACCATGGACGAATGCTCAAGGTTTACGAGGTCCATCTGGTCCCTGGCTCCGACCCGTCCGGGCTCCTCTCGCCCGAAATCATGAAGGAGACCAAGGCCCAGGTGATGACCGTCACCGAAGCGCAGAAGGTGGGCTTCGCCGGGCTGCCCGATCTCGGCCCGAACGTCCGGCTCATCGCGGTGGCCGCGAAGGACGGCCAGTGGATCCAGCGGGCGCTCGAGCGGAGCGACATCGTGGGCGGCTTCAAGGTCCACGAGGTCGACTGACCGGACGATCGGCGTGCCCCTCCCGGCGCGACGTGGTACCGAGACGTCATGGGTCGCGAGAAGCTGGACGAGCTGATCGAGCACCTGCGCGGTCTCGGCAGCGCGCTCGTCTGCTACTCCGGCGGCGTGGACAGCGCCTTCGTCCTCGCCGCCGCGCACCGCGCGCTCGGTCGCCGCGCCGTCGGCATGACGGCGGTCTCGCCGAGCCTCGCGCCCGCGGAGCTCGAAGACGCGGCCCGCACCGCCCGCCTCATCGGGGCCGATCACCGCCTGGTGGAGTCGCACGAGATCGACGACCCGGCCTACCAGCGCAACGAGCCGGACCGCTGCTTCCACTGCAAGTCGGAGCTCTATCGGATCGCGGAGCAGAAGCGGCGCGAGTGGGACCTGGAGCACGTGCTCAACGGCACCAACACCGACGACCTGGGCGACTACCGGCCCGGCCTGGAGGCGGCGAAGCGAGCCGGCGCGCGGAGTCCGCTCGTGGAGCTCTCCTTCGACAAGGCCGACGTGCGGCGCGGCGCCAGCCTGCTCGGCCTCGAGGTCTGGGACAAGCCGGCGGCCGCGTGCCTCTCGAGCCGCCTGCCCTTCGGGACGCGGGTCACGCGCGAGCGCCTCGCGCGCATCGGCGCCTTCGAGGCGGCGGTCCAGACGCTCGGGTTCCGTCGTGTCCGGGTGCGGTATCACGCGCTGGACGGCGCCGCGGAGCAAGCCCTCGCCCGCGTCGAGCTCGACGGTGCCGACCTCGCCCGCGCGGCGGAGCCGGCCACGCGCGACGCGATCGTGAGCGCCGGACGCGCGCACGGCTTCCTCTACGTGACGCTCGACCTCGGCGGCTACCGCACCGGCAGCCACAACGAGGTCCTCGGGCAGCCCCGCGGGGAGGCGCCGCCCGACGCGCGCCCGCGCTCTCTGCCCGTCGTGGGGTGACGCCTCTGCGCACCCCGGCCCGGCCTCGGCTATCCTCGCGTCGTGACGGGGGCTGACCGCCGCTGCGACGCCTGTGGAGACCGCCTCGCGCCCGCGACGGTGTACCACCGCTTCGCGTTGGCGCTCGAGGCCGAGCTCGACGTGCTCGACGACGGCTCGCCGGACGCGTCCGACGTCGCCGCGAAGCTCGCGAGCCTCGAGCGAGCGCACCTCACGGCGGAGGACGCCGAGGCGGAGGTGCACTGGGAGGCGTCGGGCCTCATCTGCGGTGCCTGCCGGCGAGAGCTGCTCCGCTGCCTCGGCCGCGCGCGCGCCGTCCACTGACGGCCGCCGCGCCCGAGATCACCTCTTGGCTTCGACGTAGTTGCCGTCCACGAAGTCCTCGAGGTCGGCCATCTGCTCGAACAGCCTCGTGTCACGCCCCATGGCGCGCCGCACCGCGTCCATCGCGGTCACCATCGACTTCTGCTCCAGCAGGCCGATCTTCTCGCCGCGCTTGAAGCGCTCGAACGAGAGCTGCAGCGACCGCCGCGCCGAGGCCAGCGCCGCGTCGCGGCTCCGCTCGTCGCAGAGCTTCGTCACCTCGAGCATCAGCTCCTCGAACTTGACGTCGAACTCGCTCGCGTTCTGGCAGACCACCGGGTGAGCGTAGCTCATCCGAACGGAATGCCCCCATTTCGGCTACGGACAGGGGGCGGCCCAGTCCGTCGTGGGCGCCACGACCACGGGCTTTCCGGTCTTCATGAAGGAGTCCCAGAAGCAGGCGTACTGGCGCTTCACGTCGTCGCGGTGGCTGTAGATGGCGTGCGAGTCGTAGGGACCGTCGGCGACGTACTGGACCACGACGCCTGTGTAGGCCTCCCCCGTCTCGCTCACGACGTCGTCGCTCACGGGATACGGGATCAGCCCGTCGAGGCCCGCGTACGCGAGCGTCGCCTGCATCTCCGGCCAGGTCTCCTCCCCCGCCTGGCGGTGACCATACGCGAGCGCCACGGCGTCGTAGGTCGTCGTGGGGAAGTAGGAGTCGTCCTTGCCGACCGGCTCGTAGATCGGCCGGACCGGGTGTCCCGGCAGCGGGCGACGCGCGACGTGGGGCATGTACACGATGGGATCGGCCGGCTCGAGCCCAGCCGCCCCGATCGAGAGCACCGGGTGGAGGAACGTCAACGTGGAGGTGGTTCCGAGCACCAGCACCAGGAAGCCGGGGATCTGGCCGTCGCGGATCTGCGTCCGGAGGATGAAGTGGGTCCAGTGCCCGCCCGCGCCGGTCGGGACGGCCGCCTTGAGCATCGGATCGGTCGCCCCGATGATGTTCGTGTACATCCCGCCCATCGACTGACCCGTGATGCCGAGCTTGGAGACGTCGAGCCGGAAGCTCGGGACGCCCGGGGGCAGCGTGGCGCCGGTGCAGGTCGCGAGCGTGGCGGCTGGGATCTGCACGCTCCCCAGCGCCTCCACGAACAGCCGAGCCTCGAGCGCGCCCTGCCTGAACGTGTCGCGCATCGCGGCGAGGTTCTCCACGTTCAGGTACTCCGTCTCCTCGGCGCCCGGGAAGCGCTCGGGGTTGAGCGGCATGGCGAACCCCGCCATCGCGATGCCCTTGGTCGCGTTCGGGAACGCCGGTCCGATCGGATCCCCGGGCATCCCGTCGTCTCCGACGGGCCGGACCATGGCGATCGAGTAGCCGCCCGACCCGTGGACGTTGAGGAGCGCCGGGTAGCCTGCGGCGGGCATCGGACCGCGAGGGATGGTGAGCACCACCGGCGCCGTCTCGGTGCGCTGCACCACGGGCGCGCCGGCGGCGTCCAGCACGAGCCGCCCGTCGGTGTCGAAGGGCGGGGTCCCGCCCTGGAACTGAGGGAGAACGACGGTGCCGCGCACGACACAGAGCTCGGGGTAGAGCTCCGTGGAGTCCACGGCGAGGTCGGTGATCGAGACGTCGTGCGCCGCGAGCGTGGCCTCCCCGAGGCTGGCCATCTCGGCGGCCACGCGCCCCGTGGTGAACACGGTCGCGGCCGCGACCGACTCGAGGGGCACCCCCGCCAGGGCGAGCGCGTCCGGCAGATCCGCGTACACGTCCGCCGCGGTCTGCTCGGCGGGGGTGGCGGGCGCCCGCGCGAGCACGCGACCGAGCGCGGCGTTCTCGCCGAGCGGCGCGCCCGCCGCGTCGAGCGCGCTCTTGGCGACCACGACGGCGTGCTTCACGCCCGGCCGGAGCACGAACCCAGGCAGCGGCGCGACCGCGAGCACGTTCTCCGGCGTGAAGGGGTCGGGCTCGAGCGTACGCGCGACCACGGGGTAGAGCTTGCCGCGCTCGGCGGAGGCCGGATCCACGTCGAGGAGCAGCAGCGGCGCGGTCGGTGAAGCCGGGACGATCTCCGCGACGTCGCGGGGCGCGAGCGGCCCGGAGAAGCGGAGGTACGCGACCGGTAGCACCGGAAAGCCTCGAGCCTCGCTCGCGTTCTGGAGGAGGCCCGCGATGAGCCCCACGCCCGCGGGGTTCGGGAACCCGCGGAGATCAGGCCGGCCGTCGGCCGTCAGGCGGAGATCGCTCGGGTACGGCACCTCGTAGAAGGTCTCCGGCACCCCCAGGTCGGCGCTCAGATCGAACACGAACGTGGTGCCCGCGGGGGGCTCGGGCGGCGGCGCGGTCGAGTCGTCTCCGCAGGCGCCGAGGGCGAGCCACAGCGCGGCTACGCCGGCGGCTCCCCGTCGCGTGCTCATGCCGAGATCGTGGACATGGTGGCCGGCAGACGCTCCTTCAGCGTCTCGAGGACGATGACGGCAGTCTCCTCGATCGCCCGCCCGGTCACGTCCACCACGGGCCACGCGTTGTCGCGGAAGAGCCCCTGGGCGTAGTCGAGCTCCTCCCGGACGTGCTCCCTCATGCCGTAGTTGGTCTCCACGGGCATCCCGAGCTGCCGGAGGCGTGCCTGCCGGATCTCGCAGAGCTGATCGGTCCCGATCGTCAGCCCGACGACGCGATCTTGCGGAGCGTCCTTGAGCTCGTAAGGGAGCGCCGCGCCGAGGACGAGCGGGAGGTTCGCGACCTTGAGCCCGCGCTGCGCGAGGAGGAGCGAGAGCGGCGTCTTCGACGTGCGCGAGACGCCGACGAGGACGATGTCGGCCTTCTTGAAGTTCCGAGGGTCCTTGCCGTCGTCGCTCTTCACGGCGAACTCCACCGCCTCGATCCGGCGGAAGTACTCGTCCGAGAGCGGGAGCATCGCGCTCGGCATCCCGATGGGCTCTCGACCGAGGAACGCGCCGAGCTTGCCGATCAGCGATCCGATCACGTCGAGCGCGTCCACGCGGAGCTCCGCCGTCATCTGGTGGATGAACTCCCGGAGCTCCGGCGCGACGACGGTGAAGACGAGGAGCGCGCCCTCGCGCGCCGTCCTCTCCACGATCGGGCGGGCCGCCTCCATCGTGCGCACGCGCGTGTGCAGCCGGATCTGCGCGCCGCTCTGGGGGAACTGGAGGAGCGCCGCTCGGACGACCTTCTCGGCGGTCTCCCCGGTGGAGTCGCTGAGAACGTCTATGTATTTGCCTTCTTCCACGTCTGATGAGCTTACCACCGCTTGTCCCCCTGTCGCTCTCAAACGCGCGAGGCGCTCCTCGAGGCCTCAGCCGAAGAAGCTCTTCAGCTTGTCCATGAAGCTCGGCTCGTCCTTGGCGGGCACGATCTTGCTGCCGATGACGCGCGCGAGCTCTTCGATGACCCGGCGCTGCTCGTCGTCGATCTGACGCGGCACGTCGACGGTGATCTCCACGAGCTGGTCGCCTCGGCCCGCCATGACGCGCTTCGGCACGCCCTTGCCACGGATGCGGAGCACGGTGCCAGGCTGCGTGCCCGGTGGGATCCGGAGCTTGCCTCGCCCGTCGAGCGTGGGGACCTCGACGTCCCCGCCGAGGACCGCTTGCGGGAACGAGATCGGCAGCGCGCAGACGATGTCGTCGCCGATGCGGCGGAACACCTCGTGGGGCTGGACCCTGATGATGAGCTCCAGATCCCCCGCGGGGCGGTCGGCGCGCGCGTAGTTGCCCGCGCGCTCGACCATGCGCGTCGCGCCGTTCTCTACGCCGGCCGGGATGGTGATCTCGATCGTGCGCTCTTTCGGGACGACCCCCGGGCCGCGGCACGTCTTGCACGGGTTCACCACCACGCGACCGGCGCCCTTGCAGGCCGCACAGGTGCGCTCGATGGCGATCGGCAAGACGCCCTGCTGGACGCGGACGCGGCCGCGCCCGCCGCACACCCCGCACGCGGTCGGCTGCGACCCCTCCGCCGAGCCGCTGCCGCTGCAGTCCACGCACGGCTCCACGCGCTCGTAGGTGAGCTCCTTGGCGCAGCCGAACGCGGCCTCCTCGAAGGCGATCTTCACCTCCTTCTGGAGCGGCGGCGCCTGCCCCACCTTGATCCCCAGCGCCCCGAGCAGGTCTCCGAAGATGCCGTCGATGTTGATGTCGGAGAAGTCGAAGTTGACGCCGCCGCCGAACGGGCCCGCCCCCGGCCCCGCGGCGCGGCCGTCCCCCACGCCGAAGCGGTCGAACATCTCGCGCTTCCGCGGGTCGCTCAGGATCTGGTACGCGGCGTTCAGCTCCTTGAAGCGCTGCGCCGCGCCGTTGTCGTCCGGGTTGCGGTCTGGGTGGTGCTTCGCGGCGAGCTTGCGGAACGCGGCCTTGATGTCGTCCTGCGTCGCCGACCTGTCGATCCCCAGCACTTGGTACGGATCTGTCACGCTGCCTCTACGCTCGACCGGGCGACCCGAGCCGCCCTCGAACCTCCGGAAGGTGTCTAGCACCCATGGCGCTGCGCGTCAGGTCCGAGGTCCGCGGAGCAGCTCCGCATAGTGTGCCCCGGGCGCCGCGCGCGCGCCGGCCAGCCGAATGACGAGGTCGGCCATCTTGCCCACCACCCAGGAGAAGTGCGCGTCGCCGAGGGACGACACGTCGAAGTCCGGGGCGCTGTTCATGAAGTCGATCGCGTACGGGACGCCGTCCCGGATGGCGAACTCCACGGTGTTCATGTCGTAGCCCAGGGCGTCGCAGAGCGCCCTGGCGTCGCGGATCACCCGCGCCTCGAGCTCGGGCGAGAGGGGCGGCATGGAGTCCGCGGCGCGGACGTAGCGCTCGAAGTGCCCGAGGCGCGGATCCCAGAGCGCGGGCAGGACCTCCCGCCTGCCCACCACGATGCAGCGGACGTACTGGGTCCACTCGATGCTCTCCTGCACGATCATCGTGAGCCGGCCGCTCTGGTCGTAGGCTCGCCACAGCTCCTCGAGCGACGAGACCCGAGAGACGTCCTTGAACCCGCCGCCCCAGTGGGGCTTCAGGTACATCGGGAACCCGAAGGAGCGCACGAGGCCGTCCCAATCGAGCGGGAACGAGAGGTTCGCGAGGGACGCCTCGGTCACGTCGGCGGCGTAGCTCTTCGAGGGCAGGACGGCGGTCCTCGGCGCGGCGACGCCGAGCCTCCGTGCGAGCGCCACGTTGAACGCCTTGTCGTCGGCGATCCTCCAGAACGGGTTGTTGACCACGTGCGTGCCCGCGAACGCCGCGAGCTTCAGGATCGGCTGGTAGCAGGTGATGTCGTGCGAGATTCGGTCCACGAGCACGTCGTAGGGCGGCGGCTCGTCCACCCGTGTGATGTCGAGCCGCGCGTACTCGCACGAGACGCCCGAGCCGCGCGCGTTCACCGCGGCGATCAGCGCGTCGGGGAAGCTCCGCTCTCGGCCGACGAGGAGGCCTACGCGCTTCGTGACGGTGTCAGCGTTCGCCATGGAGCGGCGGAGGGTACCACCGCGAGCAAGCACCCGGGGACGCTGGAAACTGGAGGCTGGTAGGCGGACCGGTGGTACGCTCCCGGCCGTGCCCGATCGCAACAGCGACCGCCGCCGCGTCGAGCGCGCGCCGATAGAGCTCAACGTCGAGTACAAGCGCGTCAACACCTTCTTCTCCGACTACACGCGCAACATCTCGAAGGGCGGGACCTTCATCCGCACGTCGCGGCCGCTCGACGTGGGCACCGAGTTCGTGTTCGCGTTGCGCGTGCCGCTGCTCGAGGAGCCCCTCCGGCTCAAGGGCTCCGTGAAATGGGTCGTCACCCCGGAGGAGTCGACGCCGAGCCAACAGGCGGGCATGGGCATCGAGTTCGTCTGGCGCGACGGCGACGAGCGCCGTCAGACCGAGGGCGTCGTCGAGCAGCTCATGGCGCGGGAGCTGGGCGAGGGACTCAGCCAGAAGCTCCTGAAGCGGAAGTAGCGTAGAAAGGCACGCGCCGGAGCACGGGGAGGGGGGGGGTCGGCGCATCCGGCGCGTGCACCGAAAGCATGAGCGCGCCGGACGCGACGCGCCACCTCGACCGTACGGAACGTCCAACTGCGACGCGACCAGCCCGAGCTCTTCCAGAAGGAATGGTTCCCGGCGCTAGGGGACCTTGGCGCCCTTCGGGAGGGCGAACGTCGTGCGCGGCGCGAGGATGTCGCGGGCGATCTGGACCTCGATGAGATCGAGGACCGGGCTCTCCGCGACCTTGCGGAGAGAGTCGTCGGCCGGGGAGCCTGCTGTCCTGCGAAGCATGGCGATGTAGAAGGCGGCCTCCACCCGGGTCGACTCGCTGAAGGCGACCCGAAGCAGCGCGTCGTCCGTGAGGCGGCCTTTGGCCCACGAGGCGAGCTTGCCGACCCAGGCCGTGGAGGAGGCGGCGCCCTCGAAGATCTCGGCCGCGGTCCCGTCGGGGGTCGCCCGGAGGTGCTTCTCCACGAGCATGAGCCAGAGGGCCCCATAGACGAGGTCCTCCACGGGCGCGCCCGCTTCCTGGCCTTTGCGGAGCGCCGTGCGGGCTCCCTCCAGGTCGGACCGGACGAGCGCCGACGAGGCGGCCTGCAGCATGGTGACGCCGACGAGCCGCGGATCGCCGCCCATCTCTTCGAGCGCGCGCGCGAACGCCTTGCGGGCGCCGAGCGAATCCCCGAACGCGGAGAGGACGCGGCCGAGCGTCCTCTGGGCCCGCACTCGGGTCGGGCCCCCCGACTTCCCGGACGAGAGGGGAGTGACCAGCTCGAGCGAACGGGCCAAGGAGCTCTGCGCGTCCTGGGAGCGGCCGGCGTCTCGGTGCAGCTCGAACAACATCAGGTGGGCGTCGGCGGCGTCGAGCGGATCCGCGCCCGGCGCGGACGCCGCGCTCTTGGCCGCCGCCACGGCTTGGTCGGGGCGCCCGCCTTGGCGCTCCACCATGGCGAGCATGAGGTGCGACTCCGGAGTGGGGCGGGCCGCGATCGCCGCCTGCAGCAGGGGCCGGGCCTCGTCCAGGAGGCCGCCGCGTACCAGGATGCCCGCCATCCGGACGCGCAGCTCCGCGACCGCGGCCACGCCGGAGGCTCCCCGGGCGCCCGCGGCCCCGGCCGCGAGCGACCGCTCGGCGGTGACCAACAAGGGCGCGGACGCCGCGATCGTCCGCCTCGCGGCGGCGATGTCGTTCGCGCGCGCGTCCGCCTCGAGCGCGCCGGCGAGCGAGCGGACGGCCGCCGACGCCGCGGACGCGGGCGGCTCGGCCCCGAGCCCCGACTGGAGGACCAGCGGCACGACCTCGCTCATGCCGAGCCGGGTGAGCGACCGGGAGAGCTCGGCGGCGGTGTCCATGTGGGAAGGATCACGCCGGTAGGCCTCGGTCGCGATCGCGAAGAACGCGGCCTCGAGCAGGTCCTCGTCGATGCCGAGCTCACCGCCCACGCGGCCCTCGGTCTGGGCGTGGAGCGCCGCGAACAGCGACCGATAGCTCTCCGCGTCGTCTCGAGACAACGCGAGCTGGAGCTGAGCGTAGAGGTCGGGATCGAGGACGCGCCTGGCCGAAGAGACCTCGACCTTCTCCGCGGCCGCTTGAGCGCTCCCGAACCGAAGCAGCAAGGCCACGACGGCCGCGCCGCCGGTGCCGAGCGCGCGCGCGATCTCCACCGCCTCCTCCGGGCGTGGCCTCTTGCCCGTCTGGCGGAACGAGACGTTGTGCTCGATCCCGAGATCGATCCAGGCGCCGGTCAGCCGCACCGCCTCGTCGATCTTGGTCGGATCGAGGAGCGCCTGCCCCATGGCCGCGCGCTGCGCGTCCCCCGCCCGCTCGATCGGCCGGCCCGTCCTGGTCTCGGCGGTCCAGCGATCCAGCGCCGCGAGGTGCCGCTCGATGTCCGCGCGCTCGGGGCCCGTGGCGACGCCCAGCCTGAGCCGGTAGAGCACCCGCGTGCGCCCCTCGTCTCCCTTGGCGGCGAGCCGACGGATCGCCCCGTCGAGCGCCGGCGCGGTCGAGGCGTCGATGATTCCGGGGCTCTCTTCGCCCTGCCGGAGCAGGTAGAACGCCCCGAACACGCTGCGAACGGCGCGCTCGTCAGCCCCTCGCTCGAAGCGCTCCCTCGCGTGCACGAGCTGCGCCCGCGCGACCCCCAGCACCTTCGCGCGGCGAGCCTCGGTGCGAGAGCCATCGAGGAGCACGGCGTGAAGAGCCTGGGCGAACCCGGCGTCGTCGACCGTGAGCGGGGCGGGCGCGGGCGCGGACGTGGCGTCCTTGGGTGGCGCAGCCACCGAGGTGCACCCGGCGAGGGAGCCGAGCACCACGAGGGCCGCGAGGGCGCGCCGAAGCGGGGACACCATCGGGGGGGAGTCTAGCAGTGTGTCGAAGAAGGGCAGCGTCGGGTGCCTGGGGGCTGAGCTGCGGCCGTTTCATCCCCCAGCTCCCCTCCCCGACGGGGCGTCTGGGAGTGGCGGCCGGATCGCGCGCTAGGGGGCGCCTTGCGCGTAGTCGAGGGCTGCCTTCAGGTGGTTGGTCGCGCGGAGGCGGTAGGGGCCGTGCGGCGCCTCGCCGAGGAACGCATCGAACGACGCCGCCGCCGCCTCGAACCGCCCGGCGCGGAACAGCACCACGCCGCGGGCGAAGCCGATCGGGTACGCCCCGTCGAGCTCCGCCGCCTTGGCGACCTGACCGAGGAGGAACTGGGCCTCGACGACTTCTCCCGAGGGTCCCACGGCGGGCGGCGGGTGGCGCAGCAGGAACCGGACGAGCGCGGTCTCCTCGGCGCGATCGAGCGGCAGCTTCTCCACTGGCGCGACAATCTTGCCGAAGCGCCGCTTGTAGAGCGCCCGGAGCGCGAGGTCGAACTCTCGCCCCTCGTCGGACTCGGAGCGGAGCTCGGGGATCAGCCACCCGTTGCGCGCGAAGGAGAGCGCCACGTCGCCTCCGACCGCGATGAGGTCGTCGGTCTCCTCGTTCGTGTCGAGGAGCGAGTAGAGCCCGACGACGAGGCGCCCCGCCAGGTGCGACCGGAGCTCGAGCAGCGCGGCCGGGTCGGACGACAGCACGCGCGCGGCGGCCTCGCGCGCGAGCCGCTCGCTGTCGCTCATGGCGCGGAGGTCACCCGCGCGCTCCGCGATCCCGTAGGCCTGGAGGCGAGCCGCGAGGAGTCGCACGTCGTGGCTCGGCGGCGCGCGGCGGAACGCGTCGTGCTCCTCGCGAGCTGCCCGGGTGCGAGACTCCGCGATGTCGCCGGGCGAGAGGCGCGGGAGCGGCAGCTCCTCGGGGACCACCGTGCGGGGCACGAGCACGAGCACCGCGATCCACGACATGAAGATGACGACCGCAGCCGCCTGCCAGCCCTCGAAGTGCTTAGCGAGGCCGGTCGGCTTCGACACCGAGACGATGCTAGCAGGGTGCAAACGATGGCGAGCCACCGGCGACGCGCCGGTGGCGCCGGTCGGGCGGTCAGGCCGAGCGTGGCGGGGAGGAGATCGCGGCCGCCGACAGGAGCGCGACGAGGCCGTGGGTCTCGCGAGCGCCCATCGTCGCGAACTGCACCCCGAAGCCTCCGGGCTTGGTCCAGCGGACGACGCCCGTGATGACGCAGTCTCCTTGGACGACGGGGAACTCGAAGACGAGATCGACCTGCGACCCGAAGGTCACCTCGGCCTCCGTCTCGATGAACGCGCCTCCCAAGCTGATGTCGGCGCAGCGCGCGACCACGTCCCCTTGCGGGGTGCGGACGCTGACGCGGGGATGCAGCGCCTTGCGGGGGTGTTGGCGCTGCTCTCGCTGCTTGAGCCGCGCTTCCGAGAAGGTCCTCACCCTCCCCTTCACGGCACGTCCGTCCCGTTACTTCAGCTCCACCGGCACAGAAATCGTCCGGGCGCCCTCCCCGAGGCGCTCCTTGAAGAGGAAGACCGCACACCCCTGGAGATCCGGGCGCAGAGGTGGGTTGAAGGAGACCGCCTTGACCGCCCCATCCTCGGCGACCTTGATGGTCAAGGTCGAGCGCACCGTGACCGAGACCTCCGAGGGGGCCTTCCCCGAAGCACGGACGTCGGCGAAACACCTCGCGAGCGCGCCACCGATCGCCCCGACCGACATCACTGGGCGCGCGTCCGCGGGGGCCCCCGGCGCCTCACCACCGAGTCCGGGCCTGCCATGCGCGGACGCCGGCTGCGCGGGCGAGACCTGCGCGCGGACCGGAGACTCCGCCGCGACGGGGAGGGCCAGCTCCTCGTGGACCCCCCGCGGCGGCTCCTCCGCCGGGGGGGAAGACCAGCTCGCCACCTCGTCCGGGATGATCTCGACGTTCCGGGACCCGTCGAGGGCGACCGAGGCCCGAACCGGGGCTCCGAGGAGCCGAGCCCCCTGACGACCAGCCGCCGCCAGGAAATGGGACCGCTCACCGACGGTGGCGGCGCCCGACTCCACGTGCACGACCAGGCCGCGCGACGACCGCGTCACGGTGAAGACCGCCCCCGCCGCTCCCGCGACCGTCGCCACGTCCGTCTCTCCCGCCCGAACGACGAGCGCGCTCGGCCCGACCACCTGCCCGCGGAGCGAGCCGGACTCGAGCTCCACGACGTGCGCGCCGGAGCCCGCCGTCTCGCGGACGACCACCCGGCCCCCGGCCGACAGGGTCCACGAGACCCCGAGATCGCCATGACCGAACGAGAGCGGTCCGATCGCCGCCTCGACGACGTCGCCCATCTCGAGCGCCGTAGCGTCGAGCACTCCTCCCGGCATGCCCTGGGCACGCGGCAGCGCCGCGACGTCGACCGGCTCGCCGACGACCGCGATCGGGCGGGCGTCGTCTCGCCGGTGGTCGGAGGCGACGAAGAGCCCTCCTAGGCCGGCGGCGACCGCGAGCGCGGCGAAGGCCCTCACCGCCGCGCGCCTCCACGTGGGCCCCGCGGCGGCGGAGCCCGCGCCTCTGTCCGCTGGCGTAGCGAGGAGCGCCCCGGGAATCATCGACGGCCGCACCCCCTCGGTGGGATCCGCGGCCTCGGCGAGGTCGACGCGAGCCGCGGGGGCGCCCACGGCGGCCGAGGCGGGGAGCTCCAGGCGCGCGGGCGCTCGCGCAGCGCCGCCCTCGATCTCCAGGAAGAGCCGCTCCTCGAGCCGATCCCAGCGGAGCTCCGGCATGGGCTCCTCCGACACGGCGCGCACCATCACGCGGAGGACCCGCGCGTCGGGCTCGCTCTTGCGGTCGGAGTCGTCGCTCACGCGTCCCCCTTCGCGTCCGCCGCCGCGCGACCCACGATCTCGGAGAGACGGGCCAAGCTGGGCTCGTCCTTCATGAGCTCGCAGATCTCCCGGCGGGCGTAGAACAAGCGAGTGCGCACCGTGAGCACGGGCGCGTCGACGATCTGCGCGATGTCGGCGGGCGCGAGGCCCTCGAGCTCGTGGAGCACGAACACGGTGCGCTTCTTCTCGGGGAGCCGGTCGAGGACGCGCCGGAAGGCGTCGACGCGGCGCCGCGTGGAGGCCTGATCATCGGGGGACGCGCCGGCGTCCGGCTCGTTGTCGGAGAGCTCACCCCAGAAGACCGGCCGCGACCGGGCGGCGCGCCGGCTCATGAGGACGACGTTGACGGTGACGCGGTGGAGCCAGGTGGTGAACTTCGACTGCCCGCGAAAATCGCCGAGGCTCCGATGCACCTGGAGGAAGACCTCCTGGACCACGTCCTCGAGGTCGGCGCTCGAGGCCGAGCCGGAGCCGAGCATGCGGAACGCGAGCCTGGCTACGTCGCTCCGGTGCCGCCGAAACAGCTCTCTGAAGGCCTCACGGTCGCCGCTCCGGGCTCGCTCCACCAGCTCGTCTGCTTCTGCGGAGCGCACGAGCCCAAGCGTAGCGTTCTCGGCGGTGTGGCCCAAGGCCGATCCAGAAGGCGCCATCGGAGCGTCAGGTGCCCCCACGGAGAGTTCGGTTCAGCGATGGGGCTATCGGGCAGCGAAAAAAGAGCCGCAGAAAACTTGGCCCACCCCTGGCCCCCTGCCTCAGGGTGACCCCGCCCGATGCTGCTCGCGATTGCCTTGCTCCTGACCGTGCTTTTGGTGGCCGCCGACGTGCGTGAGCTCAAGGAGCTCCCCCGTCGACAGCGCCGGCACGGGGTCTGAGCCCCCCCGGGGGATCGGACCAGAGACCCCTCCCGAGAGCTGGAGGGACGACACCCAGGGCTGCTCCCTGCAGGATGTAGGAAAAGGTCAGAAACGGGGCGACACCGGAGCCCTACGACTCCGCAAGCTGATCAGAAGAGAGCCGACAGCTCGACCGGCGAAGCCTTCTTCTGCTCGAGGATGGCGTTGACGGCCCGAAGCACCCGGGTCTTCTGAGGACCGCTGAGCGCCTTGCCCTGCATCGCGCAGTCGATCGCCCGCTGCGTGACGGGCCGTCCGCTGCGCGGCTTCTTCGGAGCCTCGCCCTTGGCTGCTTCGTCCGCGCTCCCCCCTGCGGCGACCTTGGCCTTCGCCTGGCGCTTCTTGAGCTTGGCAGCTCGGTCTTCCGGGCGGAGCTTCTCGAGCTTGGCGGACGCCGCGAGGATCCGGCGGGGGTCGATCTTCTTCTCGCTCAGGAAGTCGGAAAACTTGGTGGCCATGGGGGGCGAGGCGTTTAGCACGGCTCGGCCTCCGGAGACAACGGTGGTAGCGTCGCCGACGGATGGGAAGCGTTGAAGGTAGGGGATTCGAAGAGGTCGAGCGGGCCGCCGCCGCGGTTCGGCAGCGGTGCGGCGGGGCGGCCGCATCGGTAGGCGTCATCCTGGGCTCGGGCCTCGGGAGCTGGGCGGACACGCTCGAAGAGCGCCGGGTCATCCCGTACGCCGACATCCCCGGCATGCCTCAGCCGAGGGTCGTGGGTCACGCGGGGAACCTCGTCGTCGGCGTCCTCGGGGGCGCGCGCGTGGCTTGCCTCCAGGGCCGCGCCCACGCGTACGAGGGGCACGACATGTCCTCCGTGGTCTTCGGCGCGCGTGTCCTCGCGCGCCTCGGCGTGCGCACGGCGCTGATCACGAACGCCGCAGGCGGGATCCGCGCTGGGTTCACGCCCGGCGACCTCATGCTCATCACCGACCACCTGAACCTCATGGGGCGGAACCCGCTGGTGGGGCCGAACGACGAGCGGCTCGGCGTTCGCTTCCCCGACATGACCGAGGCGTACGCGGCCGACGTGAGAGAGATGGCCAGAGCGGCCGCGCGGGAGGTGGGCACGAAGCTCCAGGAGGGGGTCTACGCGGGGCTCCTCGGCCCCACCTACGAGACCCCAGCGGAGATCGCGATGCTGCGCGCGCTGGGCGCGGACGCCGTGGGCATGAGCACCGTCCCGGAGGTCATCGCGCTCAGGCACATGGGCGTCTCGGTAGGCGCCATGAGCTGCATCACCAACCTCGCGGCCGGCATGTCGAGCCAGAAGCTGGACCACAGCGAGGTGGAGGCCACCGCGCGGAGCTCCCGCGAGGCCTTCGTGGGCGTGCTCAGCGGGTGGGCGGTCCGCGCGGCGGCGCCCTCTGGGCCCACGGGATGAGGCCCGCGTTCCACCTCGGGAGGCGCGCCCCATGAGCGCGCCGATCGTGAGCCCCGCGATCGACTGGGAGGACCTGATCCGCCAGGCGACCTCCGTTCGCGAGCGCGCCTACGCGCCCTACTCGTCCTACCGCGTGGGCGCGGCGATCGCGACGCGCGGGGGCCGCGTGTTCACGGGCTGCAACGTCGAGAACGCCTCGTTCGGACTGTGCCTCTGCGCCGAGCGGTCCGCCATCGCGCAGATGGTCGCCGAGGGTGAGAAAGACCCGGTGGCGCTCGCCGTGGTGACGAAGGGCCCCGCGGCGGGGAGCCCTTGCGGCATGTGTCGCCAGGTCCTCGCGGAGTTCGCGCTCGACCTCCCGATCCGCCTCGCCGTGGCCGGCGACGCGGCGGCGACGCGGCAGACGTCGCTCGCCGAGCTCCTCCCCGACGCGTTCCGCGGCGACTCGCTGTGAGGAGCGCCCGGCGCCCGGCCCGTGCCCAGCCCGCCCAGCGAGGGCTCGGAGATCCCAGATCGTGCTAGTTTCGGGGGACGCGTCGTGAGTGCCGACTCGGAGAAGCCCAAGCCGCTCGCGGCGGCGACGACCGTGCGCTGCTCGATCCCCGAGGGCGTCGCGCGACTGATCGACGCCGAGGCGCCGCCCACGGACCCGACGAGCGTCCCGCTGTTCCTGTCCCTCGAGGTCCCCGTCGAGGCCGAGCGCACGGTGCAGCGCGGCGACGAGACCCTCGGCGAGGCTCCCCCGCACGACCTCCCCGCGCGCAGGGCGCCGAGCCAGAGCGGCCTCACGCCGCGCCACGCGGGTCGGCCCGGAACGGAGAGCGAGAACGTTCGGCTCCGGGAGATCGCCCGCTTCTCGCAGCCGAGCCGGTACCAGGAGCTCGACGTCGTGGGGCGCGGCGGGATGGGCGTGGTCCATAGGGTGGTCGATCGCGTCCTCGGGCGTGAGGCCGCCATGAAGGTCATCGAAGGCCCGCTCGCCACCCGGCCGGTCGACGTCCTCCGCTTCCTCGAGGAGGCCCAGATCACGGGGCAGCTCGATCACCCCGGCATCGTGCCGGTCCACGACTTCGGCCTCGGATCGGACGGCTCGCGCGCGTACTTCACCATGAAGCTCGTCCGCGGAGACACGCTGAGCCACCTCATTCACGTCCAGCAGGCCTTCGGCCTCGCCGGGCGCGCGCTCGAGCGCCTGCTCGGGACGTTCCTCCGCGTGTGCGAGGCGGTGTCGTTCGCCCACGCGCGCTGCGTGGTCCATCGAGATCTGAAGCCCGACAACGTCCTCGTCGGAACCCACGGCCAGGTCTACGTGATGGACTGGGGGCTCGCGCGCGTGATCGAGGGCGGGCGCCCCTCCGAAGGCGCGCGCCCGATCCCCCTGCTCATGATCGCTGGGACGCCCTCGTTCATGGCGCCCGAGCAAGCACAAGGCCGCGTCGCCGACATCGACGCGCGCACCGACGTGTTCGGGCTCGGAGGAATCCTCTACGCCATCCTCACGGGCCATGGACCGTTTCATTCGGACGACCCGGAGCTCTCCCTCGAGCGAGCCCGGCGCTGCGAGGTCCCGACGCTCGACGACACGGACGACGGCGTCCCGCCCGAGCTCGCGCGCATCGCGATGAAGGCGCTCTCGAAGGAGCCGGCGGCTCGGTACCAATCGGCCGAGGACCTCGCCCGAGACGTCGAGGAGTTCCTGCGGGGTGGCGGGTGGTTCTCGACGCGCAGGTACGAGCCCGGAGAGGTCATCATCGCCGAAGGCGAGCCGGGCAGCGCCGCCTACGTGCTCGTCGAGGGCCGGTGCGAAGTCTGGAAGACCATCGACGGGCAGCGCACGAAGCTCCGAACGCTCGAGCCCGGCGACGTGTTCGGGGAGACGGCCGTGTTCACGTCGAAGCCGCGCTCGGCGACCGTGATCGCGGTAGACGCCGTCGCGGTGAAGCTCGTCACGCGGGAGTCCTTGGAGCGCGAGCTCGATCGCAACCCTTGGATGGGCGCGTTCGTCCGCGCCGTCGCGGAGCGGTTTCGAGAGGCGGACGAGAAGCTCTCGCGGCGGTAGATCCGGGACGACGCGGCCCCGCGATCGTAGGAGCGCCCCCCGCTGTCCTTCGCCGCGGTCCCTGGCAGAGGCTGGAGCTCGAGGCCTCGCGAGGGCCGCCCTCGCCCCTCGCGGGGCGAGCGCCAGGCGCGAGGGCCGCGCGGGCTCACTCGTCGAGCGCGCGGCCCTCGGTCTCGGCGATCCGATCCATCGCGAGGGCGATCGCCTGCTTGGCGCGCTCGAGCGAGGCCTTGTCCTCGCCCCACTTGGCGCGGGCCTTCTCGAGCCTCGCGCTCTCGGTGGCCAGCTGCTTCGTGAGCTCCGCCGCCTCCCCGCGAGATTTCTCGAGCTCCCCCTCGCGCGCGGAGAGCTTGGACCGCAGCTCCCGCCCGGCCTCCTCGGAGTCCTCCAGGCGCTCCCGGGTCTCGCGCAGCTCCGTGCTCCGCCTCTCGAGCTCGGCCTTGAGGCCGTCACGCTCCGTGGCGAGCTCCTCCCGCTCGGCTGTGCGGATCGCGAGCGTGGCGTCGAGCTCCCGGGCGTGGGCGTCCGACTCGGAGAGCTTGGTGTTGGTCGCCGCGAGCTCGGACGTGAGGCCCGCGACCTTCTTGTCGCGGTCGGCGAGGGAGGCCTCCGTGTTCTCGAGCTTCTCGCCGGTCTGCTCCAGCTCCAGCGTGAGACGCGCGATCTCCCCGTCCAGCTCCTTCTTCCGAGCCAGGAAGCTCGCCTCGATCTCGGTGCTCGCCCGATCGTGCTCGTCCTTCTGCTTGGCGAGCGCGGCCTTGCCGGCGGCCTCGATCTCGGCCTCCCGCGCCGCGAGCCGCTCGTCGGCCTTGGCGGCAGCCTCCTCGAGCGCCCTCGCGTGCTCCCCGCGGAGCTTGGCCAGGTTGGCGTCGTGCTGCGCGCGCTCCGCCTCCACCGCGGACGTGTGCTCTCGGCCGAGCTCCTCCACGGAGGCCGCGTACTCGGCGTTCGCCTTCGCGAGCGCCTCCTCCGAGCGCCGGCGGAGATCCGCCACCGCGGCCTCGTGCTCCAGGCTCGCGTCGGAGAGCTGCTTCTTCAGCTCTGCGACCTCGGCCTCGCGAGCCGTCAGCGTCTGCTGGGTCTTCTCGACGCGGCCCTTGAAATCGTCGGCGCGCTTGTTCGCGAGGTCCTTGTCCGCGCGGAGCGTGTCGACGCTGCCCTCTAGATCCGCGTTGGAGCGCTCGAGCTCGAGGAGCTTGTCGACCTGGTCGGCCTTCTCTCGCTGGAGCGAGAGGGTCTGATCCCGCAGGTCGATGAGCTCCTTGTCCTTCTTGGACAGGTCGTGGCGGAGCCCGATGAGCTCCTTGTCCTTCTTGTTGAGCGCCTCGCGGAGGTCGAGGAACTCCTTGGAGGACACGCCCCCGCCTTTGGACCCGGCCGACGCGAGGCGGGTCTTCAGCTCCTCCACCTCGCGACGCATCAGCTCCGCCTCTTCGGCCGAGACGGCGTTCGTGGCGTCCGACTCGGCGCGGCGGAGGGCGGCGCCCGCCGTCGCGACCTCCTTGGACAGCTTGACGATCTCGTCCTTCGCGCGTGAAAGCTCCCCGCGGAGCGCGTCGAGCTCTTCGGCGGTCGGGCCCGCGCCCGCCGGAGCGACCGACGGCACCTTCGCCGCGGGAGGGGGTCGGACCGAAGGCACCTTCGGCGCCGGCTCCGGCTCCGGCTCGGGCGGCGGAGCGGCCGCGGTCGTCGCCGCCGCGGGCGCCTCCTCTGGCTTGTCGTCGTCGTCGCCGAGCAGGCGCCCGAACGCGTCCCCGATGAAGTCGTCGATCTCCTCGTCGGCCTTGATCGGGACCTCGGGTGGGGGGGCCACGCTCGGCGGCCGCGCCGGCGGGGCGACGCTCTGAGGGCGAGCGGGTGGGAGGGACGCGGCCTTCGGCGGGGGCGGCGGCGGCGGGCGGGTCCCTTGGACCTCCTCCTCTTCGACGAGCTCGATGGCGTCATCGATGAAGATCGGCTCCTCCGCGTCGTCGGAGCCGTTCCCGACCGGGACGAGCCGGCGGATGTGGACGAGGAGCTCGCCGAGGGCGATCGGCTTGTGGACGTAGTCCTCGGCGCGGGTGCGCAGCTTCTTGTGTTGCTCGAACGTGTCGTCGCTCGACTCGCTCGACATGATGATGAGCGGCACGTCCTTGAGCTGCGGGTCCTTCTTCAGCTTGTTGCAGACGGAGAAGCCGTTCATCCGGGGCAGCTCGATCGAGAGCAGGATGAGGTTGGGTGGGTCGCCAGCGGCGGCCGCGAGGCCGACGTTGCCGTCGTCGACCACCTGCACGTTGCATCCGAGACGGGCGAGCTCCGTCCGAAGCTCGCCTGCGAAGGCGGCATCACTCTCGAAGACGAGGACCTTGGTCATGTTCTTGGGGCCGAAGGGCGGGGGGGCACCACGATATCGGCCGATTGGCTCATCGGTCAAACTGCTGGTATGCCCAGCGGTTGGGCGTCGTCATCCGGCGAACGTGCCCGCGGGCTCGTCGCCCAAGCAGATGCCGATTCGCCGCGCGGTGACGACGATCCCGCGGTCCGTGGGCACGACGCGCGTGCGCCCAGCCGCCTCCGCGAGCGGCACGAGCGTGACGTCTTCTTGGCGCACGGCCACCATCCCGCTGTCGGTGCCAGCGGCCAGCCTCGCGATCGCCGCGGTGCCGAAGCGCAGCGCAAGGACGCGATCGGCGCTCGACGGTCCGCCGCCGCGCTGCAAGTGCCCGAGCACCATGCACCGGGTCTCCTTGCCGGTGAGCGGAGCGAGCTCCTTCGCGAGCCGCTCGCCGATGCCGCCGAGCACGGTCGCGCGGCGGAACTGGTCCCCCTCGGACTTCGTCGCGACCTCTCCGCCGAGCGGCTTGGCGCCTTCGGAGACCACCACCATCGAGAAGCGGCGACCGCGGCGCTCGCGCTGCAAGATCTTCTCGGCGACGCGCTCGACGCTGAACGGGATCTCCGGGATGAGCACGGCGTCCGCGCCGCCGGCCAGGCCCGCGGCGATCCCGATCCAGCCCGCGTGGCGCCCCATCACCTCGACCACCATGACGCGCTCGTGCGCCTCGGTCGTGGTGTGGAGCCTGTCGATCGCCTCGGTCGCGATCGACACCGCGGTGTCGAAGCCGAACGTCACGTCGGTGCCCGCGACGTCGTTGTCGATCGTCTTGGGGACCCCGACCACCCGCGGGAGCCCGAGCGCGAGGAGCTTGGAGGCGATCGTCAGCGATCCATCGCCTCCGATGGCGACCAGGGCGTCGAAGCCGGCCTCGCGAAAGCGCTCGACGAGCTCGGCCGACCGGTCCACCGGCTCGAGCTGCCCCGTCTCGGGGTTCTTCGTCGGGTAGTGAAACGGGTCCCCGCGGTTCGCGGTGCCGAGGATGGTGCCGCCGAGGTGGCCGATGCCGCGCACCGCGTCGCGATCCAGGTGGATCATGCCGCCCGGCTCGAAGACACCCCGGTAGCCGTGCTTGATGCCCCACACCTCCCACCCGAGGTCGATCGCTGCGAGGGTCGCCGCGCGGATGACGGCGTTGAGGCCGGGCGCGTCACCGCCGCCCGTGTTGATCGCGATCTTGAGCTTGGAGCTCATGGGCTCGCGAGGATCGCCGCCCGCGGCCGGATCCGCAAGGGACTTGCGCGGCGGGCTTGAGCCACGGCGCGCGACGAGGCTACTCCTCGGGAGAGGAGCTGTGATGGCCGCACGTTCGACGGATGCAGGGGCGCTCTCGGTCCGCTCACCCCACTCGGGAGATCTCCTCGAGGAGCTGCCCCTCGACGGGGACGCTGAGCTCGAGCGAGCCCTCGCGTCCGCGAGCGCGCTCGCCTCGTCGGGGCGCGGGCTCGCGCGCGAGCTCCGAGCGCGCGCCCTGCGCGGAGCGGGCCGGCTGCTCGCCGAGCGCGCCGACGCCTTCGCGCTCCGCATCGCCCGCGAGGGCGGCAAGCCCCTCCTCGACGCCCGCGTGGAGGTCGCCCGCGCCGCCGGGGGCCTCGAGTACCTGGCCGGGGAGGTCGCGCGGCTCGCCGGAGAAGAGGTCCCCATGGACCTCGGCGGAGCGACCGACGGCCGCCTGGCGTTCACGACGCTGGAGCCGATCGGTGTCGTGGTGGCGATCAGCGCGTTCAACCATCCGCTCAACCTGATCGTGCACCAGGTGGGCGCGGCCATCGCCGCTGGCTGCCCGGTGATCGTGAAGCCCGCGCTCGAGACGCCGCTCTCGTGCCGCGCGCTCGTCGCCCTGCTCGAGGAGGCGGGTCTGCCGCCGGGGTGGGGCCAGGTGCTGCTCTGCGAGGACGCGCGCGCCGAGCGCCTCGCGACGGATCCGCGCGTCGCGTACCTCTCGTTCATCGGGAGCGCGCGGGTGGGCTGGCACCTCCGGTCGCGGGTGGCGCCGGGGACCCGCGTCGGTCTGGAGCACGGCGGCTCGGCGCCCGTGCTGGTGGACGAGGGGGCAGACGTCGAGAGGGCCGTCACGCTCGTCGCGAAGGGCGGCTTCTACCACGCGGGGCAGGTGTGCGTGAGCGTACAGCGCGTGCTCGCCCACGCCTCCTTGGCGGGATCGTTCGCCGAGGCCCTGGCCGCGGCGGCCGCGAAGCTCCGCGTGGGTGATCCCGAGGACCCCGAGACGCAGGTAGGGCCGCTCATCCGGGCGCGCGAGCTGCCGCGCGTGGAGGCTTGGCTCTCGGAGGCCCGGGATCGGGGCGCGGCGGTGCTCGCCGGCGGCGACCGGCGCGGGCGGCAGACGCTCGCCCCCGCGGTGCTCACCGGGGTGCCCGAGGACGTCAGGGTGTGGCGGGACGAGGTGTTCGGACCGGTCGTGTCGGTCGCTTCGTTCGAGGATCTCGACGACGCGGTCGCGCGGGCGAACGCCCTCCCGTGGGCGTTCCAGGCGGCGATCTTCACGCGCGACGTCGGCCGGGCGCTCCGCGCAGCGCGAGGCCTCGCCGCCTCCGCGGTGCTCGTCAACGATCACACCGCGTTCCGGGCCGATTGGATGCCGTTCGGGGGGCGACGCGAGTCCGGCCTGGGCCTCGCTGGCCTGCGCCTAGGCGTCCGCGATCTCTGTGCGCCGAAGCTGATCGTGCTCTCCGGTTGACGCGTGGTGGTGGAGCGGCAGGAGCGCGCCGAAGAGGGCGCGCACGCCGTGGATCAGGCACACGCGCAGCGCCACGGCCGCCAGCGCGGCGATGGCGCCCGCGCCGAACCACGTCGGGTCGATCCCCACGCGCCCGAGGGCGAAGGGCACCGCCGTCGCCCCGGCGAACACGACCACTGCGCGCGCGAGGGCGCCGAGCCCCCCCACCTCGCGGTTGACGACGAACGCGGCCACGGCGATCGCCGCGGCCGCGAGCAAGGCTGCCCATGGGCCCCCCGCCTCGAGGGCCGGGACGGCGAGAAGGACCACGGCGCCGAGGAGCGCGAGAGGCAAGACCCGGGGTAGCAAGGGGTCGAGCCGCGCGAGGTACCCGGCCCCCCGGCGCGCGGAGACGGCCGCGGCGACCGCGACGCCGACCGCGAGCGCCGGCGCGGCCGCGAGCGCGAGCTCGACCAGGCCCGCCGACATGGAGCTCGGCCGGTGCTCGGGGTGCCCGACGAGGGCCGGGATCGCGGCGCCTACGCCGAAGCAGACGAGCTCGATCGCGCGCGTGACCGGCGTCGCGGCGGGCGCCGCCTCGACGTCGTGGAGCACGACGTGGAGGAGGAGCCCTCCCGCGGCCGCTTCGACCCAGCCGTGGTGCGCGCTCACCAGGCTCGCCGCCGAGGGCACCGCGGTGACGGCGACGCCCACGAGGGCCGCTGCCCCGAGCACGCCGACGCGTCTCCACGCGACGAGCCGGCCCCCCGCCGTCGCGAACGCGATGAAGACCGCGGCCACGATGGGCACCGTGTGACCGAACACCGCGACGAGGACGCTCGGGTGGGCGTGCTCCGCGCCCGGCGCGCCGAGGGCCCCCATCGCGAGCCCGTCGCCGAGCTGGTGCAGCACGAGGCCGCCGTAGCTCAGCTCGAGCGCCAGCCTGTGGCCGTCGGCCGCCGTGACGTGCTTGCCGGCCCGCTCGACGATCCCCGGCAGGAGCGCGCCCCCCAGGAACGGCGCGAGCGCCGCGGCGCCCACCTCGACGACCGCCTCGGGCAGGAGCACGCCGAAGACCGTGGCGAGGCTCGCGCCGAGCGCGAGGGCGCGGATGGCGCCGAGGGCCTTGCCGACGCCGGCGCGGCCCAGCAGCGCCCCGACGAGCGCGCTGAGCACGGCGGTGAGGCTGGCGAGGAGCATGGGCACGAGGGTTGCTGTTGCAACTCGAGTGCATCACCCTAGCCGGCGCGCGCCGCGAAGTCGAGCCGGCGCGCGGGGCGCGGCGGCCGGGCTCAGCGCTTCGCGACGATCTTCAGCGTCAGCAGGACGTCGTCCCGGATGAGGTCGTCCACCTTGCCGGGGTAGCTCACGTCGAAGTCCTTGCGGTTGATCGAGAAGCGGGCCTCCGCCGTGACCTCGCCGCCCGACGCCGAGATCTTGGCGGGGAACGAGATCTCCCGGACGACGCCGCGCAGACTCAGGCTGCCTCGGACCGTGTGTGTCGCGCCGTCGGCCGAGCTCTCCTCGATCGACCTCGAGACGAAGGTAGCCTTGGGGTGCTTGTCGGCGTCGAAGAAGTGATCGCTCCTCAGGTGCTTGTCGAGCTTCTCCGAGTCGGTCTTGGCGCTGGCGACCTCGATCTCGACGACCACGCGCCCCGCCGTGATCTTGCCATCCGGGACCGAGACCCAGCCGGAGAAGCGCTCGAACTTCCCCTCGTGACGGCCCGTGACCTTGGCGCCGACGAACTCCACGCTGCTCGTCTCGGGACCGAGCGCGAGCGCGCCGTCCGGCTTCGCGGGCACCTCGAGGGGGCCGCCGCGCGGGCTCTCGGCCGCGCCGCTCGAGCCGGACGGCTTCGCGGAGCTCGCGCTCGCGGGCTCGGTGACGGCCTTCGGCGCGTCGCCGGCAGGGTCGCTGCAAGCGGACGCGGCCAGGAGCAGGAGGCAGCACGCGAGGGGGGTCTTCATCGCGCGGGAGGATGGCGCGCGCGCACCGACCTGTCAAAGCGCCAGCCCGGCGCGTCAGGCGCGGATCCCGGGCGGGACCGCCACGCGCTCGATCACCTCGAACACGCCCTGGATCACGAGCGCGAGCGCCGCCGCCGGGATCGCCCCCTCCAGGATGAGCGACGTCCGCGCGAGGCGCACGCCCGTGAGGATGGCCTGGCCGTACCCGCCGGCGCCGATGAGAGCCCCGAGGGTCGCCGTGCCGACTGCGACCACCGCCGAGGTCTGCATCCCCGAGAGGACCGCGGGGAGCGCGAGGGGGAGCTCCACGCGGCGCAGGCGCGCCCAGGGGGTCAGCCCCAAGGCGAGGGCCGACTCCACGAGAGGCTTCGGGATCGTCGTCAAGCCCGTGTGGGTGCTGCGGACGATCGGGAGCAGGCCGTAGATGACGAGCGCCGCGATCGCGGTCCGCTCTCCCAGGCCGAGCACCGGGATGAGCACCACCAGCAGGGCCAGCGAGGGGATGGTCTGCAGGATCCCGACGATCCCGAGCAGGCCGCGCCCGAGCCTCGGGAGCTTCGCAGCGACGACGCCGATCGGAACGGCGATGAGGATGGAGAGCACGATCGCGATGAGCACGAGCGCGAGGTGCTCTTTCGTCGCGCGGAGCAGCCGTGAGGCCAACGACTCCGTCTTGACCTCGACGTTCAGCCGCAGCTCCGTGGCCAGGAACTCCGCCGCGACCGCGGCCTCGGGGCGCCCGTCGAGCTTCACGGCAGCGTTCATCGCCGTCATGCGCGGCGCGTCGATCGCGCCCTCGAGGCGCCGGAGGGCCGCGACCACGCCGGGGTGGCGATCCCCGAGGTCTCTGCGGTAGAGGAGGAGCGCCTGGTAGCTCGGGAAGTGGCGCAGATCGTCCCGGAGGACTTGGAGATCGTAGAAGCGGATCTCGGCGTCCGTGGCGTAGAGGTCGACCACGTCGATGTCCCCCGCCAAGAGGCCGCGGTACGCGAGATCGTGGTCCAAGCCGCGCGCGGCGGCGCGCCCGAGGCCGTACCTGTCGCGGAGGGCCGGCCAGCCGTCTCCGCGCTCCATGAACTCGGTGCTGAAGCCGAGCGCGACGCCCGGGTGCTTCGCGAGGTCCGAGATGACCGAGGCGCCGAGCTCGGCCGCGCGCTTCTTGGTCATGCCGAGGGCGTAGGTGTTGTCGAACCCGAGAGGGGCGGTCATGAGCACGCCCTCCGCCAGGAGCGCCTCCTCGAGCGACGTGACCTCCCGTCCGCCGAGGATCTCCTGCACGATCGTCCCCGTGTACTCGGGGTAGACGTCGAGCTCACCGGAGAGCAGCGCCTGCCAGAGGACACGCGTCCCTCCGAGCTGCGCGCGATGGTCGACGTCGGCGCCGGCGCTCCGGACGAGGCCGCCCGTGATCTCGCCCAGGATCACCGACTCGGTGAACGCCTTCGAGCCCACCTTCACCGGCTCCGCGCCCGCCGCGCGCGCCAGGCCGAGCGCCGCGAGGCACGTGAGGAGCGCGGCGAGCCAGCGGCTCACGACGCCGCCTCGAGATCCCTGTGAGACCGGACGAGCTTGCGGACGTAGGGGTCCTGCTCGGCGAGGAGGCCGCCAGGCGAGCCCTCGAAATGGATCCGGCCCGCGTTCAGCACCGCGACGAGGTCGCCGAAGAAGCACGCCTCGGCCATGTCGTGCGTGACCATCAGGACCGTGGCGCCGACCGCGCGGAAGACGTCCTTCAGCTCGTTCTGGAGCTCCACGCGGACGATCGGATCGAGCGCGCCGAGCGGCTCGTCCAGCAGCACCACGCGCGGCTCGAGCATGAGCGCCCGCATGATGCTGACGCGCTGCCGCTGACCGCCCGAGAGCTGCCCCGGGAAGCGGTCGAGGAGGTCCCCCGACAGCCGCACCAGGCGCGTGAGCTCCTCGACGCGGTCGCGCACCCGGCCGGGCTCCCACGCGAGCTCTCGCGCCATGAGCGCGACGTTGTCGCGCGCGGAGAGGTGAGGAAACAGCCCGCCCTCCTGGATGACGTACCCCATGGCGAGCCGCACGTCCCGGCTGCTCTCGGGCGTCACCGCGACGCCGCCGCAGCGCACCGTGCCGCGGTCCGGCACCACGAGGCCGTTCACGAGCCGGAGGAGCGTCG
The DNA here is from genome assembly GCA_964492175.1 of uncultured Polyangiaceae bacterium. Lineage (GTDB taxonomy): Bacteria > Myxococcota_A > Polyangia > Polyangiales > Polyangiaceae > Xiheicaenibacterium. The sequence continues at coordinate 2,554 of CAZBJI010000063.1, read as the reverse complement.
ACTTCCCGCAGCCGCTCGGCCCGACGAGCACCGTGATCGTCCCGGACTCGACCGTCAGGTCCACGTCCTCGAGGACGACGCGATCGCCGAACCGCTTCGTGGCGCCGCGGACCTCGATGCCGCCGTCGCTCGGCCGGCCCGTCACGCGGTCAGCTCCAGCCGCGCTTCGCCAGCACCTCGTCGCGGTGCTTCCGGAAGTATGCCTGGCAGCTCCCGCAACAGAAGTAGTAGGTGCGGTCCCCCACCCGCTCGCTCGGGCTGTCGGCCTGCACCACGAACACGGCGCCGCTCACGGCGCAGTAGGTCGCCTCCCCTTCCCGAACCCCCGGCTGACCCTTGACCGCCGAACCGGCGGGCGGCTTCTTGCCTCACGCGCTGCAGCCGAGGAAGGACGGATCCACCGGCTCCCCCAGCGCGAGCGTCACGGACGCCGCTGGCTCCGCCGAGGCGCCAGGAGACGGGGCCGCCGGCGATGGGCTCGACGATCTGTCTGCGGGGGCCTCGCACGCAGATCCGATCGAAGCGAGGAGGAGGAACGAGCGGCGGAGCATGAGGCTCCTTAACGGCGCCGCGGGGCCGTCGCAACCCAGACTCAGCGCTCCGTGGCGGGGCGGAAGGTCACCCGCGGCACCGCGGGATCCCACGGCGAGTCGTCCACGGCGGCCTCCACGTCGAACACCTCGCGGAAGAAGGTGGCGGTGAGCACCTCCCGCGGCGCCCCGGAGGCGACGGCGTGCCCGTCCGCGAGCGCGAGCAGCCGATCACAGGCCCACGCCGCAAGCGACACGTCGTGGAGCACCACGAGCACGCCGACGCCGCCCCTGGCCACGTCGCGCAGCAGCGCGAGGGTCGACTGCTGATGCGCCGGATCGAGGCTCGCCGTGGGCTCGTCGAGCAGGAGGTAGCGCTCGCGGGGCCTCGGCGCGTCGCCGTCGCCGAAGCCGATCTGGGCGAGGCCTCTCGCGAGGTGGACGCGCTGCTGCTCCCCCCCCGAGAGCCGCGACACCACGGCCGCCGCGCGGTCGGCGAGGCCGACGGCCGCCAGGGCGGCCTCCGCGATCCTCCTGCACCGGGGCGTCTCGAACGGCGCGTGGGGGGCGCGGCCCCACAGCACGACGTCCAGCGCCGCGAAGTCGAACGCGACCTCGGCGCGCTGCGACAGCACCGCGCGCGCTCGGGCGAGATCCGCGTGCGAGAGGCCCGCGACGTCCCGGCCGCCGAGCGTGCCGGCGCCGCGGGTCGGGGCGACCTCCCCGGCCAGCGCGCGCAGGAGCGTCGACTTGCCCGCGCCGTTCGGCCCGATGACGCCGAGGACCTCACCCGGTCGGACCTCGGCGCTCACGTCGCTCAGGATCGTCAGGCCCCCGAGGACCACCTCGATCGACTCCGCGCGCAGCATCAGGACGCCGTCTCCTTGCGGAGCAGGTAGAGGAAGAACGGCGCCCCGAGGGCCGCCGTGAACAGCCCCACCGGGAGCTCCGCGGGCGCGACCACGGTGCGCGACACGCCGTCGGCCGCGACGAGGAGCGCGGCCCCGGCGAGCGCGGAGAGCGCGATGCTCGAGCGGTGCCGCGCGCCGACGAGGATGCGCGCGAGATGCGGGATGACGAGCCCGACGAAGCCGATGAGGCCAGCCGCGGCCACCGCGGCGCCGACGCTGATGGCCACCGCGGCGACGATGAGGCGCTGCATGCGCGGGACGTCCACCCCGAGGTACGTCGCGTCCCGCTCGCCGAGCGCGAGCAGATCGAGCGTCCGGCCGAGGCGCGGGAGGCCGAAGACGGCGAGCAGGATCCATGGCGCGGTGAAGGCGACCACGGTCCAGGAAGCGCGCCCGAGGCCCCCCATCGTCCAGAAGACGAGGTCGCGCAGCTCCGCGTCGTCCGCGACCTGCGAGAGGAGGCCGACGAGCGCGCCGACCATCGCGTTCACCGCCACGCCGGCGAGCAGCACGGTCGCGGTCGCCGCCTTGCCGCGGAGGCCCCGGCCGAGCCGCAGCACCACCGCCGTCGCGAGGGCGCCACCCGCGAACGACGCCACGGGCAAGAGCGCCGGCCGCGCCCACCCGGGGAGCGAAGCGAGCACTCCCCCGCCGAGGACGATCGCCAGCGCGGCGCCGAGCGAGGCGCCCGCCGAGATCCCGACGAGGCCCGGGTCGGCGAGCGGGTTCCGGAAGAGGCCTTGGATGGCGGCGCCACCCGAGCCGAGCGCGGCGCCCACGAGCGCGGCGAGGACGACCCGCGGCGCGCGCAGAGAGAGGAGCACCGTGCGCTCGACGTCGCGCGCGCCGGCGCCGCCGAGCCCCAGCGGCTCGAGCAGGAGCACGCTGGCGGACGTGCTCCACGAGATGTCGAGCGCCCCCACCGAGACGGACCAGACCGCCGCGACGACCAGCCCGGCCGTGAGGAGCGCCCAGGCTCGACGTGCGCTCTGCATCGGCGGGCGAGGCTAGTACCTCGCCCCACAGATTTCGATCGGTTCCTCCCACCCCCGCGACGTGGCGAGGGGGATGGGAGGAACCTCCTGATGCCGCCTCTCTGGGCTCCCTCCTCGA
>CAZBJI010000062.1:0-39551 GCA_964492175.1 uncultured Polyangiaceae bacterium | reverse complement strand
CAGCTTGGCGCAGAACCGCGCCGCCGCCGAGCTCGTCGAGCGGCGCGTCCCGGCGCGCGGCTCGGCGACGCGGTGCATCGGCAACCTCGCGCTCGCGGAGCTCACGCTCGAGCTCGGCTCGCTCACCCGCGCCGCGGCGCGCCTCGGCCTGCTGCTGGCCGCCGTGGGGCGGGTCCTGCCCGTGGCGGACACGCCCGGCACGCTCGCCGTCTTCGACCTCGAGCACGGCCAGATCGCCGGGGAGTCGCGCATCGAGGCCGTCGCCGGCCGGGCCCTCGTCGCCGCGGTGCACGGCCCGGAGAGCGCGACCGACGCCGCGCTCGAGGTCATCGCCGACGCCGACGTCGCGTTCTTCGGGCCGGGGAGCTTCGTCGGGTCGACGCTCGCGGTGCTCACCACCGCCAACGTGGCGCGCGCAGTCGCCGAGTCCTCCGCGCGGCGTGTGCTCGTACGGAACGTGACCCGCGACGAGCACACCAACGCGCCGGGGGCGGTGGAGTTCGACGACCACGAGCGCCTGGTCCGCGATCACCTCCTCATCGGCAGCGGAGGGGACGGCGTGACGTTCGACGTCCTCGTGCACCAGCCCACCGTCGGCGTGGAGGTCCGCGCCGACGGCTCGTCGCTGCTCGGCTTCCCCGTCGCCGAGGAGACCGGCCGCCGGCACTCCATCGATCGGCTGACCGAGGCGCTCGCACACCACTTCGGGCTCTCGCCTCGCGAGGCGCCGCCACCCAGCGTGCACCTCGGCGCGGCCGTACGCGAGATCGAGGATCTGGCCGCGCGCGCGACGCGCAGGCTCGCGCTCCGCGACGGGTGAGCCCTCAGTTGGGGTTCGACCAGCCGAGCGCCGTCGTCCCGTCCTCGTAGACCCACACGCGCTGATCGGCCGAGAAGGGCCCGGCGTACGTGATCTCCAGGCCGCCCGGGAACACGACGACGATCTCGTCGACGGTGGGCGCGCTGCCGAGGCCGAAGTGCAGGTAGAGCGAGTCCTGCCCGCCCTTGCCGGTGCCGCCCTGGACGTGCCGCATGCGGGTCTGTCCTCCCGCCGTGACGAGCACCGTCGAGCCGATCGCGGCGCGGTTCGCCGCGACGTTGCCGACGACCTTGACCTGGAGCCAGTGGCCCGCCGCGGGCAGCTCGTTCACGAACGGGCGATGCGCGAAGAGGTCCACGTCGCCGTCGAGATCGATGTCCGCCGCGACGGCGCCCCAGCCGTTCTCGGTGGTGATGCCGGCGTGGTACGCGTCGAGCGTGAAGGTACCGTCCCCATTGCCCCAGTAGAAGTCGGTGGGACGCCCCGGATACACCGCCGTGATCACCAGATCCAGGTTGCCGTCGGCGTCGAAGTCCGCGAGCACCGGCACCGAGTGCGTCTCCTGATAGCGCAGGCCGGCCGCGCCCGCGGGCACGCTCCAGTCGCCCTGGAGGTCCGCGAAGTTGCCGTTGGCGTTCTGGAGGAGCACCTCGGTCTTCGCGGAGAAGTCGAAGAAGCGAGGGTGCGCCAGGTTCGCCGCGACGACGTCGAAGTCGAGGTCGTTGTCGAGGTCTCCCCAGGCCAGGCCGATCGTGTGGCCGTAGTAGGGTCCGTCCTGCTTGCCCGTCAGCCCGACGGTCGCGGCCACCTCCTGCACCGAGCCGGTGCCCGTGTTGCGGAAGTAGAGGTCCTTGTGGAGCCGGTAGGTGTTCACGAGGATGTCCACGTCGCCGTCCCGATCGGCGTCGATGGGGCTCGCGCCCCGGCTCGAGAGCTTCAAGCTGGAGAACCCGTTCTGCTCGCTCCACTCCTCGAAGACGCCGCCGCCCAGGTTGTGCCACACGGTGTCGACGTAGGAGTTGCCGTTGTCCCAGCAGATGAAGTTCGAGAGGTAGAGGTCGAGGAGCCCGTCCGCGTCGAGGTCCACCCACGCCGCCGCGGCCGTCGGAGAGCGGGTGTTGACCCCGGGCGCGTTGCACGCCTCGTAGGACTGGTCGTCGACGATCTGCGCGGCCGCCGTGGCGTCGGAGAACGTCCCGTCGCAGTTCGACCGCAGGAGCGCGTCGGGGACGTTGTACGCCTCGGCGTAGATGAACGCGTCCAAGCAGCCGTCGTTGTCGTAGTCCCCGAAGACGCCGCCCTGGCCCCACACGCCGAGCGCCGTGATCCCGCTGGCGGCGGTCACGTCGACGAACGTGCCGTCGCCCTGGTTCCTCCAGAGCTTGGGACCGTCCGTGAGCAGGTCGTCGTACCCGTCGTTGTCGTAGTCGCCGAAGGACGCGTGCGCCGTCTCGGTGAAGTCGGCCGGCTGGAAGAACCGCTCGGCCGGCGTCAGATCGTCCGTGTATTCGACGTGGAGGCGGACGAGGTAGTCGTACTGGAACGGGAACGAGAGCCCGTTGAAGTACACGTTGGTCTGCGCCTCGGGCAGGTTGAGCGCGGAGTGGCACTCGTCCCACGCGCCGCACGTCCCGTCGCCGAGCGTCGAGCCGTCGAAGTCGAACACCGGGGTCCCCGGCTCGGCGCGGTGCGCGACGTAGACGAGCCCCGGGTGCGTCACCTCGATGGGCGCGTCGAAGACGTAGGTGGTCCAACCGTCCGCGTCGGCGTGCTCGAGGCACCGCGAGCCCGTCCAGAGCGGGTCGGGCGCCCAGAAGTCGAAGCCGTTGTGCCCGAAGTCGGCGTAGAGACCCGCCTCGAGCAGGGTGTCGGGGGCGGCGTCGGGGGGCAGCCCGCCCCAGTGGATCGAGAAGCCGTGCACGCGCGCCGGGTGATCGAGCTCGAACCGCACCGCCTCGTGGAGCGGCTCCTCGTTGAGGACGAAGTCGTCGCTCCCGTCGCCGTCGACGTCGATCGCGAAGCTCTGCTCTCGGACGTTCGTCTCGGCGGCGCCGTCGTCCCACAGCAGCGTCTCGAGCCCCGCGGGGAGCTCTCCCTCCGCGGTCCCGCACGCCGGCGGCGGCCCCCCGCCGGAGCCGCCCACGGTCGCGGTCGAGTCGGCGGAGCTCTGGGTCGCCGGCCCCGCGCCGCCTCCCCCAACGCCGGTCTCCGCGCCGTCGTCACAGCCGGCCACCGCGAGCGCCGCCGCGAACGCCGGACCCCAGCCGAGCTTCGTCATGATCCTCATGGTACCCGGGCGGCGGAGCATCCGGATCCCCTACCCCGCCTGGCCCCCACGCTCACCTGACAGATCCTTACATGGCGCGGCGTCACGGGGCGGGAGCTGGCTCCGGGCTCGGCGCCGCGACGACGCGCATGATCCGCCAGTCCCCGTCGACCTTCGCCACATCCATGCGGACCTGCCGCTCGTGGCGCCGGGGGGCGCCTGCGAAATCGAACCCTGTGGCGACGGCGCGGCAGTCCACCGTGGCGGCGCTGTCGGTGAGGCCCGAGATGCGCACGTCGTCCAGATCGACCACGGCGCTCTTGTACCGCCCGGCGAACTGGACCGCGCCGGCGACGAGCTCGGGCACCTGGAGCGGCCCGGCGCCCGCCTCCGGAACGACGATCGTCGCGCCGGGGCCGAACACGTCCTTGAGCCGATCCTTGATCTCGATGGCCAAGAACGCCGGGTTGGCGCCGTCGCTGAACGTGAGCGCGGCCTCGAGCCGGGCGCAGAGCTCGCGGATCTCTTCCTCGTCGCTGGACATGAAGAACAGCCCGTACGTCACGGCGCCCACGCCTCCGACGAGCAGCCCGATCACGATTCGCCGATCCACGCCGCACGTACTAGCATGCCCGCCGATGCGCGACGGCTCCAGATGGGTCCACTACGCCCTCGTCGCGGCGCTCGCCGGCGTGGTGGTCTCTCCCGCGCTGGCGAAGGCGCCGAAGGACGGCTTCCCCCTCTCCACCTACCCGATGTTCGCGACGAAGAAGGACACGAAGACGACGCTGGAGCAGGCGGTCGCCGCGGGAACGGGCGAGCCGATCCCCCTCGGACCGCGCTACCTCGGCACGGACGAGGTGCTCCAGGCGCGCGCCACCCTCAGCCGCGCGGTCCGCGGCGGCCGGCAGCAGGAGCTCTGCGCGGAGGTCGCCGCGCGCGCCGCGCGCGGGCCGGAGCTCGGCGGCGCGACGCACGTGGTGATCCGCACCGTGTCCCACGACTCGCTCCGGTACTTCGTCGACGGCGACCAGCGGCCCGTCGTCCTGCGCACGCACGCCCGCTGCGAGATCCCACGCTGACGACATGAGCATCCTCGAGCGCATCGACGAGGTCGTCCGACCCCGCGCGCCTGCCGAGCGGCTGGCCGCGGTGCGGCTGCTCGTCGGCGCGTTCGTCGCGGTCTACGTGCTCGCGCGCGCGCCGGCGCTCGCGAGCGTCGCTCACAGGAAGGCAGCGGAGTTCGCGCCGGTCGGGCCCGCGCAGATCCTCAGCGGCCCGCTGCCGCCGTGGGCCGTCTACGCCGTGGTGGCTGCCGCCGTGGCCCTCGCCGTGCCCTTCGCCGTCGGGTGGAAGTTCCGATGGACGGCGCCCGCGTACGCCGCCGCCCTGCTCTGGGCGACGAGCTACCGGAACAGCTTCGGGATGATCTTCCACACGGAGAACCTGTTCGTCCTGCACGTGGCGGTGCTCGCGGTGTCCGACGCCGCCTCCGCCTGGAGCCTCGACGCGCGAGGCCGCGAGGCGCCGGAGCCCTCGCGGCGATACGGCGTGGCGCTGACGGCGCTCTCGGTCGTCACCGTCCTCGCGTACGTGCTCGCCGGCGTGGCGAAGCTCCGCATCTCCGGCTTCGACTGGGTGACCGGGGACGCCCTCCGCAACCACATCGCCCACGACAACCTCCGCAAGGTGCTCCTCGGCGATGGGTACTCGGTGGTGGGCGCGTGGCTCGTGCGGCACGACTGGGTCTTCCCGCCGGTCGCCATGCTCACGGTCGTGCTCGAGCTCGGCGCACCCCTCGCGCTCCTTTCTCGGAGGATCGCCTTGGTCGTCCTCGGGGGGATCTACGCCTTCCACCTCGGAGTGCTGCTCCTCATGTGGATCCTCTTTCCGTATCCGCTGACGGGCATCGCCTTCGCCAGCTTCTTCCGCGCCGAACGCCTCGTCGCGTGGGTGCTCCGGCGGGTGCGGCGGCCGACGGCGTCAGCCGGGTAGCTGCGGTCGGTTCCCCACGCGAGCGCCCGTCCGTGGCACGCTCTCCGGATGTCCACGAGACGCGCGACATGCTCCTGCGGAGGGCTCTCCGTCACCTGCGAGGGGGAGCCCGTCCGGGTCGGGCTCTGCCATTGCCTCGCTTGCCAGCGGCGCACCGGGAGCGCCTTCGGCGTCCAGGCGCGGTTCGCTCCGTCGCAGGTGACGATCGCCGGGCCCTCCACCGCGTACGTGCGCGTCGGCGACGACGGCGGGAGGATCACCTTCCACTTCTGCCCCACGTGCGGCACGACGGTCCACTGGCAGATCGACACGCAGCCCGACGTCGTGGCGGTCGCGGTGGGCGCGTTCGCGGACCCTGGCTTCCCGCCGCCGAAGTACACCGTGTACGAGGCGAGGCGGCACGCCTGGGCGGCGCTCTCGGAGCTCGAAGCCGAGCGGTACGACTGAGGACGGCCGCTCAGCGCGGCCGAGCGCGGTCGCGGGCGCGGCGGGCCAGCCGGTCCACCGGCTCGGGGGCGAGCGGCGCCAGCCAGTCGAGCGCCTCCTCACCCAGCCGGGCGAGATCACCTCGGCAGCCGCGGGCGACCCAGCCCTCGATGACCACGCGGAGCGCGCCCACGATGGCGCCTGCGCACACACGGACCCGCCGCTGGGTCGCCGCGTCGGTCGCCGTCCCCCGCCCGAGCGCCGCTGCGAACGCGCGCTCCGCGTGTCGATCCCACTGGAGGTCCCTCGCGATCAGCTGCGGGGCGGTCGCGAGCACCGCGTGCTCCTCCAGGATGCGAGCCCGCGAGGCGACGTGCTCGGACGCGAGGGTGAGGAGCGCTCGCCGGATCGTGTCGAAGCCCGCCTCCCCCGGGAGAGGGGCGGCGAGCAGGGCCGCGAGCGCCTCCGCCTGGGCGCGCCGGCGGGCGAAGAAGACGTCCTCCTTCGACGGGAAGTAGCGGAAGAAGCTGCGCCGCGACACGCCGGCCGCCTCGGCGATCTGGTCGGCGGTGACGCCGTCGAAGCCGTGACGCGTGAAGAGGTCCATCGCCGCCCGCGTGAGGTCTGCCTCGACCTCGCGCTTCTTGCGCTCCCGCAGCGAGGCCTCGGCGACGTCGGTCACGCGCCGCCCTTCGGCGTGAACATCTGGCCGACGAAGGCGACGAGGAGCTTCTCCTGCACCTTGCGCGGGAGCTCGTTCAGGAGGGCGTTCACCTCGGCCATCTTCCCCGGGACCTGCCCGCTCCCGCCGACGACGCTCTCGAGGACGCGGCGCAGACCCTCGCCGGTGGTGTCCGACTCGAGCTGCGCCGCGAGCAGCGCCGCCAGCTCCTTCGGCGGCGCGGGCCCTCCGCCGGCGGCTCGCACGGCGGCGACGGCCCGCGGGAGCTCGGCGACGAAGTCCTCGATCCACCGCGTATTGCCGGGGTTGATCGTCATGTGGAGGTTCTCGGGGGAGGGGCCGTGGGCGAGCTGCGCTTGGACGTGCCAGCCGCGCGACTTCAGCTCGTCGGCGAGCGCGAACACCGAGACGTGGTCGGAGGTGAAGCCGACGAGGCTGAGCTCGGGCTCGCCGAGCACGCGCAGGCCCTCGGCGCCCCGGATCCCGGCGACGATCCGGTCGCGCGCGGCGAGGAGCTTGCGCGCGATCTCCTGGTAGCCGTCCTCCCCCACGAACTGGAGCACGGCCCAGGCGGCCGCCAGCGGCCCGCCGCTCTTCGAGCTCTGGATCGTGTTGTTGATCATCGTGTAGCCGGTCCACTCCGAGCACGCGTAGATCTGGTGCTTGCGGAGCGCCTCGTCCCGGTAGAGCACCACGCTCGCGCCCTTCGGACAGAGGGCGTACTTGTGGAGGTCCATCGAGATCGACGTCACACCCGGGACGCTGAGATCGAACGGCGTCACCTGCGCGCCGAGGCGCCGGAAGTACGGCAGGAGGAAGCCCCCCATGCAGCCGTCCACATGGCAGAGCACGCCGCGCTCTGCCGCGATGGCCGCGATCTCGGAGACGGGATCCACGACGCCGTGCGCGTAGGAGCAGGCCGAGGCGACGAGCAGCATCGTCCGATCGGTGACGGCGGCTCGCATCGCAGCCGGGTCGGCGCGGAAGCTCGTCGCGTCCACCGGCGTCACGACGACGTCGATGTCCAGGTAGTGGGCTGCCTTGTGGAACGCCGCGTGCGCCGTGACGGGCACCAGCATCTCGGGGCGGACGCCCGGGCGGCGCGCGCGGAACCAGTCGCGCGCCGTCTTCACCGCGAGGATGATCGACTCCGTCCCGCCGCTCGTGAAGTTGCCCACGACGGCGTCGTCCCCCCCGAGGTGGCGCCGCGCCATGTCGACGACGTCGTTCTCCATGGTGAGGAGGCTCGGGAACGTCGTGGGGTCCAGGCCGTTCTCGCTCAGGTAGGCCATGTAGGCGAGCTTGCCGATCTCCTCGATCTCCTCCCCTGCCTCGAACACGTAGGCGAAGAGCTTGCCGTCGCGCCAGGGCCAGTCCGCCGCGCGGACACGCTCCAGACGCTGCAGAATCTCGGGCTTCGTCAGACCTCGGGACGGGATGCGCATGGTGACCTCGCCCCGACTCGTACCAAACTGGCACTCAGTGTCAAGTGGCACTGCGTGCCTATTTTGCGATGGGGTCGGCCTCGCCGGCGGGCGCCCAGAGGCGGGCGGCGAGCAGCCAGGCGAGCACGACGACCCCGATCCACTGCGGCAAGCTCCACCCCAGAGCCATCGGCCGCGGATCGGCGCGCAGCAGCTCCAGCAGGAGCCGACCCACCGCGTAGACGGCGAGCACGAGGGCGAACGCGTCGCCGGGCCGCGCGCGGCGCCGCAGCGCGAGACCGAGGGCGAACATGACGCCTCCGAGCCCCGCCTCGACGAGCGGCACGGCGAGCACCGGAGGAGAGACCGCCGCGTGGACGCTCCCCCAGCCCAGCGCAGCGTGGTGCGCGAAGGCCGGCGTCCCCTCCGGGTAGCCGATGGAGAGGGCGCCCTCCGAGACGTGTCCGAAGCAGCAGCCCGCGGCGAAGCACCCGATCCGCCCGAAGAGCACCAGGACGCCGAGCCCCGGCGCGAGCGCGTCCAGGGCGCGCGCTCGACCTGGACGATCGCCCCGCGTCGCCACGCCGACGCCGGCTGCGGCGCCGAGGAGGGCGCCGTAGGCCATCAGCCAGCCCGGTGCGAAGAGCTCGTGGCTCCCCGAGAGGAGCGTTCGCGGCAAACGGAGCGTGATCCCGAGGAGCGCGCAGCCGGCGACGCAGCCGACGACCATCAGCGCGACGCAGCGGGCCCTCCTCGCGGCGCCGGACGCGACCAGGCCGGCGTGGAGCACCCACGCGGCCAGGACGAGGGCGAGGGCCTGCGCGGCGGGAAAGACGGGCACGCGCAGATCGTGGAGCCAGAGGAGCAAGCTCGAGAGCACGCACCGACCCATCAGGATCGGGGCCAGAGGCCGCCGCCGGCACGACGGGAAACCGACGGCGGGCCTGGTACGGGGCTCGCTAGAAGTGTGACCAAGGAGTCACACAATGAGCCTGAGAGAGACGACGAAGCGGCGGGGGATCCGGATGGCCATGCAGGTCGCGGCGCTGGCCGTGGGGGCGGGCGGCGCGGGGATGGCGTTCGCCGCCGAGGCCGACGTGGGGGCGGCCCCGCCTGGCGGCGAGCGAGGGGAACCGACGACCGGCGCGCCCAAGGTCGAGCCCGTCCAGACGTCGGGCTGGTCGTGCTGGGGAGGTCCGATATCGCGAGGACCGGCGGCGCCCCCCTGTCAGACCGCCGACTTCGACGCGCTGCTGGCCGAGGTGCCGGCGTGATGCCCGCGGTCTCCCCCACACCGGAGCTCGATCTGCGCGAGGCGGTCCGCAAGGCGCCGCTCGCGCTGCCGGGCGTCGAGCACCTCTCGGCGGGCGATCTCGCCCTCGCGCAGGAGCACTGGCGCATCCACATGGCGGCCGAGTTCGCCTCGGCCCGGGTGTTCGCCGGCCTCGTGCCCCAGATGATGGCCGCCGGGCTCCCCTTCGAGGAGGTGCGCGAGGTGACCGACATGGCCCGCCAGGAGATCGAGCACGGCTACCTGTCCGGCCGCGTCTACGCCGCGCTCGGGGGCGTCGCGCGCTCGGCGGTGCCCCCGCTGGACCCGGTCCCGCAGCACGACGGCGCGGGACCGCTGGAGGTGGTGCTCCGCAACGTGATCTCCGTGAGCTGCTGCGGCGAGACGCTGGCGGTCGCGGTCATCGGCGCAGAGCGGGAGCGGGCGACGATCGAGCCGCTCCGCGAGATCCTGACGCGCATCCTCTCCGACGAGGTCGGCCACGCGCGCTTCGGCTGGAGGGTGTTGCGGGACGTGGCCCCTGCGATGGACGCGGAGCTGAGGAGGCGCCTCTCGGCCTACCTCGTCGCGGTCTTCGAGCGCGACCTCACGGTCATGAAGCGCGCCCTCGCGGGGCCGCAGGCCTCCTCGGCCGCGCTCGCGGTCGGCGCCCCCGACGGGGAGCTCTCCTGGTCGACCTTCCTCGACACCGTGACGAGCGTGACCGTGCCCGGACTCGAGCGGTGTGGCCTCCGAGCCGCGTGGGCGCTGGCGAAGGCGCGCGAGCGCGTCGAGGCGCGCGAGGCAGGGGAGCGAGCGGTCGAGGGGCGCGCGTCCTGAGCCGGTCCGCTACCCGGCGGGGCCGGCGGGCGCGGCCGCCGAGGGGACGGGCGTCGAGCAACGGATCCCGAGGAAGCCGCAGCGGTACGTGCTCTTGAAGCCGCCTCGGTTCGTGATCGCGACCTGCTCCGGCTTGGTGTCCTTCCAGCTCCCGCCGCGCCCGACGCGGAAGGTGCCCGTGGAGTCGTTCGTGGTGGTGGTCCACTGGTAGATGTTGCCGGCGAGGTCGAACACGCCCGCCTTGCCCTGCGCGTAGGTCCCGACGGGGCACGGGGTCGTGCGCTTCTCCTTTCCGGACCAGCAGAGCTGCTCCGCCGGTCCGTCGGTCCCCCACGGGTACGGGTGCGCGTCGTCGCCGCCGCGCGCCGCCCACTCCCACTCCAGATCGCTCACGATGCGCTTGCCCTGCGCCTTGCAGTAGCGCTCCGCCTGGCCGAAATCGACGCAGATCATCGGCAGGTTTCCACGACCCTCGACGGCGAAGGTCGACGGGTCGCACGCGTGGACGGCGCCCTTGTCGCACTGCTTCGTGGCGACACACGCCGTGTACTCGTCGGTGGTGGCGAGGTTCATGTCGAGACAGAACGGCTCGACCGCGAGCTCGACGCGGTAGTAGGTGGACTTGAACTTCCCGCCGGAGAACTCCGCCATCCCCGCCGGGCAGCGACCTTGCGACGAGGGCTTCGGCGGAGCGGCGGCGACCGAGGCGCTGGCGCTCGGAGCCGGGGCGGCCGAGGCGGACGCCGGCGGAGGCGCGGCGGTCGCGTCCGCCGTGACCGCGGGCCGGACGTACTCGGGCGGCGGCGACTTCGGCGGGTCGGCGCCGCCACAGGCCGAGCCCCAACAGAGCAGCGTGAGCCCCCCGGCTCGCACACTCAACCGATTCGCCATGCGACCCTCGCTCACCGTCTTCATAACACCGTGATGGTGGGGGCGGATTCCCCCTCGACCCACTGCTCCTGCAGGACGAGCCAGGGCGAAGGGACGACGCCCCCCTCCGCGTCGGTCCCGTACGCCCAGAGCTGCACGACCCGCCGGTCACCGCGCCGCACCGGGAACTGCACCTCGCCGGGCTGCCCCCGCTCCTCGGGGCCGATCCAGAACGAGAGGCCCTCGTTCGAGCCCCCGAGGAGCGAGATCGCGAACGTCTTGCCCGCGCAGCGCACGCGCACCCACTCCCTCACGCGCGTCGCCACGCACCCTGCGGCCGCCGGGCTCACCCGCGAGAGCGCGAGGGGCGTCGCCACGAGCCACTCCTTCGACGTCGGCACCGGCGACTTCTCGGGACCGGGCGGATCCGCCTCGAGCGAGCCGGCCGCGTCACCGGAGGGCCCAGCGGAAGGCGCGGGCCCTGGCGGCGGAGAAGCGGCCGACGCCGGCGCGTCGGACGGAGCCGCCGAGGGGGCGGTCGGCGCGAGCACGGCGGCGACGAGCACCAGCGCGGAGGCGAGCCGCAGCGCGCGTGAGGTCCACATCAGAGGGTCCTCAGGAAGGCGATGAGCGCCGCGCGGTCTGCCGCCGAGAGGTGCTCGGTGCGGCCCATGCGGTCGCGGTTGTTGTCGATGAGCCAATCGAGGCTCGTCGCGCGCCCGTCGTGGAGGTAGGGGGCGCGCCCAGAGAGGAACCGGAGCGAGGGTGTCTTGAAGGCCCGCGCCTCCTCGTCGTCGAAGCCGGCAGGCGGCGGCAGCTTCGCGAGCGGGTACGCGACGCGGTCGGTGTACTCCGACTCGGGCGCGTGGCACTTGGCGCAGCCGACCGCCTCGCTCGAGAAGAGCTCTCGACCGCGCAGCTCTCTCGCGTCGAGCTCGCGGCGCGGTACGGCTGGCGGGACGAGCCCCTTCCGGAGGAAAGGCGCGAGCCGAGCAGCGCGCGCGTCGAGGTTCGCCGTCTGGTGGGGAGGCATCCCGCCCCATCGGTGCAAGGCGAAGCCTGCTCGGAGGCGAGCCGCGAGGTCCGGGCTCTCCGCGTGCCAGCCGTAGGGCCCCGACGCGCCCACGCGACCGGCGAGCATCGGCGTCCTGCGCGGCACCCCGCGCACGCCCTCCTCGGCGGCGATGTTCTTGGCGTGCCCGACGAAGTTCACGTGCGTGCCGTCCTTCGTGTTGATCTTCGCCTCGTGCCAGACGTGACCGTCGTCGCGGCCCTCGGGGTGGCACCCCGCGCAGCCGAGGCCTCCGCTCGTGATGCGGTCGGTCGCGTTGTAGAAGAGGCGCCTCCCGATGGCCGCGCCGTCGTCCTCGAGCGGATCGTCGGCGACGTGGACCACCTCCGCGGGCGCGGGGCCCGCCGCCGACGCCGCGCCGGGCGCGCCTGCGGCGGGGAAGTCTTCGAGCTCGATGCTCACCAGATCGTAGGTCGACCGGCACCACACGAAGGCCGTGCGCTCGTCCTCAGAGAGCGCGAGCCCCGTGGGGGCGCCGCCGCTCGCCGCGACGGGGAGGTGCGGATCGTACTCCGCGCCCACTTGGTACATCCGCAGCGCGCTGCGCGTGGGGTCCAGGCCACCCGCGTCGAGCTCGACGACGCGGTCATCGCCCTCGCTCGCGACCAGGAGCGTCCGGGTCCGTTTCCGGTAGGCGAGCGCGCGCGGCTGCGTGAACGGGGAGAGGGGCTTGCCCGGGACGATGAGCTCCGACCCGGTGGGCGCCTTGTCGGCGCGCAGGAAGGGGAGACGATCGTGGCGCCGCGGCGAGAGCGGCTGCCCGCTGGCGGTGAGGAGCACGTCGACGGTCGCGGCGCCGAACCAGGCGTCCTCGCCGAGCGCGCCGAGCGCGTGCCGCGCCACGTACAAGCGTGAGGCGTCGGGCGAGAGCACCGCCGCGTAGCCGAGCGCCGCGCCGAGGGTGACGCCGGAGGGGGAGCGGAGCGGCGCGGGCGGGAGCAAGATCGATCTCGCCCTGGGCGGCTCCGCGCCAACCCCTTCGAGCCGCGTGATCGAGGCCCCCACGAGGTGCGTCACGTAGGCCACGCCCTCTTTGGTCACCACGACGCCGCGCGGCTCGCGCGCGACGTCCACCGACCAGAGCTTCTTCGCCGTCGTGAGATCGACCGCCGAGACCTGGTGCGACCACGCCGACGTGACGATCGCCGTGCGCTCGTCGGCGGTGACGGCGAGACCCCACGCGTCCTCGGGGAGCTCCACCCGGGCGGTCTCCTCCAGCGCGCCCGCGGCGTTCGGGGCGAGCACCATGAGCAGGCCCGGATCGCGCACCGTCACGAGCACTCGGCCGTCGAGCGGGAGCACCTGCGCAGGAGCTCCCGGTGCCTCGAAGGCCTGCCCGAGCGCGCCCGCGCGGACGGGCAGCGGAACGCGGCGCACCGCGCGGTGATCTTCATCCGCGACGTAGAGCGCCGCCTCGGCCACGCCGTGCGCCAGCGCGCCTCCCTCGCGGACGGCGGCGGCTGCGCGCGCCCGCGATGGATCGGGCGGCCCCGAGGAGGTCGGCGGGATCGCCGAAGGCGCGGCGCTGGCGGTGGGCCCCGGGGCCTCGTCCGACGAGCAGCTCCCGCCCGAGCATGCGCCGACCGAGAGCGCGAAGAGGGCGACGGCGAGAGCACGCATGTCCGCGGGCCATGGTCCGGGACGCCGCCGGCCCGGTCAAGCGCGTCCACGAGCGGCGCTCGACGCGCCAGATCCTGCTCTCGTGAGCGCTGGTCGTGCGATGCTTGGCGCCGCAACGGAGGCCCCGGATCCCGTGATGCAGTTCGAGACCATCATCGTCATCCTCTTCGCCGTAGCGGCGACCGTGGCGCTGATCGCGCGCTGGCTCCGCGTCCCGTACACCGTGGCCCTGGTCGTCGCGGGTCTCGCGCTCGGCG
The DNA here is from genome assembly GCA_964492175.1 of uncultured Polyangiaceae bacterium. GTDB lineage: Bacteria > Myxococcota_A > Polyangia > Polyangiales > Polyangiaceae > Xiheicaenibacterium. Next base: position 26,009 of record CAZBJI010000062.1, on the reverse strand, counting down.
CAGCGCACGCGTTCGAGCCGCCCCACCTCACCAAGGAGCTGCTCTACGCGGTGTTCCTGCCCGGGCTCCTGTTCGAAGCGGCGTTTCACCTCGACTTCGGCAAGTTCCGCCAGAACAAGGTCACCATCATCTCGCTCGCGGTCCCGGGGGTGATCGCGGCGATCACCCTGACGGGCCTGCTGCTCACGCCGATCGTCGACGCGCTCCATTTCGTGGACGGCTTCACGCTCGGACACGGCCTCGTGTTCGGCGCGCTCATCGCCGCCACCGATCCGATCGCGGTCGTGGGCCTGTTCAAGAGCCTGGGCGCGCCGAAGCGGCTGGCCGTGATGGTGGAGGGCGAGAGCCTGCTCAACGACGGCACCGCGGTCGTGCTCTTCACGCTGATCCTCGCGGCCGTGAGCGGGACCTCCGCCGGGGGCGGCTTCTTCGGCGCGGCGCTCGAGTTCGTGCGCGTCGTCGGCATGGGGCTCATCATCGGGCTGGCGTTCGGCTTCGTCGCCTCCAAGGTGATCCAGCTGGTCGACGAGCCGATGATCGAGATCACGATCACCACCATCGCCGCGTACGGCTCGTTCGTGATGGCCGAGCAGTTCCACTTCTCGGGCGTGATCGCGACCGTGAGCGCCGGCATGATCTGCGGCAACTACGCCGCGGTGACCGGGATGAGCCCGTCCACGCGCATCGCCGTCGAGTCCTTCTGGGAGTACCTCGCCTTCGCGCTGAACTCGGTGGTGTTCCTCCTCATCGGGTTCTCGGTGAGCATCGAGGCGCTCCTGGACTCCGCGCTGCCGATCGGCGTCGCGTTCGTGATCGTCATGGTCGCCCGCTCCGTGGTGGTCGGGACGGCCAGCGTGTTCCTCCGCTTCACCAAGGAGGCCACCTCGTGGAGCTGGACCGCGGTGCTCGTGTGGGGCGGCCTCCGGGGGGGGCTCTCCATGGTGCTCGCCCTCGGCCTCGCCCCCGACTTCCCACACCGGACGCTCATCATCACGATGACGTACGGCGTCGTCGTGCTCTCGATCCTGATCCAGGGCCTGTCGATGACGCCGCTGCTCCGCCTGCTGGGCCTCGTGGGCCTGAAGGAGGAGCGCCACCGCTACGAGATCGAGCGCGGCGAGCTCCGCGCCGTCAAGTCTGCCCTCGCGAGCCTCGACAACATGGTGCGCGAGGGCGCGGTCCAGCCGAAGACGGCGACGGAGCTACGCGAGCGCTACGAGCAGCGGCACGAGAGCGCGGAGGCGGCCATCCGCCAGCTGCACCTCGCCGCCTCGGAGCTCGAGGAGGAGGAGCGCATCTCGGCCCAGCGCCACCTCTTGCAGCAGGAGAAGCGCGCGGTCTTGGCCGACTCGCAGAAGGGCCTGCTCAGCCCGGCGGCGGCCGAGCACCTGCTCCGGGAGATCGACGCGCGTCACTTCCGCCTGGAGGCGGGGGAGGAGCAGTACGTACCGCAGCGCGGCGTCCCGCTGGCAGGCGCTCCAGCGAAGAAGGAGGCCACGATCGATCCGGGTGTGGACGGGGAGCCGGGTCCCTGACCGGTCGAGCCGGCTCGGCCCAGGCCTCGAGACGGATCAGCGGGGCCTACGGCGTCGCTGCCCCGCCGGTCCGCGGTCGGTGCCGGCGCGCCACGATGACGTAGGTGTCGTCGGTGAACGAGAGGCCCTTCGGCTGGCGCGGAGCGCTTCCACCGGCGCGCGCGCGACGGCACGGCACGCCTGATCAATCCCTGGCGCGGAAACGCACCTCGACGAACACGCCCGCGCCCACGAGGACGGCCGCGGCGTCCTGGCCGATCCCGTCGTTGGCGGCTGGGAGCAGCGCGTGGAGAGCGGGCCGCGCGCCGAGCGCGAACGACCAGCCCGCGTCCTTGATCAGGTCGACGGACGCGATGCCCGAGAGCCCCGCGCTGTAGGCGCCGAACTGTCGGTCCGTCGTCACGCGATCGAAGTCGAGGTAGCCCACGCGCGGGGAGAGGCCCAGCCGGACGATCCCGATGGGCCACGCCAGGTGGAAGCCGATCTCGCCGTGGAGGGTGAAGAACCCACCCTCGGTCACCCCGGTGAAGAACGCCGCCAGGAACGAGAAAGACCCATAACGCGTGTCGAGCCCGAGCCCCGCGTCGACGTCTCCGCCGACCATGTACGAGCCGAACAGGCTCCGGGCGGAGCCGCCCGCGGCGATCCGCGTCATGAGGTGGCTCGACGAGGGTCGAGGCGCGTCGATGTCGATCTCGGACGTCACGAACGTCACCGGCGGCGGCGGTGGCGGGCGCGACCTCCGGGGAGGCGCGACCGGGGGAGCAGGTGGACCGGGCACCTCGACCGGCTCCGCCGGCGGGTCGCTCCCTGGCTCGGGGACCTCCTCGTCGGGGAGCGGCTCGAGCGGAGGATCACTGCCAGGCTCCGGCGCTTCTTCCGCGGGGGGATCGTCGGCGCGCGCCGGCGTCGCGACGCCGCAGCAGAGGGCGAGCGCGAGGCAGCCGATCAGTCGCACAGCCAGTCCGCTTCGTAGAGCTGAACCGCAGAGGGTCCGCCGGCCTCTCCGGCCGCGATGATGCGCGCGTCCAGGCGCTCGCACACCCGCCGCGCCAGGATGTCCTCGCAGCTCGAGTCGCGGATGCAGTCGCTCTCCTCCTCGGCCACCGTCGTCGCCTGCTCCGATCGGGAGCACCCCCCCGCCTGAGAGCAGTCCATCCGCGTGGGGTCGAGCTCTGGGCAGCACTCGATCAGGTGCGCGGCCGCCTGCTCGCAGGCGAGCTCACCCGCGTCCAACCCGAAGCCCAGGAGCAGACACGCCACGAGGAGGCCGGCGGCCGCGACGCCGACGCCGACGTCGGCCGGCCCGAGACCGCGGGAAGAAGTGGGAGCGCTCATGCGTGGACGTGCGCCGCCGGGGCCGGGCGGAGGACGCGACTACTCTACACCCAAGAAACGCGCCCCGAGCGCGGCCGCCAGAGGCTCGTGCGCGCGCCGACCTACGAGCAGGCTGATCCTGGGGTCGACGCCGCGCTCGCGCAGCCACGGGACGATCAGCCCGGGGAGCGGCGGCCTGCACCAACACGTCGGCGGGCCGCCGGGGTGGGCGCACGAGGCCACGTCGACCTCCCCGAGGAGGGAGCGCTGAGGAAGGGCCCGGACCCGCTCCTCCAGCCCGCTCGGCGGCTGGCCCTCCGTCCACCCGAAGACGAGGGCCCGGTCGGCGAGGCGATCGCCGAGGGCGGCCGCGAGCGCCTCGGGCGCGAGGCTCAGCAGCGCCTCGATCTCGAGCAGGAGACCCCGGCCCACGCGACCCTCCGGCTCGACGCGCGGCGGCTCCAGGCGCTCGACCGCCACGAAGCCCTCGGCGTCGGTCGGAGGCTCGAGGTCGCGCCGAAAGCGGAGCTGCGTGGTGGGCGCGAACGCGGCCGGATCCTTGCGCTGCAGCGCGCGGAGCTCGTCGGGCGCGGGCACCCTCCCGTAGCGATCGAACAGCCGCTCCACCGCCTGGACCTGGGCCCGCCCGAGCGGCGTATCGACCCAAACGCACCGCGCGGAGAGGCCGCTCCGCGCCGCGGCGTCCACGACGTCCGCGCGCGACGCGCGCGTCGCGTAAGTGTTGTCGAGCACGAAGCACGAGGCGCCGGCCCGAGCGCGATCCTCGAGGGTCCGGGCAAGGTCACGCAGAGTGCCGCCGCGCTCGTCGCGGTTCAGCCGCTCGTAGCCGCGCGCCACGTACTCGGCGACGAGCGTGCTCTTGCCGGCGGCCTGGATCCCCATGAGGAGGACGACGTCGCCCGCGCGCTCGACCTCGCGCGTGGGCCGGGTGTGCCCGACCCGCAAGGAGAGGGACGCGCTCGCGGCGTCGGACAGCGCGGATTCGGCCGCGCGGACCACCCCCCAGGCGTCCACCACGGTGCGGCCGCCCGGGAGCGCGACCACCCCCCGGGCGGGGAGCCCAGCGCCCGCGAGAGCCCACGGGGAGAGACCCTGCGCTCGCGCGAGCGCCCCGATCTCGGCGTCGCGGCCGAGCTTCGTCGCGCGCTTCGGGCCGCCGAACGGGGAGTGCGCGTAGACCGAGATCCCGCTCGCTCGACACGCCGCGACGAGACCCCCGACGAACGGGGCGCGATCCCACGGGCTCGCCGCGATCTGCACCGCCGCGACGTCGGCGTGCCGCCTCGCCTCCTCGAGCTCGGAGGCGTTGACGTTGCAGAGCCCGACCTCGCGGGCCGCGCCCGACGCCTGGACCTCCGCGAGGGCTCTCACGCTGGTCGCGAGCGGGGTCCGCGGATCCACGGTGTGGAGCAGCAGCAGGTCGAGGGGCCTGCCGAGCGCCTCGGCGCTCGCGTCCGCCGACGCGCGGACCGAACGCGCCCGGCCGTCGGGCACCCACGCGACACCCTCGCGCGTGAGGCCCGCCTTCGTACAGACCGCGACGACGGCGCCGGGGCGCGACGCGATCGCTCGCGCGACGAGGCGCTCGTTCTCGTGCATCCCCTCCTCGCCGAGGGCGTAGCTCGGGGCGGTGTCGAGCAGGGTCGCGCCGGCGTCGATCGCCGCCACGATCACCTCGCCGGCCGCATCTCGGTCGACGTCAGGATCGGTCGAGAGGCGCATGCAGCCGAAGCCCACGTGCATCGCCGCCGAGCGTACGACATCCGCGCCCCCTCCGCGGGACTCGACGAGCTGGTAGGCTCCGCCTCGTGGCCGGGGTCGACGCGAACATCCTGCACCGCGACGCCGTGGCGGAGCTCGCCGGCGAGCGCTCCTTCGCGCGCGGTCAGGCCTACGTCCGGGAGGGCCGAGTGACCGAGCTCGCGCGCAAGGACGCGTCGATCACGGGGCGCGTGCGCGGCGCCGAGCTCTATGCGGTGCGGCTCTGGGTGGGGGACTCCACCCTCGCGTACACGTGCTCCTGCCCGCAGGGCCAAGAGAAGGCCTTCTGCAAGCACGCGGTCGCCGTGTCCCTCGCGTGGATCGAGCGTGTGAGCGGGACCGAGCCGCCCTCGGGCGCGGCGGGCCCGCGCTCGGCGCCGCAGCCGGAGGGCGCGTCGCTCCGCGCGCTCCTCGAGGCGAGGCCGAAGCCGGAGCTGGTCGAGTGGCTCATCGAGCTCGCGGCGCTGGATCCATCGACGCGCTCGCTCCTGGAGACCCGGGCCCGCCGCGGGCCCTCCTGATACCATCGAGCGGTCTTGAAGCGGCTCCTCATGCTCCACACCGGCGGCACGCTCGTGATGCGCCCGCAGGCGGAGGGCGGTGCGCTCACCGCGGAGGGCGTGACGCGCGATCTGATCACGGAGCTGCCGGTGCTGCGGCAGGTGGCGGAGATCGAGTCGCGCCTCGTCTTTCGTCTCGACTCGTCCGACATGCAGCCGGAGCACTGGGTGGAGCTCGCCGGCGCCGTCCACGAGGCGCTCGCGACCTTCGACGGGGTCGTAATCGTCCACGGCACCGACACGATGGCGTACACGGCGAGCGCGCTCGCGTTCTTGCTGCCCGGGCTCGACCGGCCGGTCGTGCTGACGGGCGCGCAGCGGCCGCTGTCGGCCGTCCGCACCGACGCCCGCACCAACCTCGTGGACGCCTGCCAGGTCGCGACGCTCGACCTGCCGGAGGTCGGCATCGTCTTCCACTCGAAGCTGCTGCGCGGCTGCCGCTCGACGAAGCTCGACGCGTGGGGGATGGACGCCTTCGCGTCACCGTCGTGCCCGCCGCTCGCCGAGCTCGGGCTCGGGGTGCAGCTCGCGCCCCACGTCTTGCCTCCGCGCCCGGCAGCCCCCTTCGACGCGCGCATCGAGGCGCGCGTCCTCGCGGTGCGGATGTTCCCGGGGCTGGAGCCGCGCCTCCTCTCGGGGGCGCTGGCGTCGGGCGTGAAGGGGCTCGTGTTCGAGGCCTTCGGCGCGGGCAACGTCCCGCGGCTGGAGCGCTCGCTGGTGCCGGTGATCGAGGCGGCCCGCGGCCTCGACGTCCCGGTCGTGATCGTGAGCCAATGTCCGCGCGGAGCGGTCGCGCTGGGCGCGTACGAGGGTGGCCTCGCCGCGCGCGACGCTGGCGCCATCGGCGCGGGTGACATGACGGCGGAGGCGGCCCTCGCGAAGCTCATGGTGACGCTCGGCCGCTGCCCCGAGGGCCGGGTCAACGCCGCGCGCGAGGCGTTCGCGCACGCGACCGTCGGGGAGATGAGCGACGCGGCGCCTTCGGTGCTCGCGGATTGACGCGCGTGCCGGACGCGTCGCGGCTCCGCGCCACCTTGCCGCTCCTCGTCGCGAGCCTCGCGTTCGCGACGAGCTCGCCCCTGGCTCGCCTCGCACGGCCCGCGCACCCGCTCCTCATCGCCTTCGGGAGGGTGGCGATCGCCGCGATCGTGCTCGCGGCGCTGGACGTGCCGGGCCTCGTGCGGAGCGCCCGCGCCCTGACGAAGCGCCAGCGCGCGGGCGTAGCGCTCGCGGGCGCGCTCCTCGGGGCGCATTTCGGCCTCTTCCAGTGGGGGCTCGACGAGACCTCCCTGCCCGCGGCGGTCTCGCTGGTGTCGCTCGAGCCGCTGGCCGTGGTCCTCACGGCCTGGATCGTATTCGGCATCGCGCCACGGCCGCTCGAGCGCGTCGGCGTCCTGGTCGCCACCGCCGGCGCCGTGTGGGTGTCTCGTGGCGCCGGGGAGGGGGATCACCACCTCTTCGGGGACGCGCTGGTCCTCGGCGCGGTCCTCCTCTTCGGGTTCTACGTCGCGTGCGCGCGCGGGCTGAGGGATGCCCTGCCGGTCCAACACTTCGCGCCCCTGGTCTACCTCGTCGCCGCGCTCGTCTTGGCCGCGCCGCTCCCCTGGCTCACCGCGACGGAGGAGGCCCAGCTCTGGCCCCTCTCCTCGTGGTCCCTGCTCATGATCGCGGGCATCGGCCTCGTCCCCACGGTCGTTGGGCACACGCTGCTGCAGAAGGCGGCACGGACGCTCTCGCCTTCCCTCGTCGCCCTCGTGTGTCCGGGCGAGACGCTCGGGAGCATCGCCCTCGGGTTCGTGCTGCTCGGCGGAGGGCCCTCTTGGACCGAGGCCGTCGGCGCCTGCGTGATCCTCGCTGGGGCGGGGCTCGCCATCGCGGCGCAGCGCGGTGCGTCGACCTGATGACGTGCGACGGACGGCGGGGCGGGTGGACGCACCGTCCCGGGCGAGACATCATGGAGGAGGGCGATGGAAGCGGGATCCCGCCGCGCGGCTCCACCGATCGAGCACCCGTTCGCGCTCCGCGTGATCGAGCCGATTCGGCAGCGCTTGCTCGCGGGCCTCGTCCTCGGGCCGCTGGTCGCGGCGTTCCTGGGCAGACCCCTCGCGTGGCTCTCGATCCCGCTCGGGGTCTCGCTGGCGGTGGGTCTGCTCTCTCGCGGAGGTTACTTCGGCCCCCGCGTGCGGGTGGACAGGCGCGGCGTGTGGCTCGATCGGGCGCTGGTCTTGCCGCGGAGCGCGGTGGACTTCGCGTACGCGGTCGCCGGTCGGGGCGACGCGACGGTCCGCTTCGTGCGCGGCGCCGATCTGGTCGGTGAGCTCCCGGTCCACGACCTCTCGGAGGGGAGGCGGATCGTCGCGGCGCTGGGGCTCGACGCGCGGGACCGCGTCGTCCGGCTCGGCCCGACGCTCCCGCTCCGCCTTTCGCTGCTGCTCGGCGCCGCGGCGGGGGCGCTCGGCGTCCTCGGCCTCGGCGCGGCGCTCCTGACCGACGCGCTCATGCTCGCCGGGCTCTCCGCCACGCTCCTGTTCGTGGCGCCAGCGCTCTCGTTCGATCGCGAGGTCCGAGTCGGGGCGGATGGCCTCACCATCGCGTGCGGGCGCGCGACCCGGTTCGTTTCCTTCTCGGACGTCGTCGGCTTCGAGGATCACCCCGGAGGGGTGAAGGTGCACGTGCGATCGGGCCCCTCGCTGCTCGCGCGCCTCCCGCCGAGCTTCCTCGGCGCCCCCCGCGACGAGCTGCGCGCCGCCCTGCTCGAGACGCTGCGCAGCGCGCTCGCCCATTACCGCGCGTGCGCGACGCCCGTCGCCGCGACCCGGCTCGAGCGACAGGCGCGGACGGAGGGCTCGCTCCTCGCGGCGGAGGGCACCTTCCGCGTCGCCGCGATCGGCCTCGAGGATCTCGTCGAGGTCGCGTCCTGCCCCGCGGCGAGCGAGCGCGCGCGCGCCGCCGCCAGCTCCGCCCTGGGCGCGGCCGAGGACGAGTGGGCGCGCGAAGAGCTCGGGCGGGCGGCCGACGCGTGCGTGTCCCCGGCGCTCCGCCCGCTCCTCGAGCGCTCCCGCTGAGCGCTCGAGGAGTCCCTCGGGATCAGGGAGGAGGCGGCGCGGCGCCCTCGTACGTGAAGAACGCCTTCTTCGGCGGCGGCGTCAGCCCGAAGCGCCCGGTGACCTCGCGGCTGTAGTTGTAATACGCCGAGTCCATCATGACGCTGTAGGGAGCCCAGTCGGGCGCGCCGGGCCCCGCGTCGAACTTCGCGTCGCTCGGCTTGCTGGTGGCGGGCGTCGCCTTGTAGAGAGACTTGCCCTTGCGATCGAAGAGCTCGAAGTTCCAATCCACCAGGAACGAGAACAGGAAGCCGGCGAAGATTCCGTCGTTCGTGTACTCGAAGAGGTCCGCCTCGCGGTAGAGGTTGGACTTCACCTCGAGCACGATCTTCCCCTTCCGGCTGTCGTCCTTCTCGAGCGGCACCAAGGTGAGGAGCTGGCCGTCGAAGACCTGGCCGAACGACTCGCTCATCGCGGTCATGAAGGTCGCGCGCCGCCGCTTGTCGAACGTAGGCGAGAAGGCGTTGCCTTGGCCGATGACCTTCGCGCCGGGGCGGCTCGACTGCGCGAGCTTCATCACGCCGTCCCAGTCCTTCGGCGGCTCGAGCTTGGCGGTGTTCTCGAAGGCGACGTAGATGTTGCCGTCCTTCGCGCGCGCGAGGTCCGTGAGCAGCGCGCCGAAGGCCTCGCGGAGGGCGTTGTCGACGGGGAACTCGCTCGAGCCCTTCGTCGCCGCGAACATCTTCTTCTTGCCCTCGTCGTACATCACCGTGAGGGCGGCGACCGCCTCCTCACGTGCAGGCGAGAGCAGCTCGCTGTCCTCGGCGTCCGCGCACTCGTTGGCGACGGCGCGGAGGCTGCCGGCGTTCTTGCCGCGGAGGCCATCCCGGACGCGCGACTTCATCCACTGGAGCCGCCAGTCCTTGCTGCGAAACTTCTCCGGGATGTCGGTTTGGTACTTCTCCCAGAGGCTCGGGCTCGCGTACTCCTCGGAGTACTCCTTGTAGAGGCTCTTCTCGTGGCTGACGATGTACGAGGTGCCCACGGTGGGGCCGAGCGCCGTGAAGAGCGCGAGCAGCCCGCCGAGGATGCCGAGGTGGGCGGCCACGGGGAGCGTCTTCTTCGCCATCCTCGTGATGCCGAGGACGACGAGCCACAGCGACCCGGCGAGGAGCACCGAGATCCCCGCGGCGGTCCCGTAGCCGTGGTGCGAGAAGATGATCCAGGAGACCAGCGGACCGACGAGGAAGAACAAGCCGAGCCCGATGAACAAGCACCCGCCGCCTCCAGAGGGCTTGGGCGGGCGGTGGTACATCGCCTGCTGCCCGTAGCCTCCCGGGGGACCGCCGAACGCCTGCGGCGGTCCCCAGCCGCCGCCGGGAGGGCCCGGGGGCGGACCCCCGCCCGGGGGGCCCCAGCCGCCCCCGCCAGGAGGGCCTTGAGGCGGGCCCCAGCCGCCGCCGGGAGGGCCGCCCGGCGGCCCCTGCGGGGCGCCGCCGCCTGGCGGACCCCAACCGCCACCCCCACCTGGCGGGCCACCCCCGCCTCCGGGAGGAGGACCCCAACCACCCTGCGGACCGTACGGGCTGCTCATCGCGTTCTTCCTGCTGCTTCGGGTTAGCGCGCCTAGTACGCGCGCCGAGGTGGTCCGCTCCCCCGCGAGGGAGCGACGGGTCGCATTGAACCACAAGAAGCGCGGTCGACGCGGCCCTTTAGTCTCTCCCGGGCCTCCGGTAAGGTGGCGGTCGGCGATGGACTCGACGCCGCGAAAGCTGCCTCCCAAAAGGAGCGTCGTGCTCGATCTCTTGGAGAAGAGCAGCGTCCGCATCTTCCTCGATCCGCGCCGGGAGGGAGTGGTGGTCCCCGGCTCCTTCTCCAGGCAGGCGGAGCTCGTCCTCAGGATCGGTCACGCGCTCTCGCCGCGCATCCCGGACCTCGACGTCGGAGAGGACGCTCTCTCCTGCACGCTCAGCTTCAACCGCGCCCCGTCGTGGTGCAAGGTGCCCTTCGCCGCGGTCTACGCGGTCATCTGTGACGCCGACGGGCGGGGCGTGGTGTGGCCGGAGGACGTCCCCATCGAGAGCCAGCTCCTCCAAGGGCCCAAGCCTCGAGCGCCTCGGCTGGACGCAGCCGCCGAGGATCGCGGCGCCCACGGGACCGGCCCCGCCCCCGCCCCGCGCACGCCCTCGCCGAAGCGCCTCGCGCGGCCCGCCGTGCCCGTCTCGGCGAGCCAGCGCGCGAAGAGCGCGCCGCCTCCCGCCCGCGAGGGCGACAAGCCTCGCCGGCAGCTCCCGCCGTACCTCCGGGTGGTCAAGTAGATGGGGCGAGGCGCGGCGTAGATGGCCACCTGGATCCGGCGGGGGGCGACCTCGCTGCTCTTCCTCGGGATCGCCGTGGCGGCGGAGTATGGGCTGCCGCTGCTGATCCAGGACACCGCGTGGCGCATCCTCGTCATGCAGGCCCTCGTCAGCATCGTCGTCGCGCTCTCGCTGAACGTCATCAACGGGATGGCCGGGCAGTTCTCGATCGGCCACGCGGGCTTCGTGGGCATCGGCGCGTACACCGGCGCGATCGTGTCGAGCCAGATGTACGTCGCGCTGGGGTCGCCGCCCGAGTACGAGTTCGCGCACTCGTTCCTCATCGTCCCGCCCGCGCTCATCGCGGCCGGCCTGATCGCGGCCGTCTTCGGCTTCCTGCTCGGGCTGCCGAGCCTCCGTCTGAAGGGCGACTACCTCGCGATCGTCACCCTCGGGTTCGCCGAGATCTTCCGCCTGCTCATCGCGACGTCGTCGCCGGGCGAGACGCCGGGCACCCTCTCGCACTTCATCGGTCAGCTCGGCGGCCAGCAGGGCTACAGCGGCGCGGAGGGGCGCGGCATCGCGCAGTACGCGGGCGGCTTCTGGATCGTGGGCGGCGTGATCGTCAGCGTCATCCTCGCGTGGCGGCTCAAGTTCTCGGGCTGGGGCCGCGCGCTCCGCGCGCTCCGGGAGAACGAGGTCGCCGCGGCGGCCGTCGGCGTCGATCCGACGAGCTACAAGGTCACCTCGTTCGTCATCTCGGCCGTGGGCGGCGGCGTGGCGGGTGTCCTGCTCGCGGGCATGCGCGACGGCACGCCCACGGTGCAGCCGGACCAGTTCAACTTCTTCTTCTCGTTCGACGCGATCACGATGGTCATCCTCGGGGGCTCGGGGAGCGTGAGCGGCGCCGTCTTGGGCGGGGTCTTCATCACCGTGACGAACCGCATGATCGAGCAGCTCCAGCGCCTCGACAGCGTGGAGGAGTTCACCCGGGCGAACCCGGATCTCGATCTGAACGCCCTGCGCATGGTCGTCTACGCCGCGGTGCTCGTCGCCCTCATGGTCATGCGTCCGTCCGGGATCTTCGGGGAGAACGAGATCGTGCGGGCCAAGAGGACCGAGAAGAAGCCGACATGAGCGCCCTCGAGCTCCGCCACGTCTCGAAGCGCTTCGGGGGCCTGAAGGCCGTGAGCGACGTCTCGTTCACGGTGCCCGAGCGCTGCATCTTCGGGCTCATCGGGCCGAACGGCGCGGGCAAGACCACCGTCTTCAACCTGGTCACCGGCGTCTACGACTTCGAGGGCGCCATCACGTTCGGCTCCGTGAGCCTCGCGCGGAAGAAGCCGGCGGAGATCGCGCGGCTCTGCATCGGACGGACGTTCCAGAACATCCGCCTCTTCCCGAGCCTCACCGTGCTCGAGAACGTCCTCGTGGCGTGCGAGAAGCGTCGGCGGGCGCACCTCGGCGCGGCGCTCCTGCGCTCCCCGCTGTTCTACTCGGACGAGGCGGCGATGCGGAAGGAGGCGATGGAGCTGCTCGAGATCTTCAAGCTCGACGGCATGGCGGACGAGATGTCCACCGCGCTCTCCTACGGCAACCAGCGCAGGCTGGAGATCGCTCGGGCCATGATGCTGCAGCCGAAGATGCTGCTGCTCGACGAGCCGGCGGCCGGGATGAACTACGGCGAGGCGGAGGGCCTGAAGGAGCAGATCCGCTGGCTCCGAGATCAGTTCGAGCTGACGGTGGTGCTGGTCGAGCACAACATGCAGGTCGTGATGGGGGTCTGCGAGGAGATCCACGTCCTCGACCACGGCGAGACCATCGCCCACGGGTCGCCCGAGGAGATCAAGAAGCACCCGAAGGTGCTCGCGGCCTACCTGGGGGAAGAGGTCGCGGACGACCAGGTGGAGGCGGCGGCCTCGTGAAGACCGTCCACCCGACCCGACCCGCGCCCAAGACCAAGCCGGGCGAGCCCCTGCTCCGCGTGGCGGGCCTGAAGGTGGCCTACGGCGGCATCAAGGCGCTCAAGGGCGTCGACCTGGAGGTCCGGCGCGGGGAGATCGTCGCGATGATCGGCGCCAACGGCGCCGGCAAGACGACCACGCTGAAGACGGTGGCGCGGCTGCTGCCGATCGCGGCGGGCACCATCGAGTACGACGGCGCCGACATCGGGGGACTGTCGACCGAGGACGTGGTGGAGGCGGGGATCTCGCTCGTGCCGGAGGGCCGCGCGATCTTCGGCGGCCTCAGCGTCCGAGAGAACCTGGAGCTGGGCGCCTTCAACCACAAGAACCGACGCGCCATGGCGGAGACGCTGGAGGACGTGGTGGGCCTGTTCCCGCGCCTCGGGGAGCGCATGAAGCAGGAGGCGGGCACGTTGTCGGGCGGCGAGCAGCAAATGCTCGCCATCGGGCGCGCCGTCATGGCGCGGCCCGCCCTGCTCCTCCTCGACGAGCCGTCGCTCGGCATCGCGCCGAAGCTCGTGCAGCAGATCTTCGAGGCCATCGAGCAGATCGTGACCAGCGGCACGACCATCCTGCTCGTGGAGCAGAACACGCGCCTCGCGCTCAAGTACGCCAAGCGCGCGTACGTCCTGCGCACCGGCGAGATCGCCATGAGCGGCGACGCCAAGGAGCTGGCGGAGAACGAGGAGATCAAGGCCGCCTACCTCGGCGGGTGAAGGGACGCCGATGCTCGTCGACCAGCGCTTCCCCACCTCGGCGATCCTCGCCGCCGACGGACCCCTCGTGGCGCTCCGGAACGACGCGCGCGGCCAATCGCTGGGGGCGGTGGCCGCGCGGATCATCCGGGCGCCCGTCGATCGGGTCTGGCCCGTCGTGTCGGACGTCGGCGCGTTCGCGGGGCGCATCCCGCTCGTGGAGCGGGCGGACCGCGCGGGAGACCACGTCGTCGTGAAGCTCCGGTTCGGTCTCTCGCTCTTCTCCGTTGGCTTCAGCTTCAAGGCGCGGGTCACCCTCGAGGAGCAGAGGGTGGTGGATCTCACCCACGTGTCGGGCGAGCCCGACAAGCTCGTCATCCGCTACGAGCTCGAGCCCGTCGAAGAGGGACGGTCCACCCAGGTGCACGCCGGGGTCACCTTCGACGTGGACTCGGTGGGCTGGCTCGCCAAGTACTTCTTGCGGCACCAGCCCGCCATTCGGTTCGGGATCTTCCCCGGCTGCGCCGTCTCCCTCGTGGAGAGCATGAAGGCTGCGGTCGAGTCGTCTACTGGATGAAGAAGACGCCCCGGAGATCCTCCGTCTGTGAGATCGGGCCTGCCGGCCCCATCCCCTGGGACCGCCAAGACGTCGCGCGGAACTGGTAGTACATCCCGGGCTGCAGCGCCGGCCCACCGTAGGCGACGGTCACGTCGTTCCCGCCGTTCTCGCTCGGGACGTTCGGATCCTCCCACACGAGCTCGCCGAACGCGTCGTAGACGACGACCGAGTAGAAGTCCTCGCTCGAGTCGTCCTGCCACACGAAGGTCGGGCTCCCGGACACCCCCTCCGGGTCTTCGGCGCCGGGGCTGACGACGGCGAGCGCCTCGGTGATCTTGAACGACGTCGCGAGGTCGATCGCCTGGCCGGGGCTCGGCATCTCGATGAAGACGATCTGCGTGCCGCCGATGTTGGGATCCGGGTCGCGCACCAGCCCGTCGTTCTCGAAGCCCGCCAGGACGACGTAGCGACCGGGCGGCACGGCGGTGATCGAGAACGCGCCGCTCACGTTGGGCGGACCGCTCAGCGGCGCGCGGAGCCCGCGGGGCACCTCGCCTCGCACGAAGTTCGGGTTGAACGTGGACTCGAGCACCAAGACGACGCTGGTGAGCGAGCCGCCCGGGGCGTTCACGATCTGGACGCTGCCGGAGATCGATCCGAGCGGCGTGTCGGTGAGCGTGAGGTCGACCCCCGTGACCGGCGCGCTCGCGACGGTGGTGGAGACGGGCTGGAGCGCGACGCCGGCGGCGTACCCCGACACCGTGTAGCTCCCCGGCGGCACGTTGAAGATCGTATACGCGCCGTTCTTCGCGCTCACGGCGGTGACGGCGGGCGCTGCGCTCTCGGCCGCGACGAGGACGCCGCCGGAGGCGTCGCCGGCGAGCACCGTCCCCGTGATGCTGGGCTGCCCCTTCTCCGCGTCGGGCAACGGGATCAGCGAGACGTCCGTGAGCGGGAGCTCGATCACCCACCCGTTCTCCTCTTGGGCGGCGCTGCCCGTGTCGATGGGCAACGACGTCCGCAGGCCCGAGGGGAAGGGCTGGTAGTCCTGGGCGGACGCGCGCAGGGTGATCTTCACGTCCACGGGCGTGCCATCCGCCGTCCGAGCGACGGGGACGTCCAGCTCGTACGCTCCGTCGGCGACCGACACCGCGATGTCGGTGATGGCCGTCGCCTGATCGTCGAGCGCGAGCACGTGCGCGCCGGCGATTCCCGCGGTCGTGACCGCGTCGAACACCCGGCCCCTCACCAGCACCGGCGGGTAACAGGCGTGGACGCCGTTCGGGAGCTCGGCGCACACGTTGTCCCCCGCGCAGAACGGATCCGCCGCGGTCGGATCGCACGCGCCGCCCTCCGGGATCCCGCAGATCGCGTTGCCATCGCTGTCGGCCTCGCAGACGAGGGGAGGCGCGCACTCCGGCGCAGGGGACGCGGGGTTGCACGAGGCGCCCGGAGGCTTGCCGCAAGAGGAGCTGCCGTCCGCGCCCGTGCCGCAGATCAGCCCCGGGACGCACGCGGGGGCGTTCGGATCGCAGAGTCCACCTTGCGGGATGAGGCACGTGGTCGCGCCCGTCTCCGGGTCGGTGACGCACGCGGTCCCGTTCTCGCAGAAGGCGTCGTCGGCCTCCAGGTCGCAGGCGCCCCCGGCCTCGATTCGGCAGACGGGGTCGTCGTCGCCCTTCGCCTGGCACACGAGCCCCTCGGGGCAGGGCTCGCCGTCGAGCTCACAGCTGTCGCCCGCCTTCTCCGGGTCTCCGGAGCACGAGGCGACGAGGAGGGGGACGAGCGCGATCAGAAACGACCCGGCGAGGATGGATCTCATGCTCCCAGAGTAGGAGCCCTGGTCTTCGCGCCTAGACCGGGGGCGGCGCGCGGGGTCACAATCCGTGTACGACCAGAACACGCTCGGCGCGTCAGCCGCCTTCTGCGTAGAACCCGCCGACCAGATCCTCCACGAACGCGTCGACCTCGGGCGCGCCGAGCGCGACGAGCACGCTGGGCCAGACGGCGTCGGCCACCACGCCCCAGTCGACGTCGAGCCGTGCCCCGTACGTCGCGAGCGCCTCCTGCACGGTCTGGTGCTTGTGCGCCGCGTAGAGCAGCTCCACGGCGGCGCGGCGCTGCCGCTTGCTGGCCTCGAGGCCGGCCACGTGCTTCGCCGTGGCCTCGCCCGCGCGGAGCGCGAGCTCCATCACGCGGTCCCCCGCGGGGCTCACGACCTCGGAGACCGGCTGCTCCAGCAGCCACCCGAGCAGCTCCTTGCGGAGCGCGATGAACGCAGGCTCGTCGCTCCGACGCACGACGAAATCCGCCACCATGTCGAGCGAGCGCCGAGCGAAGACCTGCAGGAACTTCTTCCGCTCGGGCTCGAGCCGCTTGTCGAAGTCCTCACGCACCGCCTCCAGGCCCCTGGCGAACGCGCCGAGCCCGATGGAGAGCGGTCCCATCCGCTTGAGCAGGCTCGGAAGCCCCCACTCGGCCGTGAAGGGGTTCACCTTCCGCGAGAACTCGTCGAGCGCGTCGTCGAGCACGTCCCGCGATATCTCCTCGAAGGCGCGGTGACCGAGGAGCTCGCGGACGAACTTCTCCGGGACGAGCCCGGGCCGCTCGAGGAGCTGCTCGAAGAGCGCGCGCGCCTCGGCCGACACGTAGACGCCCAGCTTCTCGGGCGCCTCCCTGAGCCGCGCCACGCGGAGGAGCACGGCCGTCCGCACGAGCGGCCGCACCGAGGACGCGACGAACGGCTCGCCGGCGAGCAGCTCCACCAGGCGCACGGCGGACTCGACCTCGACGACGTCGGCCACCTTCGCGCCGAGCACGGCGCGCGCGCCTGCCGCGAGGTTCTCTGCGAGGTGAGCCTTGGCCGCGGGGGAGCGGAGGCGCGCCTTCGCCCAGGCGACGTGGCGATCTCGGAGCGCCACGTCGATCGATCCGGTCACGGTCCGCTCCCGAGGTAGCCGCACGTCCTCACGTCCCCCTCGAGGCACAGATGCGACGAGGGGTGCGACAGGTAGTAGATGTCCGTGCCGTCGGTCTGGAAGAACCTCGCCACGAGGTTCGTGAGGTACGTGCCGTTGTCCCAGTTCTCGCACGGGTTGCCGAACACGAACGTATGGGTTCCCTGCGGGACCACGTACGCGTCGAGGAGGGCGGTGACGCGACGGCCGTCCGGCACCCACGCGTCGTCCGGCCCGCGCGGCACCCCGAGGAGCCGGGGCGCCCACACCGCGTCGATGGTCTCCGGGGTCGCCTTCTCCGTGTAGCGGGCGAGGCGGTGCGGCACCGGCGCAGCCTGCTCGGCCCAGAGCGCGGTGCCCTCGTCGAGGTCGTCCGCGTCGAACAGCGCCTCTTCGCACCGGAGCAGGTCGGGCGCGTTCGGCACGCAGCGGTCGGCGACCTCGTCGCAGTGCGCGCTGCCGGGACACGAGACGCCCATGCTCATGCACCCGACGGGGAAGCACTGGAGCTCCTCGCCGGTGGTGGTGAAGTAGGTGCCGTCGAGGTCGGCGTTGCCCGTCGCGGTGCACGTGGGGCCCGCCGGGTGCCGGGCGAGCGCGGTCACGCCCTCGATCACGTGGCGGTCGATGAGGTCCTGGTTCGGGGTCTTGCCGCCGAGCGCGTCGTAGAGCGCCGCCGGCGTCACGTAGTCGGCGTACTCCGGATAGCGCGTCGCCGCGTCGGGCTGGAAGAACGGAAGGGCGCCCGTCGCGCGCGCGAAGGCGATCCCCGCGTTGAGCGGGACGTTCATGTCGCCGATCGTGTTCACGGTGAGCACGGCGTGCGACGAGATGACGGCGCCGAACGGATCGGTCATCGGCTTCACCGCGTAGAAGGGCGCAAAGCTGATCGGATCCCCCGGCTCGAGCGCGACCTGCGCGAGCTGGATGAAGCGCCGCAGCGACGGCGTCTGTCGGATCTGGCCGTAGCCCTCCGCGGGCGCAGCGAGCGGCTGGCCCTGCCCGAAGAAGAGGCCCTGGAACATCCCGCAGGTGTCGTGCTGGCACGTCTCGGTGTCGGTGAGGTTCACCTGGCCCTTCGGGAAGCGCCCCGCGCCGTACGCGGTGATCTCGGTCCGCGGCAAGGTCCCCTCGGGGACGGTGGGTCTGCACGAGTCGTAGTCCTCCACGACGTCCTTGCCGTCGTAGAAGCCGACGATGACGTGATCGCCCTCGGTCGTCGGGACGCCCACGCGGAAGCGCAGGCCGCCGTCCACGCGGGCGCAGCGCAGCTCCGCGTTGTCCTGATTGTAGATGAAGACCGTGGTGTCCTGGATGTCGGCGGGGCTCAGACAGTCGATCTCGAGCTCTCCCGTGTCGTTGGTGTCCGGCATGACCCACCGGAGAGAGACCTCGCCCGGCTGACAGACCGTGCACTCGCCGTTCTGGCTCAGGGTCCCGTCGCACGGGTCCCGCTCCTCCGAGGGGACGGTCACGATGAGCGGGCCCCAGATCCGGAGCAGCACGGCCTCGATGACGCCCCCCTGGAACGAGCGCACCCCGATGTCCGTGAGCCCCCCGCCGCCGGAGCCGGGCGACGCGCTCGTGACGTAGGCGTCGATGGCGCCGTGGATCCCGGAGAGGATGCCGCCGAGCGACTCGCCCCAGGTCCCGTAGAGGGCGTCCGGCCCGCCTACGTCGGGGACGCCGTTCCCGTCGAAATCGCCCGCCACCTCGGCGGTGCCGTCGGCGTTCACGTCGCACGGCGCGTCGGACGGGCTCCCCCACCCCGTCGCCTCGGTCCGGCACGTCATGCGGCCCTCCCCCGTGCCGAACGCGCGGAAGAGCCGGACGAGCTGGATGTGATCGAGCACCGACTGTCTCACCGCGTCGCGCGTATGGAAGAGGTAGCTCGACCAGAAGTCCCCGCCGGAGTCGGGGCGCCCGTCGCGGTCGAGATCCCGCGCGCGTCCCATGAGGATCGCGTCGGCGAGCGGCCCGACGCAGCCGCCGGAGAAGATCCCCTTGGCGATCTGCTCGGTGCCGAAGTCCCCGAAGTCGAGGCTGTGCCCCATGGCGTTGATTCCGACGGTCGCGAGGCCGTGCTGCGCGAGGTTGCCGCCGTAGAACACGAGCTCGAGGAAGTTGCCGGTGTACCCGTGCCCGTAGATGTTCACGTCGAACGGCTGCTGGTGCGCGGCCGTCTCCTTGGGCACGACGAGCCAGAACTGCACGACGTCCTCGTGGACCTCGCCTTGCCCCGTGAGGTAGTCGAGGTTGAAGGCCGCCTTCGGGTTCGCGTTGGTCGGGCCGCCCTCCAAGAGGAACGGCACGCGGTAGGTGCCGATCACGATCGAGTCGATGTGCTCGAAGCTGCGCAGCAGGAGCTCCACGTCGGGCCCGCCGGCCTCCCCGAAGAGCTGCTCGACGGCGAGCTTCAGCGTGTCCTTGATCGCGTCCACCTTCACGACGTAGAGGTTCTGCGACTGCGCCGAGCACGCGGGGCTCTGCTCCCAGCCCGGAGGATCGATCGCTCCCTCGTCGAGATCCGTCGCCTGCCCCACGCCGCGCTGCACTTCCATGGTCGGGGGGAACTGCGCCGCGAAGCGCGCGAACGGGCCCTGCCCGTACAGGCCGTCGCGGAGGCGCTTCAGATCGTCGACGGTCGGCTGCGTCGTGAAGCCCCAGGTGAACGCGACGCGGGCGATGCTCGTCCCGGAGAGGTCGCCGTAGTACGCCGCGAGCGCCGGGTCGCTCAGGATCTTGGCGACGCGCGCTGCCACGGTGCGCTGGCTCGCGTGGTAGACGTGGGAGAACGGGGACTTCACCGCGTCGCCGTTCGCGTCGACGAGCCGGTCCGTCAACACCACCGCGTACTTGGTCATCTCGTCCATCGGGAGCAGCGGCCGCAGGATGAGCGTGTCCGTCTCTCGCTCGTAGAACGTGAGCAGGTGGTCGGCGATGCAGCGATCGCGCACGCGCCGCTTGTCGACGCAGGTGGCGTCCCCGTACGACGGGTTCCTCGCGTCGTCGCAGACGGGATCCGGGTCCGGGCACGTGTACGGCTCGTCCAGGTTGGGCACGTCCAGCACGCCGTCGAAGTCCGTGTCCATCGCGGCGGTGAACGCGGCGGCGTCGACCGATCCATGGGCGCTCTCGTCGAAGGTCTCGAAGATGAGGTTCCGCTCGGTGACGCGCGTGTCGTTCGCCCAGTACCGGTCCAGGCGCTTGAGCGTGTACTGGAAGTTCCCGTTGCCGATGTCGAGCGGCACGGGCACGCCCGTCTCCAGGTTGATGAGGTACACGGCGTCGTCGCTGAACTCGTAGTCGTCACCCTGGTGGCGCGCCCGCACGTTCACGAGGTCGATCGCGGCCTGGCTCACCTTGCGCGGCTGATCCCCGACGAGGTCGAGATCGAACGACACGGTGATCGGCGCGAAGGTGCCCCAGCCCTCGAGCTGGTCGAAGCGGTTGCGGGCGTCGCGCTCGATCTCCGTCGGCGCGGTGAGGCTCGCGTTCACCCGTAGGCCCGTGCGGCTCGTCGGATCGGCCCACGTCGCCGTGTCGATCGGCAGCGGGATGTCCGGCAGCGGAGTGTGCGCCAGATCGTAGCGCACGGCCGCGCCTGGGCCGTCGGGCGTCCGACCGAAGTCGAGGGGCGCCCGCTCGTCGCAGCCACCGCCAGCCGCCGCGATCGCGAGGGGCGTGGCGAGGGCGAGCACGCGGAACATCGAGCGAAGGTGCGACATGGTTCTCCGCTGGGAGGATGCTACGAAGTCGCCCCGGGCGTAACTGCGAATTCGCTCCGCGCGTCCGGGCGAATCGAGAGGCGCAGGCGGTGGACCGGCGCCGCGCGCTTGCGCGGGCCTCGGCCGGCTGCGCTACGCTCGCCGTGTGCTCGCGACCGCGGTCCTTCACCCCCACTCGTCGAGGCGCCTCGCGCTCGCGCTCGCGCTCGCGGGCTGCGTGGGGGAGCCGATCTTCGTCGAGGGCGCTGGGGGGGGAGGCGGCGCGACCGCGACGTCGACGGCCTCGGGGACGGGGACGGCCAGCACGGGGGCGAGCACCGGCCAGGGCGGCGCGGGCCAGGGCGGCGGGGCCTCGTGCGCGAACGGGACGAAGCCCACGCTGCCCCCGTGCGGCGCCTTCACGGACGACTTCAGCGACCCCATCGCGTTCGCCGCGGCCTGGTCGTCGAGCGGCGCCTCCGTCGCCACCGGAGAGCTCGAGCTCTTCGTCGACGGGGTCGGCTCGGACGGCATCGCGTTCACGCAGGCGGCCTTCCCGACGGCGCGCGACTGCCAGGCGTCGGTGCGAAACGTCAGCGTTCCCCCCGATTTCGTGACCGTCTTCGGCGTGTACAACTCGGACAAGTTCGCCGCGCTCGAGCTCAACACCTTCAACGGCACGATCCGGGCGCGCCTCATCGACGCCGGCACGGAGACCCAGCTCGCCTCCATCCCGTACGTCGCCGCCGACGCGCTCCACTCCGGGTTCCGGTTCGAGGCCGGCAACCTGGCGTACGCAATCTCCGCCGACGGGAGCTGCTGGACCGACCTCCACGCGATCACGAAGCCGAGCTGGGCGAGCTCCGTGCTCCTGAGCATCGCGCTCTACCGTGAGATGGGGCGGCCCGGCGGCGCGCGCTTCGACGACGTCAACCTGCCGTGAGGGTCGGGCTCCGTGGGAGGGCGAAGGCTCAGCGCCCGCCCGCGCCGACCACGATCCCGAGCGTCGCCTCGGACGCCGAGACCTCGCCCCAGTCCACGCGCGCGCGGATCGCGTGCTCTCCGCTCGCCTCGACGTCGAACGTGCAGTCGGTCGGGAGCGACACGGCGCGGACCTCGCCGCCGGAGGTGACGAGCGTCCCGCCGGCGCTGGGCTTGCAGCGGTGGAGCCGCTCCTTGCCCTCGGGCGGCGCGATGAGGAGCTCCAGCTCGACCGTGCGCAACGCGTCGCTGAGCTTGCGGTGCCGGTCGCGGCTCGAGCCACCGCGCGCGGGCTCGAGCTTCGCGCTGAGGAAGAACGAGAGAGACGCGCCGCGACGAGCCTCCACGGTGGCCCGCGCCTTCGCGCGCTCGAGATCGAGGACGGCGTCCGGCTCGGGCGCCCGGAGGACGAACCAGAGGAGCGCGCCTGCGGCGACCACCACGAGGGAGAGGATGAGCGCGCCGACGACGAGGAGGACGTTCCGGCGGGAGCCTGTACCCGTGCGCACCCGCGCATCATCGCAGGGTCCGACCTCCCGCGAAGGCTCTCGTCGCCGACCGTCCCGGGGAGGCGCTCCGCGAGGGCGCGCCCGGCCCGAGTTGTCGCCTCCTGTCGGGCTCGCGACGAACGCGCGGGGCCGCCGTCAACTTCTTGGAAGTACGCGACACTGACCTACAAGGAATTACAAGTCGATGACAATCACCCCGGACCAGGATGTTACTTCCCGGGGCGAGCGGATGAACATCGCACTTTGTGTCCTCTACTTCTCGGTCCTGCTGCTCCTCTCTGGCTATGGCCTGCACCGCCTCCACTTGGTGCTCTTGTGTCGCCGCCACCGCGCGTCCATCGCGAAGTGGGTGGCGGAGGCGCCCACGCTGACGTCGCGTGATCCCGCGGAGCTGCCGCACGTCACGATCCAGCTCCCGCTGTTCAACGAGTCGACGGTCGCCGCGCGGCTCCTGGATGCCGTGGCGGAGATGGACTACCCGGCCAGCCGGCTGGAGATCCAGGTGCTGGACGACAGCATCGACGAGACGCGGTCGCTGGTCCGCGCGCACGTGGAGCGGCTCCGTGAGCGCGGCGTGGACGCGGTGTACATCCACCGGACGAACCGCGTCGGCTACAAGGCCGGGGCGCTCGAGAACGGCCTCGCCGTGGCCAAGGGGGAGCTCGTCGCCGTGTTCGACGCGGACTTCGTCCCGCAGCCGAGCTTCGTGCGCAGCGTCGCCGGGCACTTCGCGGATCCCGCGGTGGCGATGGTGCAGACGCGCTGGGGCCACATGAACCGTGAGGTCAGCGTGCTGACGCGCGTGCAGGCCATCATGCTGGACGGCCACCACCTTGTGGAGAACCGCGCTCGCTACGGCGCGGGCTTCCTCTTCAACTTCTCCGGCACCGGCGGCATCTGGCGCAAGGCCGCGATCGTGGACGCCGGCGGCTGGCAGCACGACACGCTGACCGAGGACCTGGATCTCAGCTACCGCGCCCAGCTCCGCGGCTGGAAGTTCGTCTATCGACCGGACGTGGTGACGCCGTCGGAGCTCCCCGAGGAGGTCTCCGCGGTGCGCGCGCAGCAGTTCCGCTGGGCCAAGGGCACGGTCCAGACCGCGCGCAAGCTCATGGGCCGCGTCATGCGGGCGGACCTCACGGTCGCGCAGCGCATCGAGGCGTTCTTCCACCTCACCCCCCACTTCGCCTACCCCCTGCTGCTGCTCTTGAACCTGCTGCTGTTCCCGGCGCTCGTGCTGTTCCCGGCAGCCGACACCACCACGATGCTCCTCCTGGACCTGCCGCTGCTCACGGCGACGACGGGTTCGCTCGCAGCCTTCTACATGGAGGCGGATCGCGCGCAGGGCCGCAGGCCCACCCAGGCGCTGCTCCGGCTCCCGATGCTCATCGCCCTCGGCACCGGGCTCGCGCCGCACCTCACCCGCGCGGTGTGGGATGGCTTCCGGGAGATGGCGGGAGAGTTCGTGCGCACGCCGAAGCAGGGCACCAACAGCGCCCGGTACAAGGCGCGCTCGGACATGCCGCTGATCGAGGTCATGCTCGCTGTGCTCTCGTTCGGGTCCTTCATCGCCTCCATCCAGACCGGGCACTGGTTCGCGACGCCGTTCGCCCTGCTCTTCACGGTGGGGTACGTCTACGTGGCGATCCTCGTGTCGCTGGAGCAGGCCAACCGCCGCCGCGCCGAGACGACGGTCCATGGCCCGACGTCGGAGCGCCCGAGCGACGCGCCCGTGGCCGCCGCGGTCTCTCCGCTGACGGCGCGCGAGGGCTGACCGCGCCGGTCGCTCCGCCTCCTCGCGGAGCCAGGCGGTCGCGGCGGGCGAAGTTCGTGCGCCCGGCCGTTTTCGTCTAGATTTGGCGCGCGGTGGCCCCTATCCTCCGTGGCCTTGGGGCGAGGAGCCGCGCCGGGATGACGAAGGCGGAAATCGTTCAAGCTATCTACGCCAAGCTCGGCGGCTTCTCGAAGAAGGAGGCCGCCGACCTGGTGGACCTCGTCTTCGACACGATGAAGGAGACGCTCGGGCGCGGGGAGAAGATCAAGGTCTCCGGCTTCGGCAACTTCGAGCTCCGGGACAAGCGACCTCGCCAAGGCAGG
Source organism: uncultured Polyangiaceae bacterium (assembly GCA_964492175.1). Taxonomy (GTDB): domain Bacteria; phylum Myxococcota_A; class Polyangia; order Polyangiales; family Polyangiaceae; genus Xiheicaenibacterium. The sequence continues at coordinate 2,005 of CAZBJI010000062.1, read as the reverse complement.
AACCCTCAGACGGGGGATCCCATCGTCATCACGGAGCGGCGCGTCTTGAGCTTCAAGGCGAGCAACATCCTCAAGCAGGGCTTGAACCCGAGCCGCGGGCAGAAGGACGACCCGTCCGGCAACGGCGCAGGCGCGAGCGCGAGCGCGGGCTCCGCCGCCGTCCCTGAGCGTGGCACGCGGGGTGGGTGGAACGGCGACAACAACCCGTGACAGGCTGATCCGATCCCCCCGTGAGCCTAAGAGAGCCTCCCCGTCCCACGACGCCCGGCGGGCGTGCGCAGCTCGAGAAGCTCTACTACCGCATCGGTGAGGTAGCGGGCATCGTCGGGGTGGAGCCGCACGTGCTGCGCTACTGGGAGACCGAGTTCCGCTCGGTCCGTCCTCAGAAGTCCGCGCGGGGCCAGCGGGTCTACTCGCGTCGAGACGTCGACACGCTCCTGAAAGTAAAGGATCTGCTCTACCGGCAGCGCTTCACGATCGCCGGCGCCAAGCGGCGCCTCAGGGAGGGCGGCGTCGAGCCGGCGGCCCCGGAGTCGCCGCAGGCCATGGGCCCCGCCGCCGCCGAGGCGCCGTCGGGAGCCGCGGCCCCGGAGGCCGCCGTGACGAGCGCGCCGGCGCCCAAGACCGCGACGGAAGACGTGGTCGAAAGGGCGGTGCTCGCGCGCGTCCGTGACGAGCTGCTGGAGATCCGCGCGCTCGCCGTGGCCTTCCTCGAGGATCTGGACGACCACGGCCTCGAGGACGCGGCCATCGAGGCCCACGAGCCCCGCGCCACGGCCAAGCGCCCGGCGGCGGCGGCGCGCTCGCGCTGACCGCGAGGACCTGCCGCGTTGGAGCCGTACATCTTCGACGACGGTTCGTTCGCCGTTCGCGTCGTGGTCGCCGCACCGGCGGGCGCCGTCGAGGCGGAGGGAGTGCCCCGCCCCGACGTGAGCCGGCTCCCCGGCGCGGTCCTGGTCAGCGCGAGAGGCTGGGACGGTCCTGGGCTCATGCTCCGCGCCGGCTGCGCGCGCGGGCCCTCGGGGCGCTTCGCCCCGGGGCTCGAGGAGGTGCTCTTCGAGAAGGCGACGTGGCTCACCCTCACCACCGCGTCGATCGCACCCGAGGGGCTGCATCAGGTGGGAGCCGCGGCGACCGAGCGGACGTTCTCGCGAGAGCTGGCGGGGACCACGGACCGCGGCGCGATCCGGCTGACCCACGTCATCGCCTTCTCGGGCGAAGACCGGGATCTCGTGCTCTGCTCCGCGGTCTGCGCCGGGACGGGCTGCGCGGATCTGGCGCTGGAGCTCGAAGGCACGAGCGCGCCGCCCCCGGACCCGAGCTGGGTGGTGCGAGGGATCCTCGCCGCCGCCGCCCACCCCGCGTACGCCGCGGCGCTGATCGGCGCCTTCCTCGCTCTCGGCGCCGCGGCCCTCCTGTGGCGCCGGCCGTACCCGCGCCCGTGACCTCCGCGCGGCGGCGCGAGCGCCACGCCTCGACGCTCGCGTTTGGCCCGCGTCGGCGAGCAGCGTCAGCTCGAGAGGTTCGTCAGTTGATGCGCGGGAGCTCTTCGCCCTCTTCGACCCGGTCGAGCGCGCTCATGAGCGCGTGGGTGAGGTTGCGGAGCGACTCGTCGCGCAGACGGACGGTGATCCCGTTGGTGAGCAAGGTGAGGTGTACGGCTCCGCAGCCACAGCGCGTGATGCGCGCCGACTCATTCGCCGCGAGCTCCGTGTGCTTGCCGCAGGGCTTGCGCTCCGCCATGAGAGGGGAGACTAGCCTCTCTCTCGCGCGACGGCGAACACAGTATCGCGGGGCGCCTGGAACGAGCACGGGGCTCGAGCCCGGACTGCGCAGCGCGGGCGCCGCGGGCGATCCTCAGAACGGGATGTCGTCGTCGGTCCCGCCGTAGCCGAAGTCGTCGGCCGGGGCGTCCCCGCCGGCCGGCTCGCGCTGTCCAGGTCCACGGCCGCCGCCGCCGCCGCCACCGCCACCGCCCGCGCCACCGCCGCCGCCGCCGCGACCG
>CAZBJI010000061.1:0-39881 GCA_964492175.1 uncultured Polyangiaceae bacterium | reverse complement strand
GCCGCCCTCTCCTCCCCCGCCCGTCATCGACGCCGCCGTGCTCGTCGTCGAGGTCGTCGTCGTGGCGCCAGAGCCGCCGGCGCCGCCGCTCGCGGCGATGCACTCCTCGGGGTACTCCTCGCAATACGTCCCATAACAACCGACCAAGGCGACGCCGGTGACCGCGAGGACCATGACGGAAGCAAGCATTCGGGCACGGCGCATGGTTCGTTGGACCTTCATGTCAAAAAGGGGTGATGGTTCCGGTTGCTATCCTACGGGGACTACGTCCGCCGCAATGCGCGGTCGTCGAGGCAGCGATCCGCCGGCCGGGAGATCGCGCGTGCGGCGAGCTTCCCCGGTGTCCCGGTCACCTGCAAGGCTGGGATCTGAGGCCATCAGAATCGACTCTGCCAGGAGAGCCCTGCGGTGCCCGGCCCCACCCAAGGAGCCAGGCCGGCTTGCGCAGGATCGGCGGGCCCAGGGACGACGGCGTAGACGATGAGTCCGAGGAGGGCGCCGCCCGCGACCCCGAAGCCGGCCATTCCGCCGCCGAAGAAGGTGTTGGCGTCGGAGAGCAGGGCGTCTCCCTCCGCGGCGCACGCGGTGTTGCCCGCGCAGGAGAGGTCGTCGGCCTCCGACTGCTTGCCGACGGAGACGACCGTGAGCCCGACACCGACCCCCAGACCGGCGGCGGCGATCCCTCCTAGCAAGAAGTACGGCCAGATCGGCTTCTCGCCGTCCCCGGGCTTCGCGGCGTTGGGATCGACCCGGAGGGTTATGGCGATATCCGATTGGTCGCCGGCCACGACGGTGAGGGTGGTGGTCTCCGGGAGGTACCCCTCCTTGGTGACGGTGATGGTGAGCTTCCCCGGCGCTACGAACAGGGGGTCGGTCGTGACGGGGCGCTCCCCTGGCGTGCCCTCCACGCGCACGGTGCACCCGGGGACGCTGGGCTTGACGACGACGGCGGCGGCGCCCCTGCGCGCTTGTTCGTAGAGCGTCTCGACCCGCTCGCGGAGGGCGTCGGGCGACGACACGTTGAGCGTCTTCTTGGCGTAGAGCATGTGCTCCGCCGCCTCGGGCCATTTGCCGAGCTTGAGCTCTATCTCGGCGAGCGTCACGGCGATGTCCACCGTGCGCTTCTGGGCCCACGCCCGCTCGGCCTTCTCTTCTGCGTCGGCGAAGCGCCCGGCCTCGAAATCGGTCTGCGCGCCGGCCATGAGCGCGGCGATCTCGGGGTCCGTTGGCTGCGCCCAGGCCGCGGGCGCGGCGGCGAGAGCGAGTGCGAGCGCGGCGAGGGGGATCGATCGGTGGGTCATCAAGGGTTCTTCTTGAAGTCGAAGGTGGTGCTGTTGCTGGCGCTGCTGGCAGCGGCGGTGGATTTCACGGTCGGCGCCGGGCCGGGGCCTGCGCCGGCCTCGGTGGCCGTGGCCGTCGCCGGTGCGCTGGGAGGGGCGCTCGCCTGGGCGGCGCCGGTGGCGGGCCTCGGGGGCTCTATGTCGCTCGTCGCGGTGGCGGGGCCGAGCGCCGGCTCGGCGCCGGCCGTGGCGACGGAGGTGCCCGGGGTCGTGCCCAGAGGGACGGGCGCCGCCGTCTGCGCCCTGCCTCCGGTGTCCGCGGCGCCCGCATGGCCAGGGCCGGCGGGCCCGCCGCCGAGCGCGACGGCGAGGAGAAACGCCCCGGCGACGGCCGCGACGACGAGCGCCACGACGGGCCACCGCCGCCGCACCATCGGGAGCTGCTCCATCGCCTCGACCTTGACGGTGGCCTTGCCGCTCTTGAGCGCTCCGGGGTTCAGGTACGCGCGTGGGACGGTGAGGTGCCCCGCGACGGGCGCTGGCCTCACGTCGTCCAGGTGCTCGCTTCTATCGCTCGCCTTCGCAGCCCTGGGCTGCGCCGCCAGACGCTCCGCCTGGACGTGCGCCGCGACGACGGCCTTCAGCTCCTGGTCTGCGCCGAGGCGAGCCGCGGCGGCGTCGCTCGCCTTCTGGTCCTGCACCTTCGCCAGCGTCTCTGCCGTGGGCGCGTACGGATCGTCCGCGGGGCGGTCGTTCGTCATGGCTGCCTACCCGAGTCGAAGAAGGGGACGTTGTCGCCAGGGGGCGGGGGCGGGGCGCTCGGCGTGGCCGGAGCGACCGCGCTCTGCGTCGGCGGCGCGCTCGCCGTCGGGGCGAGCGTGGGCGTGGACGTCGGCGATGGCGCTGCGGTCGGCGGTCGCCCGGGGACCTTGGGTCCACCCGCGCCAGGATCGCCGGCGCTCGACGCCGAGGCGGACGCGCGGCTCTCCGCGCCCGCGGCGGAAGTCGCGGCGGCGGAGAGGGCGGACGGGGCGGGGCCCGCAGACTGCGCGGCGGCAGCCCCCGCGGTCCCGGCGTCGGCGGCGGCGCCGGAGGAGGGCGGCTCGATGGTGCGGCGCCCGACCCAGAACGCGAGCAGGATCACCGCGCACACGGCGAGGGCGGCGCCCACGCCGAGGAGCGCGCTGCGCGTGCGCGCGAGCGGGTCCGTGATGTGAGAGATGTCGGCGCGGATCGGCCCCGACGTGGCGAGCTTCCGATCGGTCTCGAGGTCGTTCGCGGCGCGCGCGGCCCACTCGTCGACGTCGGGGAGGAAGGCGTCGGCCGGGTGCGGCGCGGGAGCCGAGACCGACGCGACGCGCGAGGGCTCGAGCGCCGCGGCACCATGGGACAGCGCGCTCGGGCCGCCGCTCGCCCCCGACCCCGGCAGCATGGCCTCCATCGGAGCCATGCGCTCGGTGCCCGACGCGGCGCGCACGCCGGAGCCCCCGCTGGGGTAGCCGCCTCCCGTCGAGGGATCGATCATCCTCTGCGTGCCGCGTGAGGTCGTGCCGCCGCTGAGGACGACGGGCGGCGGACGCGAAGGCGGAGCGGAGGCGCTCGGCGGCTTGAAGGCGGCGCGGAGCTGCGGCCCCGACGGGGTCGGCTCGGTGGTCATGTGCGGGAGGCGGTCGCGGTGGATCTCCACGGCGACCTCGCGCAGCACGCGCCCGACGTCGTCCGCGGTAGGCCGGGCGCTCGGCCGCTTCTGCAGCATCCGCTCGACCAGGCCGGCCAGCTTGGGCGGGAGATCGGGGCGGATCTCGGACAGCTTGGGCGGCTCGGTCAGCACGTGGGCCATCGTCACCTCGTGCTTGTTCAGGCGCTCGCTCCGCGTCAGCTCGAACACGTGGCGCCCCATGATCATCTCGATCGTGATGAGGCCGAGCGCGTAGACGTCGACGCGTGAGTCCACGAGCCCGAGCGTGTCGTCGAACTGCTCGGGCGCCATGTAGTGCGGCGTGCCCATCTTCATGGGGCGCGTGGTCTTGAGGGTCTGGCTGCGCACGCGCGCGAGGCCGAAGTCGATGATCTTCACCCGTCCGCCCGGGATCACGATGAAGTTCTCGGGCTTGAGATCCCTGTGGTGGATGCCTGCGGCGTGGATCCCCTTGAGCCCGTCGGCCAGCTGGATGGCGAACGTCACGGCGATATCGGGCTTGAGCGGTCCCATCGCGATGAGGTCGCGGCCCGTCTTGCCGCCCTGCAGATACTCCATCGCGAGGAACACCTTGCCGGAGCTCATGCCGCCGGAGAGGACGCGGACGACGTTGTCGTGCTCGATGCGGACACCCGCCGCGGCCTCGCGGCGAAGCCGGTCCTGCGTGACGGGGTCCGTCTCGCTCTTGATGGGCGCGACCTTGAGCGCGACGTACCGATCCAGGAAGGTCTCGAGGGCCAAGTAGACCTCGCCCATCCCGCCGCGACCGAGGACGGCCAAGATCCGGTACCCGTTCCACTCCGTCCCGAGCTCGAAGCTGTCCGTCGGCTCGGGCGCGACGGCGCGGACCTTCTTCAGGTCGAGGCCCCCGGCGTTCCGCTCCCGCTCCGCACCCATCGCTCTTCGCACGGATGCTACCCGGGGCCGCCCGGGGCGGCGAGGTTTCCGACCTCCTGCACGAGCGCGCGCTTGAGGGCCTCGAGCGCGTCCTTCTTGCGGCGCCGAGCCGTGCGCTCGCTCAGGCCGAGGGCGCGAGCGGCGTCCTCCAGCAGCCGCTCTTCGAAGAAGATCAGGTCCACGAGGCGCTGCTTCTCCTCGTCCAGGCTCTTCATGGCGCGCTCGAGCGCGCGGTGGAGGCGGCTGCCCTCGAGCGCGCCCACGACCTCCTCTTCGCCGGTGCGCTCCGGGCGCGTGGCCCCGAGGCCCGCGGCGATCGTCGCGGCCAGGACGTCGCACGCCGCCTCGGCCTGCGCGGCGACGCTCTCGTCGGTCTCGAACGGGTCGACCTCGGCGGCGAGCCCGCTCGCCTTGCAACCGAACCGGTGCGCCGCTTGGATGAGCCTTCGCGCGTCCGACCTCCGCTCCTTCGCGGCGAAGTCGATCATCTCCCCCGAGATGCGGGCGTAGCCGAACGCGCGGATGTCGTCGTGTCGCGTGGGGTCGAAGGTGCGCGCGACCTCCTCCGCCGCGAGGTAGCCGGTGGCGAGGAGCTCGTCGCGCGAGACGCGGAACCGCCCGGCGACGGCCTTCGCAGCCTTGCGGATCGTCGGCTCGAGCTGCAGCGCGAGCGCGCGCTGGCGGGTGGTGGGCGGCGCGGTCATGGGGCTAGGCCGCGCCTCCGGCCTTCTTCCCTCGTGACGCCTCTGGCGGCTCGCCCTCCGCCCCGGTGCGGAGCGGGGCTGCTCGCTCGCGCAGGCGGCCCACCAGCCCCGATAGAACGGGGTGAGAGGCGAGCTGGACCGCCATGGCGCTCCTCATGGCCTCCAGGGCCTCGGGGTCCAGGACGGGTGCGTAGGGGGCGACGGCGCTGGCTACCAGGCTGGCTATCACGGGATCCTCGAGGGGATCATCGTCGGGTGCTTCCACACGTGGACATCCCCACCGCGAGAAAAGAGCGGCCAGGCTCTCTCGGGTCCGGGTGGGTCCGTGCGGGTGCTCGCTGGGGGCCGGCGCTCTTCTCCCGCCGACACGGCGGGCGCCGGAATCCTTTCTCTCTGTGGCCGCCCCCCGTGCCTCCGTAGGATGAGGTGCTCGTGGCCAGCGCGAAGGAGCCCGCCCTGGAGGGGATGCTGGCCGGAACCAAGTACGTCCCGGTGCGGCTGCTCGGTCGGGGCGGGATGGGGCTGGTGGTCGAGGCGGTCGTGAGCGGCCTCGGCAAGCGGGTCGCGGTGAAGCTCCTGTCCTCACCGAGCGGGGCGCCCGCGACCGCCTTCGAAGAGGACCGCCTCCGGGTCGAGGCCGAGACGCTGGCGCACCTCGAGAGCCCCCACGTCGTCGCGGTCCACGACATCGGTCGCACGCCCAAGGGACAGCTCTACGTCGTGATGGAGCTCCTGCGCGGGCAGTCCCTCTCGGAGGAGGTGCGCCACCGGGGACGCCTCTCGGTGGAGGTCGCGCTGCTGTTCGCGCGGCAGGTGCTGCTCGGCCTGGCGAAGGCGCACGCCCTCGGCGTGGTCCACCGCGACGTGAAGCCCGCGAACGTCTTCCTCGCGAACGGGCCCGACGCGTACGCGCCGCGGACCGCGAAGGTCCTCGACTTCGGCGTCGCCAAGGTCCTCGCGGACGCGGGGCATTCGCCCGAGGGACCGCGCGGCCCGGCGCCGCCCATGCTGCCCACGGCCGAGGGCTTCCTCATGGGCACGCCGCGCTACTTCTCTCCCGAGCACGTCTCGAGCGGGCCCTTCGACGCGCGCACCGACGTCTACGGCGTGGGCCTCTTGCTCTACGTGATGCTGACGGGCCGCGGCCCCTTCGACGACGAGACCGGGCTCGCGGGCTTCGCTCGGGCGGCGGCGCATGATCCGCCCCCGCCTCCGAGCACGTTCGCGCCCGACGTCGTCAGCGCGGAGCTCGACGCGTTGGTCCTCAAGGCGCTCGAGAAGCGACCCGAGCGCCGCTACTCCTCGGCGAAGGACTTCATCGCCGCCATCGACGCGTGCGGAGCCCGGGCGCCGAGCGCGGCGGACCGGGCTCGACCGCTCCCCGCGAGCCGCCGGTCCGCCTCGGGCCCACCTCCCGCCTTGGGCCCGTCCTCGGGCGCGCCGTCCCCCTCGGGGTCGCTCCCACCGCCGAGCCGGCAGCTCGTGACCGAGCTCATCGGGGATCCGAGCGCGCCGCCCGCGGCGTTCACGCCGCCCCGTTCTCCCCCGCTCTCCCCGCCCGCGAAGCGCGAAGCGCCAGACGATGACCCTGCCGCTCGCTCGGGCGCCGCCCGGGTCCGGAGGAAGCTGGCCGATGTCCCGCGCACACCCGTGCGACGCAAGCTCGTGAAGGTCGGCCCGTTCGCCGTGGCCATGCTCGTCACGCTGCTCGCGATCGGAGCCGTGATCGCGGTCGTCGCATGGGCCGCGGCGGCGCCCCGGTGAGGGTCCCCTCCCGCGACCGCGCGGAGCGCGGCGCTTGGGAGGGGCCGACGAGCGAAGCGAGGAGGGGGGTGGGCATCCGCTCGATCCGGCCTCGTCGGAGAGCCGCGTGCGGGACGGTGAGGAAGCTCGGGCTGCTGGCGCGGCTCGCCTTCACTCGCTCCTCGGGGTCGCGGCGCGAGATCAGCCGGGGCCCCGCCGTCGCCGCGCCTCGACGAGCTCCTCCCAGCGCTCCCGGAGCCCGGGCTCCTCGCTGAAGCGCCGGTTGAAGTGCGCGAGCAGCGCGATCTGCTGGCGGTCCGTGAGGTCGCCGTAGCGCCGGCTCACGATCTCGGGGGAGGCGGTCCGCTTGTCGGCGACGAGCTCGGCGTATCGCTCGAGGGTCCAGGCCTCGAGCCCAGCCCGCTCGAAGGGGGTGCTGGGTCCCGCGGCGAAGCCCGGGCCGAGACCGATGGTCTCGCCCGACTGCTCCGCGGGCTGCGACGGCACCGCATGGGGAGCCCGTGCCTCGCCCGGCGTGGGCGCGCGGAACGGCAGCGGGGCGGCCCCCCCGATCCCGGCGCGGACGTCGCCGACGGTCTCGTCCAACGCGGCTTCCTCGGCGCGCCGCCTGTCTCGCGCTCGCTTCGCCTCCAGGCATCGCTTGCCATGCGCCTCGGCGAGCCCTTGGTCCCCGCACGCGAGCCCCGCCATGATGGCGTGGATGTGCCGCAGCTCGGCGGCCTCGTACTCCTCGACCGTCAGCTCCGCCTCCTCCAGGGCGTCGCGGAGCACCTCCGGCGGCTCGCCGGAGCACCGGGCGCTGAGCTCGCTCCAGGCCTGAAACGTAAGCGCGTCTTCTCGCGTCATGGCGCCCTCACCCATTGAGCTTGATGGTCCCTGCGTTGGCGGCGATGTCGCCGGTCATGTTGATCGTCGCGCCGCCGGACCGGAGCAGGATGCTGCTCGCTTCGATGACGATGGCGGAGCCGACGAGGGCGATGGTCGCGCCGGCGCCATTGGTCAGCGACGCCAGCCCTGGGAGCAACGTGAGGGACGCGCCGCCGCCGTCCGCGACGACCACCGGCGCCGTGACGCTCGTCTTCCCTCCGCTGGTCATCGCGTGGGGCCCATTCACCTGGACGACGCGGGCGCCCACGGTGACCGAGTCCATCCCCGCGACGGTGCGCGACTCGGAGCCTCCTACCGTCGTGCTCCGAAGGGCGCCCACGTTCAAGGTCGCGTTGGCTCCCACGGCGCGCGTGTCGCTGCCCTCGATGGTCGTCTTTCGGCTGCCCGCGACGCCGCGCTGCTCGCTCCCCCCGATGCCGGTCGTGAGGTCGCCGACGATCGCGTAGACCTCGTCGCCGTGCACCACCGTCACGCGGTCGGCGCGGATCTCGTTCATCTCCCCAGCGCCTACGGTGTGGGTCCGCGACCCCTTGACGGTGTTCGATTGGCTTCCGCTCACCGAGTTCGACTGGTTGCCGCCGACGGAGCTCGACTGGTCGCCGCCGACGCTGGTGGAGTGCGAGGCCTTCACGAGCTCGTTGAGGTTCTTCTCGGCCTGGAGGTAGACCTCCTCGTTGCCGGCCTCGTCGTCGAAGCGCAGCTCGTTGAAGCCGTCGTCGTCCGGGCTGCTCTTCGACTTGATCGTGCTGACGGTCGGCTTCGTGTAGGGCGCGGGCTGGACCGCGTTGTAGACCCGACCGACCACCAAAGGACGCTCGGGATCGCCCGCGACGTACGCGACCAGGACCTCCTGGCCCACGCGCGGGATGAAGACCTGCCCGTAGCCCGCGCCGGCCCACCCTTGTGAGACGCGCACCCAGGAGGAGGAGGGACGCCCCGGCTCCACGCGCTCGTCCCAGGGGAAGCGGAGCCGGACGCAGTTCTCGTCGTTCTTGTGGATCTCGGGCGGCGCGCCGACGATCTCCTCGGCGCTGACGACCGCCGTGTGGACGCCCGCGACGAGCGGACGCGAGGTCACGAGCGGCGGGCGGTAGGGGACCTCCTCGGGGAGCGCGAAGAACTCGTTCTCGTAGCGGGGCCCGTCGTGTCCTCTGCCCCCCAGGCCGAACGCCTCGTGGTCGAGCGACGTGCCCTCGGGCGCGAGCTCCGTGGCGAACGTGGTGACCGCGACGATGACGAGCGCGCTGTCGGCGTGCACGCCCACCTCATCGTCCACGGTGAGCTTGAGCCCAGGCTCGAGCGCGCGCACGTTGCTGCGGCCGCGCCGGAGGGCTCGCTCCGCCACGCGACGCTCGACCGCCAGTGTGGCCGGTACGATGCACGGCTCGCCGACGTGGGCGTCCCGACTCGGGTAGAGGTCGCGCGCGAAGCGGGCCGGGTCGTCCTGGGCGCCGCGTCCTCCGCCCGAGGACTCCTCGAGCGCGAGCGCGCGCCGCGCCCCGAGCGGGCGGGCCGGATCCCAATCCGTCGCGGTCGTGGCCCCCCAGAGCATCCGGTGCCCGACGGTCAGGCTGGAGAGCGTCTCTTGCTCGAGCACTCCGGTGCCTCGCTGATCGGTGCGGAGACGGGCGCTGTGCTCTCGACCGAAGGGGGAGACCCGGCCCGGGCGATCCACGATCGTCAGACACACGTGCTCCTCCCCGTGCTCGAAGAAGTACGTGAGGCCCTCCTCCTCCAGCAGCCGGTGGAAGAGATCGAGATCGCTCTCGCCGTACTGCACGACGTAGCTGCGCAGGGCGGGGTCGTCGAGACGGTCCGGGACGTTGACCGCGAACCGATACGCGCCCACGGGGGCGGCGTACGCCTCGAACACGGGGACCTCGCGGGGCGGCGGCACCTCCCCCACCGCGGCCAGGCCGCCCTTGCCGGCAGGCGCGGCCATGCACCGGTTCTCCAAGAGCGCGACCAGGACCTCTCGCAGGCGCTGGTCCACGAACGTGCGGTACCGCACGCGCTGGGTCATGCGGAAGGAGGGCGGGGCGACGACGAACCGGTAGAGGTGGAGCGTCCGCGTCCGCTCGAGCTCCTCCGCGCCGACGATGACGCCGTGGAGGGGCCGCCACCGCGACTCGCTGGCGATCCGCAGCGTCGCGGGCTGGTCGAGCAGCGGCTCCAGGTCGATCGGCCCGGCGGAGCGCGTGCGGAGCGCGGTCACCTCGAGCTCGAAGGGCCTGCCGAGCGCCTCGGTCGCTCGCCAGCGGACGACGCTCACGGAGTCCCAGCCCAGCGCGCCACACCCGAAGCGGTAGTCGGCGCGGTCGCCGCGCCCCTTGAGGAGACCTTCTTCCATGTCGATCCATCCTTCGGCGCTGCGCCGAGCGGCCACCCGCCATTACGGAGAGCTCGCGCTCGCCGCCGCGGACCACGGGAACGGGGCCGGCGCCGGATCGTCGTTCAAGGCGACCAGCTCGCCGTCGATCCGCACGACGTCGCGGGCCCTCACGCAGACGTCCTCCTCGCTGGCCTGGAGCTCGACGCGGGCGGCCTCCAGTCGCTCGCGGCCACCGACCGACGTGTGCCGATCGAGCGCGACCCGCCTCCGCTCTTGCCCCCCGACCTCGACCGACAGATCGCGCGAAGCGGCCAGGTGGACGTCGCGCCCCGACAGCCGGAGATCGCCGCGAGAGGCCAACGAGATGTCCGCGGCCTCGAGCTCCAGCGTGGCCCCGCGGTCGGTGACGAGGACCGTGAGCACCAGCTTGCCTGAGGTGCTCCGCACCTCGATGCGATCGCCCGCCTCCGTGGCCGAGGCGTCGAGGCGGCGGCCGGACGTGAGCAGCACGGAGCAGGCGTCCGTCGGACCGTCCACCTCGTCCAGGCTCACGCGAGCGATCGTCTCTGGTTTGGCGTACGGGGGTGACGCGTCGATGGATGGGTTCATGGTGGGTCCTCAGGTGCTCGGAGAGGTAGGAGCGAGCGTCGCGATCCGGACGCCCTCGAGCTGGTCGTCGGGATAAGGCATCGTGGTCGGCTGGAAGGCGGTCCAGACCAGCGTCACCACCTCGGCGTCGGCGTCCACGTGCACCGTGCCGAGGCGCGTCACGAGGTCGTAGTCACCCGCTCCCGGGAAGGTGAGGCGGACGCGCGGACAGGAGAGATCCAGCGGGATCGCGACCTCCCCGCGACCCCAGCGCATCCCGGAGAGCCGCAGCACCTCGCGGTCCCGCACGCGGGGCAGCGTCAGGCCTGGCGCAGCGGCCGAGAGCGCGCGAGCGTCGGGACCGAGGCGTCGCTCCGGATCCTCGGCTTCGTCGATCACCCCGAGATCGATCTCGCGCGGGCGTGCCCCGTCCGGGACGAGTCGTTTGGGTACGACGTGCTGGACCCGAGGGTACCAGTGGAGGTCGATGGGTCCGAAGCCGCCCGGCGTGGGCGCGCCGACCCAATCCGCCTCGTCGCGCCGCACGAGGCGGTCGGGCGTGATGGGATCCTCCGGATCCTCCTGGGACGGAGCGAGCGCGCCGTCGAGCGCCGCCGTGTCTCCCGCGAGGGCGAAGCCTCGACCGATGGGGTTCCGCGCGTAGGAGCTCGCCGTGGCCCCCGCGACCCTTCGGGCGCCGAAGCGCGGACGGAGGGCGTCCTCTCGGAGCTGGATCGTCCCGCCGTAGGCCTCCGCGTAGGAGAGGCGCGCCTCCGAGAGCGGGCCCTCGCCTTCGAAGGTGACGCGACCGTCCCTGACGCGAGCCCTCCGCGGTCCGTGGACCCGGACCCTTCGGCTCGCGGAGCCGATCGCGACCGCGGCGTCGAGGAATGGCTGGGGGCGAGGTGCGAAAGCGCTGCCGAGGACGATCACGTCGACGCAGGGTCGGTGCACCGCCGCGGTGTCGGCCGCCTCGACGGGGACGTCGTCGGCATAGCGGGTGGCGCGCAGCACCTCGGGGACGCGATCCGTGCGGGCACCATAGCCGAGCACCCGCTTCACGACCGCTCCGACGCCATAGGGGCCGCTCGGCGACCGGAGCGACACCACTGCGGACGCTTGATGTTGGGAGACGGCTCTCATGGGTTCCTCGCTCAGCGCAGAGCGGAGTCCACCTGCTCCTGGACGCTCTTGCTGACCTTTCCTGGTTTGTCGAAGACTTCGTTGACCGCGTCCTGCGTGGTCTGGCTCATGTTCTTGGTGGCCTCCTTCGCCATGTCCGCTGCGCGGCGCCACGTGTGCTTGAGGGGCATCTCATACCTAGGTGCCGCCTCCCCGGCGATCGCACCGACGGCGGCGCTGATGAGCGAGTCGAGAACCATGCCGACCCAGGAGCCCGCGTAGTCACCCAGCGTCGGGCTCGTGACGACGCTGTTCGGATTCATGACGACGTTGGTGAGGGGATGGTCGACCGGATCGCTGCAGTTGACGTTGCGACCCATGCACAGCAGTTGACACGTGGCAGCTGGCTCGCCGCCCAGCGTCACCGCGTGCACTTGCATGTAGCCCTTGCTGCCGGAGTTGGCCGTGGCGGTGCCGACGACCCCCGCTGGGAACAGCCAATGGGGGATGAGGTAGAAATCGATCCCGCCCTGGAAGGCTGGCGCGCCATCCATCGTCACGTTGCCGACCTTCTTCGATTGCGGGAGGAACGCCGGGTGGTCGAACCTGATTTCGACCTTCAACGGCGTCGGAACCTTCCCCGTCTCCTCCGGCGTGTGGAGATCCACGCCGAACATGCTGCCGCGCTCGTTGTAGAAGGTGACGCTCATCGCGCTCCCTCCGCGCGCCTGAAGACCTCGAGATCGGGCAGGCCCCGCCCCGCGGCGAGCACGGTGTGCTGCCACACGAGGAAGGTGATGCCTCGGTGGGTGTCCACATGGACGGCCCGGAGGCGCACACCGTATTGGGCGCCCGACTCGGGCCGCCTGGAGCGCAGCTCGATCCGTGGGCCCGCCACCTCCGCGACGACGTCCGACGTCATGCCTGACGTCGCGACCCGCGTCCCCGGCGCGAGCCAAGGGAACACGAGGTAGCCGGGCGCCGTGTACGGGACGACGAGCTCCGTCTTCAGCGCGCCGAGGGAGCTCGGGTGCGAGGTCGGCACGACGCCCATCCCCGGCTGGCGAGGCGTGCAGGGAGCGAAGCAGCCGGGAAGCGCGGGCTGGGCCGGGCTCGCTTGCTGGTCCTCGAGCAGCTCGAGACGCGGCAGCTCGCGGCCGACGGCGTCGGCCTCTCGGAAGACGAACCCCTTGCCGTCGAAGTTCTGCGGATGGTGCGCGACGTACGCTGGGCTCGGAAGGCCGGTCGCGGCGTCACGCTGCGCGGGGACCGGCTCCGTGCCGCCGAGCGCCTCGGCCCAGCTCATGTCGAGGGGCTCCCATGCCTCCGGCGCGCTCGGCGCGAGCGACCCGTCGCGGGTCCGCACCCAGCGCCGGGTGCCGCGCCCCACGAGGGTGCGCTCCACGCTGCCGACCCGGAGCGTCACGCGCCGGGCGAGGGCGCCACGACCGGGCGGGAGCACCTCCCCCGCGACGCTCACCGCCGTCCCCTCCCACACGGGCGCGCCCAGCGCCGGGGCGAGCGCCGGCGGAGCCTCCGCCCCCGCGGCGTGGGCGCCCGAGCGCGCGTCGTAGGCCTCGCAGCTCATCAGCACCGCGAAGCGGCGGGGGGGCTCCCCCTCGGGAGCCGGCAGATCGGCGCGCCGGCAGGTGAGCTTGGATCCGGTTCGATCGTGGACGAACATCGTGCCTCCGACGTCCATCCTCGGTCGCCGGCCCGCGCGGCCAGACGAGGCGCACGTCCGAGGTCCGCAGCGTGAGCCCGCGGGTTTGCCGTGGACTGCCTCTCCGAGGCGCCCGGGTCACTGCCCCGGGATGGGGATCAGCCGGAAATGGAGCAGGACGCCCGCGACGAGCAGCAGAAAGCCCAGGATGAACCCGAGCATGGTGACGAGGTCGTCGCGCCAGCGGACCTTGGTGGGCACGAGGTCGCGCTCGGGGATCACGATGCCCTTCATGAAGGTGTGGAGCGGCATCCCGCCCGGCCGCGGCGACCTGTGCGGATCGTACGGGTTCTGGCTGAGGCCCATGTTGGCGAACCGCTGGATTCCGGCGCGGATGCGGTCCCCCGCCCCTGGCACGGCGCAGCCCGCGATGATCGCGCGCATCCACGGCGCGCGCTCGTAGGCGCTGGAGAACGCGAGCACCTTCAGGACCTCGCGCACGTGCTCGACGAACACGCGCGACTCGACCAGGTGCTGGAAGCACCGGATCCGCTGCTCGATGCCCTCCTCGCTGGAGAGCTTGGCGAGGCACGTGGCCTCGATGCGCGCAGTGAGCCCGGTGAGCCCCTCGTCCACCTTCGGCCACGTGTCCTGCGACGGCACGTCCGGCGGGACGACGTAGCCCCACGCCTCCTCCCGTGCGCGGTCGGGCGTCCACGCGAAGGCCTCGGCGAAGCCCCAGAGGGTGTCGTAGCGGTTCACGATCACGTAGACGGGGATGTCGATCTGCAGCGTCTTGCAAGACTCGAGCAGGTAGGACCGGAGGTGCTGCGCGTGCGCCTCGAGCGCCTCCTCGTGGCGCTCGGCGATATCCTGCGCGCTCATGACGAGGAGGATCCCGTCGAGCGGCTCGCGCGGTCGGACTCGCAGCACCTCCTCGCAGAGGGCGCGCAGGATGTCGGGGTTGCGGTTCGGCCCGCAGATCGGCTCGCGCGCCTCGATCAGCACGGCCTCGCGCGAGAGCCAATAGTGGCAGTACTGGCCCTCGATCGTCGCCGGCTGGTCCCACGTGAGGTTCATCGCGCGGAGGACGGCGGACTTGCCGACGTTGGGCTCGCCGAAGCAGAGGTACCAAGGGACACCGTGGACGCCGCCATGGCTGCGCTTGAGGCGCGCGACGACCTGCCCGATGTCCGAGGAGAAGATGCGGCTCATCGACCCCAGATCTGGTAGGCCGCCCAGGCGAGGAAGCTCGACGAGGCGAGGAGGGTGAACGTCCCGAGGATGCGACCCATCCAGACGGACGCGACGAAGGGCTCCTTCGGGAGGAACTCGGCCGGCAGCGTGTCGTACCGGTACGGTCGAATCGCCCCGCCCATGACGTCGCGGTCGGCGTCGACGCCGAGCTCCCGCGCGAGCTGCGCGCGGAGCTGGTTCAGCATGTAGGGGTCCCGACCCGGGAGGCCATACTGGCCGAGGAACCCGCAGCCGAGCACGCAGACGTGCGTGGCGAGGATCGTCTTCGGGCCCTGGCGCACGCGCTCGAGGCGCGTGAAGAACTCCACGCCTGCGTTGTTGGTGTTGAAGCGCCGCGCCTGGAGCATGCTCTGGCTCCACCACGGGCGGAGGTCGGGCAGAGCCATCGCGATCTCGTCCACGAGCGCGGCGACGGCGAACATCCCGTCCTCGGCGCTGACCACGGGGAGCGCCTGCGCCGCGGGCGAGAGCCGCAGCTCGTCGAGCAGGATGTTCGCCTGGCGGAACACGTGGTCCGCCGGGGGACGCCGCGGGGACTGGCGGAGGAGCAACGCCCAGAGGATGACCTCCTCCCCGAAGACACCGATGGCCTGGTTCTCGCTCACGTGGGCCGGGGAGCGTATCCCCAACGCCGCGCGAAGCCCAGATGCTCCCCTGGGCGCGCTTGTCGGGGACGGTCCTTCGAGTATGCTCCGCGCCCCACCAAGAACGGAGCGAGAGCCATGTCCGAGATCGAGAACGTCGTCGCGCGCGAGGTGCTGGACTCACGGGGTAACCCCACCGTGGAGGTGGAGATCCGGACGGCGAGCGGCGGCTTCGGGCGGGCGGCGGTTCCGAGCGGCGCCTCGACGGGCGAGCACGAGGCGGTGGAGCTCCGCGACGGGGACAAGAAGCGCTACGCAGGCAAGGGCGTCCTCGGCGCGGTAAAGAGCGTGATGAACACCCTCGGCCCCGCCATCCAGGGGATGGACGCGCTGGATCAGGCCGCCGTGGACCGGGTGCTCATCGACGCGGACGGGACCGCGAACAAGGCCAAGCTCGGCGCGAACGCCATCCTCGCGGTCTCCATGGCGTCGGCCCGCGCGGCCGCCGACGTCGTGGATCTGCCGCTCTGGCGCTACCTCGGCGGCGTGCAGGCCCGCGTCCTGCCCACGCCCATGCTCAACATCCTGAACGGCGGCACCCACGCCGACAACGGCCTCGAGGTGCAGGAGTTCATGGTGATCCCGCACCGGGCGGAGTCCTTCGCCGAGTCGCTCCGCATGGGCGTGGAGGTGTTCCACGCCTTGAAGGGCCTGCTGAAGAAGGACGGGATGGTGACGGCGGTCGGGGACGAGGGCGGCTTCGCGCCGCGCCTGCCGTCCAACCGCGCCGCGCTCGAGTTCGTGGTGCGCGCGATCGAGGCGGCCGGCTACAAGCCGGGCAAGGAGATCTCGGTCGCCCTCGACGCCGCGCTCTCCGAGTTCTACGACTCGAAGAAGGAGCGCTACACCTTCGACAAGGCGGAGAAGACCCGCGAGGAGATCGTCGAGATCTACAAGTCGTGGTGCGCGGACTTCCCCATCGTGAGCATCGAGGACGGGCTGGCGGAGGACGACGAAGCCGGCTGGAAGCTCCTCACGGAGGCCCTCGGACGGAAGATCCAGCTCGTGGGCGACGACCTCTTCGTGACGAACGCGAAGCGCTTCAAGAAGGGGATCGAGGCCGGCCTGGCGAACGCCATCCTGGTGAAGCTGAACCAGATCGGCACCGTGACCGAGACGCTCGACACCATCCGGTTGGCGCAGCACTCCGGCTACGGCGCGATCATCTCGCACCGGTCGGGCGAGACGGAGGACTCCTTCATCGCCGATCTGGCGGTGGCGACGAACGCCGGACAGATCAAGACCGGCAGCGCCTCGCGCTCCGACCGCACCGCGAAGTACAACCAGCTCCTCCGCATCGCCTTCCAGCTCGGGGAAGGCGCCGTCTTCTCGGGCAAGGCGCCCTACCAGCGCTAGCGCGGGCATGGGCCCACGCCCCCTCGACGTCGGGGTGATCGGCTGCGGGACCGCGGGCCCCGCGGCCGCGTTGCTCCTGCACCGCGCAGGGCACGCGGTCACCGTCTACGAGCGCGTCGAGCGCCCCCGGGCCGTCGGCGCCGGCATCATCCTGCAGCCCACCGGCCAGGCGGTGCTCGCGCGGCTCGGGCTCGCGGAGGAGGTGATCTCGCGCGGGGCGAGGCTCGACGGGCTGCGCGTGCTACGCGACGGCGGCGCGACGCTCCTTTCGCTCACCTACGCCGACGTCGATCCGTCCTTGTTCGGCGTCGGGCTCCACCGCGGCGTGCTCTTCCAGGCGCTGTTCGACGCCCTCGGCCGCGACGGCGTCGCGATGCGCATGGGGGTCGCGTGCGAAGCGCTCCAGCGTGACGATCGCGGTCGCTACCTGGTGGTCGACGATCGCGGAGAGCGCCACGGACCGCACGACCTCGTCGTGGTGGCCGACGGCGCGCGCTCTCGCCTCCGAGACGACACCGGCCTCACACGGCGCGTGGAGCCGTACCCCTGGGGCGCCCTCTGGTTCGTCGGCCACGATCCCGGCGGGGTGTACGGGCGTGAGCTCCATCAGGTGGTCCGCGGGGTGCGCCGCATGCTGGGCCTCCTCCCGACGGGCGTCGGCCCCGACGAGGACGGGCGGCGCGCCTCCACGCCCGAGGTGAGCCTCTTCTGGAGCATCCGCGCCGACCAGGTGGAGGACTGGAGGCGGACCGGCTTCGACGCGTGGGTCGAGGAGGTCTCCAGGATGGCGCCCGACGCCTCGTTCCTCCTCGACCAGATCCGTGGAGAAGGCGACGTCCTCTTCTCGGCGTACCACGACGTGGTGATGAGCCCGTGGCACACGCGCGGGCTCGTCGCCCTCGGCGACGCCGCGCACGCCATGAGCCCCCAGCTCGGCCAAGGCGCGAACCTGGCTCTCTGGGACGCGATGGTGCTCGCGGACTCGATCTCGGCGGAGCGTGGCGACGTCGTGCGCGCGCTCGACCGATACTCGCGCTCGCGCGCGGATCACCTCGGCTACTACCAATGGGTGACGCGCGCGCTCACGCCGTTCTTCCAGAGCGATCACGAAGCGCTCGGCTGGCTCCGCGACGTCTTCATGCCGATGATGAACAAGGTCGCCCTCCTGCGGCGCGCGATGGTGCTCGGCATGTGCGGGACGGCGGACGGCCACCCCTGGAAGCGGATCGAGCTGCCCGGCGACCGGCGACCTTGAGCCCCGGCCCGAGGCATGAGTAGCTGCGCCATGGCCGCGCACCGCCTCACCTCCGCCGTCATCGAGGACGAGACGCAGCTCCGGGCGCTCGTCGGGGAGCCCCTCCCGCTGACGCGCGACAAAGTGAGCGCGAAGCTCAACCACCTCACGCGCAAGTTCATCGAGCTGTCCCCGTTCCTGTGCCTCGCCACGACCGACGAGAGCGGCCGCTGCGACGTGAGCCCGCGCGGGGATCCCCGCGGCTTCGTGACGATCCTCGACGACGTCACGCTCCTCCTCCCCGAGCGCCCCGGCAACCGCCTGGCGGACTCTCTCACGAACATCCTGAAGAATCCGCGCGTGGGGCTCCTCTTCTTCATCCCGGGCGTCGGCGACACGCTCCGGGTGAACGGCCGCGCGACGCTGACCCACGACGCCGCGCTCCTCCTGCCGTGCGCGGTGGAGGGCAAGGTCCCGAAGCTCGGCGTCCTCGTCGACGTCGAGGAGGCGTTCACCCACTGCTCCAAGGCCTTCCTGCGATCGCGGCTGTGGGACCCCTCGCTCTTCACGGATCGCGCGGAGCTGCCGACCATGGGGGAGATCTTCGAGGCGCTCAAGGGCCCGGAGTTCGACGCGGAGCGATACGACGCGGAGCGGGCCGAGCGGTACGCGCGGCGCCAAGGCTTCTACTGATGGCGAACGCGACCGAGCTGCTCTACCACCGTGATCCGCTGCTCCTCTCCTTCGAGGACCACGTGCTCTCCGTCGACGCTGGCTCCGGCGGCGCGGACGTGGTCCTGGCCCGGACCGCGTTCTACCCCGAGGCGGGCGGTCAGATGGCCGACCGCGGCGTGCTGTCCTGGGACGGCGGGCGCGCGGAGGTCCTGGACGTGCAGGCCGACGCCTCCGGCGCCGTCCGCCACACGCTCGGGGCATGCGCCGAGGGCCCTCCGCGCGTCGGCGCGGCGGTCCGCGGCGAGGTCGATCCGGCCAGGCGCCGCGTGCACATGGCGCTCCACACCGCGCAGCACATGCTCTCCCGCGCGCTGCTCGACGAGGCGGGCGCGCCGACCGTGTCCGCGCGCCTCGGCGAGACGGCCTGCACCATCGATCTCGACGTCGCGGCGCTCGACGAGGCGGCCGCCGCGCGCGCCGAGGCCCTCGTGAACCACGTCATCGACGACGACCGGCCCGTGCGGGCGTACTTTCCGGCGCCCGAGGAGCTCGCCGCCCTGGCGCTCCGCCGGGCGCCGAAGGTGAGCGACCACGTGCGCGTGGTGGACATCGACGGCTTCGACGTCTCGCCGTGCGGCGGCACGCACTGCACGCGGACGACCCAGGTCGCGCTCGCGAAGATCACCGGCGTCGAGCGGTACAAGGGCAAGATCCGGCTCTCCTTCGTCGCGGGCGCGCGCGGGCGCGCGGAGCTCGCGCGGTCGCACGCGGCGCTCGCCGGGCTGGCCCGCTCCCTGAGCTGCGGGGCCAGCGAGGTCGGCGTAGCCCTCGAGAAGCTGCGCGCCGAGCTCTCGGCGGGTCGGGAGTCATCGCGGCGCTTGTCGGTGGACCTCGCCGCGCGGGTCGCGCGCGAGCTCGCCGCCGAGGCCGACGCGCGCGGCGCGCCCATGGCCATAGGGTCGCTGCCTGGCGCGAGCGTGGAGCTGCTCCGGCTGGTGGCCGGCGCGCTCGCCGCGCTCCGCCGCGGAGCCTGCGTCCTCTCCGCGCCCGGCGAGCACGCGACGGCGCTCGTCGTGAGCCGCCACCTCGAGGCCGACGTCGACTGTGGGGTCCTCGTCCGGCGGCTCGCGGCCGCCTGCGGCGGGCGAGGCGGCGGGAAGGCGGAGCACGCCGAGGGCAACCTCCCGCCGGGCGCGGACGTCCGCGCAGCGCTGGACGAGGTGCTCCGCGAGAGGTAGCGCCGGCTCGGCCGTGTCAGGGAGGGCAGCGGAAGAGCGGCGGCAGCGGCGCGTAGCTCGTCCCGTTGTTCATGTCGTGCTCGACCATCGCCGCCTCGAGCGTGCTCACGATCTCGGAGAGGGTCTGATCGAGCAGATCGGCGGGGTTGCCGCCTGTCTCGGCGATGCACACGGCCTTCTGGCGCGTGCAGACATCGAGCGTCTCGCAGATGGAGTCCGCCGGGCCGATGCTGGTCAGCGACTCGTCCCCGTAGAGGAAGCGGCCGTCGATGAAGACGGCGGTGACCTCGCGCGGGCCCGAGTTCAGGATCGAGTCGTAGGGATCGGGGGTGGACGGGCAGAACACCGCGATGTCGGCGCGCTTGCCGACCTCCAGGGTGCCGATGTACGCCTCGAGCCCGAGGGCGTGGGAGGCGTTCACCGTGGCCATCTGCCAGAGGGTCTGCGAGTCGAGGATGTCGCCGAACGCGCTGTCGTCCACGGTGTTGGCGAACCGGAGCTCGTCCAGCATGTTGATGCTGCCGCCGAGGCTCCAGTCGGGGCCGATGGCGACGTTGATGCCGAGGCCGAGCGCAGCCGGGATGTCGGTCGTCTTGGTGAGATCCGTCCCGCCGCCATAGAGGAAGACGTTCGACTTCGGCGACCAGATGATGCTCATCCCGTTGTCGGCGACGATCTGCAGGCGCGACTGATCCAGCGCGGTCCCGTGGATGAGCGTGGTCTTCTCGTCGTAGAGGCACTGCGGGGTGGACGTGACGGTGCCGAGATCGTCGAACTCGTCGCGGGCCGTGAGATCCACGCCCTCCCCGATGTGGATGACGTACGCGGTGGTGTCGCCGTCGCCGAAGTTGGTGCAGACGCCGTTCGCCGAGGACTGCGACGGGAAGATCGTCGCCGTCTGCATGTTGTCGTCCGGCAGATCGTTCTGGCTGACGTCGATGCTCCGCACCATGGAGGCGAAGCAGCCGCGGCCGGTGCCCGGTGACCCCTGGACGGAGGTGGTGCCGGCGAGGAGCGCCTTCGCCTCCCCGAACTTGAGCATCTCGCAGCCGTAGTAGGTGGGCGTGCACACCACCGGCGGGGCCACGTTCTCTCCGTTCATGCACTGCTTGACGTCGATGGTGTCCCCGTAAGCGGGGTCGTTCGGCCACTGGTTGTGGTTCGTGTAGATCTGCGGGGGAGACCAGTCGTCCTCGTCGAGGATGTTGAAGAGGATGTGGTTGTGGCCGTCGATGAGGCCGGGCGAGATGATGCCGTTCGTCTGGATGACCGTCGCGCCCGACGCGCCGGGCTCCCCCGAGCAGCTGGGCCCGACGCACGTGATGAGGTTGTTCTCGACGAGCACCTCGCCGTTCATCGAGCCGCCGGGCGCGAGGACGGTGCCCTTCAAGAGGACGCGCGTGAGCACGCCGGCCGCCTCCACCACGGGACCAGGTCCCTCGCAGCTCCCGGGGGTGCTCCCGCCCTGCGACGACGTGCTCCCGCCGGCGCCGCCGGAGTTGTCTCCGCCCGTGCCGGCCCCGCCGACGCCGGGGGCCGTGCCCGGGGGGACCGGCAGCGGCTCCGAGCGGTCCGCGTTGCCGGTCTCCACGTCGCACGCGAGGAACACCATCAGCGGTAGGGAGACGGGCGCGGCCCAAGAGCAAGCTCTCCAAGGGGACATCCCCCACAGGATAGCCGGTCACGGCGCCTCGAGGCGGACGATCGGCGCGCGGTACTCACTTCCTTCGAACGTGGCGTCGCGCCGCGGGCCGTCGCGCCCGAGGTCGAACGCGAGGACCCCGGTGCTCGTCGCGACGAGCGCGCGATCCGTCGTGACGACGAGCGAGCGCCCCGGCCGCCGCTCCGCGCGCTCCACCTCCCCCGGGAGATCCACCACGTACCGCTCGAGGATCGCGAGCTCGCCCGGGCCGAGGCCCAGCTCGAGCAGCGCGAGGCGCGCGGGCTCCGACGTGAGCACCGCGAGGCCGGCGCGCCCCGGCCGGAGCGAGGCGCGCGCGGTCGCCTCCACCCGGGCCGATGGGAGCGGGACACGAGCCTCACTCGCGACCTCGAACGCGTCCAGCGCCGACACGACGAGCTCCCCGCCCCGCACGTCCACGAGCGCGCGGCTCCAGCCGACGCCAAGCTCCACCAGCCGGACCGAGTCCGACGCCTCCTCCGCCCCGACGAGCGATACGGGACGGCACGCCGAGACCCCGTCCTCGCCGACGAGCACCTGCGCGGAGGAGAGCACCTTGTCGGGCCAGAGCGTGAGCGCCTCGAACCTCGCGATCCCGGCGTCCCCGGGAAGCGGGCGCAGCGAGAGGGGGCGGCCGCAGGCGAGGCTCGCGGAGCCGACCCCGTCGGACGAGAAGAGGCGCCACCGCTCGCCGAGATCTTCCTGCGCGACGACCACGCCGCGCGGCGTGGGCACGAGCGCCGAGGCGCCGAGCACCGGGACCACGTGCTCCGGCGGCCCGAGCGCGCCCTCCGGCGACACCGTCACCAAGTAGAGGTCGCCGGCGACGTCCTCCTCGGTGGTGACGCGCACCGCGACGACGGGCGCCGCGTCCGTCCCGACCACGACCAGATCCACGGACGTCCCGGGCGGGAGCGCGACGCGCGAGAGCTCCGCCCCAACGTCGAGATCGAGCAGGGCGAGCGCCCCGTCACGCGTCATCGTGACGAGCCGCGGCGGCGCCTCCTCCTCTTCGTCCTCCAGGCTGGAGCGGGCGCCGTCACGGTGGACGGCCGTGCCGACGGTCGGCTCGACGGCGCAGGAGCAGGTCAGGGCGGCGGCGAAGGAGAGTGTGCGCAGGCTCATGTCGAGAGGTCGACGCGGGCCCGCGCGAGTTGCGAGCGTCCGTCAGCCAGTCGCTTCCTTCTTCTTCGGCTCGCGCTTCGGGCTCGCCTTCTTGACCTCCGGCTTCGCGTCGCCGTCCGCGGCCGAGGCCTCCGCGTCGGTCTTCAGGCTGCGCTTGAGCGCCTCGAAGAGATCGATGATCTGCGCCTGCGGCGCCTCCGGCGAGACGGTGATCTCCTGTCCCGCGGCCTTCTGCTCCACCGCGGCCAGCACGCGATCGCGGTACTCGTCGTGGTAGGTCTCCGGCTTGAACTCGTCCTTGGACAGCTGCTCGATGAGCTTGTCGGCCAGCTCCGCCTCCACGGGCTTGAACTCCACCTCGCCGGGGCGATCGACGTCGTCGAAGCTCCGGACCTCGTCCGAATAGAAGACGTGGTGCAGGACGAGCCCACCCCGGTAGGGGCGCAGGAGCACGAGCTGCTCTTTGCCGCGCGCTCCGAGGCGTCCGACCGCCACGCGGCCCATGCGCGTCATCGCGTCGGAGAGGAGCTTGTAGGCCCGGTCGCCGCCCTTGTCGGGGCCGAGGTAGTACGTCTTCTCGATGTAGATGAAGTCGACCGTGGCGGCGGGGACGAACTCCACGATGTCCAGCCGGTCGGTGCGCTCTGCCTCGAGCTGCTTGAGCTCGGCGTCGGTGAACTGCACGTACCGGTCCTTCGAGAACTCGTAGCCCTTCACGATGTCGGTGCGGGGCACGACCTCGTTGTCCACGGGGCAGATGAGCTGCTGCTTCAGGCGGCTGCCGCATTTGTTGTGCAGCTGGTTGAACGAGACGTTCTGCGCAGAGGTCGCCGTGTAGAGCTTGATGGGGATCGAGACGAGCCCGAAGGAGATCGTCCCCGATCCGGTCGCGCGAGCAGCCATGGAAGAACGCTAGTCCGCCCGAGGTGCGGATGTCGAATTCGCATGGCCTTCGCAGGTCCGAAATGAGCCGGCACCTGAATGGATGCGGAGGTACTCAGAGGGTCTTCAGGTAGGCCTCGAGCGCGGCGAGCTCGTCGTCCTTCAGCGGGGCGGGGACCTTCTCCCCGTGGGGCTCCCGGAGCAGGTCCTTCAGCGTGGCGAACCGGCCGTCGTGGAAATACGGCGCGCGGCCCCGGAGGTGTCGGAGCGAGGGCGTGTCGAAGCTGGACTTCCTGTCGTTGCCGCGACGCGAGCCGACGTCGTGGGCCTTGCCGTCCGTCCCGCCGCCGGGGTGGCAGCTCGAGCACTTCCGCGCCTCGAACAGCGCCTTGCCTCGCGCGACCGACGCCTGGTCGCCGGGAGCGGACGGCGGCGGCGGGGGCAGCGAGCCCAGGTAGGTCACCAGCGCCTCGAGCTGAACGCCTCGGAGCCCCTGGCCGTGCAGACGCGAGAACTCGCCGTCCATGAACCGCTCGAGGTCCTCGGACCCGCCGTCCCAGCCGAGCGGCGCTTCCATCCTGCCGGCGAGCGTGGGGGTCCGCCGGACGCCGGCGGCCGTGAGCCAAGAGAGCCCGTCCTCGCGCCCGTCGGGGTGGCAGCTCGCGCAAGCCACGCCCTCCGACGAGATGCGGGGGTCCCCGACCGCGTGGAAGATCTGCCGGCCGAGCAGCACGCCGAGCGGCAGCGGCTGCCGCAGCGGCGTGAGGTCGATCTTGACCCGGCGAGGGGCCTGCGCGGGCGGGA
The DNA here is from genome assembly GCA_964492175.1 of uncultured Polyangiaceae bacterium. Lineage (GTDB taxonomy): Bacteria > Myxococcota_A > Polyangia > Polyangiales > Polyangiaceae > Xiheicaenibacterium. Next base: position 16,048 of record CAZBJI010000061.1, on the reverse strand, counting down.
GGACGGCGCCCGCGCCCACGTCCTCGAGCACGTCGATGGTGCGCTCGAAGCGCGAGAAGACGAGCGCCCTGCCCCTCCCGTCGATCGCGACGCCGGCGGGCCCCGACCCCACGTCCCAGCGTCCCGTCTCGACCGAGTTCGGCGCCGGGCTCGCCGCGTCGTAGGCCACGGCGACGTCCGACCCGAGGCAGGTCACGACGAGCGTGACCGAGTCGTGGTGGAGGGCGGCGCCTCGAGGGAGGAGGCACCCCGTCTGGAGCGACTCGCCTCGAGGCCCGCGGCGGCCATCGAACGACTCGAGGATGGCGAACTGCTGCTGCGCGTCGAGGGACGCGCCGAGCGCCACCCGCCGAGCGACGTCGATCACCGCCACGTTCGGCAGCACCGTCGGGGAGCCCGCCCCGTAGCCTTCGGATCGGCCGCCAGGATCGCCCGGGTCGACGAGCACCTGGGGCGCGAGCAGGCGCCCCTTGGGCTCACGCGTGACGACGACGCCGTAGCCCTGAGACCCCACGCGGAGCCCATCCTCCCCCGGCGTCCGGGGCTTGGCCTTGGAGACGGCGCGCGCGACCGACGCCTCCAGCGTGGAGGGCTCGGCACCGTCCGACGGCGCTTGCGACGGATCCGCGACGAGCTCGATGGGGTCCTTCACCGTCGGGCCCGCCAGGTCGACCACGCTGATGCGCCCGCCGACCGCGTGCGCCACGAACGCGGTCTTGCCCGGCTCGTCGAGGACGATCTGGCGCGGGTCCCTCGGCAGGCTCACGCTCGCCTGCTTCGCGAGCGCGCGGTCGAAGACGTCGAGGGCCGCGCCCCAGCCCGCCGTCACGTAGAAGCCGTCGCCGGCAGGGCGCTCCGCCAGCGCGATGGGCTCGGCGGAGGTCTCGCGGGTGCAAGCGAGCTCGAGGCCGCCGCTCGGCGCCGCCGCCAAGACCGCGACGCGGCTCGTGCTCCGAACGGTGGCGAGCAGCCGTCCGTCCGACGCGATGAGCAGCTCGCTCGGGGCGCCACCGACCTCGACCGAAGCGAGCTGCTTCTTCGCGTCGACGTCGACGAGCACCACCGCGTGCCCGTCCTCGTCCGCGACGAACGCGAGGGTGTGGCCCGCGAGAGGTCCTTCCTCGAAGGACCCGAGGACGATCGGTGACGACCTGCCGGGATCGGACACCGCGCGGAGCGAGGTGGGCCGGTCACAGCTCCCACCTGCGGCGGGGGCCGGCCCACGGCCGCCCGGCGTGGTCGCGTCTGGCGCGGGCCCGCAGGCCGCGCAGAAGAAGAGAAGCGGCCCCGCGCGCAGGAGAGACGTGAAGGGAGCGGGGCCGACACGGGCGGCGGCCGAGCCTCCCCGCGCCTGGGTCGTCGCGGCTCGCGGACGGCTCATCGCGGCGCCTCGCCGCGCGCGCGTGGGGGCCGACGCCCGACAGCGACTGCCGGGGCCTGCAGCGTGAGCCCGAGGGGTACCCCCGACGTGAAGGCGCGCACGGGCAGCGTAGTACCATACCATCGGTCCCGCGCCTTGAAGCTCGGCACCTACCGCGACAAGCGCGACGCGTCGCGCACGAACGAGCCCATGGGCGACGAGCCCGAGGCGCGCGGCCCTACCTGGCGCGGCGCCTTCGTGGTGCACCAGCACGACGCGACCCGCATGCACCACGATCTTCGCATCGAGATCGGCGGGGTGCTCGCGAGCTTCGCGGTGCCCCACGGGCCCTCGCTCGACCCCGAGGCCAAGAACCTCGCGGTCCAGACCGAGGACCACCCGATCGAGTACCTCGACTTCGAGGCGGTCATCCCCGAGGGCACCTACGGCGCGGGGCCGATGATCGTCTGGGACTTCGGGATCGTGCGGTACGTCGAGCTCAGCGCCGAGGAGGGGCTGGCCGAGGGCAAGCTGCACCTCGTCCTCGAGGGTCGGAAGCTCCGGGGGCACTTCGGCTTGGTGCGGCTCAAGCCGCGGGACAAGCGCACGCGCGCCGAAGCCTCCCGCGAGTGGCTGTTCTTCAAGAAGCAGGACGCCTTCGCCCGCGCGGGCGACCTCGTGAAGGAGCAACCGGAGAGCGTGCTCTCCGGGCTGCGCATCGACCAGCTCGCCTCCCGCGTCACCCTCGCGGAGGAGCTCGCGCGGGACGCGCGCGCGGCCGGCGCCGTGCCCGGCGCGGTGCTCGGCAAGAAGCTCTCGCCCATGCTGTGCGCGGTGGGGGAGGTGCCCGCCGGCCCGGGGTGGCTCTACGAGCTCAAGATGGACGGCGTCCGCATCCTGGCGGACAAGGACCCGAAGGGCGTCGCGCTCACCTACCGCAGCGGGCGGGACGCGACCGCGGCGTACCCCGAGGTCGCGCGGGCGATCGGGGCGCTCCCGCCGGCGCGCGTGGTGCTGGACGGCGAGATCGTGGCGTTCGACGAGCGGGGCAGACCGAGCTTCGACCGCCTCGCCACGCGGATCCACACGGCGCCGCGCGCCGAGCTCCGCGCCGCGCTGCAGACCGTGCCCGTGGTGTTCCTGGTGTTCGATCTCCTGGCGCTCGAGGATCTGTCGCTCCTCGGCCTGCCGCTCCGGCAGCGCAAGGCGCTCCTCGCGCGCCTCATCCCCGGGGCGGGCGTCCTGCGCGTGCTCGATCACCTCGAGGACGGCGGCGACAAGCTGCTCGAGTTCTGCCGGATCAACGGGATGGAGGGCGTCGTCTCGAAGCGCGCCGACGCGCCCTACCGGCCCGGTCCGACGCGGACGGGCGACTGGATCAAGTCGAAGTGCGAGGGCGAGGGCCTCTTCGTCGTCGTGGGCCACACCGTGGGCGAGCGCGCGCGCAAGCGCCTGGGCGCGCTCGACCTCGCGAGCTACGAGGGCGAGGACCTCGTGTGGCGGGGCAAGGTCGGCTCGGGCCTCTCGGACCGCGCGATCGCCGAGCTCCTCGCCGCGCTCCAGCCGCTCGCGGCGAACGCGCCGACCGCGAAGGGCGCGTACGACGCCGCGCCGCGCGGGCGCACGCACGTCGAGCCCAGGCTCGTGGTGCGCGTCCGCTACCTCGAGTTCAGCGAAGAAGGGCACCTGCGGTTCCCGGTGTACGTCGGGATCGAGCACGGCCACGACCCCCGGAGCTGCACCGCGGCCCCCCACGACGAAGAGCACCTGACGAGCCTCGTCGAGGCGCCCCCGCCCCGCCCCGACGAGCCGATCACCGTCAAGGTGACCAACCGGGCCAAGGTGTTCTGGCCCGAGGAGGGGTACACCAAGGGTGATCTCGTCGACTCCTACGACGCCGTCGCTCCGACGCTGCTCCCCTACCTCGCGGACCGGCCCGTGATGCTCGTCCGCTACCCCGACGGCATCGACGGCAAGAGCTTCTACCAATGGAACGTGCCGCACGGAATGCCCGCGTGGGTCACGAGCGTCGTCCTCGGCAAGCACGTCTCGAGCCCCGAGGAGGGCGACGACAAGAAGCACGTGTTCCTGGTCGACCGACGCGAGAGCCTCCTCTACCTCGCGAACCTCGCCTGCATCCCGGTGCACATCCTCGGGTCGCGCGTCGGGAGCGCGGACCAGGCGGATTTCCTCACCATCGACTTCGACGTGAAGCTGCTCGGCCTCCCCGCGGCCGTCGCGCAGGCGCACACGCTCCGCGCCGTCCTCGGCGAGGTCGGGCTCGTCGGGTACCCGAAGACCTCCGGGCAGACGGGGCTCCACGTGTTCGTTCCGCTCGGACGCGGCGTGACCCCCTCCGCCGCCCGCACGCTGGCCGACCTCCTCGGGCGGCTCGTCGTGGAGCGCCACCCGGACACGGCCACGATGGAGCGCACCGTCCAGCGTCGCGGCAAGAAGGTCTACGTCGACACCGGCCAGACCGGGCCCTCCCGCACGATCGTCGCGCCGTACTCGGTCCGGGCGACGCGCGGCGCGCGGGTCTCCACCCCGCTCACGTGGGACGAGCTCGTGCCGGCCCTCGACCCGGGCGCGTTCACGATCAAGACGGTGCCGGATCGGATCGCGCAGGTCGGGGATCCGATGGCGCCGATGCTCACGGATCAGCCCGACATGGCGGTGGTGATGGAGCGGCTCGGCCGCTTGCTCGGCACGGGCTGAAGGAGTAGCCCATGCACATGGCCTTCATCGCCACCGTGGTCTACGAGCTCGACCCCACGACCCCGCCCGAGAGCCGCAAGCTGCTCCGCGCAGAGCTCGCCGGGCGCCGGTACAACGACCGCTGGGAGGGCAAGCTGATGCCCTCCAACGCCGTGTGGATCCGGAGGACGGCGGAGCCGCACGAGACCGTGGATCACCTCCAGAAGAAGTGCACCGCGGAGCTCCAGAGCGCCGTCGCGGCGGTCGCCAAGACTGGGCTCGCGATCGCCCTGCTCCGGGCCTGGGTGCAGGTCACCGGCGCCGGCGCCTTCGGGCTCGCGAACCTCGAAGAGAACGTTTGAGGCCCGCGCGGCGTCTCATGGTAATAAGGTGCGCGCTACCATGAAGACGCCCCGGAGCGCTGTCCGCCACCTCACCGCGATGGTCCCCGTCGCCGTCCTCGTCGCCCTGGCCTGCCTCGGGTGCGGCGGCTTCTCCGAGGAAGAGGCGACAGAGCGCTGCAACCAAGAGCAGACGGCTCGCGGGCTCGGCGGGTGCTTCACGCTCAGCACGTACGACAACTGCATGGCGGCCTACCAAGAGTGCGGTGAGGACACCGACATCCTGGAGGAGTGCCCCGTCCAGTACGTCTGCCCCGAGTGATCCGCGGGTAGGACCTCGAAGAGACCGCGATCGACGCCGGGCGCCGCGGGGCGGAGGCTGCCTGCGGCGTTCATGGATCGCTCGTGATGGGGCTTCCGTGATCCATCCCGGGCGGTAGATTGACCGATTCGGCCGCGATTTCCGCCAAAGCCTACAAGGTAGGACATGGCGCACATTGTGCTATGGCGGCGCCACCCCGGGCCGATCCCGGCGGAGAGGAATCCCCATGCGCCGCTTCGTCGCTCTCGTCACACCGCTCCTCTGGACCTGCCTCACCGCCTGCGCCCCCGGCGACGAGCCGCTCGACGACGAGGAGACGAGCAGCTCCGAGAAGCCCTTCTCGAGCGCGCGCGCGACGCTCGTGACGTTCGAGTTCGACGGGGTGCTCACCGCACCTTGGCAGTCGAACACCACGAAGCTGATCAAGGACCAGCTCTTCTACACGGTGGGCCAGCTCAACGCCCACGACTCGGTGGGGAGGCTGGACAAGGTCGTCATCACGGGGGTCAAAAAGGAGCAGAACGGAGACGGCTGGATGCGCGTGAGCTATCACGCGTCGCTCCCCGTCGGATGGGGCAGCACGACCGAGATCCCCTCCAGCTTCGAGCTGACCTTGCCTCGCAAGATCGGCCCGCAGAGCCTCGCGAACTTCACCAGCGCCTACAAGGCGGCGTGCGCCGACGGCGGGCACGACGTGACCAGCGGCAACTTCTGGTACCACTTTCGCCCCGAGGCGCCGTCGTGCACCTTCGACCCGGCGCACGTGAGCACTGCGACGGCCTCGGTGACCGTGAGCGGCTCCAACACGACCGGGAAGTTCCCCGAGTACGACCGCGTGTGGGAGGACGACGCGTTGCGCGTCGTGGCGGTGTTCGGCAAGTACGACGACTACGCCACCGACCCGGGCGACGCGGGGATCCGCGCCTACGACGAGTTCGTGAACGCTGTGGGGATGGGCATCGGCGCGGGGTTCGCCACGAGCCCGGCTTCGGTGGGCGCCTCGCCCGGCGTGTCGGCCCCCGACATCACCTTCACGGGCTCCGTGGGAGGGCGCGCGGTCGTGATCACCGCGCTCCTCATCGACAGCCCCAAGGTCGCGACGGCGGCGTTCGACGCGCGCTACGGCGGGCTCACCAAGCACGCCGACCTCGTCCTCTACAACGGGCACGCCGGCCTCGGCGCGAACGTGAAGGCCCTCTCGGCCAAGGGGCAGTTCACGAAGGGCCGCTACAGCGTGTTCTTCTTCAACGGCTGCGACACCTTCGCCTACCTGGACGACAAGCTCACCAAGCGCTTCGCGTCGCTGAACCCCGATGATCCCGCGGGCACGAAGTACCTCGACGTCGCGACGAACCTGATGCCGGCGTACTTCCACGCGATGCCGGAGGCGTCGCTCGCGCTGGTCGGCGCCCTCGCGCACCCGGAGGATCCGCGGACGTACCAGCAGATCTTCGCCGGCATCGACGAGCAGCAGGTGGTCGTCGTCACGGGGGAGGAGGACAACACCTACGTGCCGCAAGCGGCGCCCTTCGGGGGCCTCGACGTGTCGGGCTCGCTCGCGCGCGGAGCGTCCGCCACGTACGAGACGCCGCTCCTGCCTGCGGGCACCTACGAGGTCCGCCTCTCCGAGACGAAGCCGAGCGCCGCGGGCGACGTCGACCTCTACCTGGGCGTGGGCTACGCGCCGACGGTGACCCAGTGGGATCACCGGCCGTACCTGTACGGATCCAACGAGGCGGTCACGATCGAGCTCGACCAGCCGTCTCGCCTCTTCGTCCTGCTGCGCGGCTACGAGCAGGCGCCGGTGCAGCACAGCAAGTACCGGCTGGTCATCGAGTGAGCCACGGCGCGGATCGACCGGCGGCAATCCCGCGGAGGCAGCCTGCGTCGAGGATGTGCTTCGTCTGCGGGACCGGGAACCCCCACGGCCTCGGCGTCACCTTCTTCGACGACGGCGCGCGCGTGTGGACGGAGCTCACGCCCGCCGAGCACCACCAAGGCTGGCCGGGCGTCTTGCACGGTGGGATCGTGTCGGCGCTGCTCGACGAGACGATCGGACGCGTCGCGTTCCTGCACGATCGCTGGGTGCAGACCGGAAAGCTCTCGCTCCGCTTCCTGCGCCCGGCGCCGCTCGGTCGGCCGCTCCGCGCGACGGGGCGGCTGACGAGGAACCACCGCCGGCTGATGGAGATGGCGGGCGAGCTCACCGTCGTCGGGACGGGCGAGGTGGTCGCGGAGGCAGAGGGGACGTTCGTGCCCCTGCCGGACGCGGCCCGCGACGAGCTTGCGCGGCGCCTCGGCGGGGACTTCGAGGTCTGGGAGCGTTGGCTGTCCGAGAGCCGCTCCGGCTCGACGCCGTAGGGTCGGCGCGCGGTCGTCCTAGAGGCCGAGCGCGCGGAGGATGGGCTCCAGGAAGAGAGGCACCGTCGCGACGAAGACGCCGACCACGAACGCCCGACCGAGCACGGGCCGCCAGCGCCGCACGCGCAGCTTCGCCTCGAGGATCATCGCGAGCCCGTGCAGGACGAAGAAGGAGAGCATCCACAGCGCCGGAACGAGGCCGGCGGCTGGCCACACCAAGTACGCATGCAGCACGGCGCTCATCCCGAACGCCGCGATGACCCCCGCTCTGGGAGCGCGCCGGCGTGCGAGCGGCTCGTACATGTTCGAGTGGAGCCAGCGATGAACGACGCTGCTCCACCGCACGCCCCAGAACTCGGCGATCGTGCGCGAGAGGATCGGATGCCGCTGGTAGGGGCGGTGCCGCCACCCGAACGCCGGGAGGATGCCCACCCACTGCAGCGTCATGCCCTCCATGAGCACATAGGCGGCCACCATGCACCCGAGCCAGCGGGGCCAGCCGGCGCTCTGGTACGGCGCGACGGCCGGCCCGAGGCGCGAGGCGAGGACGAGGCCCGCGATGCCGACGGCCAGCAGAGCCGAGCTGACGACCATCTCCCGGATCGGCCAGCGCCGCGGGGTGCGCTCCAGGAACGTGAACTCCCACATCAAGAGGATCACACGGAGCGCGCGCTCGCGGCGGCCGTATCGCTCGGGCGTCCGGAGGATCTCGAAGACGCGCCAGGTCTGGATGATCAGCGCCTGGGCGGTCACGGACTTGAAGAACCCCGGCGTGTCGAGGTGGAACGGCACGACCAGCACCCCGACCGACATCGCGAGCGCGAGGGCGCGCACCGCGAGGCCGCCGCCCGCCCGGGCCGCCGGTAGCATGACCGCGCCCACGTTGATGGCCGTGCCGAGCGCGAACGCCGCCAACATGGCGCCCACGGCGGCGAGGATCTCCGTCATCCAGATCCATCGTAAGCTCCCGCCGCGACGCGGGCGCAGTTCCATGAGGGGCCGCGAAAGGCGGGGAGGCGGGTCCGGGAGGGGGTGAGCGCAGCGCCTCGCCGTGGTATCCGGGGGACGGTATCGCTCGCCATCGCGCGTGGCCCATCCAGGGGTGGAGGGCGCGGCGCGAGCGCGGGTCCGGGACCGCGGAACAGACGTCGTGTCGGCAGCACCCTCTCCCCCCGTATCCGCAGACGATCGCGCCGCGGAGGGCGCGCCCTCGGTCCCGCCGCGAGCCCCGACCGCGGGGTCGAGGCGCCTCGGGCGGATCCTCGTCGCGGGGGCGCTGGTCGCAGTGCTGATCGCGGGAGCCAGCACGGTGCTGCGGGGCGCGCCGGAGGCAGGCTTCGTGGCGCCCGGCGTGAGCGCGGGCGGAGTCGATCTCGGAGGCAGGTCGGAGGAGGACGCGCGCGCGGCCGTGGACGATCTCGCGCGGGCGTTCCCGAAGCGCACGATCGCGCTCTCCGCGGGCGGCAAGGAGCTGCGGATCGCGCTCGAGGAGGTGGGCGCGGAGCTCGACCCCGCAGCGACGACCGCCGCCGCGCTCTCGGCGGGGCGCGAGCGTGGCCTCGCCGGTGCCATGCGGGCCCTCTCGAGGGGGCGCACCGAGGTGAACCTCCACGTGTCGCTCGACGCTGCCGCCGTCGCCGAGCTCTCGGTGGAGTGGGAGCGCGCGCTCGTGGACGATCCTCCGTTCGAAGGGGCGATCGAGATCGTCGACGGCGCGCCCGTCGCCAAGAAGCCCCGCGCGGGTCACCGCATCGACGCCCCCGCGCTCGCCCGAGCTCTCAGCGACGAGCTCGCCCGAGGGGGCGCCGGGCCCGTCGCCGTCCCGCTCGTCCTCGTCACGCCTCCGGTGACCGAAGAGGAGGTGGCGCGCGCGCACGAGCTGGCGGCGGCGATCCTGTCGGGGCCGATCACGCTCGAGCACCACCCCACGGCCGAGGAGATCGACGTGGTGCGACAGGAGAACGAGGAGCGCGCGCGGCGGCGCAAGGAGGCCGAGGATCGCGACGCGTGGCGGCTCCCCAAGAAGAAGAGCCGCATGAAGCGGAAGGGCCGGCGCATGGTGGAGGAGCCGGCTGCGCCGAAGAAGGTGGAGGAGGACGCCCTCCCCGAGACGCTCAGCGTCACGTTCACGCAGGCCGACCTGCTCGCCGCCTTCCGCGCGCGCCGCACCGACGCGCGGTTCCAGGTGGAGCTCGACGACGGAGAGGTGAAGAAGAAGCTCGTGCCGATCGTCGCGAAGCTCTTCAACCCGGCTCGGGACGCCCGCTTCGACATCGACGCTCAGGGCCGCGTCACGGTCGTGCCCTCGCGGCCCGGCACCCGGGTGGACCCGGCGCGCCTCGTGGAGGCGCTCTACCAGGCGGCCAGCCGCCCGACGCGCGTGGGAGAGCTGCCCGTCGACAAGAACGCGCAGCCGAAGTTCACGACCGAGGCCGCCGAGAGCCTCGGCATCAAGGGGCTGGTCGCGGAGTACACGACGCACCACCCGTGCTGCCAGCCGCGCGTGAAGAACATCCACCGCATCGCCGACATGCTCGACGGGACCATCGTGAAGGCGGGCGAGACGTTCAGCGTGAACGCCGCCGTGGGGCCGAGGACGCTCGAGCGGGGGTTCGTGATGGCGCCCTCCATCGGCGACGGGGAGATGGTGGACACGCCGGGCGGCGGGGTCAGCCAGTTCGCGACCACGTTCTACAACGCGCTCTTCGACGGCGGCTACGCCGTGAAGGAGCGCAAGCCGCACAGCTTCTACTTCAACCGGTATCCGGTCGGCATCGAGGCCACGCTGTCCTTCCCCCACCCGGACCTCGTGTTCTTCAACGACACGCAGGCGGCCGCGCTGATCCGGTGCGAGTACGGCGACACCTTCATCCGCGTGCGCATCTTCGGCGACAACGGCGGGCGGAAGATCGATCGCCGGGTGTCCCAGGCGTTCGACTTCACGGAGCCGAAGACCGAGCACGTGGGGAACCCGCGCCGCAAGGTCGACGAGGAGAAGGTGAAGGAGTCCGGCTCCCATGGCTTCAGCGTCACTGTGACGCGCGTGATCACGCAGTCCGACGGCACGCGCCGCGAGGAGAAGCGCCTCATCAAGTACAACCCGCGCCCACGCGTAGTCGAGGTGCACCCGTGCAAGGTCTCGAAGGGTGAGGAGGGGTACACCGGGGAGAAGTGCCCGGTGGAGGAGCAGGAGGGCGCGGGCGGGGGCGAGCCGTGAGGCGCCTCGCCCTCGTGGCGGCGTGGCTCTGCGGGTGCGCGCCGAGCGGCGCGTCGGGCCCCGCCGCCGTCGGGGTCTCTCTGCCGCCCGCGCACGCGACCGACCCGGACGCCGGTGGACGCGGCGACGCGACCCTCAGCGTCCCCATCCCGCGGGGCGCCCCGTGCGAGCTCGCGAGCGCCGCGACGAGCACGCGCGCGCTCGAGGTGGCCGCGGAGCCTGCGGCGCCACCCTTCGGGACGATCACGCGGACGTCCTCCCTGCGCGCGTGGCTCCAGCCCGGAGGGGCCGCCTTCACGGTGGAGGCGGACGTGGGCGGGCTCGTCGTCCGGGGCGTCATGCCCGCCGACGCGCTCCCGCTCCACGTGACGCGGGTGGCTACCTTCGGCGGGATCTTGCTGCCCTCCGGCCGCGAGCCGCTCTCGCTCGCGAGCCTGCGCGCGGGCGGCCTCGAGCTCCACGCCCGCGTCCCGGACGCGCTCGAGATCGGCGGACAGGAGAAGGTCGCCGCCGTGCTGCCGTGCGCGATCACGTCCCTGGACCCCGGGGACTTCGACGCCTTCGAGACCTACTTCGGAGCGCCCATCGAGAGCGCGGAGCTCACGGGCGACAGGATCCCGATCGCGAAGCACCCCGACGGGCCTTGGGTCGCTTCCCTCGTCCCGTCCGAGTTCCACTCGACGACCGTGGAGGTGCTGTCGCGCGAGACCCACCGGGTGAAGATCGCGTGGAACCTCGGCGACGTGTTCGTGTTCGGGTGGGTGGACGCGCGTGCGGTCCGACCCCACAAGCCCTTCGGGGGAATGTTTGGCCACACCCTCGGGGAGCTCGCTTCGGCGCCGGTCGCGGCTCCGCGCTGGATCCCGGTGTCCTGCCAGAAGGAGCTCCCCCTGCGCGTCTTCCAGGGCGGCCGCTCCCACGTGATCGGCCTCGTGGCGCCGAGGACCCTGATCCTCGTCGTCGGGCAGAGCGCTCAGGGCACCTCGGTGGAGATCGCTGGCGGCGGGCTGTCGCGAGCGCCAAACGTCGAGCTGACCGTCGACGCCAAGCAGGCGCTCGCCTCGTGCTCCTGGCCGTAGATCCGCTGGGACGAGCCAGGGCCGCCGCTGCCGCGCCGGCGCCCCCCCGGGCCCGCCGTGGCTCAGGCGTCGAAGCCGCAGCCGATGAGGAAGCGATACTGCGCCCCGAACTGCTCGCCGATGTAGAGCGGAAAGCTGAGCGGCTCCGCGAGCACGTGGAAGTTCTTGTAGATGTTGAACTTGGCGCCGACCTCGAGCTGCAGATCGAAATAGACCCCCGCGTCACACCCGCTGCAGAAGCTCTTTCCTCGGAAGTCGCCGTACCCGTTCGGAACGATGCCGACCCCCGCGTTGACCTTGGGGTAGATGTAGAGGCCCTTCACCTTGTTCTCGACGATCTGGATGTCGTACTGGAACGTCCCGGTGAGGTTGATGACGGCGAAGTAGTCGCTCACCTGGAACTGCGGGTTGAACCCGATGTACGCGTTCTGGCCGCTGTCCACCGCGTACGCGATCTCCAGCTCCGCCACGAACTGCGTCCCGCGGTAGTAGAAGTCGCGACCCCGGCGGAAGCCTCGTCCGCCGAAGTCGTCGTCGAGCCCCACCGCCGGGCCGATCTTCACGTTCCCCATCAGCGGCCCCGCCTTGTTCTCGCCCACCTGGGCGTGCGCAAGGCTGGCGAGACATAAGAGGCCAGAGGCGGCGAGCGCCGAGACGCAGAGCTTTGTCTTCTTCACGACCCAGAGGCTATCAAGCTCGCCGCCGGCGCTCCATCGCACCCCTTCGACGGCGCGGCCGGCGGAGACGAAATCCTGCTTACCTACACTCGACGCGCCTGTAGTCCACACCGCCTTCGGTGCGGTGCGCGTAGACCACCCCGCCCGCGGGGTGCGCCGCGAAGTCGCGGAAGCTCTCCTCGGGCATGGCGTTCGCCGGCACCACGGCCGTGCCCGACGGATCTCCGTCCGACGGATCGAGGCACACGACGAGGACCTCGGTGTGGGGCGCGTCGACGAGGACCTCCGCGCCGAAGTAGATGGTGCCGAGCTCGTCGGTGTCCAGGAGCACGATCGACTGGATGGTGGACCCGAGGACCAGCTCGCGCGTGAAGCGGTGCGCCTCGGAGGGACGGTCCATGGCGGCCACGTAGGCGCGGCCCGCGACCGCATCCGTGATCCCCGCCTTCAGGAAGAGCTCCCCGTCACGGGACGGCCGCCCGGGGAAGGAGGTGCGAGGTTCCGCGGGCTCGCCGCCGGTCGTGCCGAGCTTCACGAGCGGACCGTGCTCGCTCTCGGCGTAGACGTCCTCCCCGTCCACGAAGATGCCCGTCACGTGCCCGGCGCTCTCGATCCCCTCGCCTGCGAGCGGCAGCGTGCCCACGACGGCTCCGGAGGGATCATGAAGTGCAACTTGTTCACTCCCGTGCCGGTCGAGGATCGCCACGGTTCCATCGTCGGCGATGGCGACGTCCTGGGCGGTGTCGGGGGCGATGGCGAGCGAGGCCTCGGGACGCCCGTCGGTGCCGTAACGGGTGACGCGTCCGTTGACCTGGTCGAGCACCCACATCCGCTGACGTCCATCGACCATGAGGCTCATGGGTCCGCTCGGGCTCGCCTCCGACGGTCGGTCTCGCCCGAGCTCCCCCGGGGCGCTTCCCCAACCCGCGTGAAGGACGAGCGATCCGCCGTCGGACGGGGACGCTTGGCGCGCGCGCGTCCGGCGGCTCGCGAGATCGATCGTGCGCTGCGCGGCGACGTCCTGCGTCGCGTCACGTTCGGCGGGAGCGGCGATCGAGACCGGCGCTGATGATCGCGAGATCCAGACGAACAGCAGCGCGAGCACGACAGCGGCCGACACGGGCATATATGCGTTCTTCTTCACGGTCTGGTCGCCTCCTCGCCTCGCGGGCGGTTGGTACGAACGTTGTACAGGTGCAAGAATGATGACGCTCTCCACCTGGCTCCGCTCGCCGGCCCTCCACGCCGTGCTCCTCGCCACCGCCGTCGCCTGCGCGCCGCCCTCGAGCGCGCCTTCGAGCGAGACGCTCGCGAGCGAAGAGGAGACCGACTCGACCGAGGGCGGCCTCTCGGGCTCCGTGACCACGGGCGCGACGCTGAAGACGACGGGGAACCTCAACTTCCGGACCGGCCCGTCCACGTCGAAGAGCGTGATGTACGTCCTGCCGGTCGGGACGACGGTGATCGCGCAGCAGGCGGCGCCGCAGAACGGCTTCTACAAGGTGAAGCACGACGGCACCGTGGGCTGGAGCCACGGCTCCTACCTCCAGCTCGTGTCGTCCGACGACGGCGGCGGCGCCGAGGATCCGCCGGCGAGCACGGCGCGCGACCTCGCGATGCAGCGCGCGAGCTCGGGCATCGGCTTCTCCTATTGGTGGGGCCACGGCCGGTTCCGCCCCGAGGGCCCGACGTCCTCCAACAAGGGCTCCTGCTCCGGCACGTGCCCGAACTGCTCTCACTCCGGCTCGTACGGCGGCGACTGCTCCGGGTACGTCGCCAAGGTGTGGCAGGTCCCGTCGAGCAACACCGACCTCACCGACGACGAGCACCCGTACAGCACGGCCGACTTCGACGCGAGCAGCAGCCAGTGGGACGACGTCTCGCGCTCCAGCGTGAAGAAGGCCGACGCGCTCGTCTACCGCAGCGGCGGCGCGGGCCACATCTTCGTCTACGAGAAGGGCGACGGCTGGGGCTCGATGTACGCGTACGAGTGCAAGGGCTGCTCGGCGGGCTGCGTGAAGGGCTACCGGACGGCGTCGTCGGCGTACAAGGGGATCCGCCGCGTCGGCTGGTGAGCCCCTAGGCCTGGTCGCCCTCTCCGAACGCCGTCAGATCCCGGCGCCGAGGAAGCGCTCGGACCACGCGCACGGCTCGTCTTCCACCTCCGCCGCGACGTCGCACAAGAAGGCCTGCAAGCGCGCCGCGATGGCGGGCGCGATCTCGGCGCTGAGGCGCGCCTCGACGAGCAGCCGGGCCTTCCCCGTGCGGACATCGTGGCCGTAGCCGTCGGCGACCCACTCGTGCTCCACCGTCACGCGCTCGTTCATGGCGACCTCTCCAGGGCTACGCCAGAGCCGCCCCCGAGGTTTCATCGACGGCACGCCCGGCGCGGCGGCGGTACCGCAACCGGCAGGGCACCGCGGCGCGCGCGACCGCGCCGATCTGACCGGGCAGCGGGGACACGCGGTCGAAGCGGGGCTCCAGATCGAGCGCGTCGAGCAGCGATCGCAGCGCGACGCGGATCGCCAGGATCGCGAAGCGCTGCCCTGGGCAGGCGTGCTGCCCGTGTCCGAAGGTGCTGACCACCTCGGGCGTGGGGAGCCCGACCGACGGGGCGATGCGCGCCCGCTCGTAGTGGTCCGGATCGAAAGAGCCGAGCCCGGGATGGGCGCAGTTGGTCACCGAGAGCATCGTGGCGACGAACACGCCGGGCGACAGATCGTAGCGTCGGACGCCGTCGTCCACCGAGCACGGCGCCACGACCTTCCTCAGGGTGATCGATCGCTGCGCCATCCGGATGGATTCGTGCGCGCAGCGCTCCAGCAGGTCGTCGTCCCCGGCCCGGACGCGCGCGAGCAGCTCAGGCCGGAGCAGCAGGTTCACGAGCGTCCACGAGAGCGCCGCGTACAGGTTCGACTGCGACGCGAGGTGGAGGATCATCACGTCGCGCGCGACCCTCCTCCGCTGCACCGCCGGACCCTGCGACGCGTACGCCTCGTGCAGCGCCTCGAGCATGTCGCCCTCGGCGCGGCCGGCGCGCCGCCGCTCGGTCCAGATGCGGGCGAGGACCTCCTCGATCTCCCGCAGGGCGCGGCGCTCTCCGGCCTTGCGCGTGATCAAGGTGCGGGCGAGCCCGCCGGGGCGGAGGAAGGCCTCTTCGGGATCGAGCCGCTCGAAGAGGGCGATGAGCCGCGGGAGCCGCGCCGGCGTCGCGGCCTCGGGCCCGGCCCAAGAGCGGAAGGCCATGCGGTGAACCAGCCGCTTCATGTGGGCGAAGATCTCGATCTCGCCCGCGTGGCCCATTGCCGCGAGGTCCTCGGCCACCGCCTCGCGGAGGTGCCCGAGGTACCGGTCGGTGGCGCCGCGTGCGAACAGGCGGTGGAACATGCCCATGTCCGCGTCGAGGAGCTCCTCGGGCAGCTTGAAGCCGATCAGGGTGCGCGTCGCCTCCGCGAAGCTCGCCTGCGACTCGGAGAGCCTGTAGAGGCTGCGCAGCCCCTCGGGCGAGAACAGGAACAGGAGCTCGAAGCCGAACGCCCGGAGCAGGAAGGTGTCGCCGTGGCGCGCGCGGAAGCGGGTCAGGGCGGCCGTCGGATCTCGGAGCAAGGCCGGACCGGCGCCGATGTAGGGAACGGCGGCCCCGACCGTGGGCGGCGGGGGCTCCACCCGGGCGCTCCGCCCAGCTTGCGCGAAGATCGAGTCTCGGCGACCGAGGAGCGACATCACGCGTAGCCTACGCGGTGGAGGACGTCACGGATCGGTTCACCGCGCGCTACGACGGGGCCTTCGCGGCGACCATCTCCGGCATCGCCGACCGGCTGCGAGGCCGAGCGACGACCCTGGATCCGAAGGACGAGGCTCCGCTCGACGGCGCCGTCGCGCTCGTGACCGGCGCGAACCGCGGCCTCGGCGCGGGGGTCGCCGCCGCGCTCGCGCGACGCGGCGCGCGCGTGGTGCTCGCGTGCAGGAGCGGCGCGGAGGACGCAGCGCGCGC
>CAZBJI010000060.1:12773-40012 GCA_964492175.1 uncultured Polyangiaceae bacterium | reverse complement strand
GACGAGCCTCCTCGTCCTCGCCGTCGCGGTGCTCCTGCGTCGCGCTTCGTCGACGGAGCGAGCCCGCGGCCCAAGGCGCCCGAGCTCTCGGCCGAGCTCGATCGCACCGGGGCCGCCGAGGCTCGAGCGCTCCTCGAGCGAACGCGCGGCTCAGGGAGCAGCTGGGCCACGTCGGCGCCGCGTGGCCACGAGCGCCGCGCCGAGCGCCAGCAGCGCGAGGCCTCCGCCGCTGGGGGCGGGCGTGCCCACCGAGCAACCGGCGGCGCTCGGCTCGCCGCCGGCGTCACTTCCGGGCGAGTCGTCGGCGTCTGCGTCGAGGCTCTCTCCGACGGGCGGCTCCGGGGCGTCGGGCCCGTCGAGGTCGGGCCCTCCGGGCGGGTCGGAGGGGAGCGGCTCCGTCAGGGCGCCGTGCATGATCAGGTAGATCTCGGGGTCGTAGAAGAACTGGAAGTGACCGACGAACTCATCGCAGAGGCCGATGTTCTTGGCGCCCGGGATGATCGAGGTCTCGTACGGTTGGATGTACTCGTCGGTGCACGTGTAGATCGAGGTGATGGGGACGTTCTCCGGCAGCGGAGCGTCGTTCACCGCCTGGAGGAAGTCGCTGCCCGGGGACAGGTGGTAGAGCGCGGGCCAGCCCGCGAACTCTGCCGCCATCGGCGCCTTGGCCACGCCGTGCTGGGGCGAGATGAACGTCACCATGCGCGACACGTACTGGTCGCCGCCGAGTGACTGGATGTAGTGGCGGGCGATCAATCCGCCGGTGCACTCGGCGAGGATGTCGATCTTGTCGTGCCCGGTCTCTGCGCGGACCTGGTCCACGACGTCCGCGAGCCACGCCGAGTTCTGGAAGAGGTCACCGCTCAGGAGGTCCGGCGGCTCGTAGACGATCGGGATGAAGCCGTCGCGGATGAGGCGCGCCTCGATGGGCTCGAACCACTCGGCGGGGATCGTCACGCCCGTGATCAGGAGCACCACCCGAGGCTCCTCGAGAGGCGTGGGCCCGGGCTCGAGCTGACCGACGACCAGCTCGTCCTCGTACTTCTGGAGGAACGCGTCGCCCCAGTATTGCGGGCTCTTCATGTCGCCCGGCGGCATGCCGGGACAACCGGCAGAGGCGAAGGCGGCGGTGCTGAGGGCGGCGGCGGCGAGGAACGCTCGGGTCTTCATGCGGGCTCCGGGGCTGAGGATAATTATTGACCGAATATTCAGTCGGCAATTGTTGAACCGAAGAAAGCACCACTTTTCACCGGATGCAAGCGGATTCTGCGGTTGCTTGACACCGTTCGATTTTAATTCGAATATTCACTCAATAAAGTGAGCGCGAAGCCGAAGCGAGGCAGACCGCCGGACCGACCGGATCGCCGGGAGTCGATCATGGAGGCGGCGCTCGCGTGCCTCGTGGAGCGCGGCTTCTATGGGACGGCCATGCCGCTCATCGCCGAGAAGGCCGGCGTCGCGGCGGGCACCATCTACCACTACTTCGACAGCAAAGAGGCGCTGGTCAACTCGCTGTATCGGACGTGGAAGGGCGTGGTCGCGCAGCGCGTGTTCACCAAGTTCCCGCAAGAGGCGCCCGTGCGCGAGCAGTTCCGCGCGATGTGGCACGAGATGATCGCGTTCGCGATGGAGAACCCGACGGCGTTCGTGTTCATCGAGCTGCACAACCACGCGTCGTACCTCGATGACGAGAGCCGCGCGGTGGATCGCAGCTTGAAGGACTTCGCGCGTAGCGTGATCCAGCTCGCGCAGGCGCAGGGGGAGCTGAAGTCGCTCGACGCATCCATCCTGATGGAGCTCATCTTCGGCGCCTTCGTCGGGGCCATGCGCGCGCACTGGGAGGGGCGCATCGCGCTCACCCCCGAGGCGATCGTGCAGGCGGAGGAGGCGTGCTGGGACGCCATCGTCCGCCACCCGGCGTGACCGCGCGCTGCCGTCCTATCGAGCGCTCTCGGCGTCGGGGCGGCGGGCTCCGTCGGCCGCCCCGCACGCGCGACGGATCTGCTCGTACACCGCGGGGTGGCTCTGGAGCTGGTGGTGCAGCAGCCCGCCGTGGTGGTGGGTCTCGATGGCGAACGAGCCCTCCGTGATCGTGGGCCCTGACGCGCTCGGCACCCGGACGAGCACGTCGCCCACGACCTGCCCCAGCGGGTGGGCCGCGTCGGTGGTCACCGTCGCGGACAGGAAGTGGTACGTGACGCCGTCGAGCCAGGGCACGGCCGGCGTGACACCCTCCACCGCGTCGGGATCGCGCCCCGTCCAGTCTCCGTCGACCACATAGCCGAACCGCAGGTCCTTGATGCCGGCGCTGCGCCTGCGGAGGATCTCGGCCGGGACCTTCGTCCCAGGGAGGTCGATGTGCGAGAGCACGGCGTTCGCGACGTTCGCGATCTTCTCGAGCGGCGCTCCTTGGTGAGGCGTCCCCAGGCAGAAGATGCGCCGCACCTTGCGCACCCACGCGTGATCCGCCTCCTTGCCGTAGTGACAGGCGCTCCGCAAGACGAGCCCTCCCATGCTGTGGCCGACGAGGAGGACCTCCTCCAGCTCACCCGGCTGTGCGCGGACGAGGCGCTCGAGCGCGTCGGCGAGCAGACGCCCGTTCTCGGAGACGTGGCGCCCCGAGTTGTAGCGAACGAAGACGGGCGCGTACCCGAGCTCGTCGTGGAGGAGCTTGCCGAAGTGGACGTCCGGCGCGCCGTGGTACTCGGCCGCGCCGAGGCACCAGGACCACTCGCTCGCCGCGAGGCCGTGGGCGAACACGGCCACGCGCGCGCCGAGCGGGGGGCCGGGAGGCGCGGCGCCGAGATCGAGCAGCGCGTCGCCGCGCCGGAGGCCCATGCCCATGTCGAGGCCGTTCTCCGCCTGGTGGAGCGCGTCCCCGAGGGCGCCGTTCAGCGCGGCGGTCACCGCGTCCGCCCACCACTCCGCCGAGCCCATCGCATCGGACCGCATGGGGACCGGCGGCGCGCCTCGCTCTTCGAGCCGCGTGAGCGCCGCGCCGACCGCTGGTACGTCGAGGCCGGCGTCGACGACCGCTCCGACGAGGTGATTCACCGCACGCACGCTCTCGAGGACGCCCGCCGTGATCGCGCGCCGGACGGCGTCGATCTCTTCGGCCGGACCGCGGAGCTCCGGGGCGACCGACAAGACGCGCAGCACGGATCGCGCCGTCGCCTCGTGGCCCTCGGCGATGAGCTCCGTGGTCAGATCCACGGCGCGGTGGATCAGGGCCTTCAGTCCGCGGATACGCCTCACGTCAGCGCCTCCGTCGTCCGGGGAGGAGCCCACCGCTCGCCCGTCTCGCAGTCGACGTGTCGGACGTCGACGCGCGCGCGGGAGACCTCGATCACCCCGAGCACGATCGGGAGCTGGAAGCGCCGTGGCCCGATGGAGCCGGGGTTGAACACGACGAGGCCGCGGTCGCGGGAGAGGAAGGGCACGTGCGAGTGGCCGCAGACGACGAGGTCGGCGCCCTCCGCGCGCGCCAGCCGCCCCGCCTCCGCCCGGAGCTTCGGTCCGTACACGGCGATGTGGAGGAGCAGGATGCGGAAGAACACGCCGTCGCCGTCCTCGAGGAGGACGCTCGTGGTGTCCGGGAGGCTGGGCTCGCGGCCGTCGATGTTGCCCCGAACCGCGATGACCGGCGCGATCTCACGGAGCTTCGTGAGGACGGCGAGGTCGCCTACGTCTCCCGCGTGCAGGATGGCGTCGGGCCTGAGCGCCGCGAGGTGCTCTGCCGCTCGCGGGTGCGGCCGCGAGTGCGTGTCCGCCACGGCGGCGAGGACCAGGCGCTGCCCGCGCAGCTGGAGCGTGACCCTCGCGTGGCTCTGCTTCGGCATCCGGCGACACGATACTCCGAACCGCGGGCGGGGCCAGCCGCGCCGCCCCAGGGGGGCGGCGCGGCCCGAGTCGGTCAGTTGAGCGGGTAGTCGGCGTCCGTGCGCACGTAGATCTCTTCGTATTTGATCAGGGGATCGGCCGGGGGCACGAACAACCCGAAGACCCCGACGACCTCGACGAAGTCCGTGTTCATGCCGTCCACCAGGCCGTTGAACGTCCCTCCCGGGAGAAAGAACGGGCTCAGGCTCGTGATCGTCGTGATGTCACCGCCGGGCATCGTCCCGGTGTCCCAGAGCCCGAACGTCTCCGCAGGGAGGTTGGGGTTGCCCGACACGGTGTCTACGCGGACGAGCACGGGCCCCATGTCAACTTCGTACGCGGCGACCGTGAGGTCGTCGAGGACGGCGTCGACCGGCTGCGGATCCCCCGCGCCGACCACCGCCGCGCAGCCGGGCAGGGACGAGGCGACCAGGAAGAAGAGCTCGTTCGCGCCGTCGGTGGTGTCGCGGAACGCCCGCGCGTAGAGATCGATCTGGTCGCCGACCGCGATGCCCTCGAAGTGAACCGCCGCGTCGGGCGCGACCCCGACCCGGAGGCTCTGGTGCGTCGCGAGGGCGAGCGAGGCGTACGACTCCTCTTGCTGCACGAAGAGCTGGCACGCGGTGTTCGCGGTGCAGCCGCCGCCCGCGACGGCCGTCACGAAGACGCCGGGGACCCACGCCGCCGTCGGCGTAGCCGGATTGTCCACCCAGATCTCCGGGAGCGTCTTGGTCACCGAGCCGGGCGGCTGCGTGTCGCACGTCGGCCACGGATCGCCGCCGCCGCTGCCGCCGACGCCGGTCGTGGAGGCGCTGGTGGACGCGCTGGTCGTCGAGGCGGAGGTCGAGGAGGAGGAGGTCGAGCCGGTCCCGGTCGCCGCCTTCGTCGACGTCGTGCTGGACGTGCCGGACTGGCCGCCGCCGCCCTCCGCCGGCGTGTCGCCGTCTCCGCAGGCGCCGAGCAGGACGAGAGGGGAGCAGACGAGGGTGATGCGGAAGGAAGGACGGAGCATGGGTGCGGCATAATTCACCTGGGTTGCCCTGTGAATCCTGGAAGGAACGTCGCGCGCCTGCGATCTCCCTCCCGGGAGAGGGCCATGGCCAGCGCCCGAAGGGGCCGGAGAGACGAGCCGCGTGGATGTTGCTCTCGGTTCGCTGGGGCGACCCGAGCGCGGCGCTCCGCGTCCGCAGGGGCAGCGGGCGAGCGTCGCGGCGATCGCGCTTGCGCTCGGCTCCAAACCGCGGAACATGCCGGCATGCTCAAGAGGGACGCGAAGGCGGTCGTGACGGGGGCGGGGAGCGGTCTCGGACGCGCGCTGGCGCTGGAGCTCGGGGCTCGAGGTGGCGAGGTCGTCATCAGCGACATCGACGAGGCGGGCCTGGCGGAGACCCGGCGTCTGGCCGAGGCCGCGGGCCGCCGCGTCCACGTGGAGCCTTGCGACGTGGCACGCGCGGACGACGTGGAGCGCCTGCGCGACCGGGCCCTCAGCCACATGGGTGGCGTCGACTTCGTCGCCAACAACGCCGGCGTAGCGGTGGGAGGCGCCGTCGGAGGTGTCCCCCTCGCAGACTGGCACTGGATCATGGGGGTGAACCTCTGGGGCGTCATCCACGGGTGTCACTCGTTCGTGCCACTGATGAGGGAGCAGGGGCACGGCCACGTGCTCAACGTCGCGTCGATCGCGGGCGTCGTCTACTCGCCGGAGATGGGGCCCTACAACGTCACGAAGGCCGCGGTGGTCGCGCTCACCGAGACGCTCTCGGCCGAGCTCCGCGACACGGACGTCGGCGCGACGGTCCTCTGCCCTTACTTCTTCGAGACCAACATCCACCGGTCCGCACGCAGGCACACCGAGCGGGTGTCGACCGAGGTGATCGATCGGGCGATGAAGAAGACGAAGGAGCAGGCCGCGGACGTCGCGAAGATCGCCCTAGCGGCTTGCGATCGCGGAGATCTGTTCTGCTTCCCTCACAAGGAGGCCAAGGTCATGCAAGGCCTGAAGCGACTGTCTCCCTCCCACCTGCCGAAGCTCTATCCCATGATGGAGAGGCTCCTCCGGCGGGGATGAGCTCGGCGCGGCGTCGCGTACGCGCGGGGCTCGCTTCGGGCTTCGCCGCGTGGTGCTCCGCCGTGATCGCGACGGTCGGGGCGCTCTCGGGCTGCACGAGCGCGGGCCCGCACGTCTCCGACGAGCCGGTCCCTCACGATCGCGCGGGGCTCGCGGCGCGCCCATTCGCCGGCGGGTCGGGGACGAGCTCGGCGACAGCGCCGCTCGCCGCCCCGTCGGGCTCCACGCACGCCGCGGCGCGGACGGACGCCCTCGACGTGCCGGGGTTCCTGCCCGCGGTGGTCGAGGTGCCGGGCGGGAGCGCGCGCGTGCGGCCCGCCGTCGTGGTGACGCACGGCGCCGGCGGCCGCCCCGAGCCCCACTGCGCGAGGTACGCGGAGATCGTCGCCGGGCGCGCGTTCGTGCTCTGTACGAGGGGTCGCGCGGCGGATCTGCAGCTCCCCGAGCCGGAGCGCGGGTTCTTCTACGACGGGCACGTCGAGCTCGGCAGGGAGGTGCTCGCGGCGCTCGAGGCGCTTCGCGCGGCGTTCCCGAGAGAGGTAGATGCGGATCGCGCGATCTTCGCCGGGTACTCGCAGGGCGCCTCGATGGGCTTGCTCTTCCTCCACCAGAGAGGCGAGCACGCGGCCCGGTTCGCCGGCGCGCTGCTGGTCGAGGGGGGCGCGGCCGACTGGAACGTGGCGCTGTCCCGGCGGATGCGCGACGTGGGCCTCCGCCGGGTCGCCATCGTCTGCGGCCAGAAGAGCTGCAAGGAGTCGATGGATCGGTCCCTGGGCTGGATGAAGAAGGGGGGGCTCGAGGTCCTGCCGAGCTACGCGCCCGGGGCGGGGCACACGTACGGCGGCGCGGTCGCACCCCTCGTAGAGGAGGCGTTCGCGTGGGTGACGTCGGGGGACGCGAGGTTCGAGGAACCTTGAGGTCCCGAACGCGGCCCGTCCCCCACCCACCTGCTAGCCTCGAGGTGTAATCTTTCTTGAGGAGCTGGCTGAATGTTTGCTTCGCTGATCCGCGTCTGGCGCGTGTCGAGATCTTGGGCCCTCGCGGTCGTCGCGACCACGGCGGCGCTCCTGGTCGGCGCTTGCCAATCCACCGTCGTCATCTCGCCCTGCGCCGAGGGCCAGATCCCTTGTGACGGCGGCTGCGTCGACCCATCGAGCGACGCGGACAACTGTGGTGACTGCGGCGTCGAGTGTCCGTCGGGCGTCTGCTCCGGCGGCGCTTGCGCCGGCGCCTGCCCTCCGCCCGCGACGCTCTGCGCGGGGGCGTGCACCGACACCCAGTCGGATCGCGGCCACTGCGGCGCGTGCGGGAACGCCTGTCCCGCGGGGCTCTCCTGCTTCCAGGGGGCCTGCGTGGACGGCTGCCCGCTCACCGAGTGCGGGGACCTCTGCGTGGACACCTCCTCCAATCCCGCCCACTGCGGTGGGTGCTTCCAGGCCTGTGCGCCGGGCCAGCCGTGCGGTGGCGGCGTGTGCGGGGGTGAGTGCCCCCCGAACACGGTGAACTGCGGCGGCACGTGCGCGGACATCTCGTTCGACCCGTTCCACTGCGGCGGCTGCTTCATCACGTGCGGTCCCGGCGCGCTCTGCGACTTCGGTAGCTGCGTCGGGGCCTGCGGGCCGGGGCTCCTCGAGTGCGGCGGCTTCTGCGTCAATCCCCTCGTGGACCATCAGCACTGCGGGGGCTGCTTCTCGCCCTGCGACGACGACGAGACCTGTTCGCAAGGCTCCTGCGTCTCCGGAGGTTGCCCCGGTTCCGCCTGCGGGATCTGTGACGTCGTCACGCTGCCGAGCACGGCGCCGAGCAGCGTCGTGGGGACGACGGCCGGCGCCGAGCACCACTACACCCCCTCGTGCGTCGGGACCTCCCAACCAGAGGTCGCGCACCTGTTCGTCGCTCCGCAGCGGGGGCTCTACACCTTCGACACGGTCGGCTCCACGTTCGACACGATCCTCAGCGTCCTCGGGCCTGGCGGGTGCTTCGAGGCCATCTGCAACGACGACGCGATCGGGCTCGCGTCGCAGGTCCAGGTCTTCCTGAGCGCCGGAGACACCATCTACGTGGTCGTCGATGGCTTCACGACCGGCACCTACCAGCTCAACGTGAGTCTCGAGCCCCTGTGTCCGCCAGGCTCGAGCGACTGCAACGGCGAGTGCGTCGATCTCCTCACGAACCCGGACCATTGCGGCGCCTGCAACGTCCCGTGCGGGAGCGGAGACACGTGCAGCATGGGGATGTGCACCGGCGTCTGCGGTGGGCCTTGCGGCTCTTGCGGCGCCGTCGTCGCGCTCCCGGGGTCGGTCCCCCAGACCACGACGGGGTCCACGGTGGGCGCCTTCGACGATCTGGTCCCTGGGTGCACCGGCTCGCCCGGTCCGGAGATCCTCCACTCGTTCACCGCCCCTGCTACGGGCAGCTACGTCTTCAGCACCGCGAACTCCGCCTACGACACGGTCCTCACGGTCCTCGACGGCGCGTCGTGCGCGGAGATCGGCTGCAACGACGACTTCGGCGGGCAGCAGACCTCGCGGGTCACGGCCAGCCTCACGCAGGGTCAGACCGTGTACGTCGTCGTCGACGGGCAGAACGCGTCCGGGTTCTACAGCCTCTTCGTCAACGGGACGCCGTCGGCGACGTGCCCCACCGCGGATCTCGGCGGGAGCGTGCCGGTCACGGTCTCGGGCAGCACCGCCGGCGGCGCCAACTTCTTCGTGCCCGCGTGCTCGTTCGGCGCCGCGCCGGAGCACACGTATACGTTCACGGCGCCGACGACGAAGGTCTACACGATGGACACGTTCGGCTCGAGCTACGACACGGTGCTCCACGTGCTTGGCGCGACCTGCGCGGGGGTCAGCCTGGCGTGCAACGACGACACCTTCGGCCTTCAGTCTCAGGTCACCGTCAGCCTGACGCAGGGGCAGGTCGTCACCATCGTCGTCGACGGCTACTCCTCCTCCTCGGGCAGCTACGTGCTCAACGTGCAGTAGGCCGTGGCGCGCGTCCTCGATCGACTCCTCGAAGAACCCCGGCCTTGCTCCTACCTCGTCGAGCGGACCGCGAGCCTCGAGCACCGCATCCAGGTCGAGGTGGCGCCCCTCGAGCTCGAGGCGCTGCTCGAGCGCGGCTGGCGCCGCTTCGGCCCGGACTACTTCAGGCCGGCGTGCGAGGGCTGCCGTGCCTGTGTCCCCACGCGTGTCCCCACGAAGACCTTCGCCCCGTCGAAGAGCCAGCGCAGGGCGGAGCGCGCGTGCGCCACGCTGGAGCAGCGCGTCGGTTCCCCCGTGTGCGACGACGAGCGGCTCGCGCTCTACCACACCTGGCACGCGCACCGCGGCGCGGCCCGTGGCTGGGACGAGGCCACGCTCTCGGAGCGCACCTACCGGGTGCAGTTCGCCTTCCCGAACGCGTCGGCTCGCGAGCTCACCTACGTGGATCCGGACACGGGGCGGCTCGTGGGCGTCGCGCTCTGTGACGAGACGCCCCGGGCCTGGAGCGCCATCTATTTCTTCTACGACCCATCGTGGGCGTCGAGGTCGCTCGGCACCGCCAACGTGGTCTTCCAGATCGAGATCGCGCGCAGGCTCGGCATCCCCTACGTGTACCTCGGCTACCGCGTCGATGGCTGTCGCTCGCTCGAGTACAAGGCGCGCTTCCGGCCCCAGGAGCATCTCCTCGGTCTCCCTGGGGACGACGAGACGCCCGTGTGGCTGCCGGGTAGCTAGTCTCGGCACCTCACGTCTCGAGGCGTGCGGGGCTCCCCCGCGGGCCCGCTCAGCCGTGCTTGAACGAGAAGGCGAGCGCGTGGCCGCTGATCTCGAAGCGATCCCCCTCGGCGATCTGCTTCCGGTGGATCCTGTGCCCGTCGTAGCCGATGCCGTTCCGGGACCCTAGATCCACGAGGTAGTAGAAGCCCTGCGCGAACTCCACCACGGCGTGCTGGCGCGACACGTTCGGATCCTGCAGCAGCAAGTGGCAGGCGCCCCGCTCCCGGCCGATCACGAAGCGCGGCACGTTGATCGCGTACCTGCGCCCCGCGTAGTCGAGGAACAGCGGCGGCGGCGCCGGCACGAAGTTCTGAGGCGGGGGCCCATGCTGCATGAACGCGCGAAGAGGAAGTTAGCAGAGCTTCCGCGAGGGGGAAAAAAGCATCAACGCTTGCGCGGGTGCGTGGTCTCCTCCTCGTCATCCTGGGCGTAGACCGGCGGGATCGCGGGAGTCTCCCCCGCGAGGCCGCGCGCTCGCGACGCCCGCCGCGACGCCGGCTCGGCAGGCGTCACCTCCAGCGGGTCGTCGAACCCGAGCTCGGACGAGGGCTCCCGCGACGTGGAGGGCGGGGCGCCCGGCTGGCCAGCGGTGCTCTCCCGGACGCTGAGGCGGAGCTGCCGGTACCGGTCCATCGCCTCGTCGACCAGGTCGTCGACTGGGCGGCCCTCTTCCTTGGCCATCGCCGAGAACGTCTCCCAGAGCACGTCGCGGCACCGGATCATGTGCGGCGTGCTCGGACCCAACATGGGCGTGGGCGCCGGCCACGAGGAGTGAGAAGCCATCGGGCCCGAGAGCAGGCGGGAGGCGGCGACGGAGCCTGCGACCTCCGTCCGGATGAGCGCGCCGCAGCGGTCGTCCTCGCAGCACGCCAGGTGCTCGATCGCGAGGATGTCCGTCGGCTCGGGGCGGCCCGCCTTCACGGACGCGAAGTGGAGGAGCGCCTCGGGCGAGAGGTGTGCGTCGGGGGTGCGCGGCCCCGCCTGGTGCACCTCCCGCGAGAGGAGCGCGAAGAGCGGCTCGTCGAACGGGCCCGCCTCCTCCCCCGCAGGCAGGCCCAGGGCGCGCGAGAGCGCGCCTCGCGCCGCGGCGCCGAACACGACGGAGATGGAGGGCTCGGCCTCCAGCGCCGCGAGCGCGGCCCGCGCGCCCTCCTGGGCCAGCTCACGGAACGCGGGCATCGTGAGGGACGCGTCACCGATCCGCTCCCGGGTCCGCGCGAGCGCGTTCACCTCGGAGGTCTCGCCGGCGGTGAACCAGCGCTCGATGAGCGCCATGCGCGCGCGCGCAGGCGCCAGCCCCTCGAGCACGGCGCGGAGCAGGGCGAAGGTCCGGAAGAGGGCGAGCGCCACGTGCCCACCGACCACCGCGTCGCTGGCGCCCAGGGCGGCGCGCCAGGCCGCGACGTCGACTCCGCCGCGCAGCCCCTCGAGGACCAACGCCGAGCTCATCGGATCGATCCGATGCACCTCCGCGAGCGCGCGAAACACCCTCGCGGTAGGCGGTGGCAGCACCTCGCCGGGCGCGCCGGCGACAGGTCCGAAGCGCTTGCTCAGCACGTCCAGCGCCAGCGCCCGGAGGGGCCACGTGGAGAGCCAGATCCGGGCGTCGATCGGGGTCGGCATCGCGGCGCGGAGCGCGGCGCCGTCGAGGGCGGAGTCCTGCCAGACCGCGTGCGCCACCTCGATCACGTCGTCCCCGTGCGCGCGCAGGCGGAGCTTCATGAGCCGCTTGACGTCGCACGGCATCCCGCTGAGCCGCTCGCGGTTCGCGGGGCTCGGATCGGAGAGGAGCCGGCACGCGCGCGCGGTGTGGTCCATCTCGGGGCACGAGGCGCAGCAAGGGGGAAGGTGATGCAAGGCGCCGAGAGTCTACCTCAACCGAGCATCCGGATGACGCTGACGTGGAGCTGGCTCTCGATCATCCGCATCACGCTCTCGAGCTCGCCACGGGAGAGCCGGAGGCGGGCCATCAGCCGCCGTCGTGTGTCCGAGAGCAGGGCCTCCCGTGACCGCTGCACCCATCGGGCGGCCGTGGCGCGGTGGACGCCGTGGGCCGCGGCGATCTGATCGACGGTCAGCCGATCGACGAGGTGCTGCCGCAGCGCCGTGCGGTCCTCCGGCACGAGCCCAGCCAGCGCCTCCGAGAAGGCGCCGGCGAACTCGAACCGATAGTGACGCTTCAGATACTCCAGCTCCGGGTCTCCGCCGGCGGCGAACAGGAGCTCGGCCGCCCTCTCCGTGGACGCCGGCGCCTCCGCCCCTGACCTCTTGCGCGTCGCGTCCACGAGCGCGCGCACCGCGACCACGCGCACCCAGCTCTTGAGGTCGCCCTCGCCGGTGTAGTCGCGGATCTTCGCGCCGCTCTCTCTGTCCCCCACGAGGAGCTTCTGCCAGACGAGCTGGACGAGGTCCTCGGGGTCGATCGGACCCTTGCGCGTCCTGGTAGCGGCGCGGCGCACCTCCGGCCCGTACAAGCGCTCGAACGCAGCGAGCGCGTGCCGGTCGCCGGCTTCACACGCAGCCGCCAGCCAGAGGTCGGCGGCCGGACAAGCGTCGAGCCAGCCCAGCGCCGCCTCGGCGGCGCGGACGCCGCGGGCGAGGGCGGCGCCGAACGTCGCAGGCGGCGGCGCGAACGCCCCATGGACCGTGAGAGCCGTCTCGACGCAGCGCGCGAGGGCGCGCTCGACGCGGTCGCTCGGCAGCGCCTCCGCGGCGGGGATCGCGCTGGTGAAGGCCACCGCGAGCGGGCGGAGCTCCACGCCTCCGGTGTCAGGACGCGGCACGCCGGATAGGCTACTAGAGAGGACCCGAAAAGGGACGCCCTCAGCGATGCTCACCCTCACGCTCCGCACCAGCCTCTCTGCGAACCGCGGGCGCGCGTCGTGACCTGTCCCAACGAGGTCACCGCGCTCCGCTTCGTCAAGGGCGAGCTGGACGCCACGACCGCGCGCGAGGTGGAGCTCCACGTCGACCGCTGCGAAGGCTGCTACGCCACGCTCACCGAGCTCGCCCGCGCGTTCGGCAGCGCGGTGTCTCTGCGCGGTGGGATCACGCACGAGAGCGGGCTCCGCCACCGCTCCGCGGAGGGCGGTGCGCCCGCGGCGGAGCTCGCCCCGGGCGGGCGCTTCGGGCGCTACACCGTGCAGGACCGCCTCGGGCAGGGGGGGATGGGGACCGTCTACCTCGCGTTCGACTCCGTCCTGTCGCGCCCGGTGGCGCTCAAGCTCATGCGCCCCGAGGCGGTGCCCGTCGGGGCCTCCCACGACATCGCGCTCGGCGAGGCGCGGGCCATCGCGCAGCTCTCGGACCCGAACGTCGTCGCCGTGTACGACGCGGGCGTCGAGGCGGAGCAGCTCTACATCGCGATGGAGTACGTGCCCGGCGCGAGCTTCGCCGCTTGGCTGCGCGCGGCGGCTCGGTCAAAGGGCGAGATCCTCCGGCTCCTCCGCCAGGCCGGGCTCGGCCTCGTCGCGCTCCACGAGGCGGGCCTGGTGCACCGCGACATCAAGCCCGACAACGTCCTCGTGGGCGCCGACGGCCGCGTCCGCATCACCGACTTCGGGCTCGCGCGGTTCGGTCCGGGCGGGGACGGCGTCTTCGTCGGGACCCCCGCGTACATGGCGCCCGAGCAGCTCTTCGCGCGGCCGACCGACGCCCGCGGCGATCAGTTCGCGTTCGCGCTCGTGGTCGCCGAGGCGCTCACGGGGACGCGCCCGTTCGCGGGGCGCACGGTCGACGAGCTGAAATGGTCGCTCGCGCAGGGGCGACCCCTCCTTCAGGGCGTCCAGCGGTCGCTCGCGGCGGTCCTCGCGCGCGCCCTCTCGGTCGACCCGGCGGCGCGGTACAGGTCCATGCGCGAGCTCCTGCACGCCATCGACGACGCGCTCGACGCGCGCCACGAGGTCCACTTCAAGCTCAACGTGGCCTTCCTGATCGTGATGACGGTGGTCCACGCCCTGGTCATCACGTTCTTCATGACGCGGACGAACGAGCCCAAGCCGACGACGCAGCACGATCCGACGCTCGCGTTCATGGACCACGCGATGGCCGACGCCTTCACGCCCGCGCTCGGCATCTTCTTCATCGTGTTCTTGATCACGAACCTCGTCTGGACGCCGCTCGGGCTCCTGTGGGCGCCCGTCAACGCGTGGGGCATCGCGACGAAGAAGCGGTGGGCTCGCATCTCCACCATCGTCTACGCGGCCTCGGGGCTCCTCACCTGCGTCGGGACCCCGTACGCCGCCTACGCGCTCGCCACGCTCCTGCGGCGGGACATGAAGCGCGCGTTCGACGACGCCGACGTCAAGGACCCGAGCGGAGCGCTCTGACCGCCGAGGACAGCTCTTGGACCACCTGCGCTTCGACAACCAGCTCGTCGCCGAGCTCCCGGGGGACCGGACGGGCCTCCTTCGATCGCGTCAGGTCCTCGGCGCCGCGTGGTCCGCCGTCCGGCCCACCACGATGCCCGCGCCGCGGCTGGTCGCCCACGCCAGGGAGGTCGCGTCTCTGCTCGACCTCTCGGACGACGACGTCGCCTCCGACCGCTTCGCCGCGGTGTTCTCGGGCAACGAGCTCCTCCCGGGGATGGACCCGCACGCGGCCTGCTACGGCGGGCACCAGTTCGGGAGCTGGGCGGGGCAGCTCGGCGACGGGCGCGCGATCAGCCTGGGGGAGGTCGTGAACCGGCGTGGCGAGCGGTGGGAGCTGCAGCTCAAGGGCGCCGGCCGGACGCCGTACTCTCGCCACGCCGACGGCCGCGCCGTGCTGCGCTCCAGCGTGCGCGAGTTCCTGTGCAGCGAGGCCATGTTCCACCTCGGCGTCCCGACGACGCGCGCGCTCAGCCTGGTCCTCACCGGGGAGCGCGTGGAGCGCGACATCCTCTACGACGGTCACCCGAAGCTCGAGCCGGGCGCCATCGTCTGCCGCGTCGCGCCGTCGTTCCTCCGCTTCGGGCACTTCGAGCTCCCGAGCGCGCGGGGGGACCGGCCGCTCCTCGAGCGCCTGGTCGACTTCACCATCCAGCGTGATTTCCCCGAGATCGAGGGCGACGCCGCCGCCCGTCGCGCGCACTGGTTCGAGCAGGTGTGCGCGCGCACGGCCACGCTGATCGCCCACTGGATGCGCGTCGGCTTCGTGCACGGCGTGATGAACACCGACAACATGTCCATCCTCGGGCTGACCATCGACTACGGGCCGTACGGATGGGTCGACGACTACGATCCCGGGTGGACCCCGAACACCACCGACGCGGCGACGCGACGGTACCGCTTCGGCAACCAGCCCGAGATCGGCGCGTGGAACCTCGGCCGGCTGGCCCGGGCGCTCGAGCCGGTCTTCCCGCACCCCAGGGCGCTGGCGGATGGGCTCGCGTGCTACCGGACCCTCGTCGCGGACGCCCAGCTCCGCATGACACGGGACAAGCTCGGTCTCTCCGGGTTCGAGGACGAAGACGAAGCGCTGCTCGACGACCTCTTCTCCTTGCTGCATCGGGCGGAGCTCGACATGACGCTCTTCTTCCGCGGCCTCGCCGACGTCGACGTCGCGGCGGAGGCACCCGAGGTCGACGCGGTCGCCGACGCGTTCTACGACGACACGAAGCGCGCGAGGGAGCACGCGGCGCTCCTCGGCTGGCTCGGGCGCTACGCGGCTCGCGCCCGGCGGGACGGGGCCGGGCCCGACGCGCGGAGGGCGCGCATGAACCGGACGAACCCCAAGTACGTGCTGCGGAACTACCTGGCGCAGGAGGCCATCGATCGGGCCGAGGCGGGGGATCCGTCGCGCATCCGCGAGCTCCTCGAGGTGCTCCGCCGACCGTACGACGACCAGCCCGGCGCCGAGCGGTACGCGGCGAAGCGCCCTGACTGGGCGCGACACCGCCCGGGGTGCTCGACCCTGTCGTGCAGCTCCTGACCTGAGCCGCTACACTCGCCCGATGCTCCGCCGCTTCTGCTGTCTTTGCGCGATCTTGCTGACGTCGCACGCCGCCTGCGGGGACGACGCCGGCTCTGGCGGCAGCGCCCAGGCCGGTGGCGGCGCCAAGGGCGGGGGTGAGGCCGCCGGCGGAGCCGGGGGAGCGGGCGGCGTGGAGCCTTGCTTCGAGCCACCGCTGGACGCGTCGGCGCCCACGCCCACAGACGTCGACTTCGTGCAGGGCGCGCCGCTCCTCGAGGGAGAGCAGATCCTGTTCAACGACTGGAGCCCCCAGCCGAACGAGCTCCTGACCATGCGCCCCGACGGCGCGGATGAGACGGTCATCCTCCAGGCGTACCGCGTTTGGAGCTTCGGTGTCTCCGGCTCGCTGCAGAAGATCGCGTTCGCCGCGGGCGATCCCGATCAGGTCGCGAACTACGGCGTCACGCTCGGGGACGCGATCCAGCCGACGTTCGTGTACGACCTGGAGTGCGGGACCGTGGGCGCGCTCACGTGGGGCAACCTCAACGACGAGTGCCACACGTTCGGGGCAGACGATCGCTACGTCTACCTCTGCCGCCGCTCCGATTTCGACGACATGGGCGGCTCTGCCTACCGCCTCGGCCGCGTGGAGGTCGCGACGGGCACGTTCGAGTGGCTCTCCCCCGAGGAGGCCGCCACCCACAGGCTGTCGCCGCAGCCGACCGCGGACCAGACCGAGCTCTTCCTCTATCGGATCCTGGTGCCGGGGGGCGGGGCCATCGTCCGCGCGCCGGTCCTCGGAGGAGCCGAGATCGTCGTGCGGGATCGAGCGGGCTATCCGCGCCTCTCACCCGACGGGTCGCGCCTGCTCGCCGCCGACTTCGATCAAGGCGGGGCGCTCGTCTCCCTCGACACGGCGGGCGGTGCGCCCGTGCTGGTCGCGGCGGGGGAGAGCCTCACGACGGCGGTGTGGTCTCCCGACGGGTCGCGCGTCGCGTTCCTCCGCTGGGACGACGTCGGATCGTGCTCGCACGTCGAGACCGCGGCGGCCGACGGCTCCGAGGCCCAAGCGACCACTCGGATCCACGACTGTGTCGCCTCGGGGCGCTTCGTCACGGAGCTCTCGTGGGTCGCGAAGTAGCCATCTACGCGCTCGCCGGCGCGCTGGTCGTGTCCCTGGCGGCGCACGTCTTCCGGTCCGTCGAAGAGGACGCCGCGGGACGGCGCCCGCGGGGGGCGACCACCGCCTTCGTGGGCGACCACGCCGAGCCCGCGGCGAGCGGGGCGAGCGACGTCACGTGCCAGCGAGACCTCGAGGCCTGCCGGGCGGCGTCTCGGAGCGTCGCTTTCGAGAACATCCGCCACCCGGTGCGCAAGCCCGGAGTCGCGCGTCAAGGCGAGACGGAGTCGGGGCCCGGTGCGCAGGCGCGGGTGCTCTGCACCAAGGCGAAGCGGAGCCTCGACGAGGCGTGGAGGAAGGACCGGGGCTCGATCCTCACGGCGCTCGAGCGCGGGCTCGCCGACCCCGTCGAGCAGGAGCGGAACGAACGGCAGGTGATGGCGAACATCAGCGAGGCGGCGGGCCTGGACGAGGCGGAGCGGGCGGCGCTGCAGCAGAGCTACCCTGCGCTGCGCCGCGCGCGTGTCCTCGAGGTGCAGGCCGCCCTCGCGGCCTCGCCCCAGGACCTCGAGGAGGCGCTCGAGGCGGCGCGCGGCCTCTTCGAGGACGAGGACGAGCTCCTGCTCGATATCGCGGGAGAAGACGCCGTCCTCGACTGGCGGCTCAACCAGCTCGAGTCTCGCACGGTGATCCTCGCGCTGTTCTCCTCCCTGGCCGAGCAGCCCTGGGACGAGCTCGAGTGGTGAGCGCGGGGCCCGCGGACCGCGGCCCGCGAGGACGCCGCCGCGGCTACTTCTGCTCGAACACGAGAGGCTGGCGCTTCGCCACGAAGTGATCGACGAGCTGCCGCGCGTAGGTCGGCAGCTCCACGAAGCGGGCCCCGAACCCGGGCGCTCCACCGTGGTGGGCGGCGGGCCGCGCCCACTCGACCACCGCGCGCGCCTCGAGCTCCACGCCGCCGGGCAGGGTCAGCCGCAGGAGCACTTGCGCGCCGAGGCTCGGGACGCGCCGCCGCGTCGCGATGAACACGCCGCCTTCGTTCACGACGTCGGCGTCGACGCGCCACCGGTAGAAGTTCGAGGGACTCTGGAAGTCGACGGCGGCGTCGAACCGCGGCAGCGATCCGCCACCGTTCTGCGCGGCGGCGGCGGCCGCGCCGGCGCCGCTCGCCGCCGCCGCGGGGTTCGGGCTCACGGCGCCGGTGGAGAGCCCCAACTGGAGCTGCTGCACGACGCTCGAGAGCTCGCTCAGCCGGTGCTCCACCCGGTGCACCGCGGCCCCCACCTCGGGCGCGAGCGCCCCCTGCTGCTTCGCGGCCTGGAGCGCCAGCTGGGCGCGCGCGATCATCTCGTTCTCCTCGGGGGTCGCGTCGGGCCGCTGGACCAAGACCGGATCGCGCGCCGGGCCGGCCGCCGGCGCGGCCGAGAGGACCTCCCGCGCGTGCGCTGCCATCTGCTGGGCGGACTGGGCGGCCTGGTGCTGGTGGGCCGCGAGATGGCGCGCGACCTCCGACGCCTGCTGCTGCTGCGCGAGCGCGTGCTGAGAGAGCTCCGTCATCTGCTGCGCCATCTGGTGCACCTGCGCGAGCCCCTGCTGCTGCGCCGCGACCGCCTGCTGCGACTGCTGGATGGCTTGCATCTGCTGCGCCTGCGCGACGGCCACCTCGCGCTGAGCCGCCCCGAGCTCGCGCACCCGCTGGGCGGCCTCGGCGATCGCTCGCTCGAGCGCCTTGCTCTGCTCCTCGCCCACCGCGCGCGCGCTCGTCCCGGCGAGGACGAGGCTGTCCGCGACCGCCCTCACCACCGGCGCGAGCGAGCTCTCCACCGTCGCGAGCTGGTGGGCGACGAGCTCGACGATCGCCGGATCGCGCTCCACCTGGATCTGCAGCTCCTTCGCCGAGAGCTCTGCGAGCGCCGTGTGCAGCCGCGAGAGCTCCGCGGCGATCGCCGCGGCGGGCTCACCCGAGGTCTTCGCCATGTGCGAGAGGCTCTTCTCCATCGAGGCGAGCTGCTCGCCCAGACCCGCGAGGGTCCCCGTGACCCGCGCGACGGGGTCGTCCTCCTTGCCGCCCATCATCTTCACGCGGACGAAGCCCTTCTTGATCTCCTCCCAGCGCTGCTTCTGCGCCGGCGAGCTGCGGCCGCGCATGTCGGCGAGCTTGAGGATGTTCTGCTCCGCCCCGGTGGTGAGCGTCTGGGACTCGCCGCGGTAGTGATCGTCGAGGAGGGCCTCTATCTCCTCCGGGGTGTGCGCGGAGACGACCTTCTCTGCGACCTTGTTCATGTTGCGGTAGCTGCCCTGGAGCTTGAAGGGCGGCTCGGTCCGGAACGCGTCGTCCTGCGAGGCCGACGCGATGTACTCCATGTTCACGCGGAGCAGGACCTTCTGGACCATGAACAGGCGCTTCAGCACCTCGGTGATCTCGTTCACCTCGGCCGCCGCGTAGGGGTAGGCCAGATCGGAGACGGGGATGGACTCCCCTTGCGCGAGCTTGATGAGCTTGTAGGTGTCCTTGGGGTCGCGTCCGGCGAGCGGCTGCAGCGCCTTGTTGGAGGTGAGCGCGTTCTCCAGGTACGAGAGGGCGAACAGGTCGTCCTTGCCCTGGAGGATGTCGCCCAGGTTGTAGGTGTCGGCGCGGTTCGCCAGCATGTCGGGGATCTTGAACTTCTCCCCGCTCTCCGTGTACGGGTTGCCCGCCATGACGACGCAGAACTTCTTGCCCCGCATGTCGTAGGTTCGCGTCCGGCCCTTCCACACGCCCTCGATCCTGCGCTGGGCGTCGCAGAGCGAGATGAACTTCTGGAGCAGCTCCGGGTTCGTGTGCTGGATGTCGTCGAGGTAGAGCATCACGTTGTTGCCCATCTCGAGCGCGAGGTTGATCTTGTCCACCTCCTGCCGCGCCGTGGCGTTCGGGGCGTCGTTCGGATCGATGCTCGTGACCTCGTGGCCGAGCGCGGGGCCGTTGACCTTCATGAAGATCAGGCCGAGCCGGTTCGCCACGTACTCCATGAGCGTGGTCTTTCCGTACCCAGGCGGGGAGACCAGCAAGAGGAGGCCCATCTGGTCGGTGCGCTTGCCCTCGCCCGCGGCGCCGAGCTGCTTGGCGAGGTTGTCGCCCGTCAGCGGCAGGTAGACCTCGTCGATGAGGCGGTTGCGCACGAAGCTGGAGAGCACCCGCGGGGCGAACTCGTCGAGGCGGAGGCGCCTCTTCTCACGCTCGAGGATCTCCTGCTTCACCTTGCGGAAGCGCCGGAAGCGGGGCAGGCGCTCCGAGGCGAGCTGCTCGGTGCGGCTGAGCCACTCGTCCAGCCGCACCGTGAGCGACCGGTCCTTGACGTTCGGGTGCTGGCCGAGGAGCCCGGTCACCGTGACCTCGATCGCGGCCGCCGACGACTCTCGATCCACCCTCCGCTCCGTGGCCACCAGCGCCGCGGCCTCCAGCAGCGCGTAGGCGTGAGGCGACAGATCGGGGTACCGGCGGATCAAGGCGGTGAGCCAGGAGCGGACCAGGCCCAGGCGCTCCGCGGGGTGCTTCTCCAGCGCCTGCAGATCTCCGTCGAAGTCCCTGCGCGTGCCGGCGCGGTCCACCTCGCCGAACAGGGCGTCCTTCAGCGCGGACGCGCTCGCGCTCACCACGAACCGCGGCCGCTCCGCGGCGAGCTCGTCCACGAGGTACCGCGCGGCCACTCGGACGAGCGCGTCCCCGGCCTCGAGGCGGTAGTCCTTGGCGACGGCGGCGAGGCGCGGCTCGATCTCCCGAGCGAGCTCTACCTGGGGCGCGACGGAGTCGAGCCGGTCGCGGAGCCTGCCGAAGCTCCGCGCGCGCCGCCCGAGGACGAGCCGCTCCGCCTCCTCGAGGCCGGCCCAGAGCAGGCCCGCGAGCGCGCGAGCGTCCGAGGCGTACCGCAGCAAGCCGGCCGACTTGCGCATGCCCACGACCTTCTCGAGGATGTGCGTCGCGTCGACGTCGTGGACGCCCCGCTCGTACCCCTCGTCGTGCTTGTCCTGGGCGAACGCGCGGACCAGCTCGAGCAGCCCTGCGTTCGCGCCGTCCGGGCCCGGCGGCTTGCCTGACAGCGCGACCTCGGTCAGCGCGAGGAACGAGAGCCCAGCCTCGTTCTTCTCCGCGGCGCCCAAGATCGACGCCGCCAAGAACTCCGCGCGGTAGACCTGGGGCGTCTCGCTGGCGAGCTGCTGGTCCCAGAGGTCGCGGTTCTCCTCCAGGACCGGGTCCTCGATCAGCTCGTAGAAGTCCGTCCCGGTGAGGTGGACGTAGAGGACGTCCATGCCCCGCGCGTCGTCGCGCCGCGGGACCAAGGCGAGCTCCACCGGCTGCGTGTTGACGTTGAACCGGTGCTTGCCGAGGCGGATGACGTTGTCGCCGCCCTCGAACAGATCGGTCTTGTCCCGGAGCGCGCGGAGCGCGTCTTGGCGGGCGCTCTTGAGCTTGGACTCTACCTCGTCGCCCTTGACCGTCGCCCCGATGTCGAAGAGCTGCTTCGACAGATCCCGGAGCTTCAGCACCATCGCGTCGGACGCGAAGTACGTGTTGAGCTCGTCCGGGGAGGTGAGCGTGCGGGCCTTGCGCTGGATGCCCGCGATGATCCGGTCCGCCGCGCCGACGATGTTCTGCGCGCGCCGCTGCCGCTCGTCGAGCAGCGTCTGGCGCTTCGACGCGATCGACTCGGTGACCTCCTCGCGCTTCTCCGCGAGGTCGCCCAGGAACTCGTCGAACTCCCCGAACCTGCCCTCCAGCTCCTCGAGCTGGAGCAAGAGGCGCGAGAGGGTCTCGTCGCACTTCTCCGGCGTGTCGCAGAGCGCGAGGGCCGAGACCACGGCCTGGCCGAAGAGCTTGAACTGGGCGCCGAACTCGCTCCGCCCCTCCGAGGCGGCGAGCTCCTTGCGCCGCCCCGCGAGCGTCGCCCGCGCTCGGTTCAGCTGGGCGTAGACCTCGCTGATCCCCTCGAGGATGCGGGTGCGGACCGTTGGGTCGTCGATCTTGAGGCCGTTGATGATGTCGGAGAGGACGGCGAGGCCGTCGCCCACCTTGTCCACGTCCTCACCGATGGGCTTCAGCTCGGTCGCCTTCTTCGCCTCTCCGGCCTGGGTCACGACCTCCCCCAGCCTGGTGACCAAGGGCTGGAGCGACTTCGGATCCAGGAGGAAGGCGACGGCGCCCTCGCTCACGAGGTCGAACGCGGCGACGACCTGCTTCTCCAGCACGTCGACGCGCGGGAGATCCATGTAGCGCATCTCGCGGAGGGTGATCAGGTGGCCTCGCTGCTTGCGGAGCTCGCTGAGCGACCCCATGAACTCCTCCACGGACCGCATGTCCGCCGGGCGGAGGCCGTCGATCAGCTTGCTCTGCTGCACCTCCGCCTCCGCCAACGCCTCGACGCTGCGACGCCGGATCGCGGCGACCTTCTCGTACTCGTCGATGATGAGCTCGGCCGTGCCCGCGAGGGCCTTCACCGTCGTCGCGAGGTCGCAGGCCTCCGCGTTGCCGATCCAGTAGTACGCGTCGATCATCCGCTTCGACGTGGCGATGACGTCCTCGTACGTCTGACGGGTCGGGTTCTCCATCTCCGAGATGCGGCGGAGCGTGAGGGCGTCCGAGATGCCGCGCACCAGCTCGGCGTTGCCGATCTTCGCGAGGTACGAGCCGTCGGTGGGCGCCGCGGCGGCGTGCTCCTGCGTGCAGAACGGCGTCTGCCAGATCTGCATCGGGTGCACCTTCGTCGGCTCGTCGCTCAGAGACTTGAAGATCACGAGCTTGCCGTCGTCGAAGACGCTGTGGCCGTGGCAGGTGATGAGGTTCGTCACCTCCTTCCGGATGAGGTTGTACGGGAGCAGGAGCTGCAGGCCGTCCTCGGTGCGCTCGTAGACGTAGAGCACGTCCTCCCCGTTCGGGGCCTTGAACACGCGGCGAAAGACCATGCCGGCGGTGTCCGCGTCGAACACCTTGTAGTCGCCGGTGCGGAGGTAATACCCACCCGGGAAGATGATGCCCTGGTCCTCCGGGAGGCTGTGGCACGCGAGGCCGATCGCGTCGAAGCGGACGACGGTCTCCGTGCGGGTGTTGAACACCAGGTACCGGTAGTTCGCCTCGCGGTAGGGCTTGATCCGGAGGATGATCAGCGCGCCGAGCCGCGCGTAGGAGATGTCCGCGTCGTCCAGCGTCTGGTTCGGATCGTCCACCGGCTCGCGGTAGATGCCCTTGCCGTCCTTCGTGCTGTTCTCGACCTTGATCGTCAGATCCCCGCCGATGGTGTCGACGAAGACCTCGTCCAGGATGTTGAAGTGCGGGTGGTCGCCGGAGACCTGATCCTCGCGGCGGACCGCCGTGTACTCGAAGTCCTGGTGCCGCGGCGGGACGTTGTCCTCCTCGCCGCGCGCGTCGATGAACTTGATCGCGCCGCCCTTGTCGATGCCCCACCGGAAGACGCGCTGGTCGGTGACGCGCGCGCCCACCTGAAAGATGGCGATGAGCCGTGTGTCGGAGGTGCGGATCTTGAGGAGCCGCGTCTCCTTGTTGTACCGATAGAGATCGGAGAACTCGCGCAGGAAGTTCGGGTCCGCGAGGTAGTGTCCCGGCTCGATCGGCGCCGGCGAGAGGTCGAAGCCCTCTGCCGTGGGGGTGAAGTGGTGGACGCTGAAGACGTCGGAGACGTGCGTCTCGCTCTTCAGCCCGAGGAAGACGTTGTAGGCGAAGAGCAGCTTGCCGGACACCGCGCGGATGTCGCGGGGCACACAGTTGTTGTCGGTGCGGACCCGCTCCGTCGCCAGGAGCGCGATCTGCGAGCCGCCGAACGTCTTGGTCCTGAGCTCGTTGAGCTGCTCGGCCTTGCGGCCGAGCGCCGCCGAGGTGTCGAGGAGCCGCTTGCGGATGACGTCGTAGCTGCCGCCCTCGAGACCTCGGACGGAGTCCGCGGGCGCCTCCAAGGCCCCGGCGTCGGGCGGGATCACGTCTTCGGCCATCGGCTGGTCCTCGGCGTCCCGCTCAGCGGGTCACGATCTCGTCGATGCCCATCTCCTTCGCGCGCGCCGCGAGCTTGCCGATCTTTTCGCGCGCGTCCCCGTCCGTGCCCGCCATGAGCTTCGCCAGCACGGCGCTGATCGTGAGGTTCTTGGCCGTCTCGCTCCCGACCGCCGGCCGCTCGAGCACGTCCTTGATGTCCTGTGTCAGGCTCTTGTTCCCGTTCAGGTAGTCGCCGAGCACGTGGCGGATGGTCTCGCTCTGGTCGACCACGGCGTCCGCGGACTGTCCCAGGCTGACCGCCTTCACGAAGCTGTCGAAGAACCGGCCGTCGCCGCCGATGATCTGGATCTTCGCGTGCTCGAACGCCTGCGCGAGGATCTTGGACTGCTGCTCGGCGATCTTCACGCGGGTGTCGAGCGACTGCAGGGCGACGTCCTTGTTGGCCTGGAGCCGGATGCGGAACTCCTCGTGGTCGCGGCCCTCGCCGTCGAGGTTCTTCATCGCCGCGGCCTTCTCCTGGATGCCGGCGGCCTCGGCCATGAAGCGCTGACGGGAGGCCTCCGCCTCCGCGGTGCCCTTGAGCTGGATGGCCTCCGCCTCGGCGTTGGCCACCTTGGCCCTCGCGAGGCCCATCTGCTCCTCGCCCTGAGCCTCGGCGGAGAGGCGCTCCTTGACGATCAGCGCCTCGGCCATCCCCTTCTTCTCGATCGCGGCGGCCTCCGCCTCTGCGACCCTCACCTTGGCCAGCCCCTGCTTCTCCTCGCCGGAGGCCTGCGCTTGCATCTTCTCCAGGGTGACGCGTGCCTCGGACAGGCCCACCTTCTCGATGGCCTGGGCCGTCGCCTCCTTCACGCGGACGTCGGCGAGGCCCTGTGCGGCGGCCTCCGCCTGCACGCCCTCCGCCAGGCGGATCTTCGCCCTCGCGAGCTTGTCGCTCGCCTCGAGGTCGGCCTCGGCGTGGGTGAGCTTCACCTTCGCCTGGTGCTTGGCGACCTCCTCCGCGGCCTCGGCGGCCTTGATCTCGAGGACGAGGTTCTCCTGCGCCCTGGCCTCGGCGTTGATGCGCGTGGCCTCCTTCTGGCGGGAGGCCTCCGCGGTCAAGCGGAGGTCCTTGATGCGCTCCTCCTCCTCCGCGACGGTCTTGTCGACGGCGATGCGCCCGCGGACCACGTCGGCGATCTCCTTCTTCTTGACCTCGATCTCCTTGTCCTTGTTGATCCGCTGGATCTCCACCTCCCGCTCTCGCGAGAGCGCCTCGAGCTGCTGGGCCTTCTTGACGCGCTCCACCTCGATGGCGACCTCGCGCTCCTTCGCCTGGCGGGCGACGAGCACGCTGCGCTCCTTCGCCTCGTTGGCGACGAGCGCCTCCTCCTCGTTCTTGTGGCGGAGCACGAGCGTCTGCTTGTGCTCCTGCTCGGCGATGCGGCGCGCCTCGTTCTCCTCGCGCGCCTGGGAGACCGCGATCTCCTTGTTCTTCTTGGCCTCGGCGTCCGCGCGGCGCTGGTCGAAGGCGTAGATCGCCTCGTCGCTCTTGAGGTTCTGGCTGCCGATCTCCATCCGCTCCTTCTGGCGGAGCTCGTTCGTGTGGACGTTCTGGATGACGGTGAGGTCCGTGATCTTGCGGATGCCCTCCGCGTCCATGATGTTGTCCTTGTCCAGGATCTCGACCGGGGTCTGCTCCAGGTAGTCGATCGCGCAGTCGTCGAGGTGGAAGCCGTTCAGGTCGATGCCGATCACCTTGATGATCTCGTCCTTGAACTTCTGGCGCTCCTTGTAGAGGTCCTCGAAGTTCAGCATCTTGCCCACCGTCTTGAGCGCCTCGGAGAACTTGGCGTTGAAGAGCTCGGCGATGACGCGCGGATCGCTCGCGCGGGCGCAGCCGATCGACTGCGCGACCTTCAAGACGTCCGTCGGCTCCTTGTTCACCCGGACGAAGAACGTCACCTCGATGTCGGCGCGGATGTTGTCCTTGCAGATCAGCCCCTCCTTGCCCCGGCGGTTCACGGTGATGGTCTTCACCGAGATGTCCATCGTCTCGGCCCGGTTCACGATCGGGTAGACGACGCTGCCGGTGAAGGTGACGATCGCCTCGGCGCCCATCTTGTTCACGATGAGCGCGGTGCCTTGGTCCACCTGCCGATAGAACTTCGCGACGATGATCGCGACGCCTCCGAGGATGACGACGATGACACCTACGGCGATGAGGACGGGGATGATCCACTGCTGCATGACGAGTGCGCTCCTTGCGAGGCCAGGCGCTTGGGGGGGGACCGCGGGCTGGTCCAGCCGCGCCGGCCGCCCCCGGGGGACGGGGATGGTACACGACGAGCGGCGCCCTCGCCGCGGAATGCTCCTCCCCCCGAGGCGCGCCCGCCGGCCATGACCCGCGCGCCTTTTCTTCGGTAAGCACCGCTCCGTCGGCGGGCAAGGCCCGACGAACGTGACCGAACTTTCAGTGGCCTCGGTCCGTCAGCTCGCCGGGTAGAGCTCCACCCGGAGGCCCTCGACGGTCGCTGGCTCGAGCGCGCCGAGCAGCGCCTCCTCGAACCTCTCCGGGCTCGCGGCGGCGTCGCTCGAGGTGAAGCGCTTCGCTGTCGCCACGACGACGGCCCGGAGCACGTCCGCGTCCGGTGCCGAGCTCCGCGAGGCCGGGGACAGCGCGACGCGCGCCCGGTACGTCACGCCGTCCGAGAAGGACACCGCGACCTCGAGCTGCTGGAGCGCGCCTCGCTCCGGCGCGCGGTACCTCCGGAGGACGAAGAGCAAGACGACGGCCGCGACAGGCACGGCGATGAACGCGACGGGGACCAGCTCGGGCAGCACCGTCAGCCCTCGCCGGGGTCCTTGCGCAGCTCGCGCTCGCCGGCCTTCGCCGCGTCGAGCTCCGCCTCCAGCTCGCGCAGGGCCTCGGCCTCGGCCCGCGCGTCCTCCCGGTGGAGCAGCACGTCGTCGTGGGAGGGGAGCCTCTCGACGTGGAACACGTTGAGCCTCTCGTCCCAGGCGACGAGGACGACGCGATCGCCGCGCGCGAGGGGGCTCGTTCCGTCGCTCCGGATCTGCAGCGTGAGCGACTGTCCTCCCCCCTCGTAGGTGGCCTGGCCGAAGGAGGTGGTGACCTCGCCGGTCGACACGACGGCGATCTTCCCGACGAGCACGTCCGCCTTCTCCGCGTGCTTCGACGCGAAGATTGGCGCGAGCG
Organism: uncultured Polyangiaceae bacterium; assembly: GCA_964492175.1. Lineage (GTDB taxonomy): Bacteria > Myxococcota_A > Polyangia > Polyangiales > Polyangiaceae > Xiheicaenibacterium. The sequence goes on along the minus strand of CAZBJI010000060.1, from coordinate 13,111 downwards.
GGCGTATCGCGATCGACGTGAGCACGAGAGAGACGATCGACACGACGAGCAGGAGCGGCAGGCCCAGGAGGACGCCCGGGCTCCCGACCGCTTGCACGGTCATCGTGGTCAAGAGCCACCCGAAGAGAGAGAAGAGGCTCGCGACGACGGTCACCGGGGCGCTGCGGAGCTTCAGCACGGAGAGCAGGCCGGCCGCCGCCTCCTCGCCACCGGCGACCCCGTCGAGGGCGCCCCCCTTCGCGCCCGACGCGCCGTCGAGGGCGCCGTCCTTCGCGCCGGCGAGGCCGTCGAGGGCGCCGTCCTTCGCGCCGGCGAGGCCGTCGAGGGCGCCGTCCTTC
>CAZBJI010000060.1:0-12673 GCA_964492175.1 uncultured Polyangiaceae bacterium | reverse complement strand
GCGCCCGAGGCGCTCCCGAGCGCGTCGATGTCCATCGCCCCGACGATGACGAACAGCCAGTAGATCAGGCACACCGACAGGAGCACCGTGAAGATCACCGTCGGGAACGCCCCGATCGCCGCCAGGAGCTCCACCTAGCGGCGCTCCTTCAGGATCAGGGTGACGACCAGCGCCGCGATCACGCTGAACGCTACCACGACGAGGATCATGAGGAGGCGCTGCGTCTTGGCCAGGCTGTCGACGCGCGCCTGAAGCTTCCGGTCGGGCGCCGCGGCCGCGACCGGCGACGCCACGGGAGGCGGCAGGGGCCGGAGAGGTGCGCCCGCTGGCGCCGTGGACGCACGGGCGTCGAGCGGGCGGTCGACGGGCGGGCTCGCGGGAGCGGCCGCCCCTGGGGGCGCGCCCGGGAGGCCCCTCTGCTTGAGCGGCATCGTCTGCTTCATCGCGCGCAGCATGGCGATGTCGGGGTTGGACGCCGCTCCCGGGTCGGGGTGGCTCGCCGGCGGCGAGGTCGGGGAGGAGGCCGGCCCGTGCGGGTTGCTCGCGCGCGCGCCCGCGGGGCTCGAGGCGCCGCCGTTGCTCGAGCGCTGGGTCCTCGAGACCTCCGCGCTGCGCCGGCTGGCGAAGGCTTGCCGATCGACCGGGGCGGCCGGATCGGGAGGAGCCTGGGGCGGGCCGGGGCGGGCCGGCCGGTTCAACCAGCGGTCGACCGGCGCGCTCGAGACACCCGCGACCGAGGAGAGCTGCGGCAGGAGGGATCGGAGCTGCGCGGCGAGCTCCTTGGCGGACTGCGGGCGCGCCGCTGGATCCTTCCCGAGCGCGCGGAGCACGACGGCCTCGAGCGCCGGGTGCACCGGGGTGATCTCGCTCGGCGGTCGGGGCGGCTCGCGCACGTGGCGCGCGATGATCTGCAGCGGCGTCTCCCCCTGGAACGGGGGTATCCCGCAGAGGAGCTCGTAGAGGAGGACGCCGGCGGAGTAGATGTCCGATCGGTGATCGACGGGGCGCGCGGTCCCCTGCTCCGGCGACATGTAGGTCGGCGTCCCGACCAGCGCGCCGACCCTCGTGAGCGCCGAGCGCACCCCCGTCGGCGCCTCGATGTGCGCGCCGGCGTCGAGCTTCGCGTCCAGCACCTTGGCGATGCCGAAGTCGAGGACCTTCACCACCTCCTCGAGCGGCGCCTCGGGCTGCCGGCACAGCATGACGTTCTCGGGCTTGATGTCGCGGTGGACGACGCCCTGGTCGTGCGCGTGCTGCAGCGCCTCGCACACGTCCGCGATGATGCTCGCCGCGTGAGCCTCCGAGTAGGACCCCCGCTGTCGTATCGGCGCCGAGAGGTCCTCTCCGAAGAGGAGCTCCATCACGAGGTAGAGGTGCTCACCGTCCTGCCCGACCGCGAGGACCCGCACGACGTTGCGGTGGCTGAGGCGCGCCGCGAGCTTGGCCTCGCGGAGGAAGCGGGCGACGACCTCCTTGTCCTTGGTGAGCTCGGGGTGGACGATCTTGATCGCGACGTTGTGGGGCTCGCCCTGCTGGGTGCCGCAGAACACCTGGGCCATCCCGCCCTCGCGCACGAACGACGCGAGGCGGAACCGGTTGTTGAGGACCCGCCCGATGAGCGGGTGATCGGGGCGGAAGTCCAGCCTGCGCGGCGTCACCACCGGCGCGCCCGCGCTCCGCGGGAGCGGCGTGGCGCCCAGCACCTGCCGGATGGCGTTGAGCGCGTCGGGGGACACGTCGCGCGGCTGGGCGGCCGGCGCGAGGTTGGGGACGCCCGACGCGCGCGGGGTCGGCGGGAGGTCCGACTCGGGCGCCCCGAGGTCGATGCGCCGCGTCTCGGCGTGGTCGAAGGGGTCGGGCTCCGCGGCGGGCGCGGCCGGGGCCGCGGCGGTCACGCCGATCGTCGCCGCGAGCGCGGCCCCCCCCCACTGAGCCGCTGGTGGCGCGGCCCCCCACCGCTCGGTGGGCGCGGCGGAGAGCTCGGGGAGGAGCTGGCGGAGCCGAGCCGCGAGCTCCTTCGCCGTCTGCGGCCGGCTCCCGGGCTTCTTCGAGAGGACCTCCAGGATGAGCCGCTCCAGGCCGGGGTGCACACGGCAGTGCGTGCTCGGCGCAGGCGGCGGCTCCTGGACGTGCTTGGCGACGATCTGCAGGGCGGTCTGACCCTCGAAGGGGGGCCTCCCGCAGACGAGCTCGTAGAGCACCACGCCGGCGGAGTAGAGGTCCGCGCGGTGGTCGATCCGCTCCGCCCTGCCTTGCTCGGGGGACACGTACGCTGGGGTCCCGACGAGGGCCCCGACCCGCGTCAGCACCGACCGGACCGACGTCGGCGCCTCGGTCGGGAGCTTCAGGTCGCTCGCGGCGTCCAGGATCTTCGCGATGCCGAAGTCGAGCACCTTCACGACCTCGCGCGTCGGGTCCTCCGGCTGCCGGCAGATCATGATGTTCTCCGGCTTGATGTCCCGGTGGATGACGCCGGACTCGTGCGCGTGCTGGAGCGCGTCGCAGACCTCCGCGATGATCTGCGCGGCGCGCGCCTCGGAGAAAGATCCCGGCCGCTTGATCGGCGCGGAGAGGTCCTCCCCGAACAGGAGCTCCATCACCATGTAGAGCAGCTCGCCGCCCTCCCCGACCTCCAGGATGCGCACGATGTTCGGGTGCACCAGGTTCGACGCGACCTGCGCCTCGCGGAGGAACCGCGCGACGATCTCTGCGTTCTCCGCGAGCTCGGGGTGAACGACCTTGATCGCCACGTGCCGAGGCTCCTCGTCCTGGATGCCGCAGAAGATCTGCGCCATCCCGCCCTCGCGGATGAAGGACGCGACCTGGAACCGCTGCGCCAGCAACCGGCCGATCAGCGGATGCTGGGGCTGCCAAGGGTCGCGCGGGGCCATGCCACCGGCAGGATAGGCCGAACGGTGCCGAAACACAGGTGTAGATCGAGGCCCACGCGGGCGCGGATCCGGCGGGGCGACCCTCCGCCCGTCGTCGCACGCGGACGTCAGGGGAGCGCGTTCACCGCGGCGACGAACACCTCACCGCGGTGCTTGTAGTCGCGGAACATGTCGAAGCTGGAGCAAGCGGGCGACAGGAGGACGGCGTCGCCGGGCTGAGCCAGCCGCGCCGCCCGGCGGACCGCCTCCTCGAGCGTGTCGGCCCGCTCGACCGGGACCGTGCCGCCTATCGCGTCGTCGAGGCGCGCGGCGCCCTCCCCGATCAAGACCGCCGCCCGTCGCAGCGCCGCCAGCGCGAGCACGAGAGGATCGTACGCGCCGAGCTTGTCGCGGCCCCCCGCGATGAGCACGACCTTCTCCTCGGCGAGGCCGCGGATGGCGGCGACGACGGCCCCTACGCTCGTGGCCTTCGAGTCGTCGTAGTACGTCACGTCGGCGAGCCGCCGGACCCGAGACACGCGGTGGGGGAGGCCCTCGAACCGCTCGAGCACGCCTCGCACGACGTCGGGATCACCCGCGCGGTCGGCCACGAGCGCCAGCGCCGCGCACACGTTGGCGGCGTTGTGGTCGCCCGCGAGCCGGACGTCGGCGCGGGCGTAGGAGATCCCTCGCTCGACGTCGTGGATGGCGTCGCGGTCGAACCGGAACGCGGCGACCGCGTCGCGCTCTGCACCGAACGTGGTCGTCGCGCCGCGTCCGCGACGCGCCTCGCGGAGGCAGAGATCGTCGCCCGCCGGGACCACGGCCGCGCACCGCGGGTCCTGGTTCGCGAACATGTTCCCCTTCGCCCGCGCGTACGCGTCGAAGTCCGCGTACCGGTCGAGGTGGTTGGGCGTCACGTTCAGCAGCGCCGCGCGGTCGGGGCGGAACGTGGGCATGCGCTCGCACTGGAAGCTCGAGAGCTCCAGCACGATCGCGCCGAAGGCGTCCGAGGTCCCCTGCACGACGATCTCGGCGGGCGGTGTGCCGATGTTCCCCCCCACGAAAGGCCTCGCGCCGAGCGCCGCGAGCAGCTCCCCGACCAGCGTCGTCGTGGTGGTCTTGCCGTTCGAGCCCCCGACCGCGACGATCGGCTTGGGCGGCAGGAAGCGATAGGCGAGCTCGATCTCGCCGATCACCGGGACGCCGCCGCGCTCGGCGTCCTCGAGGGCCTGGAAGGTGGGCACGCCGGGCGAGATGACGACGAGGTCGGCGCCCGCGAACGGGACGCCGTCGTGGCCGCCCGCGAAGAGCCGCGCCCCGCCGTCCACGAGCGCGAGCGCGTCCGGCGAGAGGCGCTCCTCGGGGGCGGCGTCGGTGATCACGAGGCGCGCGCCGTGCATCTGGCAGAGCCTTGCGGCGACGACGCCGCTCCGGCCGAGGCCGATCACCACGACGGTCGCGCCGGAGAGTCGAGAGGCGTGGTCGCTCATGGGCTGGAGGAGCACATCAGGGGGAGGAGGCCCGCGCGGCGAGGGCCGCCGCGACGGACCAGAGCTTGACGGAGTTCGACGCCTTCACCAGGACGACGGCTCCCGGGGAGACGAGCGTGGCGGCGAGGTCGACGGCGGCCGCCGCGTCCGCGACCCGGCGCACCGCGGCGCCGGCCGCCTCGGCCGCGCTCGCCAGGGGCTCTGCGTCGGGTGACACCGCGACCACGACGGTCGGGCGCGCCTCGGCCGCCGCTCGGCCGACGTCGGCGTGAAGGGCTGCCGCCTCCGCGCCGAGCTCTCGCATGACGCCCAGGAACAGGACGAGGTCGCGGCCCTCCGCCGTCGCGATCTCGCGCGCGGCGCGGATGCTCGCGCGCATCGAGGAGGGGTTGGCGTTGTACGCGTCGTCGATCACGATGGTCCGGTCCGAGAGGACGTTCGCGGAGAGGCGCCCGCTCTCCGCGTCGCCGGAGGAGAGCAGGCCCCGCGCGAGGTCCGCGGGCCGCTGAGCCGACGCCGGATCCAGCGCGACGGCGACCGCGATCGCGGCGAGCGAGGCGTACGCGCCCGCTTCGCCGAGCAGCGGCGTCCTCGCCTCGACGCGGAGCGGCGCGCCCGCGCTCGCGCGGACGTCGATGGAGAGGTCCGCGCCCGCGAGGCCGCGCGACACGCGGCTGACGAGGCGGACGTCGGCGTCGGCGGCCACTCCATAGAGCAGGTGTCTCCGCGGCCGGGCCCGCACCAGCGCCGCGCGGGCGCCGGCGCAGTCCGCGTTGGCGATCGCCGCGCCGCGCGGCCTGGCGTGGGCGAGGAGCTCGCTCTTCTCCCGCGCGACGCCCCAGATCGACCCCACGCCCTCGACGTGCGCCTCGCTGACCAACGTCACGACGGCCGCGTCGGGCTCCACGAGGGCGGCCGCGTGCGCGATCTCGCCCGGCGTGCTCATGCCGACCTCCACCACGGCCGTGTCGTGTGGGTCTTCCAGGCCGAGCAGCACGAGCGGCACGCCGATCGCGTTGTTCAGGTTGCCGGCCGAAGCATGCACGGTCCGGCCCAGCGCGCGGAGCACCGAGGTCGTGACGTGCCGGGTCGTGGTCTTGCCCGCGGACCCCGTCACCCCGACGACCGACCGAGGCCGGTGGCCCGCCCACCGCAAGCGGTGGGCCCGGCCGAGCGCGCCGAGCGCGCGGAGCGTGTCGTCGACCCGGACGACGACCGCCGCCGACGAGAGCGCGAGGTCACGCGACGCGACGACGACGCGGGCGCCCCGCTCGACCGCGGCGGCCGCGTGATCGTGGCCGTCGAACGTGTCTCCGACGAGCGCGACGAAGAGCTCCCCCGCCGCCACCGAGCGTGAGTCCGTGCTCACCCCGACCGTCGCGTCTGCGGGCGAGCCGGCGGACGGGGTCCCGTCCGTGGCGAGCGCGATCTCGGCGAGCGAGAAGCGGGCCCGGTTCTTCGGGAGCGGTGTCGCCACGAGGAACCTCTACCAGGTGGCGAATGCTGGGTCATCCGCTGCGCTTCGCTCGGTCGGGCCGGCTTGCGCCGTCCCTTCGTTAACGGTCGGAGGCCGCGCGCCTCCTCTCGACGATCCCAACGTTCGGAGGAACGCCATGAGCGTCGCGATGCGTCGTGTCCACCTTCTCATGTCGCTGCTCGGAGCGTCCGCGCTCGTCGCGGCGTGTGCGGCCACCCCGCCCGCGCCGGCGAGCCCAGGTCAAGAGCCTGCGCGGGCGGCGTCTCCAGGCTCGTCTCTCGCCGCGCCGGCCCAACCGTCTGCTGCGGGGGCGCCGCCGAGCCCCAGTGCGGAGCCCGTGACCTCGGGGCCCGTCCCTCCGGGCGGCTGGCTCGTCGCCGTGCGCGGCGGAGACGTGGCACGGGGCGAGGCGCTGTGGGGGCAGCAGGGCTGCGACGGGTGTCACTCCCCCTCGGACCGAGCGACCCGGAAGGAGGTGGGGTGGCCTCGCAACGCCCTCGACAGCGAGGACCTGGTCGCGCGAGCGGTCTCGTCCGTCCGCGGCGGCGTCGGGAAGAACAAGCGGCTCACGATGCCGGCGCACCCCCACCTCGTCGACGCCCAGCTCGTGGACCTGCTTCGCTTCGCGCAGAGCCGCGACGAACGCGGCCGCCCGCGGCCGTGACGCCGGCCTCGAGCCGCTCCCCACGCCGCGGCGTTCAGGTGGAAACCCGCGCGGCCCCGCGCTACGACTCGGAGGTGAGCTTCACGTCGCTTGGCCCCTGGGCCGTCCCCGCCGGCCTCGTCCTGGCGCTGTGCGCCGGGCTCGCTTGCGGCGACGGCGCGGTCAGCGGAACGACGACCTCACCGACCGGCGGCGGCGCTTCGGACGGCGGATCCGTCGACGCAAGCGGCACCGCCACGGCCGCCACCGGTGCGGGCGGCGGACCGGCGGGCACCGCGGGATCGAGCACCTCCCAAGGGGTCGGCGGTGGCGCGAGCGCCCCCAAGATCGGCGCCCACGGCCTCTCGTACTTTCGCTACGGCGAGAGTGGCGCGGCCACCGTGGACTCGCCCCCGCTGGCGACGCAGCCCTCGGGCAGCACCATCGTCGTGAGCACGGGCCGCGGCTCGTTCGGCGCGATGGCGCTCCCGACCGACAACAAGGGCAACACCCCCTACACGCAGCTCGGCGTCGCGCACACGTACACGAACTGGCCGACGTCGGGCACGGCGCTCTACGCCTTCCTCGGCGCCGCCGGTGGGGCGAGCCACATCGTCAGCAACACGAACGAGCCCTACGACGAGATCACGATGGCGGTCGTGGAGGTGATGGGCGGAGGCAGCATCGTGGACCAGCAGTGGGTCGAGCGCCTGGACAGCGGCCAGCCCGTGACGAGCCTCCCGGTGACCACGACCGGGCCGGCGGTCCTCGTGGCGTTCTGGTGGGGGGACGGCGGCGCGAACGAAGACAAGGTCGCCGTCCCGAACAACGGGTTCATCGTCCTCGACTCGATCGGCCTCGCAGGATCGCTCGTGCAGTGCTTCGCCGCGGCCCGAGAGGTCGAGCAGGCGGGCACCTACGACGTCACCTGGGACGCGACGCCCGCCCAAGGCGCGCAGCTCTGGCTCGTGGCGGTCCAGTAGCCGACGGCCAGGCGCGGCCGTTGGGGCGACGCGCCCCTTGACGGCGCAGGTGGAAAGCCGGGAAACTACTGCGCATGCGATTAGGCCACCGCGCGAAGCCTCGCCGGGAGCCTCGTCAGGAGACGATCCCCTCGGCGCCGGACAGCGTGAGCGGCGTCGCCCTCGACGACGCGACGCCTCGCGCCTCGGGCCAAGGCAGGGCGCGCGCCCTCAGGCGCGCCCTGCTCCTCGGGGCCGCGCTGGCGTCGGGGGCGGCGCTCGCGCCCTTCGAGGAGAGAGTTCGCGAGCGCCTCGCGCACTTCCGGCAGGGCGGCGGGTCGGAGCTGAGCGCGCGCGTGCGAGCCCTCCTCTCGACGGCCCGCGGGGATTTGCCGGGCCACGGCGCCGCGCCCGCCGAGGCGGTCACGCCCGCTCGGTCTGCGGCGCCTGCGCGTCCGGCTCCGAGCTACCGCCCGGGCCGCGGGCCGCTCGGCGGCGCCGTGTTCTCCCTTCCCGAAGGGTTGCGGGTAGGCGCCGAGGGGACGGTCGACGTGTTGATTCACTTCCACGGCAACACCGAGATGGTGCTCGAGAGCGCGGAGCACGCGGAGCTCGGCGCCGCCACGGTCGTCGTAAACCTCGGGGTCGGGTCCGGCCCCTACGAGGACCGCTTCGACAACCCCGTGCACTTCACCGACCTGCTGACGCGCACGCGGAGCGCGATCGAGCGGCGGGGCGTCGCGGGCGCCAAGGTGGGGCGGCTCGCGCTCTCGTCGTGGAGCGCCGGGTACGGCGCCGTCCTGCGCATCCTCAAGAGCCCCGCGCTCGCCGCGAAGGTCGACGCCGTCATCCTCCTCGACGGCATGCACGTCGGCCGCCGTGAGGACGGCGGAGTCAACTGGCTCAGCATCGACCCGTTCGAGATCTTCGCCGAGCGCGCCGTCCGCGGTGAGCGCCTGTTCCTCGTCACCCACTCGAACATCCAGCCAGTCGACTACCTCGGCGTGAAGGAGACGGCCGACCATCTACTCCGGCGCTTCGACATGGCCCGCCTCGAGGCCACGGGGACGACGACGCTGCCCCCCTTCGCGTCGTTCGAGGGCGTCTTGCCCAAGGCGGAGATGATCCCGCTCACGCGCCAAACCGAGGCGCGAAGAGGTGGTTTCATCGTCCGGGGCTTCCGCGGAAACGAGCCGCACACGCACATCGCCCACCTCATGGCGATGTCGGAGATCGGCCTCACCGAGCTGGCGCGTCGCTGGCGCTCGGACTGACCGCCGCTCTCGGGCGAACGTCGGCGACCCGCAGGTCCGCGCGAGGCACGGAGCCCGCACCCTCCTCGGAGCAGCTTTCATTTCCTTTCCGTACCGTCGCGCCGAGGCGTCCGCATACTGGGCGCCATGAAGCAGCGGCAAGCTTGGGCGCTCTGGGTAGCTCTCTTCGCGTCGGCCTTCGCGCCGACCTTCGGCTGTGCTTCGGGGCAGCCGGATGACGCGGTCGCGGAGCCTGACGGCGACGGGGAGGGAGCTGGGGGCGCGACCCAGGCGCCGATCCCGAGCAGCTCGACCGGCGGGTGCGCGGACTGCGCGTGCGACGCGGGTGAGCAGGGGGCCTGCTACACGGGTCCGGCGGGCACGAAGAACCAGGGCGTCTGCGCGGACGGGGTCCACACGTGCCAGTCGGGCGGAGAGTTCGGCACGTGGGGGCCGTGCGTCGGGGAGGTCTTGCCCGGCGAGGAGGTCTGCGACGACGCCCTCGACAACGACTGCGACGGCGTGATCGACGAGGGCTGCAACTGCGTGCCCGCGGAGGAGACCTGTGACGGCCTGGACAACGACTGTGATGGCGTCGTTGACGAGGGCCTCGTGCAGGCGTGTCCGGACGCATGTGATCAGCAGGCCTGTGTGGGCGGTGGGTGGACCGCGTGCGGAGCCTCCGGCGCGGTCTTCTCGGAGAGCTTCGAGGCTGCGCCCGCACCGGAGGTCGGCCTGACGCCGCCCGGCTACGTCGGGGCGTTCGCGATCACCCTGGGAGACGTCGACACCCTGAAGGCGCCGGCCGGCCTCTTCACGCCGGCGCACACCGGCGACATCGCGATCGATCTGAACGGCTGGAGCGCCGGCGCGATCGCGGCCACCGTCGCGACGGTGCCCGGCGAGACCTACGCCCTGACGTTCGCGTACACGAAGAACCCGAGCCCCGAGGTCACGTGGGCGATCGCGGCGAAGGTGTTCGTGGACGGTGTGGACCTCCTGGACCTCAACCCCGACTGGCCCAACGACTACTCCTCCCTGGCGTGGAGCTGCGCTGCGCTCACCTTCACCGCCACCGGGACGCAGACGGTCATCGAGATCATGAGCCTCAACTCCGGCAACGGCGGGGTCTACCTCGACAGCGTCCTCGTCAAGCAGCAATAGCCTGCGGGTCGTCGTCTCGCGGCGCGGGGGCGGGCGTGGGGGGGCCTCGAGAACGAGAGGCCCCACTTTTTCTCCGCGACCGGTAAGGTAGCGTGCCCATGCTGGTCGGAATCCCCCGGGAGACGGGGCTTGGTGAGCGGCGGGTCGCGGCGACCCCCGAGACGACGCGACGCCTCATCCTGCTCGGGTTCGACGTGGTCATCGAGGCCGGCGCAGGGGAGCTCGCGTCGTTCCAGGATCTCGACTACGAGGCCGCGGGCGCGCGCATCGCCACCGACGCGGGCCAGATCTGGTCGGACGTCGACGTCGTGCTGAAGGTCAGGCCGCCGGAGCCTCTCGAGGGCGGCGCGCACGAGGCGGACCTCCTGCGGGAGGGCGCCACGCTGATCTCGTTCATCTGGCCCAGCAAGAACCCCGAGCTCCTCGCTCGGCTCTCGGCGCGCAAGGCCACGGTCCTCGCCATGGACCAGATCCCGCGGATCACTCGGGCGCAGAAGATGGACGCCCTCTCCAGCATGGCGAACATCGCCGGCTACCGGGCGGTCATCGAGGCGGCGAGCTTCTTCGGGCGGTTCTTCACCGGTCAGATGACCGCCGCAGGGAAGGTCCCGCCCGCGAAGATCCTAGTCATCGGGGCGGGCGTCGCGGGCCTCGCGGCCCTCGGGGCCGCGAGGAGCATGGGGGCTATCGTCCGCGCCTTCGACACGCGGCCCGGGGTCAAGGAGCAGGTCGAGAGCATGGGCGCGGAGTTCCTCGAGCTCGACGTCGAGGAGGACGCGGCCGGCGAGGGGGGCTACGCGAAGGAGATGTCGCCCGCGTTCATCGCGGCCGAGATGGCGCTCTTCGCCGAGCAGGCGCGCGAGGTCGACATCATCATCACGACGGCGCTCATCCCGGGGCGCCCCGCCCCGGTCCTCATCACGCCGGAGATGGTCGAGAGCATGCACAAGGGGTCCGTCATCGTGGACCTCGCCGCCGAGAGCGGCGGAAACTGCGCGCTGACCCAGCCCGGCAAGGTGATCACCCACCGCGGCGTGACGGTCATCGGGTACGTCGATCTCCCGAGCCGGCTCGCCCCGACGGCGAGCCAGCTCTACGGCGCCAACCTGTGCCACATGCTCGCGGACATGGGGGGCGCGAAGGCGTGGCACGTCGACCTGGAGGACGAGGTCATCCGCGGCGCGCTCATCATGAACCAGGGCGAGATCTGCTGGCCCCCGCCGCGTCAGGAGAAGAAGCCGGAGGCGGCTGCGCCCAAGCGCGTCCCGAGCTCACGCCCCGGGGCGAGGCCCTCGTCGAGCCCGGTCGCCAAGCCGGCGAAGGCAGAGGGACACCACGGCGCCGCCAAGGGCCCCACCCCCGTGTGGCCGGTGCTCGCTGCGGCGAGCGTGATCGCGTTGGCCAGCCACTTCGCCCCACCCGAGTTCGTCGCGCACCTCACCGTGTTCGTCCTCGCCTGCTTCGTAGGCTGGCAGGTGGTGTGGAACGTGACACCCGCGCTGCACACGCCGCTCATGAGCGTCACGAACGCCGTGAGCGGCATCATCCTCATCGGCGGCATGCTCAAGGTCTCCGGCCCGCTCTCGGACCCGGCCACGATCATCGCCGCGGTGGCCATCTTGCTCGCGGCCATCAACGTCGCCGGCGGGTTCCTGGTCACGCAGCGCATGCTCAAGATGTTCACTCGGTCCGAGGGAGGCGGCTCGTGAGCGGCCTGGTCACCGGCCTCTACCTGGTCGCCGGCATCCTGTTCATCCGGAGCTTGGGCGGGCTCTCCGCGCAGCAGACGGCGCAGAGAGGCAACCTCTACGGCATGGTGGGCATGGCCCTGGCCGTGGCCGCCACCGCGGCCATGCTGACCGGCGGGCACGGGGTGCTCGCGGCAGCGCTCGTCGGAGGAGGGCTGGTCGGCGCGGTGCTCGCGCAGCGGGTCGGGATGACCAGCATGCCCGAGCTCGTCGCGATCCTGCACAGCTTCGTGGGCCTCGCCGCGGTCTTGGTCGGCTTCGCCGCCTACCTCGCGCCGACGGAGGTCCTCACGGGCGCCGCCAAGGTGATCCACGAGGTCGAGATCTTCCTCGGCGTGCTCGTCGGCGCCGTGACGTTCACCGGCTCGGTCATCGCGTTCGGCAAGCTCCGCGGCAGCATCTCGTCGAAGCCGCTCCTCTTGCCGCTGCGCCACCTCATCAACCTCGGCATGATCGGCTCGTGCGCGGTGCTGCTCGCGCCGTTCATCACCTCCGAGGGCACGGCGGGGCTCTGGGCGCTGGGCCTGATGGCTGCGATCGCCGGCGTGCTCGGGGCGCACCTCGTCATGGCCATCGGCGGCGCGGACATGCCCGTGGTCGTCTCTCTGCTCAACAGCTACTCGGGCTGGGCCGCCGCCGCCGCCGGCTTCATGCTGGGCAACGATCTCTTGATCATCACCGGCGCGCTGGTCGGGTCCAGCGGCGCCATCCTGAGCATCATCATGTGTCGCGCCATGAACCGGTCGATCATGAACGTGGTGTTCGGCGGCTTCGGCACGGCGGAGGGCGCGCAGCCCGCCGCCGGAGGGGCGAAGCCGCAAGGGGAGGTCCGCTCGACCGACGTCGCCGCGGTGAGCAAGCTGCTCCTCGAGGCGAAGCAGGTGGTGGTCGTCCCGGGCTACGGCATGGCCGTCGCGCAGGCGCAGCACCCTCTCTACGAGGTCGCGGTCCTCCTCCGGAAGCGCGGCAAGAAGGTCCGCTTCGCCATCCACCCCGTGGCGGGGCGCATGCCGGGCCACATGAACGTCCTGCTCGCCGAGGCCAACGTCCCCTACGACATCGT
>CAZBJI010000059.1:33016-40196 GCA_964492175.1 uncultured Polyangiaceae bacterium | reverse complement strand
TGTCGGCGCCGTCCTTCTTGTCGTCCTTCTTGTCGGCGGCCTTGTCGTCCTTCTTGTCGGCGCCGTCCTTCTTGTCCTTCTTGTCAGCGCCGTCCTTCTTGTCGTCGTCCTTCTTCTTGGGCTTGTTGGACGGGGTGAAGGCGCCGGACCAGTCGTCGGCGTTTCGGGTGAAGACGTACTTGCCGTTCTCGTTGGCGATCTCCACGGAGGCGACGTTGACGTCCTCGAACTCGAGCACCGTCTTGTCCCGCCAGTTCTTCACCTCCTTCGTGTAGAGGTGCGCCTGGTATCCATCCGCGATCCAGATCCCGTCACGACCGGCCACGCGGACCATCTGCCCGCGGGTGCCGCTCGCGCCGAAGCGCAGGTCGAGCGCCTTGTCGGCCCCCTTGTACGCCGCGAACGCCGTGCCCTTGTCGTCGGCGAGGTCGTACTGGGCGTACCCCGCCGTGCCGCGGTCGATGACGTCCTTGGTCTTGAGGTTCACGAGGCCGTCGAGGAGCGTCTTGACGTCGGCCTTGTTGGCCTTGGCCTTGATGGGCTCGGTGATCTCCCACGTGTCCCCCTTCTTCTCGAGGACGATCTTGTCCTTGCCCGCGGGCTTGAACTCGAGCTTCGTGAGCTTCTCGACGTCCTCCTTGGTGATGCTGATGCTCGGGATGTCGCTCTTGCTCGACCCGGTTCGCGCCTCGCGCTCGGCCTTCGCGGTGTCCCGCGTGACGTAGAAGGCGCCGCCCAAGGCGGCCAGCACGGCGACGGCGCCGATGATCTTGTGCTCGGTCTTCATGGCGGTTCGTGTCCCTCAGGCGAGAGAGATCTTGTCGCGGGCGGCCTCGCGGAGGCGCCACCGCGCGAGGCCGATCCCAGCGAAGAGCAGGGCCGGGAGGAAGATGAGCGTCCATTGGACTCGCGACTGGAGCTCGGCGCGCTCCTTCCGGTAGTCCTCGGCCTGCTTCTCTTGCTCCTCCGGCGTGAGCTCCGTGTCGGTGTCCTCGGGCTTGTCGACGTCGTTGTAGGAGAGGGTCGGCTCGCCCAGCAGCTTGGCGCTGACGGCGATGAGGTCGGCGTCCCCGCTCATCCAGTCCAGGGTGTTCTTGAAGCTCATCACGAGCGGTCGGAACGCCGACTCGAAGTACGGGCGCGCGATCATCTGCAGGTCCGGATCGCCTCCCTGTGGGCCCATCATCTGGAGCTGCGGCGGCATGGGCGGCGGGTTGCCGGAGCGGGCGAACGGGTTGGCGAGGAACTGCGACGAGGAGATGACGAGGATGCGGCTCGGCGCCTTGGACTGCGCGGGCGCGTCCACGCCCATCTTGTCGCCGGCCGGGAACGCGGTCTTGAGCGGCCCCTCGAGGGCGACGGCGACCACGCGCTGCTCCTTCGGGCCCTTCTCCACCCACTTGTCGGAGAACTTCATGCTGATCGTCTCCGAGGCGTCCACGGTGGACCGCTTGTACGTCCGCGCCAGGACCTTGAGCTTCGCGTCCGGCTGCTTCTCCGGGTGGGGGACGAGCGGGGAGGGGAAGGGAAACGCGACCTGGCGCATCCGGAAGAACGCCGGAAAGGAGGTGTCGAGGAGCTTCTTGTCGTCGGCGTAGCGGTCCTCGTCCTGGAGGAACGTGATCGAGGGAGACAAGAACCAGACCTGCTGACCCGTGGTCGGGTTCATCGCCGGCAGGCGCATGCCGCCGCCGAAATCGAGGATCGCCTCCTTCTTCATTTCGATGCCGTATCCGTCGAGGAGCTTCTCGAGGCCGTGCGTCGAGAGCGTCGCCTTCATCGTCGGATCGCTCGGCTTCAGGTTCACCGCGCTCGCGTAGACCACGAGGGCCTTGTCGCCGCGCATCAGGAACTCGTCGACGCGGCGGAGCTCCTTCTCCGTGTAGTCCTTGGTCGGCTGCGTGATGATGACGCCCTTCAGCTCCGCGTTGATCTCCGCGTCGCCGTTCTGCAGGTCGACCTCCTCGAACGTGTAGAACGGGAAGTACTCCTTGAAGAGCGCCTGGAGGTTGAACGGCTGGTTGCCGGGGAAGATGTTGTTGTCGGTGAGCTTCATCTCGTCCTTGCCCGAGATGATGCCGATCTTGGTCTCGATCTTGTCCGCGCGGTCCCGGACCTCGCGGATCTTGTTCGTGAGGAAGAACTCGAGGCCGGAGGTGTCGTTCGGGGGCCAGAACGGGATGACCTCCTTCTCCGACCCATAGTTGAGGACGAAGCCCATGAACCCGCGGCCGATCGTCACCGTGTCCCCGGTCGCGCTGCCCTCGTCGAGGAGCTCCTCGCGCAGGCACTGGCCGCCGGAGCACTCCTTCTTGGCGGCCTCCTTCTCCTCCTGAGTCTTCGGCTCGACCAGGCGGAACACGAACTTGCTCTTGTTCGCCGGATCCTTGCACTCGAAGTTCTCGTACTCCTTGAGGAGCGCCGTGAGGTCCTGGACGAACGCGTCGCTCTTCGCCAGGCCGCGCGTCACGTAGGCGTCGACGCGCAGCTCCTGCTTCAGACCGTCGCACACCAGGCGGCCCGAGCCCTGAGAGAGCGTGAAGCGCTCCTCCGCGGTCATGTCGAGCCGGGCGAACTTGGAGAAGGAGATCAGGTTGGCGACCACCAGGATGGTCGCGACGAGGAGGAGCCAGATTCCCGTGAATGTCGCTGCTTTAGCCTTGCGTTCCATGTCGGTGCTCCTCTCAAACCCACTTGCGGCGTTCGAGGACGCTGAAGGACGTCATCAAGGCCAGGCCCGCGATGCTCACGAAGTAGAGGACGTCGCGGGTGGTGATGAGCCCCCTCGCGAACGGCGCCATCCTGGAGTCGAAGCTCATGAACGCGAAGACCTGCTTGACCGTCGGGTTCTCGATCTTGTCCAGGAACATCCCGCTCACGTGCAGCAGCACGAGGAGGATCCCGGTGACGAGGACCGCGACGATTTGGCTCTCGGTGATCGACGAGATCAACAGACCCACGGACACCCCGGCGGCGCTCAGCAGCACGAGGCCGAGGTAGCCCGTCATCACCGGGCCCCAGTCGAGGGAGCCGAGGTGCCAGGGGGCCTTGAACATCAAGATCGGGAAGAGCAGCGTCGAGGCGATCAGCACGAGCGCGACGGCCCACGCGCTCAGGAACTTCCCGAGGATCACCTGGTAGTCCTTCACCGGCAGTGTGATGAGCATCTCGAGCGTCCCGCTGCGGCGCTCCTCCGCCACCAGGCGCATCGTGACCACCGGGACCACCACGGCGGACAAGCCGCGCGCGGAGAAGAGGAAGAGCCGCTCGAAGCTCGCGCGGTTCGCCTGCCAGAAGCCGCCCTCGTAGTAGAAGAAGAACGCGGCCAGGACCGGCAGGCAGATGCAGACGACCACGTAGAGGGCCGCCGAGTCGAAGTTGGCGCGGAGCTCTCGCTTCGCGATGGTGAGTGTCGGGCTCATCGTCAGTCCTTCTTCTTCTTCTGGGCGGGGGCCTCCTCGGCCTTCTCGTCCTCGGCGTCGGCCTCGTCCTCGGCGTCGTCGGCGTCGTCCTCGTCGTCGGCGTCGTCCTCGTCGTCCTCGTCCTCGGCCTTCTCGCCCTCGTCGTCGGACTCCTCGTCGTTGCCTTCCTCGCCCTCGTCGCTCTCGTCGTCGGCCCCGGCGTCCTCGTCCTCGTCCTCGTCCTCGTCCTCGTCGGCGTCGTCCTCGTCGGCGTCGCCCGCGAGCGCGGCGGCCCCGGCGGCGCTCGCGACCATGCCGTCGTCCTCGTCCTCGTCCTCGGCGCCGAGGAGCGCGCGGCCTCTGTCCCCGCGCTCGTCGCCGCGGGTGAGGGCCTTGAACACGTCCTCCAGCGTCTGCGTCTCGCGTCGCAGCTCGAGCAAGAGCCAGCCCTTGTCGATGATGAGCTGGAAGATGTCGGCGCGGGCGTCGGTCCCGAGGGGCCCGGAGAGCTCGAAGCCGTGCGCGTTGTCGTCCGTCGGCAGCTCGCGCGCCGAGCTGATGCCCGGCAAGGCCTTCAGCGCGCTCTGGACCTCCTCGGCCGTGGGGGGCTTCTTGCCGTTCGAGCCGAGGGTCTTCTTCTCGTGCACGAGCACGACGTAGCGGACCTTGCCGCTCCGCGACCGGATGTCATCGAGCGGACCGTCCGCGACCACGCGCCCCTTCGAGACGATGATGGCGCGCGCGCACGCGGCCTCGACCTCCGAGAGGTTGTGCGTCGAGAGCAGGACGGTGCGGTTCCTGCCGATCTCCTTGATGTACCGGATGACCTCGGCCTTCTCGTTCGGATCGAGGTCGCTCGTGGGCTCGTCCAGGATGAGGACCGGAGGATCGTGGATGAGCGCCTGGCCGAGGCCGACGCGCTGCCGATACCCGTGCGACAAGGTCCGGATGTCCTTTCCGAGCGCCTTGGCCAGGCCGCACACTTCCACGACCGTCTTCATCCGGGTCTTGAACGCCGAATCGGACAGGCCGCGCATCTCCGCCGCGAACTTGAGGTAGTCCCAGGCCGTCATCTCCCCGTAGAGCGGAGCGCGCTGGGGCAGGTACCCGATCTTCCGCCGAACCTCGAGCGGGCTGTCGAAGACGTCCATCCCGTGCACCTTCGCGGCGCCCTCGGACGCCGAGATGAAGCACGTGAGGATGCGCATCGTGGTCGACTTGCCCGCGCCGTTCGGCCCGAGGAAGCCCACGACCTCGCCCCGGCGGACCTGGAAGCTAACCTTGTCGAGCGCGCGCGTGACTCCGTAGAGCTTCGACAGCTTGTGCGCCTCGATCATCACGTCATTGGCCAAGCGAGACCTCCGAAGAAACGAACCGTTCGAGCGGGATGCCCCGCAGCGGGGCGGCATCCTAGTTGCACGACGATCCCTGTCAACCGCTGGCACAAACCATGACGTTCTGCCGCTATTCCCGGCGTCCGCCGCTCTTGGAGGGGTCTACCCCGCGCGGAGCGCGCCGGCGATGGCCTCGGGGCGCTCGTCCGGCACCCAGTGGCTGGCCCCCTCGACGTCGACGATCTCGGCGCCGGGACAGTACCTCTCGACCACGATGTCCATGATCACCCGGCGAACCGCCTTGTCGCGCGTCGGCACGAGGATCGTGGTGGGCGTCGTGAGGACGGCGTCGGAGCCCCGCCGGCCATGCCGGTAGTAGCCGAGCGCGGCCCGGCACCTCGCCACGTCGCGGAGCGGGCCGATGTAGAGCTCGATGTCCTCGTCCGAGAAGGTGCCGGGCGCCGAGGTCCTGCGGAGGACGTCCACGAGGCGCGCTCCGCCGCCCGCCGAGAGGTAGTACTCCACGCCGGGTAGCTGGAAGAAGGCCGTATACCACGCTGCGCGACGCTGCGCGGGGTCGCGCTTGAGCGCCCGCAGGTACGCCGGGAGGTGGGGGGCGCTGGTCGCCACGAGCCGCGCGCAGAGCTCGGGGCGCTCCGCGAGGAGGTGCCAGGCGGGGGGACCACCCCAGTCGTGGACGCAGAGGACCGCGGGGCCCCCGGCGCCCTCGCCGGCGGTCTGCTCGAGGACGCACGCCAGGTCCGACGCGAGGAGGGAGAGATCGTAGCGACCGGAGGGAGAGAGATCGCTCCCGGCGTAGCCGCGCTGGTCCAGGGCCATGACCCGGAAGTCGTCGCGCACGAGCGCGATCACGCGGCGCCAGCACGCGGCGTTCTGTGGGAAGCCGTGGACGAGGAGCAGGCGCTCCCCGCGCGGATTGCCGCCCACGAGGACGCGGAGCCTCGCCCCGTCGGGCGCCGTGACGTACCGAGCCTCGAGCCCGTGCTCCGCCGGCCAGTCGAGGACGCGATCGCCCGTCTTTCCCATCGCGCGAAAGCTACCCGGATCGTGCGGAACCTCAACCGTTGACGCCCTCGGCCGAGATCGCCATGTTGCGACGCCCCGATGGCGCTCGTCGTGCAGAAATTCGGCGGAACCTCCATGGGGTCCGTCGAGCGGATCAAGAACGCGGCCGCGCGCTCGCTCGCCACGCAGCGGGAGGGCCACCGGGTGGCCGTCATCGTGAGCGCGATGGCGGGCGAGACCGATCGCCTCCTGCGGCTCGCCCGAGACCTGGCCGCCGTGCCGAGCGCGCGAGAGATGGACGCGCTCGCCGCGACGGGGGAGCAGGTGTCGAGCGCGCTCATGGCGATCGCGATCCAGGCGCTCGGCGGCCGCTCGCGGAGCTTCCTCGGTCACCAGATGAAGGTGAAGACGGACAGCTCCTACACGAAGGCGCGGATCAAGACGATCGAGGCTCAGAAGGTGATCGAGGTGATCGGCGGCGGGGAGGTCGCCGTGATCGCGGGCTTCCAGGGCGTGGACGAGGAGGGGAACATCACGACCCTCGGACGCGGCGGGAGCGACACCAGCGCGGTGGCGATCGCGGCGGCGCTCGGCGCCGACGTCTGCGAGATCTTCACCGATGTCGACGGGGTCTACACCACGGATCCGAACGTCTGCCGGACCGCCCGGAAGATCGACAAGATCAGCTACGAAGAGATGCTCGAGCTCGCGTCGCTCGGCGCGAAGGTGCTCCAGATCAGGAGCGTGGAGATGGCCATGAAGTACGGTGTCCCGGTGCACGTCCGAAGCTCGTTCTCGTCCTCCCCCGGGACGCTGGTCACCGCGGACGCCGACCTGGAGCAGGTCGTCGTCACCGGGGTCGCGTACGACAAGGGCGAGGCCCGCGTCATGCTGGTCGGCGTGGCCGACCGGCCCGGCATCGTCGCCGAGCTCTTCGGCGAGCTCGCGGCGCACAACGTCAGCGTCGACATGATCATCCAGAACGTCTCGAGCAGCGATCGCACGCCGGGTGCGCTCGAGATGCGCACCGACGTCACCTTCACGGTCGCGAAGTCGGATCTGTCCCGCGTGAAAGACGCCATCGCCGACATCGCCCGCCGGGTAGAGGCGCTGGACGTGCGCTACGACGAGGACATCGTGAAGGTCTCCATCGTAGGCCTCGGCATGCGCTCGCACGCCGGCGTGGCGTCCAAGATGTTCGGGATCTTGGCGAAGGAGGGCATCAACATCCAGGCCATCTCCACGAGCGAGATCAAGATCTCCTGCCTCGTCGCGACCAAGTACACCGAGCTCGCCGTGCGCTCGCTCCACGACGGCTTCGGGCTCGGCGGGCCGGTGGTGGAGGAGCACGGCGGGCGCTGAGCCGGCTTGCGGCCGCCCGTGCTTGCCGAGCCCGTCGGGGGGCGTGGCCCGGCGGCG
>CAZBJI010000059.1:0-32916 GCA_964492175.1 uncultured Polyangiaceae bacterium | reverse complement strand
CCGCTCTCACATTGGACGCCGCTCTCACATTGGACGCCGCTCTCACATTGGACGCCGCTCTCACATTGGACGCTAGTGTGCGCCCGTGCCGCCGAGCGTTATCGCTTCCCCTCGCGCCCGGTTCAGCCGAAAATGAGCGGTTGATTCTGGGCAGGCGGAGGACGAGCCATGGATAGAGGCCTCGATAGATTACGATCCTGGTTGCTGATCGCCGTGGTGGGGACCAGCGGGCTCTCGTGCTCGGACGACGCCGAGGACGACGGCGCGGGCGCCGCGGGCGCCGGGGGCGCTGGACATGGCAGCGTCACGACGTCGACCGCGGTGAGCACGGGCTCTACCGGATCGATGACGTCGACGTCGGGATCGACCTCGGGGGGCGGCGGCGAGGGAGCCGGGGGCATGGCCTCGGGCGGGGCCGGTCCCGGTGGTGGCGGTCAGGGCGGCAGCGGCCAGGGCGGCGCCGGCCAGGGTGGCGGCGGCCAGGGTGGCGCCGGCCAAGGCGGCGCGGGCGGGATGTCTGCCGGAGGCGGCGGGCAGGGCGGTGGCGGCGGTCAAGGCGGCGGCGGCGGCATGAGCGCGGGCGGGGGCGGCGCAGGCGGCGGCGGGCCGTGCGGAGGCTCCTGTGACGACGGCCTCTTCTGCAACGGCGTCGAAGCGTGCGTGAACGGCCAGTGCGTCGCGGGCAGCTCCCCGTGCGATGACGGCGTCGGCTGCACCGTGGACGTCTGCGACGAGGCGCAGCAGGCGTGCTCGAACATGCCTTCTACGGCGCTCTGCAACAACGGCCTCGCCTGCGACGGCCAGGAGACGTGCGACGCGATCCTGGGGTGCGTACCGGGCCAGGCGCTCGACTGCGACGACGGGGTCGCGTGCACCTCCGACTTCTGCGACTCGGCGACGGACGCTTGCGCGCACGTGCCGAACGACAACGCCTGCAGCGACGGTCTGTTCTGCACCGGCGTCGAGTCTTGCGACGCGCAGCTCGGCTGCGTTCAGGGGACGCCGATCACGTGCAGCGACGCCTTCGCGTGCACGACCGACACGTGCAGCGAGCTGCTCATGGGGTGCGAGTACGTGCCCGTGCACGCGCTCTGCAACGACGGGCAGCTCTGCAACGGCGCGGAGACCTGCTCGCCGAGCCAAGGGTGCGTCGCCGGCGTCCCGCCGTCGTGCAACGACGGCGTCGCGTGCACCAGCGACAGCTGCGACTTCGGCCTGAACTCGTGTGTCAACACCGCGAACGACTCGTTCTGCGACGACGGCCTGTTCTGCAACGGGACGGAGACGTGCAGCGCGACGCAGGGTTGCGTCACGACCGGCCCCGTCTCGTGCCCGCCGGACGCCGTCGCGTGCACGGTCGAGGCGTGCAGCGAGCAGGCCCAAGCGTGCACCAGCACTCCGAACCCGATGCTCTGCGGCCCAGGCGAGTTCTGCTCCGCGACGTTGGACTGCATCCCGTCGCCGCCGTGCAGCTTCGACTCGCAGTGCGACGACGGAGATCTCTGCAACGGGATCGAGACGTGCGAGGGGGAGATCGTGGGCGTCCCGAACTCCGGCATTTGCACGGCGGGCACGCCGGTGAGCTGTGACGACGGCGTAAACTGTACCTTGGACACGTGCGACCCGGGAACGGGCTCGTGCTCGTCGGCGCCGAACGACGGGTTCTGCGACGACGGGTTCGCCTGCAACGGCGCCGAGACGTGCGCCCTCGGCGTGGGCTGCGTCGCGGGCAGCCCCATCGACTGCGACGACGGCGTCGCGTGCACGCAGGACCAGTGCTACGAGCCAGGGTTCTGCTCCTCGTTCGGGGACGACGCCGCTTGCGACGACGGCGTCTTCTGCAACGGGGCGGAGTCGTGCGACTCGACCCTCGGCTGCCAGCCTGGCAACGGGAGCCCCTGCTCGGACGACGGGATCGCGTGCACGATCGAGAGCTGCGACCCGGTGCTCGGCTGCATCAGCTCCCCGGACAACGACCTCTGCCCGTGCGGTCAGACCTGCAACCCGACCCAAGGCTGCGGGTTCTTCTGCAACATCGCGACCTGCCAGGGCAAGGTGTACCAGTGCGGGGACTGCCTGGACAACGACGGCGACTGCAAGATCGACTCGGCCGACGAGCACTGCCTCGGACCGTGCGACAACACCGAGACGAGCCTCTACGGCGGCATCCCGGGCCAGAACAACTCGCCCTGCAAGAGCGACTGCTACTTCGACCAGGACACCGGGTCCGGCAACGACGACTGCTACTGGAGCCACAAGTGCGACCCGCTGGAGGTGCCACCGAACTACTCGCCGGAGGGCTCGCAGTGCGCCTACAACCCCAACGCGAACATCCCCGGCTACGGGGGGTCGTGCGCCACGGCGTACCAGACGCAGTCGGCGACCTGCGGTAGCTACTGTGGCCCGCTCACGCCGAACGGCTGCGACTGCTTCGGCTGCTGCGCGATCCCGGGTGCGCCGACCACCGTGTGGCTCGGCTCGGAGAACCCGCCGGGTACCGGGAGCTGCAACCTCGCCAACATCGCGAACCCCGCGATGTGCAAGCCCTGCACGCAGGTGCCCGCGTGCCTGAACACCTGTGAAAACTGCGAGATCTGCATCGGCAAGCCCACGTTGCCCCCGGAGTGCTCGCAGCAGAGCTGCCCCGGCGGCGCGCCCGCCTGCGGGTTGCCAGGCCAGGCGCCTTGCGCGGCAGGGTTCTTCTGCGTGACGGGGTGCTGCCAGCCGGTCCCTGGCTGACGGCCGCGGTCGCGACGGCGCGTGGCGGCTCCGCCACGCGCCGCCGGCGCGACGCGCGGGGCGCCCGCGGTGTGCTAAGCCTGCGCGCGGCCTCGCGTCGGCTCGTCGGCTAGCTGCCGCGCCTTCACCAGGAAAGAACATGCTCCTAAGACACATCGCATCGATCGTCGCCCTCACCCTCACGATGGCGGCGTGCGGACCCTCCGTCGTTGCCCTGACCGCGGGACCCAAGACTCCAGCCGCCGCGGGGCAGGTGAGCTACGAGGTGAGCGACAACGACAACGTGAAGTTCACGGTGGACGTAAAGCACCTCGCGGCGCCGGACAAGGTCATGGGGGGCGCCACCACGTACGTCGTTTGGGTGAAGGCGGGAGACAAGCCGGCGCAGAACGTCGGAGCCCTCAAGGTGGACGAGGAGCTCAGCGGCCGCCTCGAGACGGTGACGCCGAATCGCTCTTTCGAGGTGTTCGTCACCCCGGAGACCGAGGTGAGCGCGGCCTCTCCCTCCGGGGAGCGCGTGCTCTTCGCCAAGATCGACGGCTGACCGCCTCGTCCCCCGGCGGCGCCCGAGTTTCGCTCACCGACGCGGCAACGTCTGCGGTTCTCGAGCCCGCCGCGAGTCCACGAAGACTCGCGGCCTCCGACCTGACGGAGATGGGCAGCCGCCGGTCCACCGGCGGTGAGCGCTGATGGAGCTGTTGTTTGCGGAGCGGGAGGCGCATACGCTTCGGTCCATGCCGATCCAGCCCGCGCTCGTCGCTTGTCCTTCCTGCGGCTGCCACGCGAGGCTCCGCGACGCCGCCTGCCCGGGGTGCGGCGCGCCGCTCCGCGCCGACGACGGCGGGGTCGCGAGGACGTCGGTCGCGCGGCTCATGAGCTTGACCGCGATGGTGGGCCTCGCGACGGTCGGCTGCGGCGACTCCGACGGCTCGGGCGGCGGCGGCGGGGGCTCGACCACGGCGTCCGGATCCACGAGCACCGCCACCGGATCGACGACGGCCGCGTTGACGACCGTGGTCACGACCGTCGCGGCCGTGAGCACCTACGGCGTCGGCCCGAGCGGGTCCACCACCGCGAGCGGCTTCAACGGCGACGACCCGGGGGACTTCGGCGCGGCGCCGTCGAGCGACGCCCGCAGCACCTGCGAGGCGTGCCTCGGGGCGGCGATGGAGGGCGCGTGTGACGGTGAGGCCGCGGTCTACTTCGCCGATCCGCGCCGGGCAGCGTGGGAAGGCTGCGTCTGGGGCGACGCGGTCGACCCGGGATGCCCCGCCGACGATCCGACCACGGGGGAGAACGAGCACGACCTCTGCGCGTCGGACTGCGACCTCTCGTACGTGGGCATGAGGTCGGCGTACCTCGGCGTCGTGGCGTGCGGCGTGTGCACCGCGTGTCCGACGAGCTGCAACGCGCCGGCGCATTGCCTCTGAGGGGTGGCTGCGCCGCGGCGCCTCAGCGCCCTCCTGCGCGGCGCGTAAGCTCGCGCACGAAGTAGAACAGCAGCCCCCACGCGGCGATCTGCGAGAGGACGAAGGCCCAGGACAGCGCTTCCCCGATCGCGCGCGCCGTGTGGATGTCGCTCGGTAGGATGTGGTGCAGCCCCGCAGAGAACAGCACGCCGAGGAGCGTCGCGGCGAGGTAAGAGAGCCACCACGCGGCGACGAGCCAGCCCTGCTCGTCGTTGGCGCCGCGGCGCCAGGCGTCACGCAGCGCGAGGTACGGGAGCACGGCGTTGGCGAGCGGGATGAACCAGCCGCCGATCGCCATCCCGTTGGAGAAGCGGGTCCCTCCCCGGGTCGCCCTCACCCACGAGTACATCCTCCCGAACCAGACGAGATAGAGGATGATCGCGGTGAGGCCGAGGAGGCCCTTCAGGCCTTCGATGGCCGTCCCGGCGAGCTGGGGATCCCCCACGAGCTGGTAGACGGGGACGAAGCGAAGGACGATCGGCAGGGCAGCACGCATCCCGAGGACGGCCAGGAGCGGCTTCGCGATCCCAACGATGCCGTCGATGGAGACGGGGACCTGCTGCGGCATGACGGGCTGCTGGGGCACGTGGGCGGGGTAGGCGGGGTGCGACTGCATGCGCCCTCCTACGGCTCGGTCGCTCGGTTCTCCCCACGCGCGGACGCGGCTCCCCGCGCGGCGGACCGAGAGCGCTTGCGGGCCGTCCGCGCACGGGCTAGGGGATCGAGATGCAGTTTCGTAGCGCTTATCTCGCTCCCGTTTGCTTGCTTGGTGTGCTCGCCGTGGCTGCCAACTGTCGGAGCGCGAGCGACGACGACGACGACGATGACGACGGGGGCGGCGGGCTCGGCGGCGGCATCGTCGCCCAGGGCGGCGCGGGGCAGGGCGGCTCGGGCGTGGGGGGCATCGCTGGGTGCGAGGGGCCCGAGGCGACGGTCGCGGACATCACCACGGGGCAGTTCGGGCTCGGCTCCAAGGTCTCGGTGAACGGCGTCGTCGCGATGAGCCACAAGTGGCTCGTCTCGCACAGCAAGTCGACCGACAACTGCCTCTGGGGCGTCTTCGTGTCGGCGCCCGGCCTGACCGAGACGGCGCCGAACAGCGGCATGCTGATCCTCAGCTACGGGACCAAGGCCTCCATCCCCGAGGGCGGCACCGTCGCGTACTGCCCGCGGCTAGGCCAGGACCCCGCCGGGGACCAGATCCCCGACAACGTGGAGCCGGGTGACGTCCTCGACGTGGTGGGCGTGGTGGCGCGCTTCCCCGACCCGCCGAGCTGCATGGCGCCCGATCCGCCGAACCAGGTCGGGATGCTGCAGCTCGGCCAGGTCTGCAAGGCGCAGATCGTGGGCCAGGCCACCCCGCCCACGCCGCGCGTCGTGCCCGCCGGGGAGATCGCGAGCCTCACCAGCCCCACGGACCAGGCGTTCCACGACCAGTGGGGCGGCGTGAAGCTGCGGATCGAGGACGTGGGCGTCACGCCGGAGGCGGGCGCGGTCGTCGGCATGTACGGGATCATCCACCTCGCGAACGGCGTCGAGGTCGGCGACAAGATCTACTACCGCGGCTACAGCCAGAACATCTGCCACGAAGGCCCCGTCTTCTCGGACCCGACGATGACGTTCGATCGGGTCGACGGCTTCCACTACCTGAACTGGTGTACGTGGGGCCTGCAGACCAACGACAAGTGCGCCGACCTCTCCCCGCAGAGCGAGGACTGCACCGGCCCGACCTGCCAGCCAGACTTCATCCCGGAATAGCGACGCGGAACTCTGCCGTCGCGGCGGTGTCAGAGGCGCCATGCGGCTAGCACGCGCGCTCTCTCTGGTGTCCGTCCTGACGCCCGCCGCGCTGCTCTCCGCGAGCAGCCATGCGGCCATCACCTGCGGCAAGCCGCGCTCGGTGGAGTCGGCCCGAGGGGGGCCCCCTCCGAGCTTGGGGCCACCCGAGATCGGCTCGAGCATGTCGGAGGTCGAGGCGAGCACGAAGGGGCTCCCCCCAGAGACGATCCAGCGCGTCGTGCGGGACGGCTTCCCCGCCATGCGTCTGTGCTACGAGGAGGCGCTCCGCCCTTGCCCCGACCTATCCGGGCGAGTGAACGTCAGCTTCATCATCGGCTCGTGCGGCACGGTGATCTCCGCCAAGGTCGTGGAGAGCTCGCTCCAGAGCGCGAAGGCCGACGCGTGCGTCGTGAAGGCCTTCCGCGCGCTCGAGTTCCCTACCTTCGAGGGGCCGCCGATCAAAGTGCAGTACCCCGTTCGGTTCACGCCGGGGGGATGAGCGGGTCGAAACGGGGCGGCTCAGGGGCTGCCGCCAAGTCCGGCTGACGTACACGACGCTTCGACGAGCGGACAGCTCTCTGGGTCGTCGAAGTCGATGGATGGGCAACCCTCCTCCGGCGTGCAGCGTACGATCGTCCAGGTGATGTGCGTGAAGTCGTCGGGGTCCCTCGGGCACTCCGTTCCGCCGGAATCGAACTCGTGGGATGCCATGAGGGTGATCGTGTGGCAGGGCCTGGCGAAGACCGGCTGCGTGAGATCGGCTCGAATCGAGATTCTGCGCTGGTCATCGGCGAACGTTCCTGCGGACAACGCCTTGCCATTCTGAACGTATCGAAACGGTTGTCCTCCGAAACCCTCGACACCATAATCAACCATCAGCCGCGCTTGCACGGGGCTACCCGCGTCTTCGGACCGCACCGCGGAGGAGAACTCCAGAGTGGTGAGCCCGGCAGGAACGACGACGACGCGCCGAGGGTCCGGGTACGCCGTCTCGAGCTCGAGAAATGGTTTCGTTCGTGCTGGATCCTCGAAGGTCGGGGTGGAGGTAACCAGACAGGCTGCGAGCGTGCAGGAGACAACGGTCAGGTGTGTCAACCGGGCGACGCTAGGTACACACCATCGACACTCGCGCGAAGTCCGACGTAGAGGGCGGCTGGATCGCCATCGGGGGGCGTGCATCGAGATGTTTCATGCTATCATCAGTCAATGAGGGGACGATGCTCTTCGGGGACGATGCTCTTCGGGGACGATGCTCATTCTTGCGTTTCTGCCGCTCCTTGCCTGCGCGAGCGAGGAACCTGACGAGGAGACGCGTGAGGCGACTGATGCCTTCACGGGCGCGGTCGGCGTAAGCGTCTCGTGGCCCTACAATCCCATCAAGACCGAGGACCTCAGCCCGTCCACGGGTTGGACAGGGTTCTTGTCAGGTGCCTCCGGAAACTTGGCGAAGCCCGCGAGCACAGTCCCGAACTTCTGGGCAGTCGCGGGTGTCGTCGCCGGCCAGGGTTCGTTCACCGTTCAGGCGATCGCAGGCGCCGAGACGAGCACAAACGGCGCGACGGGTTGGGCCGCCTACCATGGCGGCCCTCAGCAGAACTACAACGCTTGCTCACACACCGGGCCGGGCTCCGGCTCGGTCATCCTCGCGGCGCCGTCCGGCAACTACGCCTGCTTTCTGGTGAAAATCCTCAACACGAACTCGTTGGCCTTTGGTTCGTGGAACGACAAGGCAATCATCACGTATCCGGGGGGCGTGCCCACGCTCACGTGCCACGAGGATGCCTCTGCGTGGGCTCGGTGCCTCCCCATCACGACGTACCTCGGGTCGGTCACCGCGGGGTCAGCCAACAGCGCGACCAGCACCAATCTAGGGCCGGTGGATTGGTCGAACGGCAAGCTCTGTGGTCTCGTGGGGCTCAACGGTTCCTTCCGAAGCAACTCCTTGAGCAGCGGCGTTTCGGCGTACATCTCTGGGTCGAGCTGGTACTTCGACACGACCGCAGGGAAAGGCGGAACCGTCGCCTGCGTCCAGTGACGAGGGGCGCTCGCGGGCCTCTGGGCTGTGGTCTCAGTGCGCGAGGCCGGCGTAGGCCCCTGCGAACAGAACGCCGCCCGGATCCCCCGCGAGCAGGAACTGGTAGCGGACGTGCGCGCCGAGGACGAGCGGGCCCGCGACGCGGTACTCGAGCCCGCCCGGAATGCCGATGGTCGGGTGCAGATCGTGACGGCAGAGCGCCGGATCGGCGTCGCACTCGAGCGCGAGCAGATCGGTGACGCCCATCCCGACGCCGATGTGTGGGATCCACCGCCCGACGTCGATCAGGTAGCTGACGCCCGCGGACGTGCTCATCCCGAGGAGGCTCGTGACGAGGGGGCTCGGATCGGCCGCGACGACGGCGAGCGGAAACCCAGAGACGCCCGCGTCGAACGAGAGATCCAGGGTGTCGGTGACGCCGTATCGGACGTGCAGGAGGCCCGCCGCGCCGTCGAAGCTCCCCTGCGCGGTGGTGAGCATCTGGTAGCCGACGGAGGTGCCGAAGTGCCACTCGTGCTCGACGGCGAGGGCGCTCGGGGCGGCGAGGCACGTGGCCGTCGCCGCGGCCAAGCAGAGAGGAGCACGTGGCGTCACGCGCGCAGGCTAGTCCACACCTCGCCGCGCGGCACCAATCCTCTGGCGCCGCGCGGCGCCGGTCTCGGACCGATGCGCCTCGCCGCGGTGGCGGGATCAGTCGAACCGGCGGAGCGAGCTGCGCGGGAACGGCGCGGGCCAGAACGGCGTGTCCACGGCCTCGCCCTCCAGGGAGAACCAGGGCGAGACGCCGGCCTCGCCCGACTCGAGCACGTGGAAGTCTTGCGCCGGCATGAAGCCCTGACCGAGGAGCGCGACCCGGCGCCCGTCCGCGTCCGAGGCCACGTCGAGGATCAGGATCGCGTGACCTGGGCCTCCTGGAAGCACGATGAAGTCCCCCGCCTGGAGCTCGGCCCACCCGATCTTCGCCGTCCGGTGAGCCAACGAAATGGTGCTCGCGTAGTTGAACACCATGTCGAGGTACCTCCGGAACGTCTTGCGATCGTCGCCGGGCGAGGCCGACGTGGACCACCGCACGCGGTTCCCGTCGACCTGGGGGCGCTCGCCCGCGGCGTAGCGGTCGTACGTCGCGAAGTCCCCGCTGAGGAAGTGGTAGCCGATCTTGGACTTCTCGCTGCGAGACCAGAGCCACTCGGCGTGGAGGCGGATGACGGAGTCGGCGCACTGCTGGACGTCGATCGGGCTCACGTCGAGCTCCGCGACGGCGAACACGCGGTGATCGTCCGCGCCGCGGAGGACCGAGCCGTCGTACGCGTGCACCTCGGCGGCCTGGTCGCGCAAGGGGAGTCCGCGCAGGAAGCTCGCGAAAGACCCGGGCGCGGTCTCCGCGCGCGAGAACCCGCTCGGCGCCGGCGCGGCGTCCACGAGGGCCCGCACCCGCGCGCTCGGCGGAAGATAGGTGTAGAGCGCGCGCTCCGCTTCGGTGGGCTCGCGCGGCGCCGCGGGCGCGGCCGAGGCGCCGCGCGCCTCGGCGGACGCAGCGCCGGGCGGGCCAGGAGCACGGGCGTCCGCTCGGTCCTTCGGGTGAGGAGAGGCGGGAGCCGGCGGGTCTTGCCGCGGGCCGTCGGGCTCCGCCGCCATGACGCAGCCGGCGAGGAGGCCGGCGGCGATCAGGCCCTGGAGGGCCCCGGTGCAGTGCTGGAGGCGCGACCTCATGACCCTCTCTCGGTTCCAGCGGCTCGAGTGTGACGCTGGCTCATCTGCGTGCCGCGCGGGGTCGCCGGGGGAGCTCTGCGGCCGAGCGGAGGACCTCGAGCGCTTCGCGGGCGGCCGGCGCCTCCGTCGCCCCCAGCGCCGCGGCGATCTCTGCCTCCCCGAGGCCCAGATCGAGGAGCGCTGCCAGATCCGCGACGGGCGGGATGAAGCCCTCCGTCTCGACGCGTCGAGCCAGCGCCGAGAGCATGGCGTGGGTGGGGACGCAGGTGCTCACGCGCAAACGATCGCACTCTCCCGCCCGCCGTGCCAGGCCCGGACCGAGAGATTCGTCCGAGGGCCCGTTAACGCTCCGGCTCCTCTGGGCGCCCTCTCGGGGACCAGCAGGAGGTTCGTGCGATCGCTACCGCTCTCTCGATGGGTCCGCGCTTGACGTTCGTCGTCATCGAGGAGGCCCTCCGCGGGGCGCGAGCGCCTATGCTCGCGCGCGTGGCGCCGGAGGAGTCGATCGAGGAGCTCGTCGAGCGCTCGAGGGCGGGGGACCGGGCGGCCTACGCGGCGCTCTACGGAAGGCTGCGCGCGGCGGTCCACGGCGCCGTCCTCTCCCGGGCCGGCCACGGTGACGCCGCCGATATCGTCCAGGAGGTGTTCGTCACCGGGTGGGCCCGCCTGGACGACCTCCGGGAGCCGGCCGCGTTCCCAGGCTGGATCTTGGAGATCGCCCGCCGCCGCGCGGTCGATCACAAGCGGAGGACCGGGCGCCGCCGCTCCGAAGAGCTCGACGAGGAGGTGCTCGACGCCGGCGTGGAGCAGGCGCCCCGCGCCGAGGCGCTCCAGGCGTTGGACATCGTGCGGTCGCTCCCGCCCGCGTACCGCGAGACGCTGGTGATGCGTCTCGTCGAGGGGCTCACCGGCCCGGAGATCGCGGAGGCGACGGGGCTGACACCGGAGTCGGTCCGGGTCAATCTTCACCGAGGCATGAGGCTCCTTCGGGAGCGGCTGGGAGAGCTACCATGAGCGGCGATCGGACCGAGCGCGAGGGCGAGGAGCCCTTCCTCTGGGATCGCTCCGGGCCCGTGGACGAGGACGTCCGGGATCTCGAGCGCCGCCTCGCCCCGCTCCGGCTCGACCGCGAGCTGGACCTCGCCGCGCTGCCGGACCGGACGCCCCGAGCGGACGACACGGGCACCGAGGCGAGGGGCGCCGGGGCGAACGTCCTTCCGTTCTGGAAGGGGCGCGGCCCTCTCGTGGTCGCCGGCTGCCTGGTCGCCGCCGCGGCGGCGGCGACGCTCTTCCTGAACCGCCCCTCGACCGAGACGCCGATCGCGCGCGCCCCCGATGGACCTGCGGGGACCGGCGCTCCCCCGCCGAGCGTGGCCGTGGCGCCCACGCCCGTGACGCCCGACGCGTGCGAGAGCCCCGGTCGAGCGACCGGGATGAGCTACGCGGTGCTGTCGGGCGCCGCGCGCTGCGACGGGCTCACGGGGCCCGACGCCGGCACGCTCACGCCCGGCAAGTGGCTCGAGACGGACGCGGGCACCCGGGTGCGCATCGACGTCGCGACGATCGGTCAGGTGGAGGTCGCGGGTGGCTCCCGCCTGCGCGTCCTCGAGACCAGCCCGACCGAGCAGCGCTTGGAGCTCTCTCGGGGGAAGATCGCCGCGAAGATCGACGCCCCGCCTCGCCTGTTCTTCGTGAACACGCCCGCGGCCACCGCGGTGGACCTCGGGTGCGCCTACGAGCTCGAGGTGGACGGGAAGGGCGCGGGCAAGCTGCGCGTCACGTCGGGGTTCGTGGAGCTCGAGCGCCCGACGGGCGGCGTGTGGGGGCAGGGGGCGCGCATGAGCTCGCTCGTCCCGCGCGGCGCGGAGTGCTCCATCGATCCGTCGCGGGGGCCGGGGACGCCGGTGTGGACGCGCGAGCCCGCCGAGGTGAAGGACGCCGCGCGGCGCTTCGATGCCGCGCCGGACGACGCGGCCGCGTTCGAGGCGCTGCTCGAGGGCCTCGGCCCGCGCGACACGCTCACGCTGGTCCACCTCCTCGACCGCGTCGACGGCCCGAGGAGGGCGCGTGTGCTCGATCGACTGGAGGCCATCGAGGCCGCCCCGGCCGGCGCGTCGAGGGCGCACGTCCTCGCGGGCGATCCGGACGCCCTCGCAGCCTGGCGCGAGGCCCTGCGGGTGAGGTGGTTTCCCAAGTAGCATCCCCCCACGATGACCGACACGGTCGGGCGCGAGGCGATACGGAAGCCGCTCGGGGAGGCGCTCGACAGCGAGGTCGAGCGCCTCGACGTGCTGCTCGCGCGGCTGTGGTGCGCGCTCGCCGGCGTCGGCGTCATCTTCGGTCTGGTCTTTTCGCTGGTGGTGCCGGGCACCCTGGGCATCTCGGCCTCCGCCGCGAGCGGCGTCCTGCTCTGCTGGTTCATCGTCTACTCGACGCTGCTCCAGCGCCGCCGGGGTGGCCGTCCGCTCTTGGTCGTCGGCGCGATGGTGGAGGGCGCCGGACCGTGGGTGTTCCTGCTCGTCGCCGCGCGGAGCCAGGGCGCGGCCTACGCCATGGGCTCGTGGTTGCCGCCCATGGTGTACGCGGCGCTCGTCGTCGCCGCGACCGCGCGGCTGCGGCCGCTCGTGCCGCTGGTCCTCGGCGCCTCTACGGCGGTGCTGTATCCGCTGCTCTACTTCGTCTACCTGCGCGGAGAGCTGTCTCCTCACGAGGCCACGCTCCCGCTCTACCAGCCGGCGCTCCAGATCTCGCGAGCGCTCTCGCTCGCGCTCGGCGGCGTCTTCGCGAGCTTCATCGCGCTCGCGCTGCGCCGGGCGATCGGCAAGGCGGAGCGCGCCGTGCGCGCGCAGGACCTGTTCGGCAAGTACAGGATCGGCGAGCGCATCGCCGCGGGCGGCATGGGGAGCGTGCACAAGGCGGTGTACTGCCCGGAGGGGGGCTTCGTGCGACCCGTCGCCGTGAAGCTCCTGCACCCGCACCTCGCGGAGGAGCCGGCGTTCCTCTCCGGGTTCCGGAACGAGGCCGAGCTCTGCGCGCGGCTCGTGCACCCCAACATCGTCCAGGTGCTCGACTTCGGTCGGACCGAGTCGGCGTACTTCCTCGCGATGGAGTACGTGGACGGGCTGACGCTGCTCTCGTTCATGCGCCGCCTGTGGGCCGCCGAGCGCGCCGTCCCGTCGGCGCTCGCCGCGTGGATGGGGCGCGAGATCCTGGCCGGGCTCGCGTACTCGCACGAGGGCGCGCTCGATCCCGAGGGGCACAAGCTCCGCGTCGTGCACCGGGACCTCTGTCCCCACAACGTCCTCGTGTCGCGGGGCGGGGAGGTGAAGATCAGCGATTTCGGGATCGCGCGCGCCCTTCGCGACGCTCAGTCCTCGCAGACCCGCACCGTGGCCGGGCACCTCGGCTACATGGCGCCCGAGCAGGCGCAGGCCGCCGCCATCGACGAGCGGAGCGACATCTTCGCGGTGGGCGTGATGTTGTGGGAGCTCCTGGCCGGGCGCACGCTGTTCTACCGCGGCTCGGAGGCGCCGACCTTGATCGCCCTCCTGTCCACCGAGGTGCCCAAGATCAGCGAGCACCGCCCCGACGTTCCCTCCGCGTGGGACGCCATCCTGCTTCGGGCGGCGGCGCGGGACCCGGGCGCTCGGTTCGCGTCCGCCGCCGAGCTCGCCCGCGCGCTCGAGCCGCTCTGTCCCGCGGGCGGTTACGCGTCCGGCCTCGCGGAGCTCGTCGAGGTGGCGCTCGCGCAGGAGGACCCCGGCTGGACGAAGTACGCGCTGGCGCCGTTCGGGGAGGGAGACGTGACCGACCGTGAGGCGGTGACGTCGGTGCGCTGAGCCGCGTGGCTCCCGCGCCCGCTCACTTCACGACGTTGCCCGTCTCGAGATCGATCTTCAGCTCCCGGACGATCTCCGGCTCGGCGCAGACGAGCTGGGGCTTGGACCCCGCGACCTCCTTCTCGATGAGCGCGAGCAGCTTCTTGCCGGTCTTCACGTCCGGGACGAGCGCGCTGAAGAACTTCTCTCCGCCGCCCTTCGCGACGACGAAGCGGGTCGAGGCGTACTCGGTGCGACCCTTGAGCGCCTTGCGCGTGGCCGGGAAGTCGAAGTCCTCGGGCGTGACCTTGGTGAAGCCGTAGAGCACCACGAGGTTCGAGGGGCAGAGCGGGCCGGGCGCGCGCGGGGCGCGGAGCAGCGGACGCTTCTTCGTCGCGGCGCCGGCGCCCCCGTCCGGGGCCTCCTTTCGGGAGGCGATCGTCACGCCGCGCTCGCCGTCCGTCTTCCTCGTGCGAAAGAGGGTCCGGCCGCCGACCACCCACAGCGTGCCCGAGGCGTCGCTCGCCATGCTCGACGGCGTGACGGGGAGGGGCACGACGCGCCACGCACCCGCGTCGAGCCGGTGGAGCTGGGGCGGCCGGGTGACGGTCGGCTTTCCCGTCTTTGGGTCCTCTCCGGCGAGCGCGTCGGTGAGGGCGTAGACGCTCCCTCCCGGGCCGACGGCGACGTCCCACGCCGGCGCCGGAAGCGCCGGCAGCGCCTTGACGTTCGTGCCGTCGAACGCGAAGACCTCCCCGTAGACGATGAACGCGTCGTCGTCGCCCGCGCCGGGGACGACGCGCGGTCGCTCCACGTAGGTCTTGGTGGTCAGCGGCAGGGGCACGACGCGCGACGTCACGCTGCCGCTTGCCCAGATCTCCACCGCGACGCCCTCGCCGCAGGCGGGGGACCCCACGGCGAGGAGCGAACCACGGCGGGTGCCGCCGAAGCCCCCGGGAGAGACCTTTGATTTTGGCGCGAACGGATCGACGCGCTCGCCGTGCAGCGACCGGCTGCACTCGGGGTCGAGCGGGGCGACGGTGCGCACGAGCTTTGGGCCTCGCAAGGTCCTCACCTCTGGTTTGGCGCGGTGGAACCCGGCGGGGGCCGCCAACGCGACGACCGATCCGGAGACCGACGCGATGCCGGTGAAGTACATCCCAGGCTCGTGCGCCTTGCTCCTCCACCCACCGCCCTCGGTGAGGATCCAGTGCTCCGCGACGGCCGTGCGGCCGGTGGTGCCGGTCACGAGCAGGTCCACGCCCTTCGCGGAGCTGCCGCGCGCGTCGACGATGTGGTGGAACACGCCGAACTGGGAGAGCGCGGGCTTCTCGACGTAGCGGTCGCCGGTGACGACGCCCATCGGGAAGGCCGTCTGGCCCGCGGTGTACTCGTGTCCGACCGCGAGGACGGTGTCGTCGAGCGAGAGCAGCGTGAGATCGTAGGGGACGTCGGAGACCGCGACGAGCTC
Source organism: uncultured Polyangiaceae bacterium (assembly GCA_964492175.1). GTDB lineage: Bacteria > Myxococcota_A > Polyangia > Polyangiales > Polyangiaceae > Xiheicaenibacterium. Next base: position 17,895 of record CAZBJI010000059.1, on the reverse strand, counting down.
GGAGACCACCTCGCCGGAGGGCGGAGCGCCTACCGCGGAGGAGCCGGGCGCCGCGCCGGAGGACGAGCCGGGGGCCGCGGAGGGGAGGCCCGCCGCGTGGTCCGCGCCGGGGCGGGCGCCGGGCTGGGGAGCCCGGTCGCTCTGGTCCGGCGCGGACGCGCAGCCCGCCGCCCAGATCACCAAGCACCCGGCCATCCACCCCAGTCTGTCGAGCATGGGAGACACCTACACGATCGTTCGCGCCCCCATCAACCGCGCCGGCGCGCTCGCCCGAGCTCCCATGGCTCGCGCATCCGCACCCGTCGGACGGCGCCCGGGCGACCGCGTGCTATGTCCTGCCGGCGATGATCGCCATCACCAACCTCGCCAAGACCTTCGGCGACCGCGTGCTCTTCGAGCAGGTGAACCTGCAGCTCAACGCGGGCTCACGCTACGGCGTCGTCGGCGCCAACGGCGGAGGAAAGTCCACGTTCCTGAGGATCCTCATGGGCGAGGAGCAGGAGTCGGCCGGCTCGGTCGCGCTTCCGAAGGCCGCGCGGATCGGGATGCTGCGGCAGGACCGCTTCGTCGACGACGCGGAGACGGTCGTCCGCGTCGCCATGCGGGGGGACGAGATCGCGTTCGCGGCGCTCGACGAGCTGGAGGCGCTCGGGCGGCAGGACGACCCCGATCCCGAGCGGCTCGGTGCGTGTGACGAGATCCTCCACGCGACGGGCGGGTACGGGCTCGAGGCGCACGCAGCGCAGATCCTCGTCGGCCTCGGCGTGGACGAGGCCTCGTTGCGCGAGCCGCTCGGGCGCCTCTCGGGGGGCTACAAGCTGCGCGTCCTGCTCGCGCAGGCGCTCGTCGGGAGGCCGGACGCCCTCTTCCTCGACGAGCCGACGAACCACCTCGACATCGTGAGCATCCGCTGGCTCGAGCGGTTCCTCCTCTCCTACCGCGGCGTCGCCGTCGTCGTGAGCCACGATCACCGCTTCCTCAACGAGGTCGCGACGCACATCCTGGACGTCGACTACGGGACGGTCCAGGCCTACCCGGGCAGCTACGACGACTTCGTGGCGTCCAAGGCGGAGACCCGCGATCGCAAGGAGGCGGAGGTCGCCCGCGTGGAGCGCGCCATCCAGGAGAAGAAGGCGTCGCTCGAGCGCTTCAAGGCCAAGGCGACCAAGGCGCGCCAGGCCAACAGCAGGCTCAAGCAGCTCGAGCGCGTCGAGATCGTCCGGCTCCAGCCGTCCTCTCGGCGGTACCCCACCTTCTCTTTCGCGATGGCGCGTCCGAGCGGGAAAGAGGTGCTCGACATCCGCTCCCTCTCGAAGGCGTATCGGCAGCCCGTGCTCTCCGACGTGAGCCTTACGGTGCGGCGTGGCGAGCGGGTGGCGCTCATCGGTGCGAACGGTCTCGGTAAGTCCACGTTGCTGAAGATCGCCGTCGGCATGGTGGAGCCCGACGCGGGCTCGGTCACCTGGGGTCACGAGACCGCCGTCGGCTACTTCGCGCAGGACCACCGCGAGCTCTTGAAGCACCCCGACCAGAGCGTGCACGACTTTCTCTGGAGCCACTGCCAGGACGAGACGACCAACTACGTGCGCGGCGTGCTCGGCCGGCTCCTCTTTACGAAGGACGAGGTCGACAAGAAGATCGGCCGCCTCAGCGGGGGGGAGGCGGCGCGCCTCGTGTTCGCGCAGCTCGCGGTCCAGAGACCCAACGTGCTGGTCCTCGACGAGCCGACGAACCACCTCGATCTCGAGGCGATCGAGGCGCTGGTCGAGGCCCTCGCCGCGTACGAGGGGACGCTCGTGTTCGTCTCTCACGATCGCTGGTTCGTCTCGCAGCTCGCGAACCGCGTCGTGGAGATCCACAAGGAGGGCGTGCGCGACTACGCGGGCGGCTACGACGACTACCTCGAGAAGTACGGGCAGCGCGACGCGGTGGCTCGCCCCGAGGGGAGGTCCGGGGGGCCGCGAGGGTCGAAGCCGAGCTCCGCTGCGGCGAGCCCGGGGGAGCCGAGCGCACCAGACGAGGGGTCGCCGGGCCCCAAGCGTCGAGCCGTCCGGCGCAGCGCCTCGACCCGCGCGTGATTCACGGCCCGGGGACCACATCTCCGGCGGAGGATCGCCGCTCGGCGGCGGCGGCTCGGATCGCGTCGGCGATGGTGCGGCTGAGATCGGCGACGCGGTAGGGCTTCTGGACGAACGCGGCGGCGCCCCGCTGGAGCATCCCCTCGACGTCCTGATCCGCCGGATAGCCGGACCAGATCACGATGGGAAGGCGCGGCGCGATCGCCCTCAAGCGATCGAATGTCTCCTCACCGGTCAGACCCGGCATCCGGAGGTCGAGGAGCACCAAGGCGAACGTGTCCGGCCGCGCCTCGACCATCGCGACGGCCGTCGCGCCGTCTCGGGCCTCGCTCAGCTCGTAGCCCAACGACCTCAGCATCGCGACGGCGGCCTTGGCCACGATGGGCTCGTCGTCCACGACGAGCAGGTGCCCGGCGCCGCGGACGGGCGCGCTCGCGTCGTACCGCGGGGGGGCCGAGGCGAGGTCCGAGACCGGCAGGAGCACGCGGAAGGTCGTTCCGCCACCCACCCGCGGCGAGACCGAGATCGAGCCGCCATGGGACTTGACGGTGCCGGCCACCGCCGCGAGCCCGAGGCCGGTGCCCTTCCCAACGGGCTTCGTCGTGAAGAAGGGCTCGAAGATGTGGTCCAGGGCGTCGCTCGAGATGCCGGCGCCCGTGTCTTGGACCTCCAGGGCGACGTATCGCCCGCGGGGCAGTGCAGCACCGTCGCCGTCGTCCACGACGTGGTCCGCAGTCGTGATCGTCACCTCGCCGCGCTCCGGGATCGCGTCGCCTGCGTTGAGCAGGAGGTTCAAGAGGGCGCTCTGCATCAACGTGACGTCCAGCGCGACCACCTGCTGTCGCGCGTCGAGGCGCGTCACGATGGTCACGCCCGGGCCGATGGCGTGACGGCCGAGGCGCGCAGAGGCCTCGACCACGCGGTGCAGGTCGGTCGGCGCGAGCACCATCTGCGCCTTGCGGGAGTAGGCGAGCAGCTCGGCGGTGAGATCCGCGGCGCGGCGCGCTGCGTCGTGGATGTCCGTGAGCAGCGCTTCAGCGTCGTCCGTCTGCTGCGTCCGCTCCTTGAGCAGGTGTGTGCACGCGAGGATGGCGGAGAGCTGGTTGTTGAAGTCGTGGGCCACGCCCGCGGCCAGGCGGCCCACGGTCTCGAGCTGCCGCGCCTCGAGCGCCCGGATCTCCGTCTGGCGCCTCGCGGCCTCCGCTCGCTCCCGGCGCGCGGCCTCCTCGCGCGCGTGGAGGAGCGAGCGCTCCAGCCGCGCGACGAGCCCGATGACGATGGTGCTCACCAGGCTGGTCGCGATGAAGGTGATCGCGAGCGTACGAGCCCACGCGAGCGGCTCACGCATGGACACGTCCACGGGGCGGGGCGTCGGCCACGCTCCGTGGACGACCGCGGCCGCGAGGATCCCTAGGAACGCGAAGGAAGCCGCGAACAGCCAGAGCATGGTGCGCCGCCCGAGCAAGAGGCCCGAGAGCAACAGCATCAGGCTGAGGACGACCGCGGGGCCGGCGATGAACCCGAGCGTCGCATAGCCGAGGAGCGCGCCCGCGAGGTTCGATCCGACCAGGAGCCAGCCTCGAAGCCTCCCGGATGGCCAGCCCGTCAGGGCCGGGATCCCGCAGGCGACGGCGCCTACGGCGCTGACCGCCATCAACGCCGCGCGCGCCTCCCCTCCGCGCACGGTGACCGTCAGGAGCAGCAGCACCCCCGCGAACACGGCCGCGAACAGGCGCGCGAGGAGCAGGGAGAACGAGTCGCGCCACGCGGCGCCTTCGGCGTACGGGGAGGTGTCCGCCGGTGCCGCCGAGGCGGGCTCCGAGCCGTCCCCTCGGCGCGGCCGCTCTCTGGGATGCGGGTCGGGCGGTCCGGCCCCGTCGGAATCGGAGTGCAGTGGGCTCACACGTCGTCGTCCAGCGGGCCGGGGTTCCGCGACTCGCCGGCCACGAGTCGACGAGCGTCAGCCGAACTCTGCTGCGGGGCGGCCGCCTTGTCAACGAGCGGGTCGAGGGGGCCATGGCCCTCGCCCTGCCGCCTCCGACGCGGGGGGGGGAGCGCTCGAGCTCGGGCTAGCAGGGGGCGGACGAGGGACTGCGCGTGTCCTCAGCTGATGCCCACGCTCGGCCCGCGCTCGCGCCTTCGGCTAGCGCGCCGCCGTCGCGCAGTGCGCGTGGATGAGCGCGGTGAGCTTGCGCCCAGCCTCGTCCCGCTGGTTCGCCTGCTCGACCGCCTCGGGGAGCGGCGTCCCCTTGAGCTGCTCGAACAGGTCGGCGCTCCCCCGGACGTGCGTCGTGTAGTCGCCGACGAGCCTCTTCAGCTCGGGCTCTCGGATCTCGAGCTGCTCGAGCGCCCTCGCGTACGCTCGGTAGCGCTCCGCCCGTTGCTCCAGCGTGGACTGGCCGGAGGGCGCCTCCGAGGCCTTCGCGGCGCTCTGTCCGGCGCGAGCCGCGTCCACGAACGCCTTGCACTCGGCCGCTCGGTCGGGGGCGCAGCCGGCGAGAATCGCCGCGGAGACGAAGGCCAGGCCGCGAGACGGGCGCATGGGGGAACCCTAGGCCGAAGCGGCGCGAGCTTCCACCCCATCCGCGGCGCCGCTCCGGCGCGGTCCGGCACGGGCCGCGCCGCGAAATTGGATTTACTAGATCGTAATATGAAGATATGACCGGCTAACATGGGAAAGCGGGCCACGGGGAGAGCGCGGCGAAAGACCTACGAGAGCCCGGTGCGCCAGGACCACGTGGAGCGGACGCGTGAGCGCATCCTCGAGGCGGCGTGGGCGCTCGTGCTCGACGGCGACAAGACCCTGGCCTACGCGGCGATCGCGCGACGGGCGCGGGTGTCGGTCCCGACCGTTTACCGGCACTTCCCGACGCACGACGCGCTCTTCATCGCCTTCGTAGAGCTCGACCAGCGTCGCTTCGCCGCGGACGGCGTGGAGCTGGATCTCGCGTCGCTCCCGGCGAATACGCGCCGGTTCTTCGCGCGGTTCGACGACCCTGACGATCTCGGTCGCGCCGGAGGGCGCCTGGGGGTCGCGTGGAAGTTCAGCCGGGCGTCGACGGTGCCGCGCCGTCGCCGCTACTTCGAGGAGCTGCTCGACGGGCACGCGCCCGGCTTGCCCGAGCCGCAGCGGAGCTACCTCGTCGAGCTCGGGGTCGTCCTGTTCTCGTCCGCCACGGGGGAGGCGTTCCGTGGGTACCTCGGGCGCAGCGGCGCCGAGACCGCGGACCGCGTCATCCTCGGCCTCGAGACCCTGTTCGCTTACGCGAAGTCGCTCGCGGAGAAAGAGAGGAAGCCATGAGTGAGCTGCCGACAGTCCTGAGCCTCGGAGATGCTCGCGCGCGAGAGCCTTGGCTCTGTGGAGGCAAGGCCAGCCGGCTGGCCGAGCTCCGCGCCGCGGGGCACGCAGTGCCGGATGGCTTCGTCCTCACCACCGCCGCGTTCGACGGGGGCGCGCTCCGCGACGACGCCCGGGCGGCGCTGGCCGAGGCGCTCGCCGGGCTGGTGGGGCCCTTTGCGGTGCGGTCCTCAGGGGTGGCGGAGGACCTGGCGGACGCCTCCTTCGCCGGGCAGTACGAGACGGTGCTGGACGTCGACGGGGTCGCGGCCGTGACCGAGGCCGTGGGACGCTGCCTCACGTCCGCCGCGGCAGACCGCGTCCGCGCCTACCGTGAGGCGCGCGGCGTGGAGGGCGCCCCGATGGCCGTGCTCGTTCAGCGCTTCGTGCGCGCCAGCGCGGCGGGCGTGGCGTTCACCGCCCACCCCGTGACGGGCGAGCGGGACGTCGTCGTCGTGAGCGCCGTCGCGGGCGGAGGCGAGGCGCTCGTCTCCGGCGCCTCGGACGCCGAGGAGTGGGAGGTGCGCGAGGTGGCCGTCCGGCGGCGCTCGGCGACCGAGGAGGCGCTCTCGGCCGAGGAGGCGGCGCTCGTGGCCCGGCTGGCGCGCAGCGTCGCGGGCGCGATCCCGACGGACGTCGAGTGGGCGCTCACGCGAGAAGGCGGCACGCCGACGCTCCACCTGCTGCAGGCGCGCCCGATGACGGCGGTCCCCGACGTCGTCTCTTGGGACGCGCCGGCGGAGGGCGCGTTCATCCGCAACTTCCGGCTCGGCGAGTGGATCGGCGCCCCGGTGACCCCGCTCTTCGAGACCTGGATCCTCACGGACCTCGAAGAGCAGCTCCACCAACACTTCCTCCGCCTGACCGCCCTCGCCACGCCGCGTCCGCTGCACGTGATCGTCCACGGCTGGTACTTCTACGGCGGCATGAACTTCGAGCTGAGCTTCTGGGCGCTCCTGCGTGCGCTGCCGCGAATGCTCTGGACGCTCGCGGGCCCCCGCCGCGCCGAGCTGCTCGCCGCTACGCCGCCCCTCGCGCACCTCGGGTTCGAGACCGAGCTCTCGCGGTGGCGCGAGACGCTGCTGCCCGCGTTTCGCGCCGTCGTGGCGGCGGCCGCCTCGGAGGTCGAGGCGGCGCGCCCCGAGCGGCTCCTCGGGCTCGTACAGGCCATCGTCGACGCGACGGCGACGCAGCTCTGCTCCATCGTGGGCGTCGCTGGCTACGCGGCGAAGGTGGAGGGAAGGCTCATCGAGCTCTGCAAGACCCACCTGCCCAACCACGACGGCAGCGTCGTCGAGCTCGTGAGCGGCGCGGAGGTGACCCCCGCGCCACACGACGTCGAGGGCCTCGATCCGATCTTCCCGACCCTGGGGGAGGTGCGCTCGCTGGCCGCGCCGCCTACGCAGGAGACGCGCGCCCGAGTGCGCGCGCGGCGCGACGAGGCCGAGGCGAGGGCCCTCGCGGCTTGTCCCGAGCCGCAGCGGAGGCGCCTCCGGGCGCTCGTCGTCGAGGCCCGCCGGGCACATCAGGCGCGGCTCGACCAGACCGGGGTGCTCACCCTGGGGTGGCCGACCTTGCGGCGGGCGCTCCTCCGCCTCGGGGAGGAGGTCGCCACGCGGGGCGTCATGGGGACGCGCGAAGACGTCTTCTTCCTCACGCGAGCCGAGCTCGAGGGGGCGCTCCGGGGGGAGACCGAGACCGTAGACGTCGCGGAGCGGCGGGCCACCTGGGAGAGGCAGCGCAGGTTGGCGCCGCCTCTCCTGATCGGCACGCCGACCGCCTTCTTCGCGAAGGTCCTCGGCACCATCCAGGGGCTGGTCCACCACGCCGAGCACGACGCCGAGGACGCGATCCCGGGGATGCCCGGCAGCCCGGGGCGCGTGAGCGGCCCCGCGCGCGTGATCCGGAGCGTGGGCGAGCTCCACCGCCTCCTGCCCGGAGAGATCCTGGTCGCCCCGGTCACCACGCCGATGTGGACGCTCGCGTTCGGGCGCGCCGCTGCGATCGTCACCGACACCGGGAGCGTGGCCTCGCACGCCAGCATCGTCGCCCGCGAGCACGGCATCCCCGCGGTGGTGGGGACCGGCACCGCCACGAGCCGGATCGCGGATGGCCAGCGGATCACCGTGGATGGGGGCCGCGGCGTCGTGCGGCTGGGCGCTCCGGCCTGACGGGGCTCGGCCTGGGAGCTCGCACGCGCGCCGCTCCACTCGGCGTGTCAGGTGGCGCTCGCGGGGCGCGTCGCTCGGGACACCATGCGACCGCACCGAACGCTCCTCGATCGGTTCAGGCGAGCGCGCCTCGATCTCGAGCTCTCGGACGAGCCGCTCGCGGGGCGCCGCCGCGCCTCGAGCACCGAGGAGATCGTCCAAATCGACATCGCGACCTCGGCCGGCAGCCGGCAGCGGTTCCGTCTCTACCCGGGCGCGCGCGACAACCGCATCGAGGTGCTCGGCACGGATGGGCCGCGGCAGCAGCTGGTCCTCTTCGTGGACGAGCCCCGGCGCCGCTTCGAGGTCTGGATGTCGATGGCGCAGCGGCCTCCCGCGGGCGCGCGCGTCGTACGCGAGACCGCCACGGGCCGATCGATCGAGCAGTTCACGCCGGGCCGCAAGCGGCACTTCCTCTGCGGGATGGACGAGCAGCACCTCTTCATCGCGGAGCTACCCCACGGCGCGTCGTCGACCCACGCCGCGCGCGAGGCGCTCCGAGCGCCCGACGTCCCGAGCTCCCTCGTCCTGCGGGGCGAGCGGGTGGTGCGGCAGGGTGAGTGGTTCTTCCTGCCGCTCGTCCCGCGCGAAGGAGGCGTCGTCGAGGATCTCGTGCGGCGCGGCCGCGGCGTGCGCGACATCGGCATCGCCCAGGCGGCGCAGATCCCCCGGGCGGGTCGGCCTCACGTCGCCGACGAGGTCGTCGTCGATCGGGAGACCGCGCGCGCGCGCGGAGGCCTGCCCATGGTCTACGTGCGCGGCGCGGTGCGCCATCCCGACCACCAGACGGTCGTGTTCCGAGAGTTTCGCCGCGCGGTGCCCAACCGGGAGCGCTTTTCTCGCCCCGACGGCGTGCTCTGGATCGACTGAGCGGACGCTGTAGCCAGGCCTCTGCAACGCGCCTCTTGGCGCTCACCGCGCGGGTGCGTCCGACGATTGGCGGCGCCGTGGCGGCGGATCAGAGTCGCAGGAACGAGGCGATCTCGAGGTCGTGATCGTCCGACGCGAGGGCTCGGAGCGCGCGCAGCCGCTCGGTCCAGAGGTCCGCGTGCGCCTCGTCACCCCGGACGCGGGCGGCCTCCGCGCGGGCCCACGCGTAGGAGCGCATCCTCACGCGGCGGGCGTCGATCGCGCTCGCCGCGTCCAGCCAGGTCTCGACGCCGGCCCCGGTGACGTCGTCGTCGAGGAGACGGGCCGACGCGACGAGGTACGGCAGGAGCAGCGCGGGCGCGTCCCCGCGGAGCTCGAGGATGCGGTAACGGAACGCGCGCCGGTCCTCGGAGGATCCCGCGAGCGCGCCGCTCCACGCGCCCAGCGTCGCGGCGACGACCTCGTCCGAGACAGCGAGCTGCCGCAGGCCGGGGTCGGCCATGCCGAGCCAGGAGAGCGTCGCGCCCTCCCGCGCCTCCGCCTCACCGAGCGCCACGGCGACCCAGCGCGCGTCGAGCGCCGCTTGGGTGCCGCCGTGCTGATCCGCCAGCGACGGCAGCGTCGCGGCGAGCGCCCGCGCCGCGTCGAGCTCTCCGGTCGACGCGCGGAGGAGCGCCTCGAGCGTTGTGAGCTCCAGCGAGAGGAGGGGCGGCTCGTCGGGATCCGGCGCTGGGGGGGCGGGCTCCAACCTCCGGAGCGCCGCGGCCGCGTCCCCGGCCACGTACAGCGCGCTCGCGACGGAGAGCGCCGCCGCGCGCGCGGAGAGCCTGCCGCGCTGCGCGGCGAGCTCGGCGAGGCGGCTCGCCGTGGCGGAGTCCCCCGCCCGCGCTGCCTCCACCGCGCCCAGCGTCGCGAGGTCCGTCGCCGCCGAGCTCAGGGTGGCCGCGACGCTGGCCGGCTCGGCCGACGTCGACATCGCTCGGGCGCGGTCGCTCGCCCGCTCCGCGAGCGCGACCGGGACCCGCGGGTGGAGCCCGGGCGACTCCCCGAGGAGGAGCGCGAGCGTCAGCCCCTCGGGCGCGAGGGAGGTCTCTCCCCCCCGCGGGGTCGCGAGGTTCGCCGCGACGGTTGGGTCGAGGGTCTCGGAGCGGGCGAGGACGGCGGCGAGCAACGCGAGCCGCGCGAACGGCACGGAGGCGGAGACCCCGGCCTCCCCCTCGGCTTGAAGCCGGGCGAGGGCCCGGTCGAGCAGGGCGTCCTTCTCCGGGCCCTCTCCTGCGAGGCGCAGACCGGTCGTGAGCCGCGCCTCCGGGGCGTCCGCCTCCCCCGCGCCGGACGCGGGCGGCGGCGCCGGCGGGCGCTCGCCCACCTTCGCCGCGCACGCCTCCTGCACCGCGAGCACCTCGCCGAAGTTTCGCTGGATGTTGGCGTAGCGCTTGTCGGCGCGATCGATCGGGACGCGCGCCAAGAGGTCGAGGCCGCGCCTCGGGTGCGTGATGCACAGGATCGCGGCGGTGGCGGTGCGGAGATCGGCGTCCCGCGGATCCCACGCCGCGTACCGCTCCGCGAGGTCGGTGGCGAGCTCCACGTCGCCCTCCAGCAACGCCGACTCGAGGGCGGCGAGGCGCACGTCCCAGTGCCCGTAGTACTCCGGCTGCCGCGTGAGCGCGCTCCGGTCTCCGATCGAGACGGCCAGCTTCCCGAGGTGCGGCGCAGGCGCGGTCGGGCCGAGATCGTCGAGGCTGATCCGCCGCGACCCCTTCTCCACCACCTCCTGCGCGCGCATGAGGCCGAAGCTCGTGCGGTGGAGGCGGTCGGGATCCGGCGCGCCGACCGCCGCGTCGAGGTAGCGGTTCATGGCGACGCGCGCGTAGAGCTCCTCGGCCCGGTACGTCGCGTCGTGGCGGGTGTACGACACCTTGGCAGGCAGCTCGAAGTCGTCGACCAGGTGCCCGCAGTCGGGCAGCTCGGCGCCCCGGGGCGCCGCAGCCCTCGCCACGCACGCGGTCGCGCGGGCGCGCGCGACGCGCAGCACGACCTCCGGGGTGACGAACGCGCCCAGCGCGAGCACGAGCAGGGACCAGCCGAGGAGCGGCGCGCGCCCACGGAGTCGACGCCCGGCCCCGGCCATCGAGGGGCGGATCATCGGGCGAGGCTCACGAGGCGGGCGCTCCGGGGCGAGCCAGGCTCACGCCTCGTCCTCTTCCTCGCCCCGATCGCCCGCGGTCCACGGCGCTGCGCCGCGGTCGTACTCGAGGCCGCAGAGGCAACACGTGAGGCGTTTCCCGCTGCGCAAGAACGGGTTGGCGGGCGTCGGGGCGCGCGGCGCGGCTGGGCCTCCACCGCACCGCGGGCACGTGTCCGCGGGCCGCCCGGAGCGCGGGGCGTCCTCCCCCGCGGTCACGGTGAGTCCTCCTCCGTGGAAGCGCGCGCCGCGCCCAGCACCAGCGCGAGGAGCTCGTCGTCCGCTCGTTCCCCGAGGTCCATGACGTCCGTCACGGCATAGTCCATCCCCCGGCGGAGGTGTGGGGCGATCGAGAGGGCGAGCTCCCGGACCGAGGGGGCGCGCCCCGTCAGGCTCTCGATCGAGGCGACCGGGTGCTCGCGGATGCCACACGGGACGATCGCGCGGAAGCTCTCCAGGTCCACCGTCGCGTTGAGGGCGAACCCGTGCATCGTGACCCAGCGCGACACGCGCACGCCGATCGCCCCGAGCTTCGCGGGCGCGCGGGCCCAAGCCTCGCCCGCCCACTCGCTCGGGCGCCCCGCGTCCGCCCAGACGCCGATCATGCCGTCCATGGTGCCCGCCTCCACGTGGTGGTCGCGGGCGACGCAGATCATCACCTCCGCGAGCGCGCGGACGTACCTGCGGAGATCACAGCGATCGGGCTTGAGATCCAGGATCGGGTAGCCCACGAGCTGCCCCGGCCCGTGGAACGTGACGTCGCCGCCGCGCCCGGTCTCGTGGACGCTGACCCCCCGCGCGTGCAGCGCGGCGGGCGCGGAGAGGATGTTCTCGGGCTTCGCTCCGCGCCCCAGCGTGATCACCGGCTCGTGCTCGACGAAGAGGAACACGTCGCCGATCACACCGGCGATGCGGGCGTCGCGCACCGCCAGCATGAGGTCGTGGACCGGCCCGTACGCCCGGCGCCCGAGGAACAACGCGCGCGCGGTGCGCTCCCTCACCGCTCACTCGTCGGCGTCGGCGAGGGGCCGGCACGCACCCCGGGGAGGACCCGCCCGACGCGCCATCAGGCGGGCACCTTGTTGCCGCTCGCCGAGCTCTCGCCGCGGTAGGTCTCGATGCAGCCGTGGAACGCCGCCGCGACCTCGGGATCGAACTGGGCGCCCGCACACTTCCGGATCTCCGCCAAGGCGACCTGATGCGGGAGCGCCCTGCGGTAGGAGCGGTCGCTCGTCATCGCGTCGTAGGTGTCCGCGACCGAGATGATGCGCGCGACGAGCGGGATGTCTTGCCCGACGAGCCCCAGCGGGTAGCCGCGTCCGTCCCAGCGCTCGTGGTGCAGGTGCACCCCCGGCACGAGCGGGTGCAAGAACTTGATCGGGTCGAGGATGTCCCGCCCGTACGCCGGGTGCTTCTTGAACATCTCGTACTCGTCCACGGTGAGCTTTCCTGGCTTGTTCAGGTTGAGCACACACCCGATCTTGCCGATGTCGTGCATGAGGGCGCTCTGCCGGACGATCTCCACTTGCGCGGACGAGAGCCCGAGCTCGGTGGCGAGCACGACCGCGTAGACGGCCACCCGGTCCGAGTGCCCGGACGTGTACTGATCCATCTTGTCGATGGCCTTGGCCAGGCCCTCGATCGTCTGTTGGAACGTGGCCTGGAGGTCCTCGTAGAGGCGCGCGTTCTCGATCGCCGCCGCTGCGCGTGACCCGATCATGCTGAGCAGCTTGCGTTGCCCCTCGTCGAACCGCTTGTTCGGCGTGAACGAGGCCGTCGTCACGAACCCGATCGTGCGCGCGTGCACGCGGAGCGGCACCGCCATGAGGCTGACGAGAGGGAGGGCTGGCTCGTCCGCGAAGTAAGCGGCCCCCGAGGGACCCTGCTCGATGAGGGGCCCGTCGGCCTTCAGGCGGTCGAGCACTCGGTGCTCGGCGACCTTGCCGAGGTAGGCCCCGCCCGGCACGTCGGCGCCGACGAGGCGCTGGCGCTCCGCGAAGCCGCCCTCGCCGTCGTCGAGCCAGGTCGAGGCCAGATCCGCGCCCAGATCCTCGAGGCAGCCGTCCCCCATGGTCTCCAGCACCTGATCCAGCGAGAGGCTGGCGGCGATCGCCTCGCTCACCTTGTAGAGGCTGAGCGCCTCCCGGAGGCGGATGTTCTCCGCCGCCATGCGCTGCTTCTCCAGGCCGCGCTTGAGCACGTGCGTCACGTCGTCCAGCTTGAACGGCTTGAGCACGTAGTCGTAGGCGCCGCGCTTCATGGCGTCGATGGCCGTCTCCACGGTGCCGAAGCCGGTCATGATGACCGTGAGGGCGCTCGGCGCCGTCTTTCCGACCTCGTCCAAGAGGGCGATCCCCCCCATGCGAGGCATCTTGAGGTCGCTGATGACGAGGTCGAACTCCTGCCGTTGCAGCTCCGCGAGCGCCGCGACGCCGTCCTCGGCGGTGCGCACGTCGTAGCCTTCCATGCCGAGGAACTCCGCGAGCATGTCGCGGATCATCTTCTCGTCGTCGACCACGAGGACGCGGGGTCGGTCGTCCACACCTTGGCGCATGGGGCACGACAGGGTAGCCCACTTTGGCCCCGTGGTGCATGCTCGGTGCGCGCATGCGCCGAGCCACCGCGCTCCTCTGCGGGGCCCTCTTCGCCTCACGGGCCCTGCCCGCAGCCGCGGCGCCCGCCGACGACGGTCGGAGGGGGCTCGCGCTGGCCAAGGCGGGCGACTGCGTCGCTGCCGTCCCGCTGCTCGAGCGCGCGGAGGCCGGGGCGCACCGCCCCGCCACGGCCGCAGCGCTCGCGCGGTGCCACGTCTCGCTCGGGGAGCTGCTCCTCGGGTGGGAGATCTTCGACGCCCTCGCGCGCGAGGCCGCGAAGGCGGAGTGGAGCGCGGAGGATCGGGCCGCGAAGGGGAGCGCGGCCGGGGAGGCCTCGGAGCTCGACGCCCGAATCCCGAGGCTCACGCTCCGAATCGTCCCTCCTGTCGACGGCGCCGAGGTGACCGTCGCGGGGCGGCCGGTCCCGAGCCCGAAGGTGCCGGTGCGTGTGCCGCCCGACGAGAAGGTCGAGGTGCGCGTCGTCGCCGACGGCTACCTGGAGTGGAAGCGCACCCTCGTGCTGGCCGAGGGCGCCAAGAAGACCCTGGACGTAGACCTCGAGCGCGCCGCCGGCGCGCCGCCCGCCGGCGCCCCCAACCCGCCCGGGAAGCGGGCCCCGGCCGAGGCTGGGCCTCGGCACTGGCTCGGGGCCCGGTTTCGGGGCCTGTTCGTCCCGACCTTCGTCATGAACATCGTGGCCGACGGGGGGACCACGACCTATTGGCCCGGTGGTTTCCTCACGTACACGACCCGGGTCGGCGACGTCGACCTGGTGCCGTCGATCGGTGTGACGAGCTACGCGCTCGGCGTGACCCCGTTCAAGCCTCGAGACACGCCGGACACCGAGTGGGAGCTCGTCGAGAGCGACCTCGTCGGGCTCTCCGCCACCCTGGACGTCCTCTACGTCATCCCGCTCGATCCGAAGGAGGAGGGGGCCATCAAGATCGGCGCCGGGTTCGGCCTGGGCTGGGCCTTCGCGGGCGATCTCTACCGCACCCAGTCGTATCCGGCGAGCGGGGAGCCCGGCGACCCGGCCGAGTACCGGCCGTGCAAGGGGCCGAACCGCCCGGCCGGCACCTTTCGGTACTGCAACCAGCTCGACAAGGACGCCCACCGCTACGGCGATCCCGACAAGACGTGGGGGGACGGGGGCGCGCGGCCGGTGATCTACCCCTGGCTGGCGCTGCCGATCGTGGCGTTCGCCTACCGGCCGCTCGAGGAGCTGGGCCTGGAGCTCGAGCTCGGGTTGACGCTGAACGGGTTCCTGACGGGCGCGGGCTTGCGCTACGGGTTCTGAGCCCGCCGCGCGCCCGAGGACGTGCGGCAGAGCCGCCGACGGGCTCGTCGGCGTCGGTTCCCGATCCACGCCGCGCGCCCTATCCTTCGTGTTCCGTGCCCCGCCGCGCCGTCGCCCACGCCGTCGCGCTCGCCGTCGCTTCGAGCGCGGGGGCGGCGCACGGCTATTGCTACACGACCACCTGCGACGGCGAGTTCGCCTGCGACGGGGAGCCCGCCCCCGACGGCTGCGCGATCCTCGGGTGGGCCAGCCGGTGCTTCGGGTTCAGCGTCCAGGAGGAGGGCGGGGACGGGCTCGACGGCGAGACGATCGAGCTCATCACCGAGCTCGCGTTCGACGCCTGGCGCGAGGCCGACTGTGGCGACGGGGCCCCCGGCTTCGTGGCGCAGAACCTCGGCCGGGTCGCGTGCGACGCCGCCCAGTACAACAAGGACGCGGGCAACGCGAACGTGATCGTCGTTCGCGCCGGGCGCTGGCCGCACCCGAACACGGGCCACAACATCGCGCTCACCACCACGACCTTCGATCCCGACTCCGGCGACCTGCTCGACGCCGACATCGAGCTGAACGCCGACAACTACGGCTTCACCGTGAACGACGAGGCCACCGACTACGATCTCCTGAGCGTCCTCACGCACGAGGTGGGTCACTTCCTCGGGCTCGCGCACTCGAACCTCTCGGACGCGACGATGTTCGCGACGTACGACAGCGGCTCCACCGAGCTCCGCACCCTCTCGGCGGACGACGTGGCGGGGGTCTGCGCGCTCTACCCGCCGGACGACGCCCCGAAGGAGACGTGCAACCCGCTGCCGAAGCACGGGTTCTCCCCCTTCTGCCGCGACGACCAGCCGGAGGGGACCTGCTCTGTCCGCGCGCCCGGCGTGAGCTCCGCCGCGGGGGCCTGGCTCGCGGCGCTCGCGTGTGCCGCGCTCCTTCGGCGCCGCCGCGCGGCCTCTCGCGCAGCGCCCCGGCGGTGAGCCCTGGTCCGCCGCGGCCAGCTCCTCCGCGCGAGGGCGAGCGCCGGTGACCCGAGGGGCGCTCACGTCGCGTGGTCTTGGGGCACGATCAGCCGGAGCGCGCGGGGCTCGACCCGCACGCGCACGTGCGGCGTCGCGGGGAGCTCCTCGCCGTCGATCTGCGCCGCGAGCGGCTTGCCGCCCGGGCGAGGTCGGAGCCAGAGCTCGAGGCGCGAGAACCGGAACAGCGGCGAGTGGCTCACGCCGATCGCGTTGAGGTCCTCCTCCGTGAGCGGGCTCAGATCGTGGTGGAGGAGGGCCTTGCAGGCCCAGTCGCGCTTGCCGACGAACGGGACGACCTCGAAGAGCCCGTCGTCGTGGCGCGACGTGGGGTCGAAGACCCATGCGCCCCCGTACACCCGGGTCCCCTTGATGACGAGGTCGGTGAGGCCCTGCAGCTCACCGCGCCGTCCGTCGGCCTCGAACGCTGCGTCGAACTTGTCGGTGATGACGTAGGACTCCAGGAACGTCCGCACGAACGCCCCCGCGTACACGAGCTGGTCTCGGTAGAGCTCCCGCACGAGGGGCATCTCCTCCACGAGGCGGCGATCTCGGTTCCGCTCCGAGAGGACGCGCGCGGACAGGCCCCAGCCAGCCGAGTCGAAGAACCACGCCGAGGCCTCGACGGCGCCGCGCTCACCGAGCGCCGTGATGTGCCCCGCGTCGAGCTGCGTGGTGCGGCGCTCCAGGATGACCGCGACGTTCTCCTCCAGCGCGTCGGGGCTCGCGGAGAGCCCGAAGCTGCGCCCCTGGTCGTTGGCGGTGCCGGTGGGGAGCATGCCGAGCGCCACGGAGGCCTTGCTCCGGCTCCTCAGCAGGCCCGACGCGACCTCGCGGAAGGTCCCGTCGCCGCCCATGGAGACGACCGACGTGTACGCCCCCTCGTCGAGGGCGCGCTGCACGGTCCCGATCGTGAGCCCGTCCGGGGACGTGGCGAGGAAGTCACACGTTGCCCCCGCGGCCTGGAAGCACCGCCTCGCCACGTCGATGCGGTCGGCGTTCTTTCCGCTCTGGGCGGTCGGGTTGGCGACGAGCAGGAGCGACGCGGCCATGCCGTCCTAGAGCGTACCAGCAGCGGCGTGCGCGCGCCGGGTCCGTCCCGTCCGCCGCCCGCTTGGCCGTCTGACGGACGCCTCGATACGCTCTCGTCGATGTTCCACGCGAGCCCCGACGACGCCCCGAGACTCCAGCGCCAAGCGTTTCGCCGCGAGGTGCTCTTCCCCTGCCAAGTGGTGCGAGAGCGTGATTTCCGCCTCGTCTCCAGCCTGGCCTTCGATCTGTCGACCGACGGCATGCTCGTGCTGACGTCCGACCGCGTCCTCACCGGCGAGCCGGTCATCGTGAGCTTCCGGGCCCCGCGCACCGGAGACTGGTTCGACGTCGAGGCCACCGTGGCGCGGGTCCTCCACGGGCGCCGGCCTGGCGACCGAGGTCGAGGTCTCGGGCTCTTCTTCCAGACCATCGGCCAAACCGACAAGTGGCGGCTCTCGGATGGCCTGCGCGGGTTTCCGGCCGCGCGGCGGGCGCGCGCCGAGCCCTCGGCGCTCGGACGAGCGACGGGCCGGGGCTGCAGCGAGCACCTACCGACGGGAGAGGCTCGGGCGTAGGGCTGCGATCCTGTCTCGCTCGAGGTCGAACCACCAGGCCGCGAGGTGGTCACCGGTTGTGTGACGGCTCAGGGCGGGGCCTGCCTACGCCCGACCTTCACTCCTCCGGCAGCCCCTGCACGTCGACGGGGCCTTGGTAGAGCGCTGTGGGGGACGGGGTCCGGTACCCGCCGCCGAGCTGCCCATGGTAGTTGCCGCCCCAGCACGTGACGCGGCCGTCGCCGCGGATGGCGCACCATGAGGCGCCGCCCGCTCGAACCGCCACGGTGTCTGGGACGGTGACGGAATCGACGAGCCGAATCTCGCTAGGCGATTCCCAGAGGGATTTGGCGTGCCCGTACGTCCCTGCGGTTGCCGTCGCGACGCCGTGACGGTCGAGCGCGATCACCTCGTAATCGGCGAACGGCGCGGCCACGATTGCGACGGCGTTCGCGATCCCACGAACCGGGAGGAGGTAGGGGTCATCCGAGCTCACATAGAGGAGCTGGCCTTGCGGCGAGAGCCCCCACCACGCGGCGGAGAGGACGTGTGTGAAGTGAGCCAGCGGCTGCCCCAACCGGAGCGGTTGGGCGAAGCCGGTGTTCACGTAGTCCGCGACGTAAGGCACGTCCTGGGCATAGTACCGTGGTGGGGCGCCCCAGCAGTGGACCTCGCCGACGCGGTCGAGCGCGCACTGATCGCGCAGCTCGATGACGTCCGCG
>CAZBJI010000058.1:0-40307 GCA_964492175.1 uncultured Polyangiaceae bacterium | reverse complement strand
CCAGCGCCGCCGATCCCGCCGCCGCCCTCCGCGCCGCCCGCCGCGCCCCCCGCCCCACCGTGGCCGGCCGCGCCGCCGCCCCCGAGGGGGGGCGCGTCCCGGAAGTCCGGCGTGCCGGCGATGAGGTGGCAGCTCGCGAGCGCGAGGGCCACGAGGGATGCCTGCACGCCCGACCGCATGCCGGATCGGTAGCACGGAGGCGTCGGAGGAGGTGCCTTCAGAGCGCCACGTTGCACGCCGCGAGCTGCGCGTTGCAATCCCCACCCTCGAGGAGGGGCTCCATGCATGCGTAGTATGCGTCCCACTCGGCCGCGCAGTCGTGGACGAGGCACGCGGACTGGTCCTTCTCGCACGCCCCGACGCAGCTCTGCAGGGCGATGCCGGGGGCTCCGCAGGAGCTCGGAGTGCACTGGAAGAAGGCGGGCAGCAGGCAGGCCGCGCACTGGCCGCCGCCGAGCGTCGTACAGTCGAAGAAGCAGCGGCCGTCGCCCTCGGCGCACGTGGACTGACAGCTCGGGTACGCCCCGCAGCGAACGTCCGGCGCGTCGAACGGGACCTCGAGCTCCACCATGGCGAGGCACATCTCGTCGAGCGTTCCCTCCCCCCAGTAGGCCGTCGCGGGCATCTTCGGCACGCCGCCGACCAGCGGCTGGTTCTGCTCCGTGTTGTCGTAGGTGCAGCGGACCCGGATCTTGTCGCCCTTCTGCACCGGGACGGCGCTCTCGGCGGCGAACGAGTACTGCTGCTGCCAGTGGAAGTCCCAAGCTGGCACGTCCACCATGCACGCGGCCTGCCCCGCGCGCTCGTGCTCCACCCGGATGGACGTCCCGAGGAGGTGCATGTGCGGGCCCACGCCGGTGATGACGCCGTCCGCCGGCACCTCGAAGAGGCGCTCCGCCACGTAGGCCGCCTCGAACGGAGGTATCTCCATGGTCAGGTGAGCGAGGGGGAGGATCTCGACGCGCGCGGCCGGCTGCGTGGAGGTCGTCCAGAGCTCCACCGTCGTTCGATCCGGCTGCGGCTGCGCGCCGGCGAGCGCCAGCGTGTTGTAGTGCATCTGCAGCACCAGGCGGGAGCCGGCGGGGACGACGATGGCCGACCCCTCGTCCCGCACGACGGGGACGCCCCCCGGCGCCCATCCACCCACGGGGACGAGGGCGCCGCCGCCCGGCCCGCCGAAGCAGGAATAGCCGGGCGTAGCGTCCTCGGCGTCGAGCGCCTGCACGGCCCCGACCACGGAGGGTTGGATCAGATAGATGAGCGCGTGGTGCGCGACCTCCAAGCGATCGGGCACGACGTGGGAGCCGACGACGAACGTGTCCGCCGTGAACTCCTCGGGGAGCAGGAAGCATCGGTAGTCGCCCGCGGCCTCCGTGCTGGGCGTATACGCTTCGGCCGGGCGCAGGACGAGGTCGGGCGGGGCCGCGGACGTGGGGCTCTCGAGCGGTGCGAGCGCGGCGAAGTCCGCCGGGCTACCCATCGCGAAGCCCTCGTCCGCCCAGGCGCGGAACACGGCGTGCTCTTCGTCGGAGAGTCGGCGCGCGTACCTGACGTCGCGGCAGTCGTCCGACGCCATCCACGGCGGCATCGCGCCGGAGAGCACGGCGTCGACGGCCGCCTGAGACCAAGGGGGCGCGGACGCTGCGTCCGACGCGACGGTGAAATCATAGGGGGTGGGTCCACCGGCGAAGTGACACGAGGTGCAGCTCCGCTCGATCAGCGGGCGGACGTCGCGGTGGAAGGTGACGCTCGCAGCCTCCGGCGGCGGGGTCTGCTCCGTGTCGCAAGCAGCGAGCCCCGCCGTGGCGATCGCCGCGGTCCCGCAGAGCCCCGCCACGAACCGCGCGCGCGTCGCCACGAAAGCCATGCGTCCTCTGGTGGTCATTGGGTAGATCTCACTTTCGAGCCGGTTCAGCGGTGTCTCGGGGAGACCGCCGTTCAGGTCGGCGGGACGGGGCTCTCACCCGCACAAGAGACGCGGAGCGCGCCTCGGGAGGCGCAGACGGCGGGCCTCTCCCTTCGGCGTCACGACGCGACACGGAGCGAGTATACGCTGGCCGAGGCGAACGCGCCGCGCAGGCGCTCCCGAGCGACGCAGGGTGGGTCCCGTTTGACGCCGGGGCGCGCCGGCCTGACGCCCCCAGGGTGTCGACCTCTCCCGTCCTCGTCGCGGCGGCCGTGATCGTGCGCGGCGACCGCGTGCTCCTCTCCCAGAGGAAGGCGGGCGCCCACCTCGCCGGCGCGTGGGAGTTCCCCGGCGGCAAGGTGGAGCCGGGGGAGGACCCGAGGGCCGCGCTGCAGCGGGAGCTCGCCGAGGAGCTGGGCGTCCTCGCGCTCGTCGGGCGTCCGCTCGAGATCACGTTCCACGCGTACCCGGAGAAGAACGTGCTCCTCCTCTTCTTCGAGGCAGTGCTCGACGACGCGTCCCCCGAGCCGCGCGCGCTCGACGTCGCGGCGATCCGCTGGGCGCGGCGCGAAGAGCTGCGTGACGAGGACTTTCCTCCCGCCGACGTCGCGGTGCTCGCGCGCGTCCGCGCGGCGCTGCGCGACCGCGCGCCTTGAGACCACCGGGCCGGCGCCGCTCAGCGGTAGGGTCCCTGCAGGGCCGTCTCCCGCACGGCGCGCGCGTGGATCACCCTGGCGAGCCCGGCGAGGCGATCCACGAGCTGCGGCACGTGGCGCGCGTCGGGGATGCGGGTGAGCCGCACCGAGAGCGCGTCGTCGCGGACCTCGACCGGACCGAGCTCCCTGAGCTCGAGGAGCTGCTCGAGCACCTGGACCGGGAAGACGTGCCGGAGCCGGTCCTCGTCCGACGTATGCACGCGGAACGCCTCGTCGAACGCCGCGTGACCCACCTCGGCGTCCTTGCCGAGGAACACCCTGTCCACGAGGGAGAGCGTGCCCGTCGACCTCATGGAGAGATCGAGCCCGAGCCGCGTGGGGTAGACCGCCGTCACCAGGGCCTCATACCGATACCGTGCCACGCGCGTCGTGGTCGCGTGGACGTGAATCCCGTCCATCACGCCGCTGAGGCAGAGCGGCGTGGGCATCCACGAGAGCCCCAGCGAGGCGGCCGCGGCTCGGTAGCCCTCCGAGATCGACCCGAGCGACGTGGCCGGCGGGACGTTCAGGCGCGCCGCCTCGAGCGCCCGCCCGAGCGACACGGTCACGTCGAGCGCCCAGGTCACGAACGCCTCTCGCGGCTCGCCCCGCCCCTCCACTTGGACCCCGCCGTCGTGGAGGACCACACCCGCGCTCTTGTCCGCCCGGAGGAGCTGGGCGCGGACGGCCGGCGTGAGGAGCGCTTGGATGCGTGGCAGCTCGTCCCCGCCGATGAGGAACGCGCGGTCGAGGGCCGGGTCCCCGATCACGTGGTCCTGGACGCCGTACAGCCAGGCCTCGATCCCGCCGAACGCCTTCCAGTGCTGTTCGCGCACCGACAGCCCGAGGTCGAGCGGCGGGTGGATGCGGGAGCCCACCACCGTGTAGGTCACGGTCGACTTGCCGTGCGTGCGCTGCTCGACCGTCGCCGCGACGCCCACGCCTCCGATGACCCCGCGCAGCCCCTCGCTCGAGGCCGTGAGCCCGTGCTCCCGCGCCACGACCGCGAACACCTTGGCGCGCTGGTCGCGCACCCAGCGGCGGTGGGCGAGGAGGGCGACCACCACGATCCCGATGAGGACGACCGGCATCAGGATGACGAGGGCGACGGAGACGGCGTTCACGGGTGGAGAGGCTACCCGAAGGTCGCGCCGTCTGCGTCCGGCCGTGGGGCGACGCCCCTTCAGGCGCCGGGGGCGCGAAACGGTGTCGGATCGACGGGCGGCGCCTCCCCCACGATCAGCGCCCCGAGGATCTCCGCCGTGACCGGGCCGAGCAGGATCCCGTTCCGGTAGTGGCCCGTCGCGAGCCAGAGCCGCCGCACCGGCGACTCTCCGATGATCGGCAGCTCGCTCGCGGTGTAGGGCCGGAAGCTCGACCACGCGCGTCCGAACGCGGCGCCCGCGAGGTCCGGGACGAGCTCCACCGCCGCCGCGAGCAGCTCTTGCACCGCGCCCGCCGTGACGCCCCGCTCGAAGCCGACGAACTCGAGCGTCGATCCGACGAGCAGGCGACCGTCGTCCCGCGGGCTCAAGTAGGCACGCGCTCCCACGATGGCGCCGCCCAGGATCGGCCTCGGCGTCGAGAGCTCCACGATCTGCCCCCGCGCCGGGCGGACCGCGCCCGCCTCGAGCGGCGTCCCGCCGACGAGCGTCGTCCAGCTGCCCGCCGCGACCACGACGTCGTCGGCCGCGATCTCCTCACCCGACTCGAGCGTGACGCCTCGGGCCCCCTCGCCGTCGACGACGACGCGTCGGACGATCGTGCCCGTGCGAAACGTGGCGCCGGCTCGCTCGGCGCCGATGCGCAGCGCCGCGAGCAGACGGGGCGGATCCACGCGCCCGTCGTCCGGGAAGTGTACGCCGCCGACCGCGCGCGGCGACGCCCGCGGCTCCAACCTGGCGAGCTCATCTCTCCCGAGCGGGACCGCGCGGAGCCCGGCGTCTCTCTGCCACGACGCGTGCGCGCCCACCTCCTCCAGCTCCTGCGCCGACAGCGCGACCCGCGTGATGCCGCACGCACGGTGCTCCACGTCGATGCCCGTGAGCTCTCGGAGGATGGTGGCCCAGCGCCCGAACCGCTCGCGGCTCGCGACGCACAGCGAGGTGAACGGGCCGGGCGCGTGCGACTCCACCTGCGCGCCCAGCATGCCCGCCGCGGCGCTCGAGGCCTCGGCGCCCGGTACGCTCCGCTCGAGCACGAGGACCGGCCTGCCACGCCGCGCGAGATCGAGGGCGATCGAGCACCCCATGACGCCGGCGCCGACGACGAGCGTGCCCACACCGGGCGACGTCACGCGTCGTCCAGAAAGTCGTCGTTCTCGGAGCCGCACACGAAGAGCGTGCACCCGGTGGCGGTGCTGATGGGATCGTGGACGGAGTCGGACTCCGCGCGGCAATACTCGCCCGCGCGGAAGGCGTGGCCGCCCACGCTGGCGAGGCCCGACACGAGCAGGATCTCCTCCGACGCCGCGTGGCGGCGCCTCGGAAACACTGCGCCCGGGGCGAGCCGAACGAGGGCCGTGAAGATCCCTGCGCGGGGATCTCGGAACAGCACCTTCAAGGTGACCCCCGCCACGACGGGGTGGGGCTGCCACTCCGCCGCGTCGGGGTGGACGATCGTGACACCGGGCGAGACCACCGTGCGGAGCGTCCGGGCGGACGAGGACGGGGGGGGGGCGGAGCGCAGCGCGGCCGGCACGGGCGTCGGGAGGGTCAGCGTCGGGTTCGAGGGCTTCTTCTGGTAGGGGTGCGCCGAGGGGACGGCGCGAATGCTCGGGGAGGACGGCGCCGAGCTGAGCCCCTCCAGCCGCGGCTCGACGGAGGCCACGCGCCCGCGAGAGAGGGGGACGCTCCGCGCGGTGGTCTGCTTGTCCGGGTTCGGCGGGGGCGACGGCGGCGGCGAGGTCTCCGCCGTGTCCGAGGGGAGGCTCTCGCGGCCCGAGGAAGGCACGGGCGACTCGAAGGAGTCGTCCTCGAGCGAGGCCCCGACCCCTTTCAGCACGTCGCTGACGCCCTGCGAGCCCATCATCTTGGTCTCGCGCCGTCCCCACATCGCGGCGGGGGAAGCGCTGCGCGGGGGGGGCGGCTGGGTGGGCGCAGCGGCCCGCGCGACCCGCGCGCTGTCCGTCGACTCCGAGAGCCCCGTCTTCGTCCTCCCGCGCGTCGGAGATCCGAAGGCGACGGTCGCTTGCCGGGGCACGGGAGAGCCGGGGCGCTTCAGCTCGTCGGATGGCCGGCGCCCGCGGAGAGGCGGCGGAGCTGCCCGCGGGGACGCGGGCGGCGGCACGGAGATGCCGGACCGGGATCGCGGCGTGTGCACCGGCTCCTCGCTCGGATCCGCCCGGTCCGGCTGCGAGCCCGATCGTTCCGGCGCGCGCGCCGATCGGAGCGGCGTGGGTGTCAGCCCGCGGGCCACCATGCCCGGGGAAGAGTGGGGCTGCGCGCGCTCCCGCGGGCTGAGGGTCTCGGGGGCGCTGTCGCGCGGGAGGTCGTCGGCGAGGTCCGAGACGGACGGCCGCGTCTTTCCGGCCGGAGGGTTCCGCCCGCGCTCACCGTTGGGTCTGCGGGAGGCCTCGTCTGGCCGAGCGGAGACGGCCGGCTTCGGGGCGGGCGGCGGAGAGGACGGCGGCGGAGGTGGCTTGGAGAGCGAGACCCCGACCTGGGCGATGAGATCCATCACGCGGGTCAACATCTCGCGCCGGGCGTCCGGAGGCGGCGGGATGGCGGCCCACCGGGTCGTGACGGTGCGCAGGCGCTTGGCCTCGATCAGCGCTGCGCGCACCTCCAGCGTGCTCTGGCTGCGCATGAGCCGCTGGATCAGATCCTCGAGGACCTTCTCCACCTGACCCGGGCTCGGCTGGGCGGTCATCGGAGGGCGGAGCCTTCCTCCGGATCGACCCCGTCGCGCACCTTGCGGAGCAGGCGCGCCGCCCCCACGACGTTCCAGAGGGCGAACCCGGCGAAGAGCACGACGAAGAGGAGCGCCCACCGCGAGGCGCGGGGAGAGGCGCCGTCCACCAGGATCCAAGCGTTCGGCGCGATCGTGACGCCGGTCTCGGCCTTGACGGCGCCCCGCAAGCTGGCGTGCCTCAGGCCCGCCTTGTCGAACGGTACGAGCCTCCCCGCGAACTGGGTCGGCGGGATGAAGCGCGGCCCCTCGAAGCCCTCGGGCACTCGGATCTCGACCCAGAGCGCCTCGTTGCCCGCCACCGGCGCGAGGCGGAACGTGTCGCTCTCCGCGGCGCGGCCGTAGCGGATCGCGCCCTGTGTGCCGAGCAGCGCGCTCCCGCGCACGTACTGGCTGCTCGGAGCGCCATCGAGCGCGAGACCCCCGAGATCCCCGACGTCACGCGGGGCCCCCGCCGCGAGCGCGTACGAGGCTTCGCTCCGGAGCGACCACGCGAGCAGCCCCGCCGCGACGCTGGTCAGGACCATCACCGCGATCGTCAGGGCCCGCTCCCGCTTCGGGGGGGCGGGCAAGGCGATCAGCTCGGGGTCCGGCTCGCTCATTTGCAGCGGCAGGGCGTGGCTCTGGTCGGAAGACACGTCGGGACCAGAGTATACGCTCTCGGCGCGGGAGCGCGCTCTTCCCGGTGGTCCGGGGACGCGACGCATGTCCAGGCCTCCGGGAGCTTGCCCAGCGGGGTCGGGGAAACTAGCCTCGCTCGTCCATGGCCACGGCCGCCTCCAGTGCTTCCACCAAACCGGCGCTCTGCCCCGCTTGCGGCTTCAAGAACGCCGGCACGGCGGCGCGGTGCGTCTCCTGCGGCGCCAGCTTCGAGAGCGGGGGGCCGAAATCCAAAGCGGATCTGGCTCGTCAGCGCCCGATGGCGCAGACGGGCTTCAGCGTGCTCTGGTGCGCGATCGCGCTGGCGGTCCTCGGCGTCCTCACCGCCGCGCTCGTGATCGGCCTGCCCATCGCCGTCCGGGCGCTGGACTTCGAGGGCTCGAACGGGATGCTGGTCTCGATCCCGGTCTGGTTCCTCGGCGGTCTGCTGATCGGCATGATCTCGCCTGGCAGGACCTTCATCGAGCCCGTCGTGGCGTGCCTCTTCGTCGCCATCCCCACGGTCGGCTACCTCGCGAGCACCCAGACGGTGCGCACGATGCCGCTCTTCATGTACATCATCCTCGCGCTCATCGGCGTGATGTTCACGCTCATCGGCTCGTACCTTGGAGAGCGGATCCAGATGGGGCCGCCTCCGAAGCCGGTGGAGTGACCAGCGCAGCGCGCGGAGGGTGGCGCGCGCGCGGTGGCCACCGCAACGCGGCGATGGCGCCGTGCGCCGGGCCTGCTCGACTCGCCGCCGCGCTCCTCGCGCTGGCGGGCGGCGCGTGCGGCACCGACGCCCGAGAGGGGGACAAGATCCTGGCCGCGATCGACCGGCTGCAGGAGGTCCCGGCGCGCGACCACGCGAGCCGGAAGCGCGTCGCGGCCGAGGTGCTGGCGATCGAGGTCCGCACCGCGGGGGCGGTCAAGGCCCGCGACGCGTGTGGACAGGGGTACCTGAAGCTCGCGGAGTCGAACGAGCTCTCCGAGGGGATCCAGGCGGAGATGAGCGACACGCAGAAGAAGAGCGACCCGGCCGACCTGATGAAGCGACTCCAGCAGGCCGACCTGCTGATCCAGGAGGCCGAGCCGCTCCTCGAGGCCTGCAAGGTCGCCCGGTCCGAGCTGGCGACCGCGGGGCGGTAGGCGAACGGCCGCGACGGTCCGCGCGCCACCGACGGGTCCGGGGCCACCTACCGCTGGTGTGAGCCAGCCGCGCACGTGCTAAGAGCGTGGTTCCGCCATGTTCGAGACGATCACCCGTGGCTTTCGCCAGGCACGCAACCGGCTCGCCGGGCTCACGGAGCTCTCCGAGCAGAACATCGACAGCGCTCTCCGCGAGGTGCGCCTCAGCCTGATGGAGGCGGACGTCGAGCTCGGCGTCACCAAGGCGTTCCTCGCCCGCGTGAAAGAGAAGGCGGTCGGCCAGACGCACCAGAGTCGCGTCAAGCACGGCGGCGACGCTCACCAGGTGGGCGCCGGGGAGATCTTCATCAAGATCTGCCACGACGAGCTCATCGAGCTCATGCGCCACGACGGGGAGCCCATCACGTTCGCGCCCTCCGGCCCGACGGGCGTCATGATGATCGGCCTGCAAGGCTCGGGCAAGACGACGAGCGCCGCCAAGCTCGCGCGCATGCTGGAGAAGGACGGCAAGAAGCCGCTCCTCGTGGCGGCCGACATGCAGCGCCCCGCCGCCGTCGAGCAGCTCAAGGTCCTCGGCCAGCAGATCAAGATCCCGGTCTTCAACCTTGCGGACAAGACCCCCTTGGAGATCTGCGCGGCCGCGCGCGAGGAGGCGAAGAAGCTCGGGCGCGACGTGATCATCTACGACACGGCGGGCCGCCTCGCGATCGACGAGCAGCTCATGCAGGAGCTCGCCGAGATCAAGGCCGAGACCAACCCGCACAACGTCTACCTCGTCGTCGACGCGATGATCGGCCAGGACGCGGTCAAGACCGCGCGCTCCTTCCACGAGCGCCTGGGCCTCTCGGGGGTGATCCTACCCAAGCTGGACGGCGACGCGCGCGGGGGCGCGGCCCTGAGCGTGAAGCAGGTGACGGGCGCGCCCGTCGTCTACACCGGCGTCGGCGAGACGACCGACAAGTTCGAGCAGTTCCGGCCCGAGGGCATGGCGAGCCGCATCCTCGGCATGGGGGACGTCGTCGGGCTGATGCAGGACTTCGAGGAGGTCGTCGACCAGAAGAAGGCCGAGCGCGACGCCGAGAAGATGCTCACCGGAGACTTCACGCTCGAGGACTTCCTCGAGCACATCCGGATGATCCAGAAGATGGGCTCGCTGAAGGAGCTCGTCGACAAGCTGCCGCTCGGAGGGTTCTTCCCCGGCGGCATGCCGGACAACGTCAACCTGGACGACCGAGAGCTCGTGCGCATCGAGGCGATCATCCAGTCGATGACGGCCTTCGAGCGGAGGGACCCCTACGCCCTGATCCGCGAGCCCACGCGCTCGGACCGGATCTCCAAGGGCGCCGGCGTGAAGGTGGAGCAGGTGAACGAGCTCATCCAGAAGTTCGTGTTCATGCGCCAGATGATGAGCACGCTCGGCCAGAACCTCGGCGTGATGGGGAAGATCCCGGGCCTCAAGCAGATGGCCATGGCGCGCAACGCGAAGAAGATGATGGGCGGGATGCCAGGCATGGGCATGCCCGGCATGGGCATGCCCGGCATGGGCATGCCGGGCATGGGCCTGCCAGGGCTGATGGGCATGCCGGGCATGGGCATGCCGGGCATGGGCATGCCGGGCATGGGCATGCCGGGCGGCGGCGAGTCCCTGACGAAGGTGAAGTCGCTGTCGCAGGCCGAGAAGAACGCGAAGAAGGCGCAGCGCAAGCGGGAGCGCGACGCGCGCAAGCGTGGCCGCAAGTAGCGCTACTTCATGCGAGGTCGCCTGCTGGCGATCCACGCGAAGTACGCCGCGAGCGCGAGCGCAGCGAGGATCGCGACCAGCCCGATCGCTTCGTACAAGCCGAGCATGGATCGAGCGTAGCGCGTGGTGGCTTCTCCCGTGCACGTGCATCGGCGGGGGCGTCGCCTGCGGGGACGACCCTCGTCCAGGAGCGGCGTCCTCCGCCTCGGCCACCTCCGCCCCCGGCGTGGAGGCGACGGTCCCGACGCTCACCGTGCCGCGTCTGTCACCCGAGAGACGCCCTGCGATGGACGGGCACCTCGCCGAGGTCGTGTGGTCGGACGCAGCGAAGACGGGCGCGTTCGTGAACGCCGGGACGGGTCGCCCGGTGTCGGCGCCGCAGGTGGGCGGCGAGGCGCGCCTCTTCTGGAACGACGCCGGGCTCTACGTGGCGATCGAGATCGCCGACGCCGACGTGCGCGGGGGCTTCCCGCCCGACGCCGTCGACCCCCACCTCTGGGAGCGCGACACGGCCGAGATCATGCTGGATCCGGACGGAGACGGCGACAACGAGGCGTACTTCGAGATCCAGGTGAACCCTCAAGGCCTCGTCTTCGACTCGCGGTTCGACGCCTACAACGCCCCGCGGGGAGGACCCGACGGCCCCTTCGGGCACGAGGACTGGAAGAGCGAGGTGGAGGTCGGCGTCCGCGTGTTGGGGACGCTCGACGACGCCTCGGACCGCGACGAAGGCTACGTCGTCGAGCTGCGCCTCCCCTGGTCGTCCCTCGTCGGGGTCCGAAGGAGCCCTCCGGCCGCGGGCGACGAGTGGCGGGTGAACTTCTACGCGATGCAGGACAACGGCGGGTCGGCGTGGTCCCCGATCCTCGGGCGAGGCAACTTCCACCGCGCGTCGCGCTTCGGGCGGATCCGCTTCTGATGGCCGCACGCACCGGGCGCCGACGGCGCGGCTGCCTGCTCGCCGCCGGCGTCACGGCCGCCGCGCTCTCGGTGTTCCTGCTCGCCGTCTCGGTCGGCGGTTGGCGGGCGTTCGGCCGCGGCGCGGAGGGGGCCCGCCTGGAGAGGATGATGGCCTCTCCCCAGTGGTCGGGAGGGACCTTCGTGAACCCGCAGCCGCTCTACAACGACACGTGGCTGACCCTCACCGGGCTCTGGTCGAAGAGCGCCGACTCGTCGCCCGGAGGACCGCTTCCGGTCGTCACCGGAGACGGCGCGCGGTTCGCGACCCCGCCGCAGAGCGGGCTGCGCGTCACCTGGCTCGGTCACTCCACCGTCCTCATCGAGATCGACGGGCACGCCTTCCTGACCGATCCCGTCTGGGGCGAGCGGATCTCTCCGGTCTCCTGGGTCGGCCCCACGCGGTGGTACGCGCCGCCGGTCGCCCTCGCCGACCTCCCGCGTCTCGACGCCGTGCTCCTCTCGCACGATCACTACGACCACCTCGACGAGCCGACGATCACGGCGATGGCCGACTGGGACACGACCTTCGTCGCGCCGCTCGGCGTCGGCGCGCACCTCGCCTACTGGGGCGTCCCGGAGGAGCACATCGTCGAGGTCGACTGGTGGCAGCGCACGAGGATCCGGGATCTCGAGATCGTCTGCACGCCGTCCCGCCACGCCTCGGGGCGCACCGTGTGGGATCTCGACGAGACGCTCTGGGCCGGCTACGCGCTCCTCGGTCCGTCCCACCGAGCGTACTTCTCGGGCGACACAGGCCTGTTTCCGGCGCTCGACGACATCGGGCGTGACCTCGGGCCCTTCGACGTCACGATGATCGAGGCCGGCGCCTACGGTCAGGCTTGGCCCGACTGGCACCTGGGTCCGGAGCAAGCGGTGCGCGCCCACCAGATGGTGCGCGGCAAGGTGCTGCTCCCCATCCACTGGGGTCTCTTCGACCTCGCGTACCACGCGTGGACCGAGCCCGCCGAGCGCGTCGTCGCGGCCGCGGGCGAGGCGGGCGTCTCGGTGATCGTCCCGCGACCGGGCGAGAGCGTCGAGCCGACCGAGCGCCCGACCCTGGAGCGCTGGTGGCCAGCCATCCCGTGGAGGACGGCCGAGGAGGATCCGATCGTGGCGACCAAGATGGGCGCTCGAGACTGACGGGAGGCCGCTCCGGGGGACCTGACCCTCCGAGCCTCGACCCAGGCGCGCGCCTCACCGGCTCCATCCTCGCGGGATGGGGCAATCCTTGGCATCCGCGGGAGCAGATCGTTGCCCTGTCGGCGCCGACTCCGTTCGAGTTCGCCGCTGCGAGCGGTGGCGCACCGTTTGCTCAGCCCTCGTGAAACGAATGGAGGCTCGATGAGGGTGCGAAGCGCGCGGGGCTGGGCGGTGGCGGCGGCAATCGTGGCGGGGGCGCTCATGGCGGCGTCGCCCGCGCACGCCACGGAGCTCGACACGATCTTCCTCGCCGACGGGGGAAGAGTGCGCGGGGAGATCATGGTGGAGGACTCGAGGGTCGTGTCGTTGAAGCTGATCAACGGCGAGACGCGAGAGATCCCTCGCGCCCAGGTCCTACGGGTGCAGTACGCAAGCGCTACCGCCATCCCCGCCGCCCCAGCGACGGAGGCCGCGGTGTCCGTGGCGCCCGCCCGCGCCGCGGTGCGGCCGGCCCCCATCGTCGTGGAGGAGCCCGAGGACGACCGCCCGAGGCGCAGACGAGGGAAGAAACATCGGCGCGACACCGATGAGGAGCGCTCCTACTCCGAAGACCGAGACGACGATGATCGTGACGACGCGCAGTACGAGCGAGGCTCGAAGAGCGCCAGGGCGATGGTGATCTCGGGAGCGGTGCTCTCGGCGGTCGGCTGGGCCGGAGTCGTGGTGGGCAGCATCGTCGCCGCGGCGGGCGCAGCCGACGGGAACGGCGACACGCTCGTGAAGGGCGGCATCGCGGCGGGGGTCGCGCTGCCCATCGGCATCACCGGCAGCGTCTTGGTCGGTGTCGGTGTGCGAAAGCAGGCCGAGCTCGATCTCGGCGGCGAGCGGGAAGACCGCGCCTCGCAGGGTCCGTCGGGGGGTCCATTCGAGCGTGGCTTCCAAACGCCCGAGCTGGGCCTTTCGATGTCGTTCTGATGAGGGGGGCGATGATGCGCTTCGACAACCACGCACTCGCAGTGCTCCTTTCCGGTGCGCTCCTCCTCGCGGGCTCCGTCGCGCACGCCGACGAGGTGCGCCTCACCGATGGAGGACGCGTCCGAGGTCGAGTCATCGAGGAGTCGCCGAAGACGGGGGTCCGCGTCGTGCTCGCGAACGGCACCGTGAAGTCGGTTCCGGCCGCGGAGGTCGCAGGCGTCATCTACGACGATCCGCAGCACGCGCCGCCCCCCACCCCCTCTCCGACCGAGCCGACGACCGAGCCGACGACCGAGCCTCCCCCCGAGGCGAGCGTGGCTCCGCCCCGAAGAGCGGCGCAGCAGCCACGCGTCAAGGAGGTCGCGGAGCCTGCGGCCGATGAGCGCTTCGAGATCCAGGTCACGTCGGTGCACGCAGGCGCCCTCTTCGCCAGGCGACTGGACGGCCCGCCGCGGGCTCGCCACTCCCGCCAGGTCGCGGAGCTGCGCGCGGGCTCGCCCTCGAGCATCCGGCTGCCGGAGGGTCGCTATAGCTTGACGGCGAGGTTTCAGGGCGGAGACGCGGAGAGGCGAGAGGTGTTCGTGGGGCCCGACGCCGACCGAACGGTCGCGTTCGAAAGGTCGTGGAGGAAGGAGCGCCTCGACGCGGGCGCGCGGGCCGGCATGGTGGGGGGCGCGTCCGCGGGTTATACGTGTCTCTCCCGTTGCGGCCACTCGGGTGGCGCCTTCGTCCGCGTCTTCGCTGACGTACCCGGCGGCCCCTGGGGCGGGGTCCGCACGGGAGTCGACCTCGCCTCCTACCACCTCGATCGCGTCGATTCCGCGCACCATGCGATCCAAGCGGCCGCGTTCGCCGAGCTCATGTTCTTCGCCGGGCGCTACTACAGGCCGGCGATCGGCGTCGCGGCGGGAGGGCTCATGGTGGTCGTCGACGACGCAGAGTCCGCAGGCGTCGCCGACGGCGCCGCCACGGTGGGACCGCAGGCGTCTGCGCTGCGCTTCACGTTCGGGGAGGATCGCGCGTTCGAGATCGATCTGAGCCAGCGGATGTTCGGCTCGATTTACAGCGGCGGCGAATCGAACCCCAACTTCGTCAACACGCTCACGTTCGGGGGCTTGTTCTGACGCGTCCCGGCGCGGAGCTCGAGCCATCAGCGCCGTAGCGGCGCGGGGCCCCGCGGCCGCCCGCCACCTCCTGATCGCAAGACCCTACTGATCGCAGACGTCGCCGACCTTGCGGCAGCGGTTCTCGGTGTGACAGATCTTGGCCCGGGTGCAGTCCTGGTCGGAGCCAACGACACACTTCTTCGTGCGGCGGTCGAAGGTACACCGCCCGTGGCTGCGGCACGCCTTCGCCGCCGCGCACTCCTCGGTGCTCTGCTCGCCGCCGCCGCCCGGGCCGCAGGAGGAGAGCCAGAGCAGCAGCAGCGCCCCCCGCCAGCGGGGCGTCACACCGCGATCCCGAGCTGCTTGCGGAGGCGGCCGCAGCGGTCGCTGGTGAAGAAGACGATGAGGTCGTCGACCTTCGCCTCGATCTCGGGCTCCCCGGAGACCTCCAGCATGCGCCGGGTCGCGGGCAGATCGTTGGCGAGGAGCAGCCCGGCGCGGAGGGCCGTCAGATCCGCCGCGTGGGCCCACCGGTTGAGGTTGGTCCGGCCTCCCTCGTCGACGAACCGGAGGAAGTAGCCGCGCAGCCTGTCCTTCTGCGCCGGGTCGAGCAGCGGCTCGATCGCCTTCGCGATGGGGAGGGCGCGCTGCTTGGCCTGCGCCGTGAGCGGGAGCTGCGGCTGCCCGATCGTCAGCGCCGCGAGGAAGATGTCCTCGAGGTCGGGGATGTTGGGGAAGAGCAGCCGGAGGAAGTGGTCCTCCCGGTAGGCCGCGAGGTGCCTCCCGGCGAGGAACGCGAGCTCCGGGGCGCTGCGCCCGGAGAGCGCGCGCTTGCCGAGCCTGGACGACGGCGGGACCCCCGGCACCATCTCGGCGACGCCGTCCCACGTGGGGTCAACGTAGAGCGCCGGAGGTTGCATGCCGAGGATGGAGGCGGCCCACCCGAAACATCGGACCGCCTGCACCGTGGAGGTCTTGAGATCCTGGAGCCGCGCGGGGTCGAGCTTGGGGAGAGCGTTCTGGTGCCGCAGCGCCGAGACTCGGCCGAGGAGCACCGGGCTCGTGACGACGCTGAAGATCTCCCCGGTGAGCAGCTCCTCGTCGGGATGGAAGAGGTTGCGCTTCCACGCGTCGGCCGTGAGCGACGCGGTTGGCTTCACCAAGCCGCCCGGATCACGCGCGGCGACGAACGCCTTCTCCTCGGCGGAGGCCACGCCCAAGAAGTCGAGCACGTGCGCGACGCAGTACGCCCGGTCGGTGTCGCTCGCGACGTGCGCCCGGAAGAGGCCGCGGAGGCTCGAGGTGTCTCGCGGATCGTGGCGGACGCGCCGGGCGAGCTCCTCGGGGTCGTCCGGCGGCGCGGCGGCGGCGGTGACGTCCGAAAAGTCGATGTCGACCGCGACGTGCGACCGCGCCTCCTCGAGCTCCGCCTCGAGCTCGCTGACGCGCACCTCGAGATCCTGGATGCGACGCCGGAGCGCCTTCACCTGAGGATCGCTCTCGAGCTCCAGCGGCCTCAGCGACATGGCGGGGGCGTCGTCGTGATGGCGCCGAACGAGCGCCGCGTGCCGCGTCTCCCACGCGGCGGCGAGCGCCTTCTCGAGCGCGAGGACGCGGTCGCGATCCAGGCCGAGCGAGTCCGCCGCCTTCTCGAGCCGCGCGCGCTCGTCGGCGGTGATCACGCCGTCCTCGAGGGCCTCCGCGAAGAGCTCCTCGTAGTGAGCCTCGAAGCGACCCAGGCGCACGTTGCCCGAGATCTCGCCCTGCTCGAAGCGCCCGCCGTGCTCGAACAGTTCCTCATCCGCCATGGTCGTCTCCCTTGTGGCCTCGGAACGTACCAAGAAGTGCGCTGGCGAAGCACCCCCTCCCGTCCTACGATGCCTGCGATGTTCCGGTCAGGAGTCGTACCGCTGCTCGTCTGGCTGTCGTCCGCCGCGCTCGGGTGCGGGGACACCCAGCCCACCCCCTCCCGCGACGCGGTCGCGACCAACGCCGCCGCGACCGCGACCGCGACCGCGACCGCGAGCGCCGCCGCCACGGTCGCGACGACGGCCACCGAGGCGCCGCCCGAGGCGTCCGCGGCGCCGACCGCCTCCTCCGACGCGAAGCCGCCACCTACGGGGACGGGGGCCACTGCGGCGCCGACCGGCACCGCGAGCGCGCAGGCCAGCGCCTCCCCCGACGTGGACGGCGAGCAGAAGAAGGGCGCTGCGTTCAGCGCCTACCTGTCGGCCAAGGGCTCCTACAAGAAGGGCCAACCCGCGGCGGTCACGGCGGTCATCAACGCGGTCGGCGACTACAAGATCAACAAGGAGTACCCGTTCAAGTTCAAGATGGGCGCCGCGCCCGCGGGCGTCTCCTACCCCGAGGCGATCGTCCGGGCCGTGAGCCGGGCCGAGAAGCGCGCGACGATGTCGATCCCGTTCACGCCCGACGCAGCGGGGACGGCGACGATCTCCGGCGAGTGCTCCCTGTCGGTGTGCACGGACTCGAACTGCGTGATCGAGAAGGCCCAGCTCTCGGTGTCGGTGAAGATCGAGGACTAGGGTGACGCCGAGGTCGCCGCTCGCGCTCGCGGGCCTGCTCGCGTGCGCGAGCGCTTGCACGCCCCCCGCCGTGCCGGTGGAGGAGACCCTCGGCGTGCGCGCGGAGGCGACGGCGCCTCGGGCCGGGCCGCCCGCGCCGGCGGCTCCCGCCGAGGAGGCCGACGCCGCCCCCGGCCCCGAGGAGCAGGACGGCCCACGCATCGGGAGCCTCTCCTTCCGGACCTGGATCTGGGGCGAGCCGAACCGATCCAAGGACCGCCTCGCCATCGGCGCGATCCGCGTGGGCACCTCCGTCCGGCTCAAGTCGACCACCCCGGTGGGCGGCACGGGCTGCAAGCACGCGTGGTACCCGGTGGAGCCCCACGGCTTCGTGTGCGCGGACGAGACGACGACGCGCAGCTTCGAGACGCCCTACTGGAAGGCGCTCGCGTCCCTCCGACCGAAGAAGGGCGCATTCCCCTACCGCTACGCGTTCTCGATGGGCGCCCCGATGTACACGCGCGTGCCCACGGCGGCGGAGCAGACCTCCGCCGAGTACGATCTCGGGGAGAAGGGGGTGTTCCGTACGCTCGGCAAGTGGAGCGAGGGGCACGAGGTCCTCGTCTCCACCGACCCAGCGGACGCCTTCAAGGCGGACGGCCCGGCGCCGGAGTACTTCTCGGGGCACGACGGGGTCACCGGCAGTCCGTGGAACACCACCCGGCCGAGGCTGAAGATCATCCCGGCGGGGAGCGGGTTCGCGTACGCGCGCGCCTTCGAGGCGGCGGGGCGGCTGTGGCTCCTCACGCCCGACCTGCTCCTCGTCCCCGCCGACAGAGTCTTCCCGTACAAGCGGTCCGATTTTCGCGGCGTCGCGCTGGGCGGCGAGCGCACGCTGCCGCTCGCGTGGGTGCGCGCGCCCGACGGAGCGCAGAAGCTCGTCCGCGAGGGCGAGCGCCTGCAGCCCGGCCCCGACCGCTTCCCGCCGAAGCAGCCGATCTTCCTGACCGGTCAGCGCGAGAAGTACGGCCGGACCTCGGCGTGGGAGGTGAAGGGCGGCGGCTTCGTCTCCGACGACGACGCCGTGACGGTGATCGAGCAGCCGCGCGCCCTGAAGCACGGCATAAAGAGCGGGGAGCGGTGGATCGAGGCGAGCATCCTCGGGGGAACCATGACGGCGTACGAGGGGCTCGAGCCCAAGTTCTCCACGCTGTGGTCCCCGGGCCTCGGCGGCATCCCGGTCAAAGGGAACGACCCCAAGCGCTTCGCGACGACCGAGGTGGGGATCTTCCCCATCCAGTGGAAGGACGCGGTCGAGACCATGTCGCCGGACCCTGGCGCGCCGACGGTCTTCTGGTTCGCGGACGTCCCGTGGATCCAATACGTCCGGGCCCCGATGGCGATGCACGTCGCCTTCTGGCACGACAAGTTCGGCTACCCGATGAGCGCCGAGTGCCTGAACGTCTCGGCCGAGGACGGTCGCTGGCTGTTCGACTTCACGCGGCCCGCGCTGCCGGCCGGCTGGGGCAGCGTGGGCGCCGGCAAGCTGAACGGCGCGAGCACGAAGATCAACATCACGCCGTGACAGGACCCGCGGTTCGGTTCATCGTGGGATGAGCCCTTGAGTCGCCGCCTCGCCGCCTTGCTCCTCGCCGCGGTCGCCTGCAGCACCGCGCCCACGTCGGTCCCGAGCGCCCGACCCTCGGCGGTCGAGCCGTCCGCGACCGCCGCGCCGACGTCCTCCGCCTCGGCGGCGCCCCAGCTGGTCCTCGCGGACGTCGCTCCAGACCCGGCCCTCGTGGAGCGCCTGCAGAGCGACGTCTCCTGGGTCGCACGCGAGCGTCCGTCCGGGTCGCCGCACTGGCTGAGGGTGCAGAGCAAGCTCCGCGAGGCGCTCGAGACGCACGGCTTCGAGGTCGAGGTCCAGGCGTTCGGGCCGTCGGGAAAGAACGTGATCGGCACGAAGCGCGGCGCGTCGAAGCCGAGCGAGCTCGTCATCCTCTCGGCCCACTACGATCACGTATGGGGGTGCGAGGGCGCCGACGACAACGGCTCGGGGATCGCGGTGGTGCTCGAGGCAGCTCGCGTCCTCGGCAGAACCGCGCCCGAGCGGACGCTCGTCCTCGCCTTCTGGGACGAGGAGGAGATCGGCCTCGTGGGGTCTCAGGCGTACGCGCGCCGCGCCCGCGAGCGGCGGCTCGACGTGAAGCTGATGCTCTCGCTCGACGGCGTGGGCTTCGCGGACTCGCGGCCCGGCTCCCAGCGTGTCCCGGACGGCCTCGGCCTGGTCTTGCCGGATCTGACCCGAGAGCTCGAGGAGAACGATCACCGCGGCGACTTCATCGCGGTCATCGGCGACGACGAGTCCGCGCCCGCGGTGGAGGCCTTTCGGCGGCGCGGAGCGGCGCGTGGCCTGCGCGTCCTCGGCGAGGGGCTCTCCAAGCTGAGCCGACTCGTCCTGATCGACACCACCCGGTCGGACCACGCGAGCTTCTGGCTCGCCGGCTTCCCCGGGATCCTGGTGACGGACACCGCGAACTTCCGAAACCCCGGTTATCACTGCTACTCCGGCCCGGACTCGCCCAGCTCGCTCGACTACGTGTTCCTGGCGCGCGTCGCCCAGACGACGATCGACGTCGTGTCGGCCGCGCTCAGGTGACCGGCCGGCCTCGCGGTTTTCTCCAGGGACCGGTCGCTCCTGACTGGGCCAAACGCGCCGAACTGGGCATGATCGTCGGTCGATGCGACTCGGAATCGATCTCGGCACCACCCGCTCCATCGTCGCCGTGCACGATCGGGGAAACTTCCCGATCGTGAGCTTCTCGCGGCCGGACGGGGACCTCGTGGAGCACTACCCGACCGTGAGCGCCGACATCGGCGGGGAGCTGGTGCACGGGCTCGACGCCGAAGCAGCGGAGCGCGACGGCGCGCCCGCCCTGCGCTCCTGGAAGCGACTCCTGCAGCAGACCCGGCAGGACGAGCCGCTCTGCATCGGCGCGGTGGAGGTGCGGCCCGTCGAGCTCGTGACGAGCTTCCTCGAGGCGTTGAAGCGGGACCTCCTCACCCGGTCGAACGTCGCGGGACTGCTCTCGGACTCGCTGGAGGCCGTGGTGTCGGTCCCGGCCAACGCGCACTCCACGCAGCGCTTCGTGACGCTGGACGCGTTCCGCCGCGCCGGGTTCAGCGTGCGCGCCGTCGTCAACGAGCCGAGCGCCGCGGGCATCGAGTACGCCCACCGCCACCGGAACACGCTGAGCTCGAACCGCCAGCACGTCATCGTCTACGATCTGGGCGGCGGCACCTTCGACGCCGCGCTCGTCCACGTGGCGGGGGGACACCACGACATCGAGGTCACCTCGGGCGTCGCGATGCTGGGCGGCGACGACTTCGACGCGCAGCTCCTCAGCATGGCGCTCGAGGCGGCCGGACGCCCGTTCCCGGAGAGCCCGCGGGCGCGCGCGGATCTCCTGCGCGAGTGTCGCCTGGTGAAGGAGGCGGTCCACCCGAACACGAAGCGCATCGTGATCGATCTGTCCGCGCTCGGAGAGGACGCCCCGGCGGAGCCCGTCGTGATCGGTGTCGCGGAGTTCTACGAGCGGGTGACGCCCCTCGTGGAGCAGACGCTCACCGCGCTCGAGCCCCTGGTGGAGCTCTACCGCGAGGAGGCCGGGCCCGGGGCCGACATCGCGGGGATCTACATGGTGGGCGGGGCGAGCGGGCTGCCCATCGTCCCGCGCATCGTTCGGGAGCGTTTCGGCCGCCGCGTGCACCGCTCCCCGCACCCGGCGGCTGCGACCGCCATGGGCTGCGCCATCCTCGCCGCGGACGACTCCGCGAAGGACGCCCCCACGCTCTCGGAGCGCTTCTCGCGCCACTTCGGCGTCTTTCGAGAGGCGGAGCACGGCGAACGAGCCATCTTCGACGCCGTCTTCCCGAAGGGCACGCCCATGCCCGCCCGCGGCGCCGAGCCCGTCGTCGCCACGCGCCGCTACCGCGCGGCCCACAACATCGGTCACTACCGCTTCGTCGAGTCGGCCTACGTGGACGACCGGGGGGACCCCACGGGCGACATGACCCCGCACGCCGAGATCCTGGTCCCGTTCGCCGGGGACGTGGCGCCGGGTCGAGTGGGCGGCGTGGCGGTCGATCGCCTCGCCGCGGACGGCCCGCAGATCGAGGAGCGGTACGAGGTCGACTCGGCCGGCGTCATCGCCGTCACGATCACGAACCTCGACGCGGGGCGGGCGGCAAAGTTCGTGCTCTGAGCCGCCGGCGGCGCGCTCACCCGGGCGGCCGGCTGGGCTTGCCCGGGTGGGACCCGAGCGGGCGCGCCGGCACGTCGTCCCACCAGCTCGACCAGGGCATGTCGCGCTTGCGCTCCGGGTTCAGCGGGTAGTGGATGCGGCTGTCGGACTTGCCGCGCTCGCCGCCGACGAGCAGCACCGCGTCCCGGTCGCCGTCGTTCAGGAACGTGTGCGAGATCCCGGTGCCTGCTGGGAACGCCACGAGGTCGCCCGCGCGGACGCGGTGGACCTCGCCGTCGATCCACGCGTCGAGCTCGCCCTCGAGGACGTAGACGAACTCCTCCTCGTCTTCTTCGGCGTGGGGATAGGACGTCCGCGTTCCGGGCGTCACGCGCACGAGGTGCAGACCGATCCGCGCGAGCCCCGCCGGCTGCCCGATGGCGCGGCTCGGCGCCATCTTCTCCTCGCTGCCGGGGTACTGGTGCTGCTTCTCGGGCACGTCGGCCGAGCTGATCACGAACGGGGGTCGGGGCTTGGTCACGGCGGTCCTCCTCGGGCCCCGCATGATGCCAGATCGGCGCGCCCGGGTGCCGACGGGCCGCGCGCGCCCGTTCGACGGGCTGGGGCGCCGGCGAGACAGGGCGTACACTGCTCGATCCGTGCCGGCCCCTCCTTCCGTCGAAGTCCCCGCCCGCGCCTCAGCCCGCCTCCGCGCCTTCGCCGAGCGCGGGCGGCACACCTCGTACGATGGCCACTCGGTCTTCGTCGTCGACTCCGGTCCCGTCGAAGGCTCGGCGCGCGCGCCCGTGCTGTTCGTCCACGGCTTCCCGGGCGCTGCCTTCGACTTCGCCGACGCGATGGCGATCGTCGAGGGCGAGCGGCGGGTCATCGCTCTCGACCTCTTGGGCTATGGGCTGAGCGACAAGCCGCTCGCGATGGGCCTGTCGCTCTTCGAGCAGGCGGACGTCATCGAGGTGGTGCTCGCGAGCCTCGGGGTGCCGCGCGTCCACGTCGTCGCCCACGACATGGGGACCACGGTCGCGCTCGAGCTCCTCGCGCGCCGGCGCCTCGGCCTCCTCTCGTTCGCCGTCTCGTCCGTGCTCTTCACGAACGGCAGCGTGTTCATCGAGATGTCGCAGCTCACGCCCTCGCAGCGCCTCCTGCGCGTGCCGGGCCTCGGCAACGCGTTCGCGCGCATCGCGAGCTTCGCCACGTTCCGCTTTCAGATCGACCGCATCACGGGCCGCGCGCTCTCGGAGGAGGCCGCGCGCGACATGTTCGAGCTGATGACCTTGCACGGCGGGCGGCAGCTCCTCCCCAAGCTCATCGGGTACATCGAGGAGCGCCACCGGTTCGCGGAGCGCTGGGTCGGGCACCTCGGAGCGGTCGATCTCCCCGTGACGGTCCTCTGGGGCCAGCGGGACCCCGTGGCCGTGGCGTCGATCGGGGAGCGGCTTGCCGCGGCCATCCCGCGCGCGGAGCTCGTGCGGCTCGACGACGTGGGGCATTTCTCTCCGATCGAGGCGCCGGCCGAGCTGGCCGAGGCGATCGGCCGGCTCGCCGCCCGCGCGGAGTGAGGCGCGACGGTGCGCCGTCGCCCGGCGCTCGCGCTCAGCCGGGCCCCCGGTACGTCCTCGGGTAATCGGCGATCTTTCTCTCCAGCTCCGCCGACGTGGGCGCCGCCGCGCCGAACAGGTCCACGTGAGCTACCACGTGCTCACCCTCGCTCTGGGTGAGCGCCGCGAGCCGCTCGCCCGCGAAGGCGGAGAGCTCCACGTGCGCTTCGCCGTAGCGCATGTGCTCCTGGACGAGCGCGAAGTGTGGCCCCGCCGCCGCGCCACAGCGAACGAGGCGCATCCACGCGCCCGGGTAGTCGACGAGCGTCGTGCGCGGGGCGCCGCACACGGGGCACCGCGCGAAGCTCGGCGCAGCGGCGCCGCGCGACGAGAAGCGCCGCCACGCGAGGGCCGTGACGCCCGCGGCGGCCGCGCCGAGGACCCAAGCGAGGGCTCTCACCTACCAGGGCCTCCCGAGAGGGTGCTCGCGGCGGTCACGCGCTCGCTCCATCTTCTCCGCCTCACTGCGTCGCGAGGAAGTAGAGCTTCGCGTCGTGCGTGGGCTGGTAGGCGTACCCGCCGAGCCTCGGCACGTACTGGAACAAAGTGTGGACGCCGTTCAGCGGGTCGGGCGGGGTGGCGCCGGTCGTCGGCCGCAGCTCTGCGACCAGGGTCGCGGGATCGATCTCGTAGACGTCCCCGCCCGCGCGGGTCTTGTAGAGGATGGTCCCGGAGCACACGTCGAAGAACGCCATGGCTTGGTTGCTCTCCTCGGTCACCGCCGCCGCGCCGCCACCTCCGATGGGCGCCGCGCTCCACGCGCCGGTCCCGATGTCGAACACCCGCGCCGCGCCGGGGCTCGCGAGGTCGGAGAAGAAGAGGACGCGCTGGCTGGCGACGTCGACCACGGACGCCGACGCGTACAGGTCGTAGAAGGAGTCGGAGCCCGCGCTCGCGTTGCCGAGGTCCTCCACCGTGTCCCCCGTCGGGTTCCAACGGTAGAGGTGGTTGTCGCCCTGGAGCTGGTAGACCTGCCCGCTCAGCACGTCCTTGGCCGTTGGCATCTCGTAGGTGGGCGAGGGTCCGAGGTCCGGGTGCGTGCCCGCAGGGTCCCACGTGAGGGAGTCGGGATCGAACGCGTCGATGTGCGGGGTGGTGCCGTTGCCGGACCCCCAGGTCGCGCCGCCGGCGAAACGGAACAGCTTGTCGTGCTGCTCGACGTACCAGAGCGTGTAGTACGTGTGCGTCGGCGAGGGCAGCCCGTCCGCGTAGTAGGGCTGGTCGATGGTGTAGGCGGAGGCAGGAGAGGGCTGGTTCAGGAGCACCCATTGAGGAGCCGCCGCCGTGAGGTCGAGCATGTACACCTCGTTGCCGGCGTAGTCGGCGTGCCCGCCAGCGGCCCCCAGGTAGAGGCGGCTCGTTACGACGTCGGCGGCGATGCCGTTCCACGCGTCGATGCGCCCGTAGTACCCGCCTCCCGGCATGACCGCGGGGGTCACGACGGTGAGATCGGCGCTCGTCAGCTCGACGTACTCGTAGGGAGCCAGGCCTGCTCGCCAGGCGGGCAACGTGGCGGGGTCGACGCACGTCGGCGGGTCTACGCTGATTCCACCGGCGCCTCCCTGCCCCGCGGTCGCCGTGGTCGCACCGGGGCCCGTCGCCGCGTCGCCGCTCGTGGGCCCGGCCGCGCTCGAAGCCCCGCTCCCCGCGGCGTCGCCGTCTCCGCATGCCGAGACGGAGGTCAGCCACCCAAGGGCCGTGAAGAGGCGCCGCATCCGAGGCATGGTACCTCGCGCACCGGCCCGAGCGCTGCGGCCGTTCACGGATCACGCATCTCTGGCGGCGCCCGCGGGCGGCTTCGCCGGCTCTGCCACCGCTCGCGCTGCCGCCTCGGGATCGAGCGCCGCAGCGGCGTCCTTCGGCTCGGGGTCCTCCGGCTCCGCGACGGGCGCGTCGGAGGGCGGCGGCTCGGCGGCCGCCCCCGATTCGTCGGGCGCCGGCGCAACGGGGGACGGCCTGCGTCCGAGGGCTCTCCCGAGCAGCGTCCTCAGGCGCGCCATGTCTTGATCGTCCAGGCACACCGGGTAGGTCGCGATCATGATGAACGAGAAGATCGGGATGACCATCACCACGTCGATCCCGACGTGGAAGCCGACACCGGCGAGGAGCACCCACGGGCGTAGCCGGCGGAACCACACGACGAGCGGGAACGCGAGCTCGAAGACCAAGGTGGAGTAGGTGGCGAGCCAGATGAGCGGGGTGAAGTCGATGTACGCCGGCCACTCCGCGAACACCGGCGACGCGAGGACGTCGCGCAGCGCCATCCCGCTCTGCCAGCGTCCGTTGCCGAGCTTCGCGAGGACCGAGTTCAGGTACACGTACGCGAGCTGGAGCTGCAGCAGCCGGAGCCCCCACACCGTGGCGCGCTCGGGCGTCGGCTGGCCGCGCCACCGACGGAGGAGCGCGTCCACGCTGAAGCGGTGACCGAGCGGCGTCGCGACGGCGAGCGCGGCGACGATCATGAACAGGCGGTCGCCGCTGTTC
This sequence comes from uncultured Polyangiaceae bacterium, assembly GCA_964492175.1. Lineage (GTDB taxonomy): Bacteria > Myxococcota_A > Polyangia > Polyangiales > Polyangiaceae > Xiheicaenibacterium. The sequence continues at coordinate 15,218 of CAZBJI010000058.1, read as the reverse complement.
AGGAGGAACGGGTTCCGGAACTGCAGCGAGAGGTGCACGTAGGCGACCAAGAGCGCCGAGACCCGCGGGAAGAAGCCGAACAAGAGGGTGACCGCCGCGACGGAGAAGACGATCGCGTGCCCGTAGAGCATCGCTTGGCTCGCAGGGGCCCACCGGAACGCGCAGAGCATCTGGTAGGCGTCACCGGCGACGACGGAGTAGGGGATGAAGCCGTCGTCTCCCCAGAACCGGCGCAGGTTGAGCCACACGGCCACCGCCTGCCAACAGGCGACGGTCCCGAGCGCGACGCGAAACAGCGCGGCGGACGAGCCGTCGGTGGTCGTCGCAAAGAACGCGAGGAAGAGCCTCTCCGCCCGCTCCATCCTCGTCGGCGTCGTCACAGATCGCCCCCACCCGGCTGCGAAGGTGGGGGCGTGGCGGTGACGGGGGGCCTCGGCAGCGTCATGCGACCTCCGAGGCCCACGCCGGGGCACCGCCTCGTGAAGAGCACCCGTGTGGTGGCCTCCCGCGTCACCTTCCCGTCGTCGTCGCGGAGCTCGTGCAGGTGGTTGATGGCGCGGACCACCCGCACCTCGGTGTGTCCGGGCGGGGGAAAGCGGCAGAAGTAGTCGAGGTACTGCTGCCCGAACCGCCCGCGGTCCCCGTCCTCCGAGAGCTTCCCCTGGATCTTGCGCACCCGGACGTCGCGGACCCGCTCGGTGAACGTGCGGTCCTTCGCCCGGGTGGTCGACACGAGCACCCCCCGGCCCTCCTTGGTGTCGACCTCGATCGTGACGTTCGTCGTGTTGGGGGGCCTGCCGAACATCCCCCAGGAGTTCGTCATGCGCAGCCCGTCGGCGTAGAACCCGAAGATCGGAGACAGCGCCTTCTTCACGGGAGGTATCGCTCCGCCAGCAAGAACGGCCCCGACGTGATAGATCGTGAACGCGATTCCCGCGGCGCGGATCATCCGCTTGCCGCGCGGCAGCTCGCGGTAGAGCTTGGGCTCGTCCGTGGGCGTCTCTGCCATGGCTCCCTCCCCATCGTCTACCATGAGGGCCCTCCCAGGCGCTCGACCAAGCTGGTATCCGCTGGTGCACCTTACGTAACGCCCATGCCGTTCATCATCCACCCCGGCGACCGCGTGGCCAGTCGCTACCTGCTCGAGAGCGAGATCGGACGAGGGGGCCACGGGACCGTGTACCGCGCGATCGACACGGAGCTGAACGCGCCCGTCGCCGTGAAGGTCTTGAACGGCGACGTGGCGGGCCAGGATCAGTACGTGCTGCGCCTGTGGCGGGAGGCTCAGTCGCTCGCGGCGCTCTGGGGTACGAGCGTGGTCCAGGTCCACGAGTTCGACACCGACCCGCGCGGGTTCGTCTACATGGTGATGGAGCTGCTGGAGGGCGAGGGGCTCGACACGCACCTCTACGAGATCGAGAGCTTCGGGGACCTCATGTCGCCAGGCGCCGTCATCGACATCCTCGAGCCGGTGGCGCACGCGCTCGGCACCGCGCACGCCAAGGGGATCATCCACCGCGACGTCAAGCCTCCGAACATCTTCCTGCTCGATCCGCACATCGGCGGCGGGACGCGCCTCATGGACTTCGGCCTGGCGAAGACGCCTGATTTCGAGGAGATCACGGACGCCGGGATGATCGCCGGCTCCCCGAGCTACATCGCCCCCGAGATCTGGCGGAGCCACCCGTTCGACCACCGCGCCGACGTCTACTCGTTCGCGGCGGTCGTCTTCCGCACGCTCGCGGGCCAGCCGCCGTTCGTGGCGAGCTCCACGCTCGCCCTCTACGAGCTCGCGGTCGGCGCGCCGCGCCCCAGGCTCACGGCCTTTCGTCCCGAGCTCTCCCCCGTCGTGGACGGGTGGGTGGAGCGCGCGCTCGCCATCGACGCCCGGGCCCGGTACTCCGACATGACCGAGCTGTGGAGCGACTTCGTCGAGGCTCTCACCCAGAGCGAGACACCCAGCCTCCGCAAGTACAAGAGCGGACGCTTCCGGAGGTGAGCCGCGCCGACGCGGACGCGCCGTCGCCGAGCCGACCGGCCCGCGTCAGTTGCCGTAGTAGATGAAGGCGTCCACGCCCTCGGTCACCGTGACGACCACGATGGTGTCGGCCCGGGTCGCGTCGTCCAACATGGCGTACGCGGCGCCGATGGAAGCGGCATGCTCCGGCGTCTGCGCGACGACGGCGAGGATCTGCTTGATCCACGCGTCCTCGGGAGCCACGTTCGCGGTCGAGAGCAGGATGTCGTCGAGCTTGCCCTCGAGCACCGGGAGCGCGTCGGCGGGCGCGTACGGGGCCCCCTCCGGAAAGCTCATCGCGCGGACGACGCTGACGCCGACTTTCTCCCCGTCGATGTCGATCAGGATGTCGGTCTTCTTGCCTTGGGTGGCGTAGACGATCTCGGCCTCCGTCTTCAGCAACGTCGCGCCCTCGCACCGAGCCAGCACCTCGAACGCGAAGATCTCCGAGTAGAGGGAGCTGCCGCCGAGGTTGCCGTCCGCGTACATCTCCTGCCCACCGGGCGAGAGGAGGACGGGATCGAACGGCGGGCGGCCGGAGAAATCGATCTCACTTTCCACGATCTGGGGATCGGGCGACACCAGATCCTCGAGATCGATCTCGCCACACGAACCCGCGATTTGGCCATAGCCGTCGAGCGGATCGTTTCCTCCTCCGCCGCCCGCGCCGCCCGCGCCGCCCACGCCGGGAGCGCCGCCCGCGCCGGAGCTGCTCGAGGTCGCGGGGCCGGACGCCGGCGTCCCGCCTCCCTGCACGTGGTCGCCACCACCGCCGTTGCCTGCTCCGGCGCCAGCCGCCGCGCTCGAGCCGCCCTCCTCCCCGCACGCGAAGACGGCGACCGCGAGGAGCAGCACCCGGGGAAGCATCCCCGCGTCATACACCGGGCGCGGCCAGCGGCGAACCCAAGGCGCGCGGCGGCGTCGTCTACGTGTGCGTCCTCGGTCGCGCGCGCCCGCCTCGAGGAGCCCCGACGGCGAGTGGACCTTCGACCTACCTGGTCCTCCAAGTGCCAGGGGCCACGGTGCACCACGCGACGGCCCTCGGGTCAGCCGCGAGGGCGCGGCGCGGCCCCCCGAGCCGCCCGGAGAACCGCGACCCCCGTGGCACATCGCTTGCTGCTCCTCGGTCGGAGAGGGAATCATGACGAAGTCGAGACGCTTCTGGACGTTCGCTGGGCTGACCGCTGCCATCGTCGCCGGCGCCGGCCTCGTCGGTGGGTTCGCGCCACGGCTCGTCGCCGCGGCGGATCACAACGATCCGCATCGCGTCCAATCGGATCAGTTCTGGAACACGACCTCTACGAAGGGCGCCGACTCCGCCGCCGACATCGCGGACCTCTTCGCCTGGAATCGGCTCGCCGATCCGGCGTCCGGCCCGAACCCAGACCGGGACTCGCTCGTCCTCATCCTCACCTGGCGGCTCGACGACACGCGCCCGGAGCTCGACCCGACCGTCCGGTACGGCATCCACCTGGATGCGTTCGGCGACGTCTTCGACAAGCCCGACGGCGAGCCCGACTACGACATCTACGTGCGGCACGGCCAGGACCCGCGGACGAAGGCGTGGGGCGTCAAGATCGAGGGTCTGCCCGGCGCCAAGGCCGCGCTCGTCGGGGCCGTCGGGAAGGAGCTGACGGCGGCGGTGAAGGGCCCGCTCGGCGCAGGGGAGACCCGCGTCATCTCCAGCGTGTTCGACGACCCGTTCGTGTTCGACTTCGACGGCTTCTTCTATGGTCTCTCCGTCGGGCTCGGCAACGACAGCCCCGAGGCCATCGCGGACCCGACCCTGCGCGACACCAGGAGCCCGGGCTTCGCGCTCAAGCCGAACCGACCGTTCGGGTTCAACAACAAGAACGACACGATCGCCGGCATCAACGTGGGCGCGGTCGTCATCGAGATGCCCCTCCACGTCGTGGAGGCCGGCACGTCCAAGATCAACGTCTGGTCGACGACCGCTCGTCCCGCCCCCTGAGGAGCCCGCCCAATGAAACCTCACCACACGCTCGGCTCCCTCGTCGCCGTCCTCTCCCTGCTGGGGGCCTGCGACACCACCAACACACAGACCGAGGCCCAGACCCAAGCGAACTACGCGTTCGTGGACGCAGACGACTGGGTCCTCGTGGACACGCTGGGCGTGGCGCTCCAGTCCACCGCGTTGACCAACCGCGACGACGCCTACAACGACTCCGCGCCCTACGGCGAGCGCCTCAGCGAAGCCGGCATCGTCCTCACGTACCGCTCGTACCTCGCCAAGATGCACATGTGGGCGGATGACACGGGCCTGCTTGGTGGCGTCGATCTCCTCCCCGGTCAGGACTTCACACCGTGCGCGACGGAGCTCGGGCTCAACTGCGACGAGGCCTCCGACGCGTGCATCACGGCAGTCACGCCGTGCACGCTCCACGAGGTCGGCCAGGACGGCAACGAGCCGCGCTCGACGCTCAGCATCATCTTCCCCGATCACATCACGATCGACGTCTTGGAGCTCCCCGCCTTCCCCAACGGACGTCCCCCCTATCGGATCGACGACGACGACGAGATCGTCTACGAGCAGATCAACGACCTCGTGCTGGCGATGGGCTTCCTCGCGATGGGCGAGGAGTGCACGGCGGACCCGTCGGGCGTCTGCACGATCCGGACGTTCTCGGACATGCGGAACCCGGACGGATCTCGGGGCCTCAACAAGCAGGAGAACGACGTGCCGTTCAAGCGGACGTTCCCCTACCTGGGCGATCCGCACGAGGGCTGAGCGCGCATGAGAAGCTGGCCCTGGATCTCGTCCGTCGCGGTCGCCCTCCTCCTCGGCGGCGCGACGCTGCCCTCGGCGTGCGACCGGGGCACCAGCGAGCAGACCGCCCTGGGCGGGCTCGCGGAGGTGGGCGAGCCCGACCCGGCGCGCGCAGGCTATTCCGGCGCAGTGGACGACGCGCGCCGCGCCGTCGCGAAGGCGGAGCGCCTCGTGGCCGCGGCGCCCGAGAGCTGGATCCGACGCGGACAGCTCGCCGCGCGATACCTCGATCTCGCGCGGCTCACGGGGAGCTACGAGGCGTTCGGCCACGCCGACGCCGCGGTGACCGAGGCCTTCCGCCTCGGCGACGGCCACCTCGGCCCGAACCTCGTGCGCGCGCGGCTGAGCTTCGCCCTGCATCGGTTCCAGCTCGTGGACGCGGACCTCTCCGCCGCCGAGCGGCTCGCCGAGCGCAACGGGGACGGGGCCACCCTCTCGGAGATCTTCGCGCTGAGGGGAAGGCTGGCGCTCGAGCGCGGGCAGGACGCGCAGGCGGCAGAGTGGCTGGAGCGCGCAGTCGCCGTCGAGAGGACGTTCGAGGCGACGGCGGCCCTCGCGGATCTCCACGCGAGGAGGGGGGATCGCCGGGAGGCCCGCGCGCTCTACTTGGAGTCGGCCGCGGCGCTCGGCGACGACGAGCACCAGAGCCACGCCTGGCTCGAGCTGCAGCTCGGCGAGCTCGCGCTCTCGTGCGACGGCTTGGCCGACGCGCGCGCCCATTTCGTCCGAGCCGACGCCCAGTTTCCGGGCTGGTGGCTGATCGAGCAGCACCTCGCCGCGCTCGACGCGCTCGAGGGGCACACCGCCCGCGCCGCGGAGACCTACGAGCGGCTCGTCGCGGAGACCGGAGACCCGGAGTCCATGGACGCGCTCGCCGCACTGATCGTCGAGACCGAGCCGCAGCGCGCCGCGCGGCTCGTCGAGCGTGCGCGCGCCGTGTACGAGGCTCGGCGCCGCTCGTTCCCCGAGGCGACCTACGGGCACGCGCTGGAGCACCACCTGGCTCACGAGGAGGACGCCGAGGCGGCGGTCGAGCTGGCCGAGAGGAACCACGCGGAGCGGCCCAACGTCGAGGCCGCGACGCTCCTCGCCGAGGTCTACCTCCGGACGGGCCGCGTCTCGGCGGCGCGCCAGGTCCTCGACGCCGCCGTGTCGGGCGCGAGGTCGACGGCGAAGGCCCACGAGGTGTACGCGGTCGCCCTCGAGCGCTCGAACGATCCGGGCGCCGCCGACCTCCATCGATCGCTCGCGGCGCGACTGCGGAGCGACGCGTGCACACCCGGCGCCGGCCTGGACTGAGGCCGGCTCGGACGGCGCCGCAGCTTGACCGCGGGTGCGCGCCGAACGACCATAGCTGCATGCGCCCCGACTCGAGCCTGATCGCGTGTCTGGGGCTCTTGCTCGCCTGCGACGCGGCACCCTCCGCCACGCATGGCGCAGGCGCGGCGGAGGGCGCGGGCGCCGGGCAACACGAAGGCGCCGCGGATCCAGGGACGAGCTCCGACGCCGACTGCCTGACCGACGCGGAGGAGGCGACGCTCGGGACCGACCCGCTCGTGGCCGACTCCGACGCCGACGGGCTCGACGACTGCGCCGAGAGGGACTGCGTGAGCGATCCGCTCGACGCCGCGGAGCAGTGCTACGCGTGTGGGTGGCCGCACGGGGATCCGGGCACGCTGGTCGCCACCGGAGCCGAGGTCGGCGACGTCATCGCCAACATGGCGCTTTTGGATCAGTGCCGAGAGCCGATCCACCTCTGGGACTTCGCGGGGGAGTACCGCATCTTGATGATGACCACGACAACGTGAGGCGCTTGCAAGGTCGAGGCAGGTGGCCTCGAGGAGAAAGCGGCGGCCTTCACGGCCGTGACGGGGATCCCCCTCTCGTACCTGGTGATCCTGCACAAGGCCGCCGGCGGCGCGACGCCAGACGGGGATGACGCTGCGACGTACGACCAGCAGGTCGGACCGCTCGCGATCCCCGTGGTGGCCGACGGCTCGGATCAGGTCCTCACCGGCACGCCATGGACCGGCAACGGGAGGCCGGGCAAGTGCGCCCTCTCGCCGGACATGGTGATGCTCGCTTGCTACATCGGCGAGGACGACACCCCGGCGTTCGAGGCGATCCAGGCGCACGCCGCGAGTCGCTGAGCCCGCGCGCCCTGCGCCGATCGGGGCCGTGCTCCCCCGGGAGAGCGGCGACCCGCTCGGTCGAGTATCCTCGGGACATGCGGCCCGAACGTCTCGCCATGCGGAGCGCCATCCTGTCGGCCGTCGGCCTCGGGGGCGCCGTCGTCGCAGCGACCTCGGGGTGCTCGGCCGTCGTGGAGCAGGAGGGGGGAGGCGGCAGCGGTGGCGATGGGTCGAGCTCTTCGGCGACCGCCGCGTCCACGACCACCCAAGCCTCCACCGTCACGTCCTCTATGGGCTCGTTCAGCACCGCGGTCGCGTCCACGGGCGGCGGCACCGGGGTGTGCGGCGACTACACGTCGATGGATGTCGACACCCCGATGTCGGGGCCCTGCAGCGGCTTCTTCGTGGCGCAGCTCATCTGCTTTCCGAAGGAGTCACCCGACGCCCCGTGCGACGTCGTCACGGAGACGTGCATCCTCGACGCGTACGCGTGCGGCCTCCAGGACGTCGGGGACGCGTACTGCCCGGCGCCGAGCGGGGGCGACTGCTGCTACACCGTGGTCGGCGACTGCCCGGTGGGCCGGCCGTTCGTCGTGGGAGGCCACGTGCGGCTCGCAGCGCTGGAGCGCTCAGCCGGCTGGACCGGAGGCCAAGCCGCGCTCGCACCGGACGTCTCGGCCCTCGACGCCGCCTCCCGGCAGGCGCTCGCGGACTTCTGGGCCCGCGAGGCGCTCACCGAGCACGCGTCGGTCGCGTCGTTCTCTCGGTTCGTGCTGCAGCTCCTCGCGCTCGGCGCGCCCGCGGAGCTCGTGCGAGGCGCGATCCGCGCGGCGTCGGAGGAGCTCGAGCACGCCACCGCCTGCTTCAGGCTCGCGAGCGCCTACGGCGCCGAGCCGGTGCGGCCTGGAGCGCTGGACGTCACGGGCGCGCTGGACCACGTCGCGGATCCGGTCGCCGCGGCGGTCTCGCTCGCGAGCGAGGGTTGCATCGCAGAGACCGTCTCGGCCCTCCAGATCCGAGTCGCCTTCGAGGAGGCGACGGACCCGGCGGTTCGAGCGTCGCTCCACGCGATCGCGGCCGAGGAGGCGGAGCACGCGCGGCTCGCGTGGGCGGCGCTCGCGTGGCTCCTGCGCCGGAGCGGCGGGGACTCGATCCGCGCGGTCGCGGCGGTGTTCGAGCGGTCGGCCGCCCACGTGGGGCTCGGCGCCACGTGCAGCCACCCCGGGGACGCGGCCGCGATGCGGGCCCACGGCTACCTCGCGCTGGACACACGACGACGGCTCGCGCTCGAGGTGCTCCGCGACGTCGTCGCGCCCTGCGCGGCCGCCCTCCTCGCCTCGCTCCAGTCTGGCGGCGCGGTGGCGGCGCGCGCCGTGGACCCGGTCGCACCCGACGCCTCGTCCCCCGGAACCATCACCTCGTGAAGAGCTCGGGCTGCCCCTGGCGGGGCGAAGGCGGCCCGAGCTCTAGGGCGGCGTAGCGGTCGCTCCGATCGACGACCTCGCCGCGGCTGGCGGGAGCTTCGTCTCCACGGGACTAGCGCCGCTTCTTCGCAGCGGGCTTCTTCGCCGCGGGCTTCTTCGCAGCGGGCTTCTTCGCAGCGGGCTTCTTCGCCGCGGGCTTCTTCGCCGCGGGCTTCTTCGCCGCGGGCTTCTTCATCGCGAGCCGACGCCTTGGGGCGGCCTTCTTCTGGGCGGGCTCGGCGTCGCCGGTGAGCGCCGCGAGCACCGCCTCGGCGTGTCCGGCGACCTTCACGCTCGGCCACACGCGCGCGACGACGCCGCTCGGATCGATGAGGAAGGTGGAGCGGATCACACCCTCCACCTTCTTGCCATACATCGTCTTCTCACCCCACGCACCGAAGGCGCGATGGACGGACAGGTCGACGTCGCTGAGCAGGGGGACCTCGAGGCCATACTTGTCCCGGAACCTGCAGTGGCTCGCCAAGCCGTCCTTGGAGATACCGAACACCCTGGCACCAGCGCGCCGAAAGCGGCGCATCGCTCCGGAGAAGTCTTTCGCTTCGACGGTGCAGCCCGGCGTGTCGTCTCGCGGGTAGAAGTAGACGACCACGTGCTCTCCGACGTCGCGGAGGCGAACCGTAGAGCCATCGTCGGCGGGGAGCGCGAAGTCGGGGGCGTGGTCGCCGGCCTTGAGCATGGCGCGGATGATCACCCAACCTGAGCACTTTCGCACGGGGCAAAGGTGTTGCACCATCCGTTCCCCCATGTCGAAGAGCCGTCCGACCCGCCCGCTGCTCTCCCTCCTGCTCGTGAGCGCGACGGCGGCCGCTTGCGCCCCCCAAGAAGCGAAGTCGCCGGGGGCGGGGCGCGCGGTCGCGGCCGGGGCGTTCACGGCCGCGTTGAAGGCGGAGCAGTCGAACCCCGAGGATCCCCTCCCCTACCTCGCGGCCATCGACAAGGCCGTCGCGTCGCCCGGGGATCCCGACGCCCTCGCGGTGCTCGTCGCGTCGCTGGACGCGCTCGTGGACCGCGCCGCGCCGGCGCCGAGCCGCGTCGCCACGCCGGTCGCGCACCGCTCGCGCGAGGGCTTCCAGAAAGTCGTCCTCCGGCTCCGCACCGCGTGGGAGGCGCTCGAGGGCGCCGAGGCGGAGGTCGCCCCGCTCCTCCGCATGCAGCTCGCGAAGGCGCTCCACAAGCTGGCGATGTACACGGGTGAGGCGAAGGGCGCGCGGGTGTGGTGGGAGCGCCGCGCGTGCCTCCCGGCGGCCACCGTGGTCGGCCCGCTGGACGCGGCGCCGCTCACGGCGATCGAGGGCGCCGGCGTGGTCAAGGAGACCCTCGCGGCCAGCTACGCGGGGCCCTCGCGCTTTGCGCAACCCTCGGTGGCCCGGGTCGGGAGCGACGCCTGCGAGATCGACGCGCGCCGCACGAACCGCCTGCTCGGCCTGCGGGAGGTCGTGTTCGACCTGGAGAACCCGAAGGCGCAGCGCCTCAGCTTCGCCATGACGTCCAGCGCGGCGGCGGTCCTGGAGGTCGGCGGCGTCCGCGTGCTCGAGCGTCGCTACGAGTCGGGGGGCTGGCCGACGCTGGTCATGGGTCAGGCCGAGGTGCCGGACGGGACGGTGCGCCTCGTCCTGCGGCTCGCCGACAAAGGGGACGCGTCTCCGATCGAGGTCGCCGTCGTCGGAGAGGACGGCTTGCCGCTCGCGTCCACGGCGCCCAAGCCGGGCGACACGGCGAAGGTGAAGCCGAAGCAGCCGGTGCAGATCGGCTTCTCCCGCAGCGCGGACACCGACGAGCGCCTCGCGGCGGCCACCGCCGCCTTGCTGGCGGTCGGCGAGCCGCGGCGAGCCGAGCAGCTCCTCGAGGCCTCGCTCCTCGACAAGCGCGAGGGCCGCGACCCCGCGGTGACGCTGCTCTGGGGCCGCGCGATGGAGATGGCGGGGGACATGCCCGACGCCAAGCGGGTGGAGCGGACCAAGGCCGCGCTGTCCGAGCTCGAGAAGACGATGCCGACGGCCTGGGAGCCGCGCTTCATGAAGGCCGAGCTCGCGCAGCGTCGCAAGGGCTTCGGGGAGGGGACCCTCGCGGCGCTCGAGGAGCTCGGCGTCTCGTGGCCCGGCGCCGACCTCGCGGGCTCGAACGTGATGGAGATCGTCTACGTCGTCTCGCTCGCGGAGTCGGCGGGGATGACCGATCTGGCCGAGCGGGCCCTCCAGACCCTGAAGGAGAAGGCGCCCGGCGCGTCCATCACCGCCCAGACGGAGCACGGCGTTCGGAGGAAGACCGGAACGGAGGCGGTGAAGGCTGCGTGTGAGGGGGGCCTCGGGCGCGACACGCTGCACTGCGCGATGACGAAGTCCTCGGTCGGCGACCGGCCGGGCGCGCTCGCGGAGATCACGCGGCTCCGCGAGCTCCGACGCGCACCTGGAGCGTTCCTGCCTCAGGAGCTCCGCCTGCGCATCGCTTCGGGCGACGACAAGGGCGCCCTCGCCGCGTACGACGCCATGCAGCCCGGGGAGCGCTCCCTCTCCACGATCCTGCCGGTGCTCGCGCGCATGCCGGACCGCGCGCAGGCGCGCGCGCGCATCCTGGCCGACGCCCCCGTCGTCTCGGACGGAGCCGCGGCGCTCGCACGCGCAGGCCTCGCGTTCGGGGAGCCCTCCGCCGACGCGCGGCGCTTCGAGGACGAGGGGCGCGCGCTCGTCGAGAAGGACCGCAAGCAGCCGAGCATGCCCGGGGCCGCGACCGCCGTGCTGCGCCACGTGGAGCACTACGGCGTCGACGAGAGCGGCCTCGTCCGGGTCGCGCTCTACGATCTCCGCCGCGTCTCGGGGACCACCGACGTCGAGCGCGGCATCTTCGTCGAGCAACCTTCCATCGAGGGACGCGGCTTCATCGCGCCGCTGCGGCGGCGCGTTCACAAGAAGGACGGGCGCGTCCTCGAGCCCGACGGCGCCAACTACGCGCACCAGGGCGGAAGCGATCTGAGCCAGCTCGAGCAAGGCGACTACGTCGAGCACGTGATGGAGGGCTACTACCTGCCGAGCGAGACGGGGGAGCTCACCATCGACACGCCAGATCTCCTGCCCGAGCGGACCAGCCTCGCGGTGGCGGAGGTGGTCATTCGCCTCCCGGAGTGGATGAAGCCCGCCATGTGGTCGCACGCCCTGCTGAAGAAGCCGCGGGAGGAGACGCGCGGCGGCTACAAGTTCTACACGTTCCGCCTCGAGAACGAGGGCGCGCGCCGCATCGAGGACGGCCTGCCGTGGCTGGAGCGCGGCGTCCGCGTGAGCCTGGGCACGCAGACGTGGGAGAAGGTCGGCCGCGCCATCGGAGAGAACATCCGCGGGCTGGAGGAGACGGATCCGTTCATGACTCGCTTCGCGCGTGAGGCCGCGAAGACGGACGCCGCCAAGCCGGCGAGCGCCGCGCTCCTCTCGCAGGTGGTGGAGCACGTGGGCAAGGTGATCAAGGTCGCCTCGGGCGGGGGCGAGCTCGGAGACTTCGCCGGGTACTACGGGGGCGGATCGCAAGGACAGACCGCGCGAGGAATGATCGAGGAGGGCGTGGGCAGCCGCACCTGGGTCATCTACCGGACGCTCCGCGAGCTGGGCGTCGACGCCGAGGTCGCGGTCGCGGAGACGGAGCCCTTCTCTGCCTCCCCGAACTTTCCGCCGCACCCCGGGCGGTTCAAGAAGCCTCTCATCGTGGCCAAGGTGGACAAGGGCGAGCTGTGGATCGACGCGGACGTCCAGGGACCCCCGCTCCCGCCGGGACGCGTCAGCCCGGAGCTGCGCGGCCGGAGCGCGATCCTCGGCAGCGGCGCGATCGTCCCGGTCCCGATCGCCGAGAGCGATCCCGTGGACGAGGCGACGATCGATCTCGTCCTCGACGCCCAGGGCACGGCCAAGGGGAAGGTCGCCCTCACGCTGCGAGGCCAGGAGGCGCAGGGGCTGGCGGAGTCGTTCTTCTACGTGGTGGGAGACGACCGCACGCAGATGCTCCGGTCCGTCGTGAGCGGGTGGTTCCCCTGGGCCAGCGTGGACGACGTGAAGCTCCTCTCGAAGGAGGGTGCGTGGGAGATCCAGCTCGCCGCCGACGTCACCATCCCCGGCTTCGGGAGCGCGGAGGGGAAGGAAGGCAAGACCTGGATCCTCCCTGGCTTCGATCCCGCGAAGAGCGGCACGCTGGCGCAGCGCTACGCCTCGCGCCTCGCCCGGCAGAGCGCGCTCACCATCGACGCGCCCATCCAGTACCGCGTGAAGCGCACGATCAAGCTCCCCGCGGGAGCCACGGTCCTGAAGCTCGCGCCCGAGATCGACAAGAAGGGCACGTTCGTGTCGGCGCAGCGCAAGCTCCGTGAGTCGGGCGGGACCATCGTCGAGGAGTACTCGATGACCCTCCCCACCGGGACCGTGGGCGCCGACAAGTACCGGAGCTTCCTCGACGACGTACAGGTGGTGGACGCGGGCTTCCTCGCCGCCATCCGCGTACGACGAGCTCCGTGAAGGTCGCGCGCCACGTCGAGCTGGCCCGTCGGACGACGTTCGGCGTGGGCGGCCCCGCGAGCGCGCTCGTGGAGGTGACCGACGACGCCGAGCTCGGCGAGGCCCTCGATCAGGCGGCTGCGCTCGGGCTCCCGGCCTTCGTGCTCGGCGGCGGCTCGAACCTCCTCGTCGCGGACCGAGGCCTCGACGCGCTCGTCGTGCGTCTCTCGCTGCGTGGCCTCACCGTCCAGCGGGCGGGCGACGTGGCCGTCCTGCGCGCCGCGGCGGGCGAGCCATGGGACGGCGTCGTGGCGCGGGCCGTGGCGGAGGGGCTCGGCGGGCTCGAGTGTCTCTCGGGGATCCCGGGAGACACCGGGGCCACGCCCATCCAGAACGTGGGCGCGTACGGTCAAGAGGTGGGCGACGTGATCGAAGGCGTGGAGGTGATCGATCGCGTCACGCGGGAGCGCCGCGTGATGGACGCCGCGGCGTGCGCCTTCTCGTACCGCGACAGCGTCTTCAAAGGCGCGCTTCGTGGTCGCTTCGTGGTGACGGCGGTGATCCTGCGGCTCCGCCCTTCCACCGAGTCCACGGTGCGGTACGCCGAGCTCGAGCGCGCGGTGGGTCCGCGCGCGCCGCTCGCCGCGGTGCGCGACGCCGTCGTGCGCCTGCGGCGCGCCAAGGGCATGGTCCTCGACCCGGCGGACTTCGACACCTGCAGCGCGGGCTCCTTTTTCACGAACCCGATCGTCGCCGCCACCGAGGCGGCGCTGGTGCTCGAGCGCGCGCGCACCGCCGGGATGCTCGGCGCCGACGACGCCATGCCCACGTGGCCCGTCACGGGGGACATGGTCAAGCTGTCCGCCGCGTGGCTCATCGAGCGGTCCGGCTTCACCAAGGGTACGCGCCGCGGCCGCGCAGGCGTCTCGAGCAAGCACAGCCTCGCCCTCGTCAACACGGGAGGAGCGACCGCCGCCGAGCTCATCGCGCTGGCCCGCGAGATCGAGGACACGGTGCGCCGCAAGCTCGGCGTGCGCCTTCGCCCGGAGCCGGAGCTCGTAGGCTTCACGGCCGCAGAGCTCGGCAGCCTCGCGGGGACCGACCCGCGCTAGTCCCCCGCGACCAGCACCGCTGGAAGCGCGGGCCGCCTTACACCAGGGTCGAGCGAGGGCGAGCGCTACTTGATGTTGACGGTCTTCGAGACCGTCATGGGCGCGCCGGAGAACGGCGGCACACGCGCGCCCTTGAACGCCGACGCGATGCAGCTGCCGACCGAGGTGCCCGCGAACGGCGGGCCCACGGTTGCTTGCGTCGCCTTGCCGCTCGGCGCGAAGGTGACCTGCACCTTCGAGCTCCCGGTCGGTCCGTCCGCCTTCTTGCAGCCCTTCGCCGAGCCCGCGGCGCTTCCTAGCGCGGCCGACGCGGCGCCGCGGTCGAACGGCACGTCGCCACCCGCGGCCGGAGGATCCTCCTTCTTGGGATCCTCCTTCTTGGGATCCTCCTTCTTGGGATCCTCCTTCTTGGGATCGGTCTTGGCGAGCGGGTCCTTCGAGGTCCCGGCTTGCGCAGCCTTCGGATCGGCGGGGTCCGCCGTGGCCGATGCCACCGGCTCGGCGGAGGGCGAGCCCGTGTCCGCGGCCTGCGCCGTCTCGGTCGGCGCCGCGGTCTCCGCCGGCTTGGTGGTCTCCGCCGCCTTCGCGGTCTCTTGCGTCGCTGCCTTGGCCGACGCCGTGGCTGGAGCCCCCTTGTCGCTCCCGCCCGCGACGAAGAACACGACGCCACCGATCAACGCGAGCACACCGACGCCACCCACGATGAACGGGACGGGGCTCGCCTTCTGCGGCGCGAAGCTCGCGGAGGCGACCATCGCGGACGGCGGTGGGTGGTAGCTCGGCGGCGGCGGCGGCGGCGGCGCCTCGATGATGGGCGCCATCATCGGGGGCGGCGCGAGCATCGGGGACGCGCCCATGCCGCCGAGGCTCAGGATGTCGTCCACGCGATCGTTCTTGCGGGTGTCGAAGGGGTCGGCCTTGGGCGGCTTCGCCGCGGTGGCCTCCGCCGCCGCGAGATCTTTCAAGGAGAAGAGGACGCTCGTCTCGTTGCGCTCGCCGATGTGCTTGTCCCCCGGCGCGCCGCCTTGGTCGCGCCCACCGCCGCCGCCGCCGAACTGGTCGACCGCGGGGCCCCCGCGGCCGCCGCCGGCCTTCCGCGCCGCCGTCGTCGCCGCGGCGGCGGCCGGCGCGGCGGCCGCCGCGGCCGGCGCGGCGCCGCCGCCGTGGGCGTTGGCGGTGGCGCCGCCAGGGGCCGCGGCCGGGGGGGCCGCGCGGA
>CAZBJI010000057.1:18638-41629 GCA_964492175.1 uncultured Polyangiaceae bacterium | reverse complement strand
AGCGCGTCCCAGAACGTCGGGCGCGGCGCCCGCGCCGGTCCACCTCGGGCGCGCGCGAGGGCGAAGGTGCGCGGGCCCGAGCCGGGGTCGCAGCGCTCGGCGCCCCCCGAGAGCTCGACGTCACGAAAGCCGGCTTGCTCCAGCGCGAGGCGCAGCTCGCCCGGGAACAGCAGCCGAAGGCGGAGGGAGAAAGGCGCACGGTCTCGGCCGCGCTCGTCGTAGAAGCCCGACACCGTGACGGACTGGTCCGCCTTCATCGGCGAGCGCTGGGCGACGCGCGTGTAGCGGGCGCCGCGCCCGGCGTGGGTGCGGACCCACGTCGGCTGCAGCCCCGGGTGAGGCGAGCCGAGGCCGATGGCGTCGGGGACGTCGAGCGCGAGGACGCCGCCGGGCCGCAGCGCGCGGCGCGCGGCGCGGAGCAGCGCGAGCTGATCGTCGAGCGTGGGCAGGCAGGCAAGTACGCCCAGCGCGAGGATCGCCGAGTCGAACGCGCCGGCCGGCGCGCCCGCGACCTCGGCGGCGACCGTCACACGGGCTGCGGCGCGCTCGAGCCGCGTCAGCCGATCCACCAGCCGGGCGCGCATCGCGCTCGACGGCTCCACCGCCGTGACGCGCACGCCGGCGCGGGCGAGCCCTGCCGTCACGCGCCCCGTTCCCGCGCCGATCTCGATCGCCCGTGGCCCAGCGGCGCGGGCGACGCCGGCGTAGAACGGCACGTCGGTCGCGACCCCGGCCGCGACGCTCGCCTCGTCCCAGTTCGAGGGTGGTCCCTCGCCGAGCGGGGGGTAGTCGGAGTCGTAGTAGTCGGCGATCGGATCGTCGCCGAGATCGACCGACGGCGCGCGCTCGGAGGGGGACGACGTCATCTTTCGGGGCGCACCGCGCCTCGCCGGATGGTAGCCCAGGTGCCCCGCGACGCGCGCCCACGGCGAGCCGGCGTCGGCACCATGGTATACGCGACGCCGCGTGCGCCTCGGTCAGTGGTTCCCCTCCCGCCCCGACCTGCCCGGCATGGCGCTTGCCGGTGGGGTCGGCGCGGTCAGCGTCGCCCTCGCGCGGGCGCTTCCGCCGTCGCCCTACGTGTCCGACGTGCTCATCGCGATGCTGCTCGGGGCGCTCGTGCTCAACACGCCGCTGCGACGCTCGGTGGGCCTGGAGCTCCCCAGCATGGAGCGAGAGCCCGACCGCTACGCGCACGGGCTCCGCTACGTCGGCAAGTGGCTGCTCCGGCTCGGCATCGTGCTCATGGGCCTCAAGGTGCAGACGAGCTTCTTCGGGCGCGGAGAGGTCTTCGTCGTCGCGTGTGCTTGCGTCGCGGCGCTGCCGAGCGCCTTCTTCGCCGCGCACGCGCTGGGCGGCGCGCTCGGTCTCCGGCGGCCGCTCACCGACCTGCTCGCAGCGGGCACCATGATCTGCGGCGCCTCCGCCGTGAACGCGGCGGCGCCCGTCGCCGGCGCGCACCGCCAGGAGCAGGGCCTCGCGATCGGCGTCGTCTACCTGTTCAGCGTGTTCGCGATGTTGACCTTCCGACCGATCGCCCAGCTCATGGGGATGGATCCCGCCCAGGCGGGGCTCTGGTCGGGCCTCGCGGTGAACGATCTCTCGAGCGCCGTGGCCGTGGGAGCCCAGATGGGGGGCGCGGGCGGCGTGATGGCCGCCGCGTCCAAGTCTGCGCGCATCCTGCTCCTGGCCCCGCTGCTGGTCACCCTGTCCTTGCTGCGGCGCACGCCTGGCGCCGGGGCGTCGAGCTCCCTCACGAAGAGCATCGTGGAGGCGCTCCCCGCGTTCCTCCTCGGCTACGTCGCGCTCGCGCTGCTCCGCGCGACGGGGGACCGTGTGCTCGGAGACGTCGCGTCGTGGCGCTACGTCCTCGAGGCCAACGAGCTCGTGCTCGATCTCCTCATGGCGACGGTGTCCGCGGGGATCGGGCTGCACCTCTCCCTGCGCGCCATCGTCGCGACGAGCGGTCGCGCCGTGATCGCCGCCGGGGGCACCTCCCTGCTGATGGCAGGTCTGGCGCTGGCGATGATCGCTACGTCCGAGCGGGCCGTCGTCTCGGTCGCCATCGGGGCGGGTGCGCTCTGCGTCACGGGGATCTTCTATCGAATGACCACCACGCGCGCGGCCGAGCTCGGGAGGCTCGCGCGGCGCTTCGACGCAGGGGAGCCCGTCGCGCTCGCGGAGGCGACCGCGCTCCTCGACGCCGCCGAGGCACGCGCCGCGCTCGACGACGCGTTCGCGCGGAGGGTGATCACACAGCTCAGCCCGTCGATCGGGGAGCTCATCCCCGTCCGGCGCACGCCGCTCGCGCACGGCGTCGGCTGCCGTTGGATGACCTACTGGGAGGGCAGGACGGGGTGGGCGCTGGTCGCCATCCTGCGGGACCCCGGCAACGCCACGCCCATCCACGCGCACCCGCACCGCCTGATAGGCAAGGCCATCGAGGGCACGCTCGAGGAGCTCCGGTTCCGCGAGCACCCCGCGCCGGCCCCGGTCCAAAGCGCGGGCGCGTCGACGGTGGAGGTCGAGCTCGTCTCGCGCGCGGTGCTCGGGCACAACGAGCTCGTGGAGACGGACGGGCTCGCGACGCTGCACGTGGTGCGCGCCGTGGGCGACGTGCCGTCCATCGACCTCCAGCTGCGCGGCCCCGAGGTCGGAGAGCCGGGGCGCCGCGTGCTCGTCGACGCGTCCGTCGACTTCGGCTCGCTCGAGGTCGGCGCGCGCCTGCGCGGGACGATGGAGATCGACGACCGTCCGGGCCAGGGAGGCGAGGGCGCCGCTGCCGGGCGATGGAAGGCCGACGTCGACCGCCCGTGACACTGGCGCCGCGCGGCCCGCGTCAGGGGGGCGTGGCGACCACGCCGACGTCCAGATCACCTTGGCCGGCGGCGATGTGACGATCGAACCGATCCGCGAGCGCGCCGAGCACGGCGCTGCCGCCCGGCGCCGCCGCGAGGACGTCCATCATGAGGCCGATGTCCTTGCGCGCCATCGCGAGGTGGAAGGAGGGCGCGAAGTCTCCGGCCGCCATTCGCTTTCCGCGGAGCGCGATCACGTTCGCCACCTGGAATTGGTCGAAGAGCCCGAGCGCCGCCGCGGGGTCGACGTCCTCGGCGCGGGCCATCGCGAGGACGTCGGCGATGCCTCCCACCAGCGCGAAGATCATCGCGTTGCCGAAGAGCTTGTACGTCGCCGCGAGATCCGGACGCTCGCCGAGGTCCAGCAGCTTTCCGGTCATCTTCGTGAGCTCGCCCCTCACGGCGTCCACGCGGTCCCGCGCGCCGGACACGAGCATGATGCCCGCGGGGCTCTTGCACATGGAGGGCGACATGAACACGGGGGCGTGCACGAACCGCACGCGTGACCGCCGAGCCACGCGCGCGCGGACGCCGGCGGGGCTCGTCGTCGAGTGATCGACGACGGGCGTCCCGTCCGCGAGAGCCTCGCTGGCGGCGTCGAGCGCGGCATCTACCGCCGCGTCGTCGGAGAGGGCGAGGTGGACGCGCGCCGCGCCGCGCACTGCGTCGGCGACCGTGTCGGCCACCGAGGCGCCGAGCGGGGCGAGGGCCTCCGCCTTCTCGCGGGTCCGGTTGTGCACCCGCACGGAGAGGCCCCGCCCCAGGGCCGCCTCGATCATGCCCGATCCGATGAGACCGGCGCCCAAGAACGCGATGTGGCTCATGCCGGCACCCTGGCACGGCCACTCCGAGGCGTCTCTTCGCGGCGTCGGGACGGCGGCGCGCCCGGGACGTTCGGTCGCCAACTCGGGACGTCCAGTCGAGTCTCTCCTACCTGACCCGACCTAAGGTCTCGGCAAGACGGAGGACGACATGCGCACGCTTGGTTCGATTGGCACCTGGGTCTTGGTGGGTCTCGTCGGGGCTGGGTTTGGTTGCGGGGACGACGAAGGATCGGGGGGCGGGGGCGGCGGAGCCACCGCGTCCGCGACGACCACGGCGAGCGGGACCGCCGCGTCGACGACGGCGACCTCGTCCACCACGGCGGCGACGACGGGCGCGGGCGGAGAGGGCGGGGCGCCGGCGGCGCTCTTCGCGACCATGGTCCGCGGGACCCTCTTCACCGCCGACATGGTCGAGGCGCAGAACAGCCACGACATGATCGCCGCCGCGGGGGAGGCGCAGGCCGTGGCGGCGGGGGATCTCGCGCACGACGTCCACCTCGGCACGGACATCCTCGGCACGACGCCGAACGAGTTCCTCGGGCTCGACCGCTGGAACGACGCCGCGAACATGGCGGCGTTCTACTCCGACCCGGCCATCCAAATGGCGTTCGGGAGCCTCTTCGCGGGGCCCCCCACCGTGGAGGCGTTCGAGCACCAGCCGACATGGCACAACTGGGGCGACCTGGACGCGGCCGACGCGATCGAGCCGCACTACTGGGCCATCATCCGCGGGCGGCTCGCGAGCAGCGACCTCGACGCCATGCAGTCGCTGCACGATCAGATCGCCGGGGACGGGCAGGGGCCCGCAGAGGCCCTGGGCGATCACGCCCACGTCGTGTTCTTGAGCCTCGCCGATCCGCAGGAGTTCCTGGCCGTGGACATCTGGGACAACCCCGACGGGCCGGTGACGCTCTACACCGATCCGCAGTTCGGAGCGGCGTTCGCGCAGCTCTTCGAGTCTCCGCCGTCGCTCACGATTCACGTGTCGACGGACTGGTACCAGTGGTGACAGAGAGACAGCCCGATGGGAGAAGGCACATGAGCAAGATGGGGAAGAACGTGAAGTTTACGCTGGCGCGCCCGCACCGCGCGGCCATCGCGAAGATCTTTCGGGGTCCCTTGGCCGCCGAGCAGGTCGCCAGCGACGACGACAAGGACATCTATCGGTTGGAGGACGGAAACGTCGGCTTCTTCCTCGTGGAGGAGCGTGAGGCGCTGACCCCCGAGCAGACGAGGCGCGCGCCTTGGCTCGAGGTCCTCGTGCCCGAGCCCGGCGCGCTCCGCGACGCCATGCTCGAGCTCGGCGCGGAGCTCGTCGAGTACACCGACAAGACCCACGACTACTACGCGCTCCCTGGGGGGCAAGTCGTGCGGCTCGCCCCCGTCTCTCGCGCGGACGCATAAGATAGGGGCCTTGGACCCGCTCAGCACGATCCTGCGCTCGGTGCGCCTGAGGAGCTCGATCCTCTCGCGCGCCGAGCTCGTCCCGCCCTTCGGCGTGTCCACGCGGGGCGCGCCGGGGGTCGCGCTGTTCCACGCCGTGCTGGAAGGGAGAGCCGTGCTCAAGCACCGCTCGGAGTCCTGGCCGCTCTCGGCCGGGGACGTGGCGCTGCTCACGCGCGGTTCGCCCCACGAGATCACGGATCGCGCGGGGACACCGAGCACGCCGCTCGCGTCGCTGGCCTCGCGGGAGGTGGGGGGCGTCCGGATCGTCCGGCAAGGGGGGGTCGACGGCCCGACCACGAGGGTGCTCTGCGGCCAGTTTCACCTCGACCACGTCGCTGCGAGCCAGTTCTTGGCGCTGCTGCCCGAGGTCCTCCTCGCGTCGCCCGAGAGCGTGGGCGCGACGCTCTCGCTGCTCGACGCCGAGCTCGCGTCGCTCCGGTCGGGGTCGGCGGCGGTGCTCACGCGCCTGTGTGACGTGCTCTTCGTCGAGCTCGTGCGGGGCGCGGTGGTCCGCGAAGAGCGAGGGTGGGTCGCCGCCCTCTCGGATCCCGGGATCGCCAAGGCCCTCGCGCTGATCCATCAGGAGCCGTCCGCGCCATGGGACACCGCGTCGCTCGCCGCGCGCGTGGGTCTCTCCCGCACGCGCCTCTACGAGCGCTTCACGAAGCTCGTGGGGGAGCCGCCGGCCCGCTACGTGGCGAAGTGGAGGGTGTTCGTCGCGGCCGACGAGCTCCGCCAGCGAGACGCCAGCGCGGGCGAGCTGGCGACCCTGGTGGGCTACGCGAGCGAGGAGGCCTTCTCGCGCGTGTTCAAGCGGCACCTGGGGATGAGCCCGCGCGCCTACCGCAAGGCCGCGGCCATGCCGACCTGAGCGGCTGACGAGAAAACGTAATGATGACGAGCAGATCCGATTTGCGCGCGGATCGCGCGGATCGGCGCTCACACGGCGGCGCGCCGCACTCTACCCCCTCGACGGAGCCGAGAACCCCTCCGGTCGAAGGAGCCAGCGCATGTCGTCGTTCATCCGAAGCTGCATCGTCGCCACCACCCTCGCCGCCCTCGCCGGATGCGACCCACTCGGGGACTCGGCGGTCGGTGCAGAGGACGAGGCCGTGGCCGACACGCACGAGAGCTTCGAGGAGTGGGAGGCCGCCGTGTACCAGGAGCCGGAGACTGGCCTCTACATCGTCGACGGCGACATCCCGATCGAGGGCCGCGACGCGCTGCGCGCGTTCTACGAAGAGCACGTGCAGGGCGGCGCGCTCAGCGTCGGGACCGAGCTCGGGGAGCCAGAGTATTGGCACGACCGACAGAAGCTCAACCTCACGTACTGCGTGAGCCCCAAGTTCGCCGGGGCGTACGAGCACGTCGTCGGCGCGATGCGGTCGGCGACGAAGGTCTGGGAGATGGCCGGTCACGTGCGCTTCGTCCACAAGCAGTCCCAGGACGCCTCCTGCGACAGCGAAAACGAGCACGTCCTCTTCGACGTGAGCCCGACGAGCGGGGCGCCCTACCTCGCGCGCGCCTTCTTCCCCGGGCAGCGGCGCAAGTACCGCAACATCCTCATCGACTCCTCGTCGTTCGGCGAGCTCGGCGTGCTGTCGCTCACCGGCATCCTGCGGCACGAGCTGGGACACACGCTCGGCTTCCGGCACGAGCACACGCGACCGGAGTCGGGGACGTGCTTCGAGGACCACAACTGGCAGGCGCTGACCGCGTACGACGCCGCGTCGGTGATGCACTACCCCCACTGCAACGGCACGCAGACGGGCGATCTCGTCCTCACGTCGCTCGACCGGCAGGGGATGGCGAGCCTCTACGGCCCGCCGGCCATCTCCCGGCACTGAGCGCTCGGACGCCGCCGCGCCCCCCCGTCCGGGGGTGGCCAACACGCCTCCTCCGGACTAGAGAGCGGGCATGAAGGTCGCGCTGCTTGCTTCGGGCCTCGCGCTCACGGTCCTCTCGACGGCGGTAGGGTGCGGCGACGACGCCGCCACGGGGGACGGCGCAGGCGCGGGGGCGTCCACCGGACCCGGCGCGGGCCCGGGAGCGGGCACCGCAGGGACGGCCGGCACGGCGAGCACCGGCGCCGGCCAGCCGGGCGGCCTCTTCGAGGCGCCCGAGCCGTGGACCAAGGACGTGTCCGGCCTCCCGCCCGACCCGCGCTCCGACGCGATCATCGGCACGCTCGAGTCGCTGGGAGGCTGGGGCAACGGAAACGTCCTGCAGATCGACTTCTCGATCGCGCTCCTCTTCGCGGACGCGGCGACGCCCCGACAGACCATCACGGGCGACCCCAACGGGTACTGCTACGGCGCCCCGGACTGCGATCCCGTCCCGCTCGACATGCCCCTGCCGCCCGGCGGCAACACCGAGGGCAGCGCGGACTACACCTGCGATCCGAGCAGCGCCGACTGCCACGTCCTCGTCGTGGAGACGGACGAGAAGAAGCTCTACGAGCTCTACAACGCGACCCAGGCGGGGAGCGCGTTCACGGCCCTCGGCGCGTTCGTGTGGGACCTGACCAAGGCCTACCCGGACAACGGCCGCGGAGAGCAGTGCACCTCGGCCGACGCCGCCGGCTTCCCGATCGCGGGGCTCCTGCCGACCGCCGACGAGGTCGCCGCTGGAGAGGTGAGCCACGCGATTCGGTTCATCCTCCCGAACGCGCGCATGAAGGACGGCGTCTACGTTCACCCTGCGTCACACGCCGGCGCCCCCTCGGCGCCGGACGCCGACGCGCCGCCCTACGGCGTTCGCTTTCGGCTCAAGGCATCGTTCGACGAGAGCGGGTTCAACGACGCGGAGCGCGTGATCCTCCGCGCGATGAAGACGCACGGCATGCTCCTCTCCGACGGCGGCAACATCGCCCTCACGTTCGCCGACGATCGCCTCTCCGAGGCCAAGTGGGCGGACCTCGGGATCGACGCGTTCTCCTTCACCTCGCTCCAGGTGAGCGACTTCGAGGTCGTCGACCTGGGCCCCGAGATCGTCCTCACCTACGACTGCGTGCTCAATCCATGAAGACGTACGACCAGCACTACATCGGCGGCGCCTGGACGACCCCCGACGCGCGCGGCTCCTTCGACGTCGTGAACTCTTCCACCGAGGAGGTCATGGGCCGCGTCCCGGCGGGCAGCGCCGCGGACGCGGCGCGCGCGGTCCAGGCCGCCGCCGCGGCCTTCGAGGGTTGGGCGGCGACCCCGCGGGAGGAGCGCGCGCGCGCGGTCCAGCGTGTCGCGGACGGGCTCGAGGCGCGCCAGGCGGAGCTCGCCGAGACCATCGCCGCGGAGGTGGGGATGCCGCTCAAGCTCAGCGGCTTCGTCCAGGTCGGGCTCCCGATCATGGTGACGCGGAGCCTCGTCGGGCTCGCGAGCGAGCTTCCCCTGGAGGAGCGCGTCGGCAACTCGGTGGTCGTCCGGGAGCCGGTCGGCGTCGTCGCGTGCATCACGCCCTGGAACTACCCGCTGAACCAGGTGGTGGCGAAGGTCATCCCCGCCCTGCTCGTCGGCTGTACCGTGGTGCTCAAGCCGAGCGAGGTCGCCCCGCTCAGCGCGTTCGCGCTCTGCGAGGTGATCCACGCCTCCGGCTTCCCGCCCGGCGTCTTCAACCTGGTCGGCGGAGACGGCCCCACCGTGGGCGAGCCGCTCGCGCGCCACGAGCTCGTCGACATGGTGAGCTTCACCGGATCGACGCGCGCCGGGCGGCGCGTGGCGGAGCTCGCCGCCGCGACGATCAAGCGCGTCGCGCTGGAGCTCGGGGGGAAGAGCGCCAACGTCATCCTCGACGACGCGGATCTCGAGAAGGCCGTCAAGACGGGCGTCTCCAACTGCTTCCTGAACTCGGGGCAGACGTGCTCGGCCTGGACGCGCATGCTCGTCCCGCGGACGCTCCTCGCGCGCGTGGAGGAGCTGGCCAAGGCCGCGGCGGAGAAGATGACCCTCGGTCACGCGCTCGAGGGCACCGGTCGCCTCGGACCGCTCGTGAGCGCGGCGCAGCGCGACCGGGTCCGCGGGTACATCCGGACGGGGGTGGCGGAGGGCGCCAAGCTCGTGACCGGCGGCGCAGAGGCGCCGGAGGGTCTACCGCGCGGCTACTTCGTCCGGCCCACCGTCTTCTCCGACGTTCGCCCCGAGATGACCATCGCGCGCGAGGAGATCTTCGGGCCCGTCCTCTCGATCATCCCCTACGACACGGAGGACGACGCCGTCCGGATCGCCAACGCGACGCCCTACGGCCTCGCGGGCGGCGTGTGGTCGGCGGACGTCGAGCGCGCGCGCCGCGTCGCGCGTCGTCTGCGCACGGGTCAGGTCGACATAAACGGGGGCGCCTTCAACCCTCTGGCCCCGTTCGGCGGCTACAAGCAGAGCGGGATCGGGCGCGAGGGTGGGCGGCACGGGCTGGAGGAGTTCTTGGAGACGAAGAGCCTCCAAGAGTGAGGCGGCTCAGGGCGCTCCGTCCAGCCTCGACGCCCCGATCGTGACCAGGTCGTCCCCGGGCTCCATCGCGAAGTCCGCGTCGACGTTCAGCGAGACCTTGTGATCGCGCCGCACGCCGATCGCGAGGTGCCCACGCTTCTTGCTGCGCTCCGCGGCCTCTCGGAAGGTGGACGCGCCCGCGCGGTCGAACTTCGTGAAGTAGAGCTGCTGGCCCGTCAGGGCGCTCAGCATCTCGTCCACGACCTCCTGCGCCCCGGGGTTCACCACCTCGCTCGCGATGAAGTGCGCGTCGAAGCGGGAGGTGCACACGATGGAGTCGCAGCCGGCCTTCTTGAGCAGCTCTTCGGTGCGCAGGCTCGTGCACTCCACGATCGTCCGGACCTTGCGCTGCCGGCCCTCGATCGCCAGCGTGATGGCCAGGTTTCGGTCGTCGGACGCGGGGTCGGACGAGCGCGAGAGGATCACGGCCTTGCGCGCATGGTCCAGGTTGGCGCGGCGCAGCGTCTCGTCGCGCGCCGGGTCGCCGCGGACGAAGTGGACGTGGCGGTCACGGAGCTCCCCCGGGAGCTCCGCGAGCTCCTCGTCGATGAGGACGAACTCCGCGTCGGGGCCCACGGTCGGGTCGTGCCGCAGCTCGTCGATGACGCGCGCGACCTTCTCCACCCGCGGGAAGTTCACGATGATCAGGTGGTCCTGGTAGGTCACGTCGCTCATCCCACGCAGCTCCTTGCTCCTCGCCTCCACCAGGCGGGTCGTCGCCAGCGACAACACGTACCCGAGGAGGCCGATGCCGAACGTCATCATCGGGAGGGCGACGAAGAACCGCCCGCCCGGCGTGACCGGGAAGAAGTCTCCGTAGCCGACGGTGGTCATGGTCACGACGGACCACCAGAAGGCGTCTTCCCACGCGAGGCCCGGCTTGGCGGGCAGCTCGAAGTACATGAACCCCGTCGTCCCGTAGGCGAGGACCGAGACGAGCAGCGCGCCGACCCGCAGCGGCGCCGGAGGGTTCCGGACCAGCTTGCGGAAGAAGACGCGCTGGAGGATCGGGATCACTTGCGCCTCGTCGACCACTCGCGCGCCAAGCCGTCAGCCCGCGTGACCATTCGCGGATCCGCCCAGAGGCCGCGCCGCTCTGCACGCGCGACCTCCTGCTCTTTGAGGTAGGTGGCCATCTCCGGGAACGGATAGCGCGTGTAGACGAGCGTCATGCCCTCGCGGACGAGCGCGAGCGCGGCGTCCTCTCCGTTCACCAGCAGCGTCGCGAGCGTCCTGCCGTGGCTGTCCTTCGGCGGCTCCGCGAGCTCCACCTCGATGGGCCGGTCCGCGAGCTTCCGCGCGAGCGCCTGCTCCGCTGCCTGCCCGATGGGACCAGCCTCGTCTCGGGTGTTCGGATCGAACGCCTTCACCCCCACGAGGCGCACGGTGACCGTGTCCCCCGTGGACGTGGTGACGAGCACCGTGTCGCCGTCGAGCACCTTGGAGAGCGTCACGCTGTCGCCCGTCGCGATCGTCGCCGTCGCCGTCTGCAGCTCGCGGCGCAGCCGCTCGGCCTTCGCTCCATGGAAGGCCGCGGTCCCTAGAAGGACGACGATGAGGGCCCAAAAGAGCGTCGTGCCCCTTTCCACGCGGCGAACGTAGCAGAGGTGACCCGCCGCGGCGGAGTCCCTCGTCCGCCTGGACTGCGCGGCGCGCCACGGGGAGGATCGTGACCTCGGGCCAGCCCTCCGACGCGCGAGGCACGCGACGCTCCGTGGAGGGGCGCGAAATCCTCGTTGTGTGGGCGGTCCGAACGCGGTCGAATGGACCCAGAGGGAGCTGTCGATGCGCACACGAACCTTGCTGCTGGGCGTATGGGTCCTCGGGTGTGGAGACGACGCGACCACCTCCGGCGGCGGGGGAACGGGCGCGACGACCGGCGCGAACGCGACGTCGGCGTCCGGCCAGACCAGCACCAGCAGCGCGGGGACCACGGCGTCCGCGACGACGGGGTCGACCGGGTCGTCGAGCTCGACCGGCGGCGGTGCGCCTTGTGAGCCTCCGTGCGGCATGGGCTTCGACTGCTGCGATGGCGCGTGCGTCAACCAGGCGAACGACATCTTGAACTGCGGCGGCTGCGGCGTGGTGTGCATGCAGGGGCAGCCCTTCTGCGACAACGGAACGTGCGGGGATCCCCCGTGCGACGGCCAAGTGTGCATCGGCACCACGTTCTGCTGCGGCGCGAACTGCTGCGATCTGGGCCTCCTTTGCTGCGTGGTGCAGCAAGGAGGGCCCACGGGAGCGCCGGAGTGCCACGCGCCCACGGACGAGGGCACCTGCCCGCCGGGGACGCCCGGCGGCGTCTGCGCTTCGCCGGACACGCCCATCGCCACCCCGCGAGGCGACCGCGCCATCGCCGACCTCTCTCCGGGCGACCTCGTGTACAGCGTCCATCGTGGCGTCGTCGTAGCGGTGCCGCTCCTCGAGGCGCGCAGCACGCCGGTGCAGCGCCACCACGTCGTGGAGGTCGCCCTCGAGGGCGGCGGCACCCTCCGGATCAGCCCGGGACACCCCTCGGCCGACGGCCGTTCGTTCGAGCGCCTCGCGCCCGGCGACGCCTTGGGAGATCGCACGGTGCGCGCGGTCTCGTTGGTGCCGTACGCGCACCCGGCGACCCACGACATCCTCCCCGACAGCGACTCGGGGACCTACTTCGCCGCGGGCGCGCTGATCGGGAGCACGCTCGGCCCCGCGGACCCGCGGTGGGTGGCCGCCTCGATGCCCTGCCCGTCGCCGTAGCGGCTTCCACCCCACCGGAGAGGGGCGTAGCCTCCCCGCGCCATGCCGGTCTCCCGCCGCGCGTTCCTGATCCAGAGCTCGCTCGCGACCCTCGCGGCGGCCTGCGGCAGCGCGAACCTGCCGGACGGGCAGCGGGACCGGCCTCCGCCGAGCACGCGACCGCTCCCGGACGAGCGGCTCGCGGACGTCCTGGCGCAGGCGCTCGACGAGGCGAAGGCCCAGGGCGCGTCGTACGCCGACGCGCGCATCCACGCTCGCAAGCACGAGCACGTCAAGACGCGCGAGGACCACGTCGTGTCGGTCGCGTTCCACGAGACGTTCGGCCTGGGCGTGCGCGTGCTCGCCGGGGGCGCGTGGGGCTACGCCTCCGCCGGGGTCGTCAGCGCGGAGGCCGCACGCGACGCGGCGCGGCGCGCGGTGCTCGTCGCGAAGGCCAGCGCTGGCGCGCAGCTCCGACCGATCGTGCTCGCGCCGGTGTCCGCGTACGTGGACGTCTACCGCACTCCGATGGAGGTGGACCCCTTCGAGGTCACCCTCGCGGAGAAGGTGGAGATGCTGCTGAGCCTGTGGCCCGAGGCGAAGAAGGTCGCCGGCGTCGCGTTCCTGGACGCCGAGTGTGAGGCCTTCGACGAGCACAAGGTCTTCGCCTCGACCGAAGGCTCCGTCCTCGAACAGCGCGTGGTCCGCGTGGGCGCGGGCTACTCCGTCACGGCCAAGGACGACAAGCTCGGCGAGTTCGTCACACGGGCACACGAGCTGCCCGCGATGCAGGCCGGGTGGGAGCACGTAGCTGGCTCGTCTCTCGTGGAGGACGCGCGAAAGATCGCCGAGGACGCAGTGAGGAAGCTCAAGGCCCCGAGCGTGACCCCCGGGAAGCGGGATCTGATCCTCGCGCCGTCCAACCTCTGGCTCACCATCCACGAGTCGGTCGGACACCCGACGGAGCTGGACCGCGCGCTCGGCTACGAGGCGAACCTCGCCGGCACGTCGTTCCTCACGCCGGACCAGACCGGCAAGCTCGTCTACGGCTCGCCGCAGGTCACGCTGTACGCGGACAAGACGACGCCTGGCGGGCTCGCCTCGTGCGCGTACGACGACGACGGAGTGCGGACCGGGCGGTGGGACATCGTCACCAAGGGCCGCTTCGTGGGGTGGCAGACGACGCGCGACCAGAGCTCCTGGATCGGAGAGAAATCGTCGCGCGGGACGGCGTACGCAGAGGACCACAGAGGCATCCCGTTCCAACGCATGCCCAACCTCTCGCTGGCGCCCGGCCAAGACGACTTCGGTCTGGAGGAAATCGTGTCCGCGACCGACGACGGGCTGCTCATCACGGGCGACGGCTCGTGGAGCATCGATCAGCAGCGCTATAACTTCCAGTTCGGCGGCCAGATGTTCTACGACGTCAAGGGGGGCAAGATCGCCGGCGTCGTGCGGGACGCCGCATATCAGGCGAACACCCTCGACTTCTGGAGGTCGTGCGATCTCGTGGGCGGGCCGAGGAGCTTCGAGCTCCACGGATCGCTCTACGACGGAAAGGGAGAGCCGGTGCAGTCGAACGCGGTCAGCCACGGCTGCCCGCCGGCGCGCTTCCGTGGGGTCAACGTCCTGCGCACCCGGGAGCGCGCCGGATGAGCCCGAAGGACGTCGCCGCCAGGCTCGTAGAGCGCGTGAAGAAGCTAGAGCCGGGGGCCGAGGTCTCGGCGCGCAGCAGCGGGGGTACCTTCTCCCACGTGCGCTACGCCATGAACGAGCTCACGACCGCGGGGGACACGGACCGCGGCTCGACGTCGCTGGTCGTGGCGCTCGGACGCCGGCACGCCGAGGCGCGGACGAACCGGTTGGACGACGATGGGCTCGAGCAGCTCGCCGCCCGGGCGGTCACGATGGCGCGGCTCTCGCCCGAAGATCCGGAGTGGGTACCCGTCGTGGACGCGCAGCCGTCGAGCCCTGGACACGCGCTGCACGCGCGTCAGCCGGATCGAGCACACGACGGCCCGACGGCCCTCTGGTCCGCCGATCGCCGCGCAGAGATCGCCAAGACCGGCGTCGCAGCGGCCAAGGCGAGCGGTGTCCTCGGCGCCGGGTTCTTCTCGAGCTACGCGATCGAGTCGGCCCTGGCGACGTCGGCGGGCTTCGCGGGGTCGCACCGGGCGACGCGCGTCATGTTCAGCTCCACCGCGCGGAGCGAGGACCGCACCGGATCGGGGTGGGCCGCGGCGGACGCCGTGCGAGCGGCCGACCTCGACGCGCTGACCGTCGCGCGGCGCGCCGCGGAGAAGGCCGTCCAGAGCCAGCGACCTCGGGAGCTGGAGCCGGGGCGGTACACGGTCGTCCTCGAGCCCGCCTGTGTAGCGCTCCTGGTGGGCTTCCTGCGCGACGCGATGGACGCGCGAGCCGCCGACGAGGGCAGGAGCTATTTCGCCAAGCCGGGCGGGGGCACGCGCGTGGGGGAGCGGGTCCTCGCGAAGGGGCTCACGCTGAAGAGCGATCCGTTCGACGCCGCGACGCCTGCGGCCTTCTTCGACGCCGACGGCCTCGTCCTGCAGCCGACGACGTGGATCGCGGACGGTGACCTGCGGGAGCTACCCCGCTCGCGGTACTGGGCCAAGCACCGCGGAGGTACCGCGACCGGACGCCACGCCGTGTTCTCTCTCACGGGGAGCACCGCCGCGCCGACGACGACCGAGGACTTGGTCGCCAAGGTCGACAAGGGCCTCCTCGTCACGCGGCTCTGGTACGTGCGCTGGCTCGAGCAGAAGACGATGACGGTGACGGGCCTCACGCGCGACGGCGTCTTCGCCATCGAGAAGGGGAAGATCGTCGGTCCGGTCGCGAACTTTCGCTTCAACGACTCGCCCGCGCGCGTGCTCGGCAGCGCGACCGCGTGGACCACGGAGTCGGTGCGCGTCGCGGGGTGGAGCCAGGACGACGTCGTGCGTGCGCCGGCGATCTTGGCGCCGGAGTTCGTGATGGCGAGCAAGTCGGCCGCGGTCTAGCGCTACCCGTCGACGGCGAGGCAGACGTCGACACAGTCGTCGCAGCCGCAGCACGAGCCCGTGGCACACCCGACGCAGACGAGGTTCGGGTCGGCGCAGCCATCCATGGTGCAGAGAGGCGCGCAGACGTTCTGCCCCCACATGCAGGTCTCGCCCTGGGGGCACGGGTCGTTCTCGTCGCACTGACCGATCTGCTTGGGCATGCACGCCGCGACGCAGTCGCCGAGCATCGGTCCGCTCGAGGTCGCGCAAGCGTCGCACACGGTCCCGGGGGAGCAGGTGTCGCAGGTCAGCGCGGCGCACGCGGGTTGGCAGACGCCCTGGGAGAACACGCAGACGCCGCCCGGGCAGTCGGCGTGCTCGTCGCAGGGGCCCTGCCCCGTGGTCACCGACGTCGTCGCGGCGTTCGTGGTCGCGGCGTTCGTGGTCGCGGCGTTCGTGGTCGCGGCGTTCGTGGTGCTCGAGGCGTTCGCCGTCGCGGTGGCGCCGCCCGCACCGCCGCCGCCGCCGTCGTCCACCACGACGTCGCTGCTGCACCCGAGGAGGGCGCCGAGGGAGAGGGGCAGGAGGACCGCGTATCGGGCAGGGTGGAGCATGGGACTCACTGGGGCGAAGGGGAAAGGAAGCCGCCGCCGAGGGCGGGCGTACCCCGATGATGCCCCCGAGCCGGCCGACCGATCGCACAAAGCGTCCCCCCCGGGCCGTCAGCGCCGGCAGCCCGCCGACGACGAGGGTCCCCTCGTCGCGCGGCAGGCGGCTGGCTTGGTTTCTTGACGCTCACTGAAGGGGCTTCCGTGGTGGCA
The DNA here is from genome assembly GCA_964492175.1 of uncultured Polyangiaceae bacterium. Classification (GTDB taxonomy): domain Bacteria; phylum Myxococcota_A; class Polyangia; order Polyangiales; family Polyangiaceae; genus Xiheicaenibacterium. The sequence continues at coordinate 25,482 of CAZBJI010000057.1, read as the reverse complement.
CCTCCTCTCTTCGGACGACCCGACCCGGCGCACCCCGCTCGCTCCGTGCGAAGCCGGATAACGCTCGGCGCTCTTCCGTCGTCCTTGTGGAAGCACGTGAGGACCGAAAAACCTTCCCCGGATCGACGCCACCTGTCCCGGCGGGAGCTCCTCGGTGGCGTCGGCGTGGCCGTTGGGACGGTCCTCGCCGGGTGCGCATCGCGAGGGGCCGAGGTGCCGGCCGACGGGCCCCGACCCACCCCCACGACGCCGCCCGACCGCGCCGCTCCTGCCGGCGCCGGCGCCCTGGTCGCCGCGGTGCACCGCGACGACCACCTCGCGGCGGTCGACGTCGCCCTCGAGCGGCTCGGTGCGCTCGGCGTCGCGGGCGGGGACACCGTCGTCCTCAAGGTGAACACGAACTCGGGCGATCCCGCGCCGTACTCCTCGAGCCCGGCGCTCGTGGCGCATCTGACGCGGCGCCTCCGGGCCCGCGGCGCCGAGGTCCTGGTGGGCGACCGCTCCTTCTGGGGCGATCCGGATACGGCGGGCAACCTCGAGCGAAACGGCATCGCCGGGGCCGCGCGAGCAGCCGGCGCCCGCGTCGTGGTCTTCGACGACCGCGTGGAGTGGGTGGAGGTCGATCCGGCGCTCGTCCCGAGCTGGCGCCCGCCCGTGCGGGTACCGCGCCTCTGCCGCGAGGCCGAGCACGTCGTGAACCTCGCCTGCCTGAAGACGCACTTCATCACCGGCGCGACGCTCTCGCTCAAGAACCTCCTCGGGCTCGTCCACGCAGAGGACCGGGCGCGGCCGGGCAACCTCCGGAGCCACCACCCGGACCGGATCCACGCTCAGGTGGCGGAGGTGCACCGCGCCGTGAAGGCGTCGCTGCACCTGTGCGACGGCTTCGACGCGCTCGTCGGAGGGGGCCCCACGCCTGCGAGCGGGACGCCCGTCGTGGCTCGCGTCCGCACGGTGATCGCGTCGGCCGATCCGGTGGCGGCCGACGCGGTCGCGCTCGCGGTGCTGCGCGCCCACGCCGCGCCCGGCGAGGCCGTGCGCGAAGCGCCTCCTTGGCAGAGCCCGATCCTCGCGGCCGCCGTCGCCGCGGGCGTCGGCGCGCGCGGACCGGAAGAAGTGCAGCTCTGGACGTCGGGCGCGGTCTCGCTCTCCTCCTGACGAGCGCGCGAGTCAGCTCGCCGCTATGCTGCAGCGCCATGCCGGAGCCCGACGCCGCACCCTCGGAGCCGTCGGGTCCGGCCGAGGAGCTCCCGGCGACCACGCGCGCCGCGATCCTCTCCTTCGCCGTGGTGCTGTCCGTGCTCGGCCTCACCGGGACCGCGTTCTCGCCGTACCTGCTCGTCGAGCATCCTCTCTTGCTCGTGGCGCTGGCGCCCGATGGCCGACACCTGGTGCTGGTAGCGTCCCAGGTGGATCTCCTCCCGCTGCTCGCGGTCGGCGTCCCTCGTAGGATCCTCGCCGTCCTCGCGACGTTCGGGTTTGCCAGCCTCTACGGCACCAAGGCGCTCCAATTCGCGGAGCGGCGCTTGAGGTTCCTGAGGCGACCGATCGACTTCCTCACGCGGGCGCTCGCGCGCGTGGGCGCGCCGCTCCTCGTCGTCTTTCCTACGCATGGGCTCGCGGCCCTGAGCGGCGCGACGGGGATGCCGTGGCGCCGCTTCCTCCTCGCCGTCTCGATCGGACAGCCCCCCTTCATCACCGCGCACTACTTCTTCGGAGAGGCGATCTCCGGCATAACGACGCGCTTCATCGCGTTCCTCGCGGAGCACGTGGTCGAGAGCACGCTGGTGTGCTGCTCGGTCGTGCTCCTGCAACAGCTCGTCGTGCGCCTGCGCAAGCGCGGTGCGAAACTGGACGCCTAGGGAGCTCAGATCACGCGCAGCCGGGCGGTGAGGATCCCCTCGAGCTTCTCGAGCGCCTTCGAGAACCCGTCGATGCCCTCCGTCAGCTTGAAGGTCGCCATGTCGTCGGCGGCGTGCATCGCCCGGAAGGTGGCCTCCGTCATGTCGATCCGCTCCACCTTGGCGCGCTTGGCCGTGTCGGGATCGAGCTTGCGCGCCACCTCCCCCTCGCGGGAGTCGAGCTCCGCGAGGAGCTTCGGCGAGATCGTGAGCAGATCGCACCCGGCGAGCTCGAGGATCTCCTCGGTGTTGCGGAAGCTAGCGCCCATGACCTCGGTCCGGTGCCCGAAGTGCTTGAAGTACTCGTAGATGCGCGTGACGCTCACGACGCCCGGGTCCTCGGCGGGTGGGTAGCTCGTCCGCCCCGTCTTCTTGAGGAAGTAGTCGAGGATCCGCCCGACGAACGGGGAGATGAGCGTCGCCTTGGCCTCCGCGCAGGCGATCGCCTGGTGGAGGCCGAAGAGGAGGGTCAGGTTGCAGTGGATCCCCTCGGCCTCGAGCGTCTCGGCGGCGCGGATCCCCTCCCAGGTGGAGGCGATCTTGATAAGGATGCGGTCCTTGCCGACGCCGGCCTCCGCGTACATCCCGATGAGCTTCCGCGCGCGCGCGATCGTGGCGGCGGTGTCGAAGGAGAGGCGCGCGTCGACCTCGGTCGAGACGCGGCCGGGCACGATCTTCAGGATGCGCTCCCCGAACTCGACGGCGAGCCGGTCCACCGCGTGCGCCACGACCACCCGCTCCTCCGCGCCCGCGCCGACGTCCGAGCGCGCCTCGCGGAGCGCCTCGTCCACGAGCGCCGCGTACGCGGGCATCTCTGCCGCGGCGGTGATGAGGGACGGGTTCGTGGTCGCGTCGCGGGGCTGGAACTGCTCGATGGAGTTGATGTCCCCGGTGTCGGCGACGACGACGGTGTGGCGCTTCAGTTCCGAGAGCAGGCTCATGGCATCGAGCTCCTACTTGATCTTGGCCGGGACGGGTATCTCACCGCCGCTTTGCACGTGAAGGATGACCGCCTCGCTCAGCTTGTCGACCGCCTTCACGCACGTCTTGGACACCTGGCCCATCGTCGCGCCCTTGCACTCGTCTCGGCGCGTCTTGTTCAGCTTCGCGATGTTCGCGTCGGCGAGGAGCGCGGCCTGCAGCCCCTCCGACAGATCCTTCCACACGATCTTCGCGGTCTTCGGCTTGGGCGCCGGCGTGAACGTGAGCTCCTCCCCGCTGAGCGTCGCGCACGTCCCGTCCCAGCGCAGCACGTCGAAGCTGCTGGAGGCGCCGCTCACCTGGATGCCGGTCGTGTTCTCGCGGACGAACAGGACGAGGACCTCCTCGTCGAACGCGAGCTTGTCGGCGGAGCTCACCCCTCCCGAAGCGTTCCACGCGTCCACGTTGGCCTTGAGGTAGCCGCGCGTGAAGGGGGTGCCCTTCTTGAGGAGCGCCAGCGCCACGTCGGGGTTGAAGCCGCCGCAGAGGCGCTTCGCGAACGCCGGCGATGGCAGGCAGAGATCCTTCTTCGTCTCACAGGTCGTGGGCACGGCGGAGCCGTCGTCCTCGACCTTGGCGCTCGCCTTCGCCGGCGTCGACGCGGCGTCCGGGGAGGGCTCCGCGGCGGGCTTGGGCGTGTCAGTCGGCGACGTAGCCTCGGGCGGGGCGCCGCCGCACGCGAGGGAGAGGAGGCCGAGGGTGGGGAGCGTGAGGAGTGCGCGCATGGAGAGCCGAGACGGTAACGCCTGGGCGGGTCGGAGGTCGAGCGCTCCGCGGCGGCCGTTGACGTCACGCGGCGGATCCGAGAAAGTTCTCCTGGCCTTGCCACGCGAATCGACTCGCTTGGCTGCGTCGCGCGCCGGCTCGTCGGCCGGCTGCGAGGCGTTGGGGTAGCAGAGGGCAACCACGTGAAGATTGCAGTCGATTCGCTTGGACGAGCCCCGCGACCTGGCCCGATTTCATACGGGCGGCACCTGCGTCCTCTCGCGTTGGGGTGGCTGTGTGGGGTGGCGGCGTCTGGCTTCTCGTGCTCGGGCGAGACGGATCCCGTCGACGACGGTGACGTCTACGTGACCACGGGCGTGACCGGCGCCTCCGCCACCGCCGGGACCGGCGGTGGCCCGTCGACCGGCGCCTGGGGGGCCGGACACGCGGGCGGTGGCGGGCAGGGTGGCGGAGCGCCGGCGCCGTATCCGGTCGTGCTCGCCCACGGCTTCTTCGGCTTCGAGGAGTTCGCGGGCCTCGACTTCGCGACCTATTTCTTCGAGGTGAAGGAGATGCTCGCCGCGGAGGGCGAGCCGCTGGTGTTCACGCCCGCCGTCGACCCCTTCAACGACTCGACGTTCCGCGGCGCGCAGCTCGTTACCGAGATCGAGGCGATCTTGGCGCAGACCGGCCACGCCAAGGTGATCCTCATCGGTCACTCGCAGGGCGGCCTCGACGCGCGCGTCGTCGCCCATGATCGGCCCGACCTGGTGGCCGCGGTGGTCAGCGTCGCGACGCCGCACGGAGGTACACCCGTCGCGGACGTTGCGCTCGGCCTCCTCTCGGACCCCAACGCCCAAGGCATCCTCGACGATCTCGCGAACGCCATCGGGGCTCCGCTCTACGACGCCGTGGGCGACGAGACGGCCGTGTCCAAGCCGATGCACCTGTTCTCGCAGCCTGGGATCCAGGCCTTCAACCAGGCCTACCCCGACAGCCCAGGCGTCTTCTACGCGTCGATCACGGGGCGCACCGCCTACCACCTCGGCGGGATGGACTGCGTCGCCGACGTGGACCTGCCCTTCGTCGAGGATCTGGCCACCGCCCAGGACCCCACCGACCCGTTCTTCTACCTCACGGAGGCGCTCGCCGACGGGAACGGCTCCGTCGCCAACGACGGCCTGGTGCGGGTGGAGGACGCCAAGCACGGGGAGTTCTGGGGCTGCGTACCGGCGGATCACCTCGACGAGGTCGGGCACCTGCTCGGGGACGGGCCTGGCCTCGGCAACCCGTTCGATCACCGCGCGCTCTTCCGCGAGATCGTGCGGGAGCTCCGCGCGCGAGGGCTCTGAGCCTCCGCGCGCGGCCGTCGCGGACCGCGTTGACGCCCTCCCTGAAGGCTGCGACAGCCTCGGCCGGAGGTGATCACATGCAGATGCCCGAGGTCTCCAAGGAGCAGCGGCGGCTGACCGAGCTCTTCGCCGGGACTTGGCGAGGGGAGGAGACGCTTCATCCGTCGGAGTGGGACCCGAAGGGGGGCGCGGCGTTCGGCACGTGGATCGTGCAGCCGAGCCTCGACGGCTTTTTTCTCCTCGTCGACTACACCGAGGAGCGCGACGGGAAGGTCGTCTACCGCGGGCACGGCGTGCACGCCTGGGACGCGGGGGAGAGGTCGTTCTTCTCCTACTGGTTCGACAACATGGGCGGCGTGCCGAAGACGGCGAACCGTGCGACGCTCGACGGGAGCCGCTACACGTACGACACGGATGACGGCCCGATGGGGATCTCGCGGTTTGCCTACTCGTGGTCCGACGGGCGGTTCGAGTTCTCGATCCAGCGCTCGAAGGATGGGAGCTCTTGGAAGCCGATGCACGAAGGGCGCTACACCCGGGTGCCCACCGCCCTCTGAGCTCGCGACCCAGCGCGTGCGTGCGTAACGGTAGTCCGCATACCTACATGCCCCCTGAGATCTCAGAATTCCTCCCCTGGATCCATGACATTCCACTCCAGTTTTCCGCTGTTTAGCCTCGCTCCTCTGGCGGTGTTCGTGGCGGTCGCGTGCACGCCGGACGCCCCGCAGCCGACCTCGAGCGGCCCCACGACCGCCGCCTCCGCGCCGGTCACGAGCGGCGCCGCCAGCGCACCGTCCGCGGACGTCCCGATGGGCGGGAGAGGGGACGGCCGCGGCGGCGGCCAGAAGGCCAAGCGCTTTGGTGACGCGTCGGTCTTCGTGGACGGCAAGCCGCGAGCAGTCTTGAGGTTTTTGGAGATGCCGGCGTCGGTCAAGGTCTACCCGAAGAAGCTCGAGGACCGCGAGGTCGCGCGCTACCGGCTCGGCGAGTACCTCGAGTCTCTCGGCGTGGACCTCGCCAAGGTGAAGGAGCTGCACATCGTCGGAGGCCGCGGGCGCACGAGCATCTTGGCGGGTTCCGAGGTGCTCAAACATCGAGAAACGCTATTGTTTTCCTTCTCCAAAGGGGAGGGCGGCAAGGCCCGCGTGGAGTGGCCCGACACGAAGATCGAGGTCAACACCACCATCGACACGATCGTCGCGGTCTGCGTGTACTTGGAGCTCAAACCACCGGCGTACGACCGGAAGAAGCTCACGTTCATCGACGAATCCGGGGCGAAAATCCAAGGCATTCCTTACGCGAAGCCCGAGGAGTCGCTGCGCGGGACGCGCGTCTACGCGGACGGGAAGCTCATGGGCTCGGTGAAGCGCAAGCGCCTCCCCGACTCGGTGTTGGCGAAGTCCTACACGCCTGAAAAGCCGCGCTTTTCGCTCGACGCCTACCTCGCCTCTCTGGGCATCGACGCGGCCAAGCTGACGACGGTGGCGGTCGTCCGCGGGGACTTCGTGGTCGCTCGGCTCGACGCCGCGGCCTGGAAAAAAGCCCGAGAAAAGGCTGAGTTTTCGCTCGTTCCTGGGAGCGAAGGGCGCATGCTCGTGCACCTGCCGGCCGAGGACGGCGAGACGTCCCTGCCCGCCAGCTCGGTGCTCGTGTTCGCCGCGCCGGCGCCGAAGCGCGTGACGAGCGCTCCGGTCGTCAAGGCGGTGCCTGGATCGGAAGAGAACCAGGCCGAAGCCGATTAGAGCCCTGTAACCCCCCTGTAACGCGGGGAAAACGCAATCTCTGCGTTCTGGCACGACCAGTGCAATTGCTCCTTCCCGGAAACGGGCCGCCACCCAGGAGACATGCACATGAGCCGACGCAGCCTTCGCCGTTCGACCGGAGCCCTCGCGAGCGTAGCCCTCG
>CAZBJI010000057.1:0-18628 GCA_964492175.1 uncultured Polyangiaceae bacterium | reverse complement strand
GCGATGATCGTCCCCGGAGTTGCCTCCGCGCAGGTCCTCACCGCCGTGCCGACCTTCCAGTTCGCCAACGGGCAGAACTCTGGGCCGCAGGAGGAGCAGGGCGGGCCGGGCAACGAGCAGGCGGACGCCACCTGGGTGACCGTCGGAGACAAGGTCTACGTCGTCACCGTCTACATGTCCTCGAAGGTCTCCGACGAAGACGGGCCCTGGCAGATCAAGTGCTCCAGCGTCGAGATGGGCCCGAGCGGTCAGCCGACGGTGGTCGCCGACCAAGTCCAGCTCACGGCGTACGACGGCGAGCGCCCGGCGAACCACCCGCGCCTCGCGGCGGACATGATGACGGGCCAGTCGGTCATGCTGTTCGGCAGCGACGGCGTGAACGGCCCGCAGGCGAACGTGCAGACGTACGCCGTCACGATCGACCACATGTGCAACATGACGTCGGACGTGGTCCGCGTCAGCAACAACAACAACAACAACGAGGGCGCGCCCGACATCCTGTGCCACGGCAACGGCTACTGCACCGGCGGCTACCTCTCGACGGGCGGCACGGACACGTCGTTCGCCCTCGGCCTGCAGGTCGTCGATCTCGGCGGCTCCTACTCGGTCGAGCGGACGTGGCTCAAGGGCGTCGTGACGCCGGCCAACATCGGCCGCCCGGCCCTCGCGTCGAGCGACCCCAACACGGCGCTCTTCTGCGCCGCCAAGGGCGACAACCGGCCGCCCGAGGACGGCGTGCAGTGCGCCATGCTGAACACGATGGACGGCACCATCATGTACAAGCAGATCATCGCGGCGTCGCAGCCGGGTGAGAAGATCTACATGAACCAGCCCACGGTGGGCGCGCTCGAGTTCGGCCGCTTCGCGGTCCACGTCCTCGAGTCGAGCGGGCAGGGGAAGATCACGAACGACAAGGGCTCCAACATCACGCACGACTACGTGATCGAGCCGCAGGTCGACAGCTTCCTCATCAAGGACCACAAGTCGATGCTGGGGAGCTACCACACGCACTCGGCGATCTGCGCCGGCGCGTACGGCCTCGAGGGCAAGCGCAGCTTCGGCATCCTCGGCGCGCCGATCACGGGCAACGGCCAGCCCTCGTTCCAGCTCGTGTCGTATGACGGCACCACCGGGATGGCGCAGGACGCGACGCAGAACAAGTGGGTGGTCGGCTGGTACGCCGACTCCGGCAAGCTCGCCAACATGTACGGCCAGAACCCGAACACCCAGGGCCGTGACTTCCTCCGCTGCACGGGCGACGTCCCGAACCCCGGCTTCGGTCAGCCGAACGGCTACCTGCCGCACGTGAAGACGTTCTTCGTCACGCCGCACGCGGGCCGCATCGACGGCGAGGAGAAGAACTCTCAGTGGCTCAGCCTGGTGCCCGGCTGGACCTCCGAGGTCGTCACGCCAGCGCCCCCGGCGGACCCCGCCAGCATCAACCCCGGCCCCAACCCCGGCACCGGAAACCCGAACCCTCCCAGCGCCGCGCCGCAGGATGATCCGATCCCGGGAACGGACGGCAAGGACAAGGACCCGACGGTCATCACGCCGGCGTCCTCGGGCGGCTGCGCCGCCGCGCCCTCGGGCAACGACGCGAGCGGCACCCTCGGTCTCGCGATCCTCGGGCTTGGCTTGGCGGCCTTCTCCCGCCGCAGGAAAGGAGTCTGATCATGAAGCGCTCCCTGATCTGGCTGATCACCGCGTGTCTTGGGTCTGTCAGCGTCGCAGCGTGCACGCAGCAGCCGGGCACCTTCGTCCTGAACCCGGGCGACGGCGACGGTGACGGTGACGGTGACGGCGACGGTGACGGGAGCGGGTCCGGCAACGGAAGCGGCTCCGGGAGCGGCTCCGGCACCGCGTCGGCGGGCGGCACGTCGGCCCACGACATGTTCGTCTCGACAGTCTTCCCCGCCATCTCGGGCGACTGCGGGAGCTGTCACTCCACCGGCGAGTCGGGCGCGCCCATCTTCCTGACGCTGGACGCCGAGACCTCCTACACGGCCATCACCGGCTACGCCCCCTCGCTCATCGCGGTGCCCGAGAACTCGAACCTCGTGCAGCACGGCGAGCACGCCGGTCCGGCCCTGACGGTCGACCAGGAGAGCCTGGTCTCCGCGTGGCTCCAGAAGGAAGCAGACGAGCGCGGCCTCGTCGGCGGCGGCGGCACCAACCCCCCCACCGGCAAGACCCTCGATCAGGCGCTCGACGAGTTCGCGAACTGCATGGACCTCACCGAGTGGGAGGAGAACATGGCCATGCTGCCGCTGGCGGACACCGCCAACGCGGGCGAGTGCCGCGGCTGCCACACCTCCGGTGACGGAGGCGCGTTCCTCAGCTCGAACGTCCAGGAGACGTTCGAGAAAAACAAGATGTTCCCCTACGTGAAGCGCCTCGTGACCGGCACCGTGAACGCGAACGGCGCGTTCGAGACGCTCATCCCCGCGAACCGCTTCGTCAACAAGGGCCTCGAGGCGGCGAGCTGCCCCGAGAACACCAACTGCCACCCGATGTACAACCTGCCGCCGGGCATCAAGACCGGCGTCGAGACGCTGGTGAACGACACGCTCGCCCGGTGGCAAGCCGGCCCCTGCCTGTGACGTGAGCTAGCCTGGACCCGATGCGGTCCCCGGATCCCCGATTGCGCGTGCTCTATCTAGGGCTGGTCGCGATCGGGGTGTTCGCGTTCCATCGCCCCGAGCACCTGGCCCTCGCCGCGGCTTCGCAGGCGATCATGTGGCTCGCGGTGGGGCTCGGCGCTCGACGCCTCCTTCGCCAGGTGACGAAGCTCTGGGGCTTCGCGGCGATCATCATCCTCTCGTTCGCGTTCTTCGCCGAAGATCCATCGACGGACCGCTGGGAGCGGGTCGAGCTCCTCGGTCTCGGTGCGTCGGTGAACGTGAGCGGCGTCGTCGCCGGCGCGGCGATGGTGCTGCGCGTCCTCGCGGTGGTGATGGGGTCGCAGGTCGCGCGCGCCGGAGACGAGCGCGCGCTCGTCACGGGGCTCTCCAAGCTCGGCGCGCCGCTCTCGGTCGCGCTCCCCATCGACGCGGTGCTGTCGCTGCTGGGCGGCGGAGGCGGCGGCGGAGGCGGTGGCGGAGGCGGCGGCGGTGGCGGCGGAGGCGGCGGCGGTGGAGGCGGCCGGCGTCACGCTCCGACCGAGCGCGGCGAGGGGTTCTTCGCAGCGGTGCGACGGCTGGCGCGCGGCGACGTGGGCGTCCTGGTCCGCGGCGTCGAGCGAAACATCGCGCGCGCCGAAGAGCACCTCGGAGATCGGATCCGGCCCGAGCAGCGCGCGCTCGCTGCAGACGCGGCCCGCGTGGCGGGGGTGGCCTTGGCCATGCTCGCCATCAAGATGGTGAAGGTTCTGCCGTCGATCCCGTTCGCCCCCGGACACAAGCTCGTGCTGCTCACGCCGCTCTACGTGGTCGCGAGCCTGGTCACGCGCGGGCGGTTCGGCGCGACCGTGACGGGCCTCGTGCTCGGCGTCGTCTCGTTCCTCTCCGGTGACGGAAAGTACGGCGTCTTCGAGATCGCGAAGCACGTCGTCCCCGGGCTCCTCTGCGACCTCACCGTGCCCCTGCTCACCCTGCGTGGGCGGCGCCCGGGCAAGGTTACATGGATGTTACACGGGGCCCTCGTGGCCGCCGGGAGGTACGCCTCCATCTTCATTGTCACGCTCCTTGCACAGCCTCCCGCGGTAGCATTCGCGTTCCTCCTGCCCGGCCTCACGGTCCACGTGGTCTTCGGCACCCTCGCCGGTCTCCTCGTCCGTCCCGTGATCACCGCGCTCGAGCCGTCTCTGGTCAAGGGCCTGGAGCCCACTTCCCCATCCAAGGAGAGTCATGAGCAAGCTGGTGTCGGATGATGGTCGTACGCACATCGAGTCGACGCTGATGCGGGAGTCCCTCGTGGACAGGCGCGTGGCGGCCAAGACGCGGTCCGACACCGAGTTCGCGATCCTCCCGCACGTGACGCTCGTCAGCCTGGGAGGGCAGTCGATCTTCGATCGAGGCAAGGCGGCGATCCTGCCGCTCGTCGAGGCGATCATGCACCTCCGCAAGAAGCACCCAATCGTGATCGCCGTCGGGGGCGGCACGCGCGTGCGGCACACGCTCTCCGTGGCGCTCGACCTCGGGCTGCCCACCGGCGGCATCGCGCAGCTCGTGGGCGCGATGGAGGAGGCGAACGCGGTCTTCCTCAACGCCCTCCTCGCGAAGCACGGCTCGATCGTGATGCAGCGCGAGCACTTCTGGGAGCTGCCCCTCTACCTGGAGAGCGGGATGCTCCCGATCGTCATCTCGACCCCGCCGTACCATTTCTGGGAGCCTCCGCCGGAGGACGGGCCGCTGCCCTCGCACGGCTCGGACTTCGGGGTGTTCATTCACGCCGAGGTCCTCGGGATGAAGCGCATCGTCTTCGTCAAGGACGAGGACGGCCTCTACACGAAGGATCCGAAGACCGACCCCGGGGCGGAGCTCATCGCGAGCGCCGATCTGGACGACCTCTACCCGCGGCTCCCGGACGAGCTCATCCTCGACCGCGCGCTCTTCAGCGCATGGAAGGCGGCGAAGCACGTCGAGCGCGTGCAGATCGTCAACGGCCTGAAGCCCGAGCAGCTCCTGCGCGCGCTGGACGGGCACGACGTCGGGACCGTCATCACCCGTCGGAAGGGAGTCATGACCGATGCTTGAGCGAAAGACGATCGAGAGCTCTCTCAGCGGGTCCACCCTGACCACGTCCAGCGGCGGCATCGACTACTCGCCGGTGGCCATGATGCCCGACGTGAAGGTCCTCAAGGTGGGCGGGCAGTCCGTGATGGATCGGGGGCGGGCCGCGCTCTTTCCGATCTTGGACGAGATCGTCGCGGCCAAGGACAAGTACAAGCTGCTCGTCTGCTGCGGCGGCGGCACGCGCGCCCGGCACATCTACGCGCTCGGCTCCGAGCTCGAGCTGCCCACCGGAGTGCTCGCCGCCTTGGGCGGCTACGTGCCCCGGCAGAACGCGCGGATGCTCCAAATGCTGCTCGCCAAGCACGGCGGCATCTACATGATGCACGACGACTTCGAGAAGCTGCCGCTCTACTTCAAGCTGGGATGCATCCCGATCCTCACCGGCATGCCGCCGTTCGCCTACTGGGAGAAGCCCAACGACGAGGGCCGCATCCCGCTGAACCGCACCGACGCGGGGGTGTTCTTGTCGGCGGAGGTGCTGGGCCAGCGACGCGCGATCTTCGTGAAGGACGAGGACGGGCTCTACGACGACGACCCGAAGAAGGCGAAGCACGCCAAGCTCATCCCCCGGATCGGCGCGCGAGAGCTCCTCGCGCTGGATCTGCCGGACATGATCGTCGAGCGCGTGGTCGTGCAGTACCTCACGCGAGCCCGCTCGTGCAAGGAGGTCCAGATCGTCAACGGCCTGGTCCGAGGCAACCTGACCCGAGCCCTGGAGGGCGAAGATGTCGGAACGATCATCTACGACGATCGGTGAGCGTGCCCGCCGCGCGCTGCTGTTCGGCGCCTTGACGTGCGCGATGCTCCTCCTCTCGTGCGGCGCTCCGTCCGCGAGCGAGGAGGCGCAGACGGTCCGCGTCGCCGCGGCGTCCGACCTCACGAGCGCCTTCGAGGAAATCTCGAAGGCCTTCGAGAAGAAGACAGGCAAGAAGACCAAGGTGACCTTCGGGTCGACGGGGCTCCTCTCCAAGCAGATCATCGACGGCGCCCCCTTCGACGTGTTCGCTGCGGCGAACGTCTCGTTCGTCGACGAGGTCGTGGCGAAGGCGGGCTGCGACGGCGAGACCAAGACGCTCTACGCGCGTGGCCGCATCGTGCTCTATACGACCCAGGGTGACGCGGTGAAGGACCTCTCGGAGCTGACCGACGCGCGCTTCACCAAGATCGCGATCGCGAACCCCGAGCACGCGCCCTATGGGAAGGCGGCGCAGGAGGCGCTCACGACCAAGGGCCTCTGGGACGGCATCAAGGGCAAGCTGGTCTACGGGGAGAACGTCTCGCAGACGCTGCAGTTCGCCGAGTCTGGGAACGCCGAGGTCGCCATCGTCGCCCTGTCCCTGGCGATCGTCGCGAAGGGCAAGTACACGCTCGTGGACGACGCCCTCCACAAGCCCCTCGAGCAGGCGCTGGTGGTCTGCGGCAAGCCAGAGCGCGCCGGGCCGGCCAAGGAGTTCGCCGCGTTCATCGGCTCGCCCGAGGGGCGATCGATCATGAAGAGGTTCGGCTTCCTGCTCCCGGGCGAGGCGCTGCCGGTGGCCGAGAAATAGCCCCGTGGCCGGGGCGCGATCTCGAGAAGTCACGCGCCGAGAGGGCTGACGGTGGACCTCGCACCGCTGTGGCTCTCGCTCCAGGTCGCGACGGTGGGCTGCGCCATCGCGTTCGTGCTCGGCGTCGCGGTCGCGCTCCTCTTGGCGACGCGGCGTTTCCCAGGGCGCGACGTGCTGGACGTCGTCTTCACCGCGCCCATGGTCTTGCCCCCGACGGTGCTCGGCTACTACGTGCTCGTCGCGCTCGGGCGGCGGAGCCCCATCGGGCAAGCCTTCGAGTCGCTCACGGGGGAGCCCATCGTGTTCACCCGCGTGGGGGCCGTGGTGGCGGCGTCGATCGGCGCGTTCCCCCTGATCGTCAAGAACGCCCGCGCGGCGCTCGAGGGGGTCGACAAGACGCTCCTCCTGGCCGCGCGGACCCTCGGCGCGGGCCCCGGGCGCACCTTCTTCACGGTGCACCTGCCGCTCGCGACGCGCGGCATCGTCGCGGGGACGATGCTCGCGTTCGCCCGGGCGCTCGGTGACTTCGGCGTGACCTTGATGGTGGCGGGGGACATCCCCGGCGAGACCCAGACGGCGTCGCTGGCCATCTACGACGCCCTCCAGGCGCGGCGTGAGACCGAGGCGCTCGGCATGGTGCTCGCGCTCACGGCCGTCGCGGTGACGCTGCTCTACGCGGTCAACAAGCTCGGGAGCCGTGCCGATGCCGGCTGATCGTTCGCTCGAGGTGCGCGTCAAGCTCGCGCGGGCGGGCGGCGGCTTCTCGCTCGACGTCGACTTCGAGGTGCCGCCTGGCGTCACGATCCTCTTCGGCCCGTCGGGGTCCGGCAAGAGCACCATCCTCGGCGTCATCGCGGGCCTCGTGAGGCCCGACGCCGGGTACGTGAGGCTCGGCGACGACGTCTGGCTCGACACGAGCGCGCGGGTGGCGTGGCCGCCGGAGCGCCGCCGCGTCGCCTACGTGTTCCAGTCGCTCGCGCTCTTCCCCCACATGAGCGCGCTCGAGAACGTCGCCTACGGGATCGACAGGGCGCTCGAGAAGGAGGCGCGTCGGGAGCGCGCGCGCGCCTCGCTCGCGCGCTTCCGTGCGGGACACCTCGAGCTGCGGCGTCCCGCCACGTTCTCGGGCGGAGAGGCCCAGCGCGTCGCCCTGGCCCGGGCGTTCGCGATGTCGCCGCGCGTCGTGCTCCTCGACGAGCCCTTCTCCGCGCTCGACTCGGATCTCCGCTACGGTTTCGCCTCCGACGTGCGCTCCGCGAGCCGTGACCTCGGCGTCCCGGTGGTCCACGTGACGCACGATCGCGCGGAGGCTCGGGCGCTCGGGGATCACGTGGTCTGCATCCAGGGGGGACGGATCGAGGAGCGGGGCGATCCGGACATGCTCCTCGCGGAGCGGGAGCGCCCCTCCACGGCGCCGGGACGCGCGTCGGCGCCCCCACGACACCCGATCGGGCAGAAGGAGAGGACCCATGGCCTGGAAGACGCCTGACCTCGCGCGGATCGTCTTGGTCTTCGCGCTGTGCTCCTGCCAAGACGGCTCCGACCTCACGGAGGCGAAGCGGTCCCCGAAGCCGCCGCCGCCCGAGAGCGACGCGCTGCCGCAGATCACCATCGCGGTGGAGGTGGACGGCGCCGCGGCAAAGCCGATCGATCCCGCGAGGCTCGACGCCGTCCCGCCGGAGTTCTCCGAGGAGGATCGACGGGGCTGGCGGCTCGCGACGTTGCTCGGCGAGGCCGCGAAGCGCGAGGGCGCCGTGCTCGCGGTGTCCGGCGAGGACGGGCCGGAGGTGCTGCTGCGCGTCCCGAAGGACGTGGAGGCGCCGCAGCCTGCCCTCCTGGTGAGCCGGCGCGGCGAGGTGGTGGCGACGATGGTATCTCCCCAAGCGCCGTTCCCTGGGTACCATGGCCGCGGCGGACGGCTCGGACGCGGCGGAGACCCCGTGCCGCGCATCGTGGGCGTCCGGAAGATCCGCGTCTACCTCGAACGGTGAAGAGAACATGCACAAGACCCTGATCGCAGCGGCCCTCGTACTCGTCGGAGCCATCGCCTGTGGAGACTCGGGGGGAGGTCCGGCGCCTTCCGGGAGCGCCGCCAAGCCCGCCACGACCGGCTCGGCGAAGCCCGCAGCCTCCACGCCCGCGAAGCCATCGGCCTCGGCGGCGTCCAGCGCCGCCGCCGGAGACGAGAAGGGCAAGATGAGCCACTGCCCGAACGCCGCGCCGGGCGCGAAGACCGAGGTGAAGGACGTCGACAAGGGCGTCCAGCTCACGATCAAGGCCGCGGACAAGGCCGGCACGGACGAGATCCGCGAGCGCGCCAAGACCATCGTCGAGCGCGCGAAGGGCGAGAGCACGAAGCCCCAGCACTCCGGCCAGGGCGGAGGCGGCGGCGTGATGGGCCGCTGCCCGATCGTGCTGGGCGGCACGGAGGTGAAGGTGGAGGACGTCGACGGCGGCTCCACGTTCACCGTGATCTCGAAGGAGGCCAGCGAGGTGGACTGGCTCCGCCGCGAGACCAAGGAGCGCCTCGCCGCGCTCGAGAAGCCCGGCGACGAGGGCGACCGCAAGATGGCGAACTGCGCCAGCGCGGTGAAGGACGCCAAGACCAGCGTGAAGGAGGCGGGCGGCGCCATCGTGGTCACGGTCGTGGCCAAGGACCCCAAGAACGAGGCCGACGTGAAGGAGATCCGCGAGCGCGCCAAGAAGAGCGCCGAGCGCAAGCACGAGGGGGACGGCAAGGAGCACGGTGGCGAGGGCAAGGGTGGCGCGAAGGAGGGCCGCTGCCCGGCGGTGCTCGAGGCCACCGACGCGACCGTGAAGGACGTCGACGGCGGCGCCGAGATCACGCTCAAGCCGAAGAAGAAAGAGGACCTCAAGAAGCTCGTCGAGGAGGCGACCGCCCGCGCCAAGCCGTTCGGGTGATCGTCCTCCGTGAGGTGAGAAGACTCGCGCCGAGCGGGGCGGTCGCGCTCGCGGCGCTCGCGTGCGCGGACGTCAGGGCTCCACGTGCGCCAGGCGCCGATCCCAGCGAGCGCGACGGCGCGGCCATCGCCGCGCCACCCGCCGCGGCGCGCGATGCGCCCGCCGCGGCGTCGGGGCCGATCGCGCGGGGCCGCGCGAGCTTCTACTCGGACAAGCTCGCTGGGCGGTCGACCGCCAGCGGGGAGCCGTACGATCCCCGGGCGCTCACGGCGGCGCACCGGACGCTCGCGCTCGGCACCTGGATCGTCGTCGCCCGGCCCGACGGCCGATCCGTCCGTGTCCGCGTCAACGATCGTGGTCCGTTCGGGGATTCGTCGAGGATCGTGGACCTCTCGCGGCGCGCCGCGGAGGAGCTCGGCATGATCCGAGAGGGCGTGGTGGACGTGACGGTGACGGTGGTGCCGTCGCCTTGACGGCGCCGGACCGGCCGGCGCTGGTCTCGGGAACCATCACCTCACCGGCGACCTCGCCGTTGTTCGCGCGGACACCACGTCTCCGTGGCAGCGGCTAGGACGTGGGCTCGCCGGGGTCCGGCGCGACGAGCTCGATGCGAACCGTCCAGCCTACGTGCGTGCCGAGGAACCGCGCGAGCTCGAGGGCGGTGAACGTACGGCCGTCCGCGACGAGGAACGGCTGGTCGGGGCCTTCCGGGGCCTCCCTCACGACGCAAGACAAGACGCCGCTCCGGCTCAGCGCGCCGCTCATGTCGCGCCGGGAGCGGACGTCGTCCTCCTTGGTCGCGAGGCCCGCGTTCCAGACCATGAGGATGTCCTCGTCGCTCATGCGCGCGAGGCGATCCGCGCCGAGGTGATACTGCGTCGTCGCGACCGAGTCGTCCTGGTACTCGATGATCGCGTACGCGCCGTCGCGGCGGATGCGGATCTCCTCCATGCTGGCGACGTGGGGTCTCCTCTTCCGTGACACGCCCTATGCTTATCAGAACCCGAGTTGAGGGGGACCCACCGAATGGACGGCGACGAGGTAGGTCCGCGTCGGCGCGCGTGGCCAGCGGTCAGCGGCGCTGCGCGTCGACGCGACGCAGGCCCAGCTCGTCGAGTCGTCTGTACAGCGTCGCCCGGCCCATGCCGAGCTCCACTGCGGCGCGCGTCATGCACCCGCGCGTGACGCGGAGGGCGTGCTCGATGGCGTCCCGCTGAAGCTTGGAAAGAGGGACGACGCGGCCCTCCGGGAAGGCGACCGCGTCGGTCGAGGGCGCGCGCCCGCGCAACGTGGCCTCGAGCCCTCGCATCTTCTGGAGCAGCGCGCGGTGCTCGATCGCGCGACGGATCGAGAAGACCACGCGCTCCACTTCGCCGGCGGTCACGACGTCGAACGCGCCCGCGCCGACGGCGCGCGCGAGGTCACCGATCTCGTGGGCGGAGGTGACCAGGATGTAGGGCAGGTCGGGGCTCGCCTCACGTAGGCTCCGGAGCCGCCGGAGGATCGACGGCTCGAGCGGGAGGCACGCGCTGTCGTACGCGGCGCCAGCCCGGGCGAGCTCTTCCACCGTGGCGTGCTCCACGATCCGAAACCCCTGGTGGCGGAGCAGCTCCGAAACGCGGTTGCGGGTGGCAGGATCATCCAGCGCGATCCCGACCGTGAACGTTCGTCCCAAAGCCGACGCTTCGGCGACCTCTTCGGTCTCGAAGTGGGACGCGGCGTCGTGAAAGGCTCGGTTCGCGGTCACGTCGAGCCGTCCTTGCCAAGATCGTGCCGACGGTCCGCGTGCCCCTCGGCCCGGCGTGCGCCGGCTCGGACGCGCTCAGGGCTCGCCGTACTGCGCGCAGCCCCACGCCTCGACGCGGAGCTCCCAGTCCCAGTCGCTGTTGATGTGCGTGCCGGAACGGCGCACGGACCAGAACCGGCCGTTCGTGAGGTCCATCTGCGCGCTCATGTCGATCGTCTGCTGCGCGTTGAAGAGGTGATCATCGGAGTCGAGCGCCACGGCGTCCTGGATGACGGGCGCCACGGCAGAGATCGTGTCGAAGATCCAGCCGTTGTCTCCGGCGATGCCGCCGAGCTGGCCGGCGGCTTGGCCGATCGCCCCGATCAGGTTCCCGTAGCCCTCCGACGAGTCCGCCTCGAAGCAGTCGTAGGTGAGCAGGAGGTTTCCGCCCGGCGTCATCGGCTCCGCCTGACCCCAGAAGATGCCGCTCTCGATCGCGAAGGTGTGAGAGTCCCCCTCGTCCAGGTTCGGGGTCTTGGGCGTGACCCGGATCTCTGCCCCGAGCATGGCCTCGCTGGAGAGCGCGCAGTAGACGATGTCGTTGGCGAAGTCGTCGTCCTCCTCGTGCACCACGACGGTCGCGGCGCGAATGCGGAGCAGCGGAGCGCCACACTCCGGCGTGCCACCGGGATAGGAGATGTCCATCGCCGTGTAGGTGGGCGGATCGAGGTCGATCTGCGGCAGATCGCGCAGCGTCGCCGCGCCGGCGCGCTCGAGCTGGGACCGCAGGCGCGCGCCGAGGGCCGGATGCTCGTCGAACGTCTCACGGAGCGCCGCGACGACCATGGCCTCGCCGGCCGTCGGCGCCTCGAGCGCCGCGGCGACGATGCGGACGCCGCGCTCGCCGCGGTCGACGCGGCCAGCGAGCCGCGCGAGGATCTGAGCCTTCCCCATCGGAGCCATGACGTTGTCGAGGGAGGGGACGTGCGTCATCGCCGAGGGCGGGATCTGCGCCGCGTCGCACGACGGGCCGAGCGTGCACGGCTCGCACGTGCCGCAGTCTGCCTCGCAGGTGTGGCAGTCTTCGCCGTCGCCGCAGGCGCCGTCCCCACAGTCCGAGCCACCTCCCGCGCCGCTCGTGCTGCTCGTCGTGGATGGGCTGCCCGAGCACTCGCAGGCGCCGAAGGCGTCGCCCTCATCGTTACACACCTGGACGCCGTCCGCGGCGCCAGGGCACGCGCAGCGGGTCTGCTTGCCCGGCGTACAAAGGAGCGCGGCCTCACTGCCGCCGGCGCCCTCGTCGGTGGCGGGGATGGTGTCTTCCGTGGCGCATCCGACGAGACCGGCGAGCGAAACGGCGGCGGCTGCGAGCGATCGACGTAGGCGCATGTGGTCTGACTAGTGCACCCCTCGTGCCACGTCGTACGCGCCATGATTCCTGCGAAGATCGGGCTCTCTGTGCCCCTTGGAGGTGAATCCCCGGATCGCGGCTGATCCATCGGTTGTAGGGTGAAGACCCTACACGGGCTCCACCGCCAGGCGCGCCGCGGCGATCCCGCCGCTTGCTGGCGTCGGCCCAGGGTGCCAAGGCTCGGCCTGGATGGACACCGACCTCGCCCCCTCGGAGGAAGGCGCGCCGACCGACGCGCGGATCGACCCGGTGTGCGGGATGACGGTGAGGGCGCCTCCTCGGCATCGCCACGTCCACGACGGCGTCGAGACGTGGTTCTGCAACCCGAAGTGCCTCGCGAAGTTCGTCGCCGATCCGTCGCGGTACCTCGCCGGGGCGGCCGAGGTCGCGCCTGCGCCGGCCCCAGCGCCAGGCGCCATGTACACCTGTCCGATGCACCCCGAGGTGCGGCAGGTCGGGCCAGGCGCGTGCCCGAAGTGCGGCATGGCCCTGGAGCCCGAGGTGCCGACCGAGGAGCCGTCCGACGACGGGGAGCTGCGCGACATGAAGCGGCGCTTCTGGGTCGCCCTCGCCCTCGCGGCCCCGCTCCTCGTGATCGCGATGGGCGACATGGCGCTCGGCCACGCCATCTCGCGTGCCGTCGGGCACCGCGAGCGCGTCTTCTTCGAGCTCGCCCTGGCGACGCCCGTCTGTCTGTGGGCCGCGCTGCCGTTCTACGAGCGAGGCGTCGCGTCGATCAGGAACAAGAGCCTCAACATGTTCACGCTCATCGCGCTCGGCGTGGCCGCTGCCTACGGCTACAGCGTGGTGGCGGCGGTCGCGCCCCAGGTCTTCCCGTCGGGGTTCCGCGACGCCGCAGGCGGCGTCGCAGTGTACTTCGAGGCCGGTGCGACCATCGTCACGCTGGTGCTTCTCGGGCAGGTGCTCGAGCTCTCCGCGCGGAGCAAGACCGGGGCCGCGCTCCGAGGCCTGCTCGGGCTCGCCGCCAAGTCGGCGCGGCGCCTCCGCGCCGACGGCGCCGAAGAGGAGGTAGCGCTGGAGCGCGTGGCCGTGGGGGATCGGCTCCGCGTGCGGCCAGGCGAAAAGGTGCCCGTGGACGGGGTGGTGCTCGAGGGGGCGAGCACCGTGGACGAGTCGATGATCACCGGCGAGCCGATCCCGGTCGTGAAGGGCGAGGGCGACCACCTCGTGGGCGCGACGCTCAACGGGACCGGCGCCCTCGTGATGCGCGCGGAGAAGGTCGGCGCCGAGACGCTCCTCGCGAGGATCGTGTCCATGGTGGCGGCGGCGCAGCGGAGCCGCGCTCCGGTCCAGCGCCTCGCCGACGTCGTGTCCGGGTACTTCGTGCCGTCCGTCATCGGGGTCAGCGTCGTGACGTTCGTGGCGTGGGCCGCCGTGGGCCCCGAGCCTCGCCTCGCGAACGCCCTCGTCAACGCCGTGGCGGTGCTGATCATCGCGTGCCCTTGCGCCCTCGGCCTCGCGACGCCCATGTCCATCATGGTCGCCACGGGGCGCGGCGCGACCATGGGCGTCCTCTTTCGCGACGCCGAGGCGCTGGAGCGGCTGCGCGAGGTAGACACTGTCGTGGTCGACAAGACCGGCACGCTCACCCGCGGCAAGCCGGAGCTCGTCGGCGTCCACCCGTTCGGCGCTCTCGAGGAGCGGGAGGTCCTCGCGATCGCCGCGGCGCTCGAGCGACCCAGCGAGCACCCCCTGGCGGAGTCCATCGTCCGCGGCGCGGAAGCGCTCGGCGCCGCGCGGGAGGGCGTCGAGGAGTTCGCCTCCTCCACGGGTCGCGGCGTGCGCGGACGTGTCGGCGGCCGCGGGGTGCTGCTCGGCAACCGGCGGCTCATGCGAGAAGAGAGCGTCACGATCTCGCCCGAGGTCGCCGCGCGCGCCGAGGAGCTCGAGCGGGGCGGCGCCACCGTGATGTTCCTCGGTGTCGACGGCGCGCTCGGGGCCCTGCTCGCCGTCGCCGACCCGATCAAGGACACGACCGCGCCGGCCCTCGCCGACCTCCGCGAGATCGGGATCCGCGTCGTCATGCTCACGGGCGACAGCAAGGCGACGGCGGAGGCGGTGGCGAGGAAGCTCGGGATCGTCGAGGTCGTCTCCGAGGTGCTGCCCGATCAGAAGGCTGCCGTCGTCGCGAAGCTCCAGGGCGAGGGCCGCGTGGTGGCGATGGCGGGCGACGGGATCAACGACGCGCCGGCGCTGGCCCGCGCCGACGTAGGGATCGCGATGGGCACCGGGACGGACATCGCGATGGAGAGCTCGGGTGTGACGCTGGTGCGCGGCGACCTCCGAGACATCGCCCGGGCGCGCCGCCTCTCGGCCGCGACGATGGCGAACATCCGCCAGAACCTCTTCTTCGCCTTCGCCTACAACGCCGTCGGTGTCCCCATCGCCGCCGGCGTGGCCTATCCCTTCGTCGGCCTGCTGCTCTCCCCGATGTTGGCGGCGGCCGCGATGAGCGTGAGCTCGGTGTCGGTCATCGCCAACGCGCTGCGGCTCCGCTCAGCCTCGATCTAGCCAGCTCTCCTTACGCGCCGGCGCTCCGGCGGGCCTCGCGCTCGCGGTCGCTGCATGGGCTGCCGCCGCGAAGGTCCGCCGTCGCCGCACCTGACCGTTCGGGCCACGCTCAACGCCGGCAGCCCCGACACCGCGCGGGCGGATAGTGGCTTGCCTCGCGGGGGCCCTTCGGGCAAGAACTATCGTCGGAAGGATGGCTCGATGAAGGTTCGCTCTCTCATGCTCGCTGCGCTGCTGAGCGCCTGCACCAGCGGCGGTCCCCCGAAGGACGCGAGCACGACCGTGCTCTCGTTTACGGACCTCGACTGCGCCGAGTGCGGGGAGGACCTCGCGCGCGTCCTCATCAAGCAAGAGGGCGTCCACAAGACCGCCTTCGACAACCGGAAGGCGGAGCTCACGGTGATCGCCGATCCGGGCGTGGACGTCCTCGCGCTCGCGCAGAAGAACAAGCCCGAGAAGGAGGAGTGGAAGCTCGTCCTCGGCGCCGGAAAGGGCGCCTACCTCCCCTGGGAGAAGCCCAAGGAGGGCACCGACGTGAAGCAGCTCGCGATGGACGGAGAGGACGTGCCGGATCTGGCGCCGCACCTCGCCGCCGGGAAGGTCACCATCGTCGATTTCTCCGCCAAGTGGTGCGAGCCCTGCCGGACGCTCGACGCCCACGTGCTCAAGATGCTCGAGGCGCGTCAGGACGTCGCGTACCGGAAGCTCGACGTCGGTGACTGGGACACGCCGCTCGGACAGCGCTACCTGAAGGGGATCAAGGAGCTCCCGTACGTCATCGTGTTCGACAAGGCCGGCAAGCAGGCAGACACCGTGACCGGGCTCGACCTCGCCAAGCTCGACGCCGCCGTGAACAAGGCGGCGGAGGCGAAGTGAGGCTCGCCCCCATCGCGCTGCTGGGCGTCGTGCTCGCGTGGCCCGCGGAGGCCCGCGGCGAGGCCTGAGCGGCCTGAACGAACCCCAACCTGCCGGTCGGCGGGTCCGCGGCGACGGCGATCAACCCGGGCGAGCTGACGCTCCGTCTGGAGCAATCCATCGTCCCGCTCTCGGTGTCGCACGTGGCAGACTGCCCCGATCTCGGCCCGGAGTGCTACGACGGTGGGCCGCCGCCGACCCCGTACAACCACCACGTCGATCAGGTCTTGGCGGAGACGGTGTTCGACGCGTCGCTCGGGATCACCCCCTGGTTCGCCGTCGATACGCGGTGGAGCCTCCGGATCGCCGACGTGAATCCCACGTACTCCGAGCTCGACGGCACCCCCAAGGAGGTGCCGGACGACACGCACCACCACGACGAGACGCTGGTCGACGTCACCGACCCGTGGCTCCTCGCGAGGCTCGCGTCGGTCCAGGGGCCGTTCGTCGGCCTGCTCCGGCTGGGCGCCTCCTTCCCGGTCGGTCGCACGGAGCCCAACCCCTACGCCTTGGGGAGGCAGGGCAAGCGGCACCAGCACCTCCAGGCGGGCACGGGCACCGTCGTGCCGATGGTGGGCTTCGGCATGGGCTACACGATCGCGCCCGGGACGAAGGTGCCCGTCACCCTCGGCCTCGGCGGTCTCGGCTTCTTCAACGCGTACGAGAACGACGAGGGGTATCGGGCGCCGGTGCGTCTCTACGCGAGCCATCGCGTCAGCGTGTCGTTCCTCGACGGTGTGCTCGCGCCCTTCGCGGAGGCGACGCTCGCGCACGAAGGGGAGGAGCTCTGGGACGGGGACGTCGGGCTCGAGGGCTCGAACGTCCGAACGGAGATCTACGTCGGCGGCGGCCTCGCGTGGCGGTTCTACGACGCGTGGTCCGCGGATCTCACCACCCGCGCCCGCGTCGCGACGCTGACCGATGCGCCGTCTTTCACGAGCTACGGGCTGTTCTCCCTCGGCGTCTCGACGCGCTTCGATCTCTGGGACACGGTGGAGGAGCGCGCCGCCGCGCCTCCTCCGCCGGAGCCCGGGCCCGGGCCCAAGGTGCGCGAGCGCCACGAGCGCGGCGTCACGGAGTTCGTGAAGGAGTAGCGGGGCGCCGCGGGGCCGCGCGCTGGTGTGATCCGGCGCAGTTCCGTCGGAACGGGAGCGGTCCGTCCGGGACTTCTCTCGCTCGGAGCGAGCCTCTACCGCCCGAGGTAGCGTCGCGAGAACCAGCCATCCCACGCGGCGCCGTCGTGGAGGGGGACGCTGACGGCCTTGTTGTGAACGAGGACGCCGCCGGCGAAGTAGTTGTGCGGCTCGGTCACCGAGATGTCGTAGACCATCGAGCTCGCTGCTTGGAGCTCGGGCGCCGCCGCGAGCTCGCCGCCTCCTTGCCGGAGCAGGCGCATGCCCGGCTCGATCGTCTCGGCCGAACGCCAGGTGCCGTCGACGAAGATCGGGTGCGATGCGGTCACGCGCAGGTCGCCGATTCGGATCAGTCGATCCGTACTTGCGCTCTCGACCGCGACCACGGTCGCCACGGCCGGACGGCGCCCCTCGACGTCGAATGACGAGACCTGGTGGCCGACGCGAAGCGCCTCGACCGGCACCGGACCGTCGGGCGTGGCGATCGCGGTGCCTGCCGCTACGCACGTGAAGTGCTTGTACTGGTTCACGTGGAGCTGCTTGCCGCTCGGGTCGAGGAGCACCTCGACCATGTCCACGTCGTACCCGAGACTCGCGCTGCGAAGCTCGAACGAGCGGTTGCCGTCGACGTCCTCTATCGGCGGACCGTGGAGCGCAGCAGAAAAAGGCGTCGGCGCAGCGCCCCCGTTCGCCGCCTTGCTCGCCGCAGCCTCCAGCTCGGCGAGCGTGAGCTGCGAGGGCCCCGCCTCGACCACCTCGATCTCGATCGGCTTGGACGCCACGCTGAGGGTCGTCGCCTTGGTCTTGATCTCGCTCGAGATGGTCACCGTGTACTTGCCCGGCTTCTCCAGGAACGACGGCGGCGGCGTCTTCCAAGCCAGACGATCCGCGCGGGCGATCCCTCCCCGATGACGAAGCGTCAGCGCGGCGGGGCCGATCTCCAGAGCCTGCTTGAAGTTGGCGAGCTGCCAGGTCACCGGAGTCTTGGGCGCTTCGAGGATGGCTAGCTCATGCTTGCCGCCCGGTCCGGCCACCTCGACGCGCAGGGTCGTGAGCGCCTCGCTCCAGTCGAACGTCTCCTCGTACCAGGGGTGCCCCTGGTCCAGCGGCTTCTCTGGGCGCAGCTTGATGGCGACGAGGATGGAGTCCTTGGTCGTCAAGCGGCTCACGAAGGCGCGGACCTCGAGCGCCGCCCCGGACGTGAACGAGCCCACCGAGGAGTTGTCGCGGATGGCGGGGAACGCTCTCGCGGGACGGGCCGACGCGCTCGAGGACGGTGCGGCGGGTACGCTTCCCTGTGCGGAGGGCTCCGCTGAGCTCGCGGAGGTTCCCCCGCTCGAGGATCGTGACCCGGACGGGTCGCCACACGACGTCAGCGCGAAGCCGAGGGTGATGAGGAGCGACGATCTGCGCATCGCACGGCAGGATACGCTTTCTTCGCGCGCAGCGCGTCGGCGGCGGCCGTCGCACGCAACGGCCGAGAGCGAAGGCATAGAGGTGGGTGCACGACGAGGGGCTCGGCTCGTTCGAGCTGCTCTCCGGCCGCGTTGACACGAAGGCGCGGTGGCGTACCCTGATCGCGCGAGGGAGGGACGAACATGCGGAGAGAATTCTGGTTGGCCGTTATCGAGGTTGCGGTGTGTAGTTGCACCATCAACGATTCGACGGACCCCGGCGATGTGGGGGGGGGGGCACACATCTGACCACGA
>CAZBJI010000056.1:4201-41847 GCA_964492175.1 uncultured Polyangiaceae bacterium | reverse complement strand
AGAGGGCCGCGCCGAAGAAGGCCGCGCCGAAGAAGGCCGCGCCGAAGAAGCAACGGGGTGACCTCCGCATCACCGAGGCCGTCACGCTCCGCGCGGACGGCGCGCTCGAGGTGCGGATGGGGCTGCTCGACTCCGACGTCGCGTTCCTGGAGGCGAACCAAGCGTTCGAGGCCGGCGACTACGCGCGCGCCATCGACGGGTACACGCGCGCCCTGGAGGAGGTCGACGATCCGGAGATCCACTACAACCGCGCGATGGCGCGGTCGCGGGTCGAGGACGACCTCGGCGCGATCGAGGACTACGACCACGCGATCCGTCTCCGTGACACGGCGAGCAAGTACTTCGGCAACCGCGGCGGGGTGCACCTCAAGCTCGGCAACCACGATC
Source organism: uncultured Polyangiaceae bacterium (assembly GCA_964492175.1). Lineage (GTDB taxonomy): Bacteria > Myxococcota_A > Polyangia > Polyangiales > Polyangiaceae > Xiheicaenibacterium. The sequence goes on along the minus strand of CAZBJI010000056.1, from coordinate 41,460 downwards.
TCGCGCTCGCCGATTTCACGCGCGCGCTCGAGCTCGAGGGCGGCAGCTCGGCGCAGTACCACGCCTGGCGCGGCTCGCTCTTCTACCGGATGGCCCGCTACGAGGACGCCATCCGCGACCTGGGCGATGCGGCCGCGCTCGACCCCGACTGGAAGGACGTGTTCTTCCACAAGGGGAACGCCGAGCTGCGAGCCGGCCGGTTCGCCGACGCGGAGCGGAGCTTCACCCAGGATCTCCAGCGCGACCCGTCGAGCATGGGGTACTTCAACCGCCACGTGGCGCGCAAACAGCAGGGCAACCGGGTCGAGGCGCTCGCCGATCTGGACCTGGCGGTGGAGCTCGACCCCGAGCACCCCCAGTTCGTCGCGACGCGCGGGATGCTCGCCTTCGAGCTCAACCGCTTCGAGGCGGCGGCCGCGGATCTCCACGCCGCGGCCGTGCTCGCGAACGACGCCGGGGCGCTGCCGGACCCGTCGTGGCTCCTGGGAGAAGCGCTCGCGCTCTGTCGCCTCGATCGGCACCAGGAGTCGCTCGGCCCGCTCACCAGCGCCATCACCCTCCGGCCGGACGAGCCGTCGTTCCACTGCAACCGCGGGTGGGTCCTGCACCAGATCGGGCGTGACAGGGAGGCGCTCATCGATCTCGATCGCGCGCTCGCCCTCTCACCCGCGTACGAGAAGGCGCTGTTCAACCGCGCCGAGGCGCGCGAGGCGGTGGGCGATCAGCCCGGCGCGCTCGCCGACTACCGAGCTCTCGCCGAGCTCGGCGCCGACGTGGCCGACGAGGTCGAGCGCCTCGAGCGGTTCCGACGATAGGCGGGAGTCCGGAGAACGCTCGTCGCTCACGGCGGGCGCGCGCGGAGCGGTCGCGGGCCTACCGCCGCTGCTTCTTCTTCTTGCCGCGGGCGTCGGCGCGCCGCCCGCCCTTCTGCGCCGCGCCCTTCTTGGATCGGCCGCCCGCGCTCTCTCGGGGCGCAGGCTTCGTCTGCCCCTGCTTCTTTGAGGCCCGCTTCTGCGGTCGGCCCCCGCCGGCTCTCGCCTTCTCCGGCTCGGGGAGGCTGACGCGGCGGGCGGTGACGGTGCGCTTCGGGATCGAGCAGTCCTCGATGACCACCATCATCGAGTCGCCGAGCGAGATGCGCTCGCCCGAGCGGGTGGCCACGAGCGCGAGGCCGTCGTCGTCCGCCTCCCAGGCGTCGTCCCCGAGCCCCTCGGCCCGCACCAAGACCTCCACGAAGGGATCGTCGATCGCCACGAAGACGCCCGAGGACACGATGGCCATCACCGTGCCGGCGTAGAGATCCCCGATGGACTCCCGCATGAAGAGCGCGCGGTAGAGGTCCACGACCTCGCGCTCGACCTTCATCGCGCGCCGCTCGCGCTCCGAGGCGACGACGGCCGCGGTCCGCAGCGCCTCGATGTCCGCGTCGTCGCGGCCGATGTGCTCGCGCCGCGAGAGGGCCCGCACGGCTCGGTGGATCAAGAGATCCGGGTAGCGCCGGATGGGGGAGGTGAAGTGGACGTACGCCTTGGACGCCAGGCCGAAGTGGCCGACGTTCGTCACGTCGTAGACGGCCTGCTTCAGCGAGCGCACGAGCAGCGTGTCCAGGATCGCCCGCTGAGCGTGGTCACGCAGCTTCTTCGTGAAGACGGAGAGCTTCTTCGGATCGGTCGCGTCCTCGGCGTCGAAGGGGACGCCCAGCTTCTCGCAGAGCGCAGCGAAGCGCGCGATCTTCTCCGGGTCGGGCGCCGCGTGGTTGCGGAAGACGGCGGGGACCTTCCTCCCGACCAGCAGCGCCGCCACGGTCTCGTTGGCGAGGAGCATCAGCTCCTCCACGATCTGGTAGGACTTGGCGACCCCCGGGTCCCGGGCGCGCCGCTCGATCGCGACCGGCGCGCGCGTCTCCGGGTCGACCGCCACGCGGGCCTCGGGCACCTCGAGATCGAGCGCGCCGCGCCGCGCCCGCGCCGCGCGGAGGAGGCTCGAGATCTCGCGCAGGAGGCGGAGGTCGTCCACCATCTCCTCCGCGGCGTCCTGGCGCGGCCCGTGCGTGGTGAGGCCCAGCGCGCGCGCGACGCCTTCGTACGTGAGCTTGGCGCGCGACCGCATGAACCCCTCGAAGACGCGCGACCCGGTGGTGGCGCCGGTCGCGTCCAGCTCGATCTCGGCGCAGAGGCAGAGGCGTACCTCGTCAGGGACCAGCGAGCAGAGGTGCGCGGAGAGCGCGCGCGGCAACATCGGGATCGCGCGGTCGGGCAGGTAGACCGAGCAGCCGCGCTCGCGGGCGCTCGTGTCCAGCGCCGTGCCCGGCCGCACGTAGTGGGAGACGTCGGCGATGGCGACCCAGACGCGGTAGCCGCCCTCGTCGAGGCGCTCCGCCCAGACCGCGTCGTCGTGATCGCGCGCGTCGGCGGGATCGATCGTCGGCAGCGGCAGGTGCGTGAGGTCCTCGCGGCCCGAGAGGGCGTCCGGGGCCACGGCCGCACCGTAGGTCTCGGCCTCGCGCACCGCCTCCGGGGTGTGCTCCTCCTCCACGCCGTGCACGAGCAGGATCTTGCGGACCTCCACCTCCGGGTCCCCGGGCTCCCCGAGGACCTCGAGCACCTTGCCCTCGGGGTTCTCGTCCGGAGACTCCGGGAAGCGCTCGATCAGCACGACCGCGAGCTGGCCCTCCCGCCCTTCGTCCAGACGACCGAGCACGATGGGGCCGCGGATGCGCGTGTCGTCCGGCTCGAGCCAAGCGCTCTTGCCCCGGCGCCGCAGGATCCCCGAGACCTTGGGCGCGCGGCGCTCCACCACCTCCGCGACGGCGCCCTCGACCCCGCGGGACGTCTGGGCGACGACGCGGACGCGCACGCGGTCGCCGTGCATCGCTCCGGCCATCGACTCGGCGGGGATGAACAGATCGGGCTCTCCGCCGAGGGGCGCGACGAAGCCGAAGCCGCGCGCGTGCACCGTCAGGTAGCCCTCTTGCGTCTGGTCGCGCGCGCGGTCGCGCTCCTTCTTCGCCAGGCGGAAGCGGTGGCCGGCCAGCGCCGACACCGTGCCGTCGGCCACGAGGTCGTCGAGGACGCGGCTGAGGGCGCCGGCGTGGCGGGGCTCGACGCCGAGCCGGGAGGAGATCTCGGACGCGTGCAAGGCGCGGCCAAAGGACGCGAGCAGGTCGACGACCTCGGTTCTGCGCGGCACCTTCGCGTCGGCCATGGTTGCCTCTACCACGGGGGTCCTTCCGTGCTATGCGGCATCTTCCGAGATGTCCCCGGCGCGCTGGCTCTTGCTCGTCCGCGCCGCGCTCTGCGCGGCGATCTTCGCGTCCGCCGCGCTGGTCATCGACTACCGGAACCTCGCGGACGCCTCCTTCTGCGGGACCGAGTCGGACTGCTTCAAGGTCCGGTCCAGCGACGTGGGCCAGCGGATCGCCGACGCCGTCCACGATCTGATCCCGGGCGCCACCCTGCCCAGCGTCGCGCTGCCCGTCTTCGCCGGCGTGCTCGCGGTGACGCTGTTCCTCCAGTCGAGGCGCGCCACGCAGGTGCTGGCGGGCGTCACCCTGATCGGCGCGCTGACCGCGCTGTCGCTCGTCTACGTCCAGGTTTCCATCGGCGCTTTCTGCGCGTATTGCATGATCGTGGACACGAGCGCCGTCGTCGCGGCGGTAGGGGCGCTCATGATCGCCCGCGCGACGAAGAGCGACGCGGACGCGGAGAGGCTGCTCGGACCGTCGCTCGAGACGCGCGTGACCCTCCCTTGGGGGATCGCCGGCGCCCTGGTCACGGCGCTCCCGTACCTGTGGGCAGAGTTCCCGGACGTGGAGCCGCTCCCGCCCGCCCTCGCGAGGCACCAAGAGCCGGGGAAGCTGACGATCATTTCGTTCACCGACTTCCAGTGTCCCTTCTGTCGCCGCCTCCACGGCACCATGAAGGAGATCAAGCAGCGAGAGGACGTGGTGCTCGTCCGCTACATGGTCCCGCTCGACGGCCACCCGGGCGCGATGCCTGCCGCCGTCGCCTACGCCTGCGCGGGCGATGGAAAGCAGGACGCGATGGCGGACGCCCTCTACGGCGCGCCGGACCACGAGCTCACCTACGAGGGCGTGGTCCACATCCTCACGCGCGTAACCGGGGCCGAAGAAGCGGCCGTGCGCAAGTGCATGAACGATCCGGCGACGAAGCAGCGCGTCGCCGACGAGAAGAAGCTCTTCGAGGTGGACCTCGCTCTCTCGGGGCTCCCGACCACGTTCGTGGGCAACCGCCGGATCCGCGGCGCCGCGGAGGAGAAGATCCTCGTCGCCGCCCGCACCGCCAGCGCTGGGCTCGAGCTGCCGGTGTCGCTCCTCTTCGTCGTCGCGGGCGCCGTCGTCCTCGGCGCGACGCTCCTCACCGCCCGCCGGCTCTCGAGCGCGCCCGCCGGCGCCGAGCGGACCCCCGACGAGGCCGCCCCGAAGGAAGCACCCCCGGAGCCGCCCGCCGACGCGAGAGAGGCCGAGAGGGCCGACGAGACGGGCGCCAAAGCCGAGGGCGAAGAGGCGGCCGCGCCGGCCAAGGCCCCGCGCGGGGACAAACAGAAGAAGGCGCGGAAGCGGAAGGGCTCGGCTTCGTCCGGGTGACCGCCGGGCCCGAGGTCTCCGGCGGATCTCACGCATCCTCGCCGCGCGCCCGCCGCTTGGTGATTCCGTGTCGCACTTCGTTTCGGGCGGACTACGCTAGGCGCGCATGAACGCCCCCTTCGAAGAAGACGACGACGACGACGACCGCGAGTCTGGGGTGCCGGTGCCCGCCGCGGCGGAGTCGAGCCAGGCGCGCGGGCCGCGCGACGGCACGCCCGCCCTGCCGCTCTCGTTCTTCGAGCAGCTCCCCAAGACCGACCTCCACGTCCACCTCGACGGCAGCCTTCGCCTGGGCACGATCATCGAGCTCGCGGAGGAGTACCGCGTGGAGCTGCCGTCCACGGACCCGGCCGAGCTCGCGCGCGCGATGAACCTGGGCAGGAACTGCGGCTCGCTCGTCGAGTACCTCAAGGCCTTCGACGTGACGCTCACGGTCCTGCAGCACGAGGACGCGCTCTTCCGCGTCGCCTACGAGCTCGCCGAGGACGCGGCCAAGGAGAACGTCCGGTACATGGAGGTCCGCTACGCTCCCATGCTCCACACCCGAAAGGGGCTCAAGCTCACGAGCGTCGTCGAGGCCGTCATCGGGGGGCTCAGGCAGGCGCAGGAGGTCTACGGCATCGAGGCCAACGTCATCATCTGCGGGATCCGCAACGTCGCCCCCGACTCGTCCCTCGAGATGGCGGAGCTCGCGGTCGCCTACAAGGGCCGCGGCGTCGTCGGCTTCGATCTGGCCGGCGCCGAGTACGACTACCCCGCGAAGCACCACCGGCGCGCCTTTCAGCTCGTCCGCGACAACAACATCAACGTGACGATCCACGCGGGAGAGGCGTACGGTCCCGAGTCCATCGCGCAAGCCATCCACGTGTGTGGCGCGCACCGGATCGGCCACGGCTGCCGGCTGCGGGAGAACGGGGACCTCCTGCACTACATCAACGACCACCGCATCCCGCTCGAGTGCTGCCCGTCCTCCAACGTGCAGACGGGCGCGGTCCCCAGCGTCGCGAACCACCCGCTGAAGTTCTACAAGGATCTCGGGCTGCGGGTGACCGTCAACACCGACAACCGACTCGTCACCGACACCAGCGTGTCGAAGGAGCTGTGGCTCTGCCACACGCAGATGGGGCTCACGCTGCGCGACATCAAGAGCCTGATCGTCGCGGGGTTCAAGAGCTCGTTCCTGCCGTTCCACATCAAGCAGGGCTACCTGCGGCACCTATCGCAGGACCTCCCCCGCTTCTCGGAGGACGGTCAGATCGCGCCGCCGAGCCCCCCCTCCAGCGGGCGCCCCGAGCCGACGCGCGGGCGGCCGATGCACGACCGCCACGCGACCTGACGAGGCGGCGGGCCGCGCCTACTTCTTCTTCTGCTTCTTCTTGTCCGCCTTGGGCTTCGCGGCGGGCGGCTTCTCCGCCTTCTTCTCCGCCTTCGGCGGGGCGCTCTTCTTCGTGCTCTCCGCGCCCGGCTTCTCGACCTTCTCCGCCTTGTGCGGCGTCGAGGACTTCAAGAGCGCGCGGCACAAGATCTCGAGGTCGCTCGGAGGCGCCACCTCCCCCTCCCACACGAAGTGCACGTAGCTCTCGCAGAGGGCGCGGACGTACTCGGGCTTCATCAGCCGGACTTCGATCTCGGCCTCGGCTGGGGCGGCCTTCTCCGAGCTCGCCTCCTTCGCCTTCGAGGCTGCCTCCGACGGCTTCGCCTTCTCCGTCTCCATCGGCTTCGCCTTCTCGGCGCCGGCCGGCTTGGCCTCCGCGGCGGGCTTCTCCTTCGCCGCCTCGAGGGGATCACCCCAGGTCATGTCGCCTCGGATCCAGCCTCCGTCGCCGCGCGTGTCGACGACCTTCAGCCACGCGTCCTTGCGCTCCTCGATCTTGAAGACCTCGCCGCGCTCGACCTTGAAGAGGACGTCACCCGTCGTGGAGGGCGTCTCCCGGATGTTGGCGCGGTCGCTGGAGATGACGATGGTCGGGTCCTTGCCGAGGACCTTCTCGGCGACCCAGGCGACGTCTCCCTCGAAGTCCTTGACCTTGACCCACCCCTTCTTGCGCTCGACCACCTCGACCGGGAAGAACCGGTCGGCGCTGAACTTGATCTTCGAGGCCTCGTGGGCTTCGACGCGGAAGTTCGCGCTGGCCGTCTTGACGCTGAGGACCTCGGCGGAGGCGAGGCCGGGGATCAGCAGGACCGGAAGAGCGAGGGCGATCGACGACAGCTTCACGGCGACACCTCTTGGGGTGATTGTTTTTCTCAGCAAGATCAGTATCTTGTCTCTTTAGCGGAGCCGGCCTGGCTCCACTTGCGTCGCACTCTGACCTACATCGGATTACACGGCCAAGATTGTGATCGATCGCGTTTCCTCACCTGCACCCACATGAGGCCCTGGAGACCGGTCTTGGATCGTGCGAAGGTTCTTTTCCCCTTCCTCCGCAGGAGTTTCTGTCGATGACGATCCTGGAGCAGCACGGCATCACGGTCACCGAGGTCCTTCGGAACCCCTCCCCCGCGCGGCTGTACGAGCTCGCGCTCCAGCGAGAGAAGGGGTCCGCCATCACCGCGACCGGCGCGCTGGTCGCGCTCTCGGGGGCCAAGACGGGCCGGAGCCCCAAGGACAAGCGGATCATGGAGCACGCCGGCAGCGTCGGCGACGTCTGGTGGGGCCCCGTCAACATCAAGATGAGCGAGCACATCTTCCTGACGAACAGGGAGCGGTGCATCGACTACTTGAACACGCGGGAGTTCCTCTACTGCATCGACGGCTTCGCGGGCTGGGATCCGGAGCACCGGATCAAGATCCGCGTGATCTGCGCCCGCGCTTACCACGCGCTCTTCATGTGGAACATGCTCATCCGCCCGACGGACGAGGAGCTGAAGACCTTCGGGGAGCCGGACTACGTGATCTACAACGGCGGCCGCTTCCCCGCGAACCGCTACACCTCGGGCATGACCTCGTCCACGAGCGTCACGCTCAGCTTCGAGCGCAAGGAGTTCGTGATCCTCGGGACCGAGTACGCGGGGGAGATGAAGAAGGGCGTCTTCACGATCATGAACTACCTCATGCCGAAGAAGGGCCTGCTCTCCATGCATTGCTCGGCGACCGAGGGGAAGGACGGGGACGTCTCGATCCTCTTCGGGCTGTCGGGCACCGGGAAGACGACGCTCTCGGCCGATCCCAAGCGTCGCCTGATCGGCGACGACGAGCACGTGTGGTCCGACAAGGGCGTCTTCAACATCGAGGGCGGCTGCTACGCCAAGGCGATCAACCTGACGGAGGAGCAGGAGCCCGACATCTTCCGGGCGATCCGCTTCGGCTCCGTCCTGGAGAACGTGGTGTACGACGCCCGGACGAGGACCGTCGACTACACCAACACGTCCATCACCGACAACACGCGGTGCAGCTACCCGATCGAGTACATCCCGAACGCGAAGATCCCCTGCACCGCCTCGCACCCGAAGAACGTGCTGTTCCTCACGTGCGACGCGTTCGGCGTCCTCCCGCCCGTGGCCAAGCTCACGCGCGAGCAGGCGATGTACCACTTCATCAGCGGGTACACGGCGAAGGTGGCCGGGACGGAGATGGGCGTGACCGAGCCCCAGGCGACGTTCTCGTCGTGCTTCGGTCAGCCGTTCATCGTCTGGCACCCGACCAAGTACGCAGATCTCCTGGCCGCGAACCTGGCGAAGCACGACGCGCACGTCTGGCTCGTGAACACGGGCTGGTCGGGCGGCGGTCACGGCGTCGGCGCGCGCATGAAGCTCAAGTTCACGCGCGCCATCGTGGACGCGATCCACAGCGGCGAGCTCCTCGAGGCGCCCACCGTTACCGACCCGATCTTCGGCCTGGCCGTCCCGACGGCCTGCGCGGGCGTCCCTGGCGACATCCTCCAGCCGCGCAACACGTGGGCGGACAAGGCCGCGTACGACGTCGCGGCCAAGAAGCTCGCCGCCCTGTTCACCGACAACTTCAAGAAGTACGCCGATCAGGCCTCGGAGGCGGTTCGGGCCGCCGGCCCGCGCCTCTGACCCTCTCGGGCGGGCGCCGAGCGATCGGTGCAGCTCTCGAGCTTGCGCCGCCTCCCGCGGAGATCCGACGCTGCCTCCGTCGCCTCGGGCGAGAGCCGCACGGAGCGGAGCTCGGAGGCGGCAGTCGAGGCCGCGGTCGAGGCCGCGAACGAATCAGCTCTTCGTGGCGGGGGCCCCGACGGAGCCCCGGGCGGCGCCGTCCGCCGTCCCGAGGACGCGATCCCACCAGATGAAGGTGGGTGCGTAGTTGCACGTGAACTTCTGGTGGTGCACGTCGTGGAAGCGGGCGCCGCCCAGGATGGGCAGGAAGCGGCTCGGGCGCCACGGCAGATCGAAGCCGACGTGGACGCTGATGGCCTGCCACTGCCGCACGACGATCCAGAGCAGCACCGTCGAGAGGTGCGGCGCGAACAGGATGACCGGCAAGAGCGTCCCGAACCCGGTGTAGATCGTCTCGAGCGGGTGGGCGTAGTTCGCCGCGGGGCCGAGGGGCGTCGTGTACTTGTGGTGCACGTGGTGGATCTTCGCGTACGCCCACTTGGCGTGCAGGGAGCGGTGCGCGAGATAGTGCCAGGCGTCCTCCACCACGAAGCAGCCCGCCAGCGTGACGAGGACGGTCAGCGCGCCCGGCAGCGGCGCCTCCTTGCTGACGCCGACCCACAGGAAGACCGGGTAGGCGGCGAACGTCAGCGGGATCTCGCTCGTCAGCTTGTGGAAGAAGACGTGGCGCAGGCACTCCCACCACACCTGGCCCCCGTGCGTGCGCTTCTGGATCTTGAAGCGCGCGTGGGACGGGGATCGCTCGATGAGCCAGGTGGCGAACGACCCGACGAGGTAGGCGACGGTTACGACGATCGTCGGGAGGAGGGCGTAGAGGAAGAAGTCCCCGCGACCCCGGACGAACGACTCCCAGAGCTGATCCATGATGGCGACGCCGGGAGCCTCGTCTCAGGGCCAGCCAGCGTCAAGTCTCGCGAGCTTGGTAGGATGCCGCGTGGTCGCCGAGAAGCTCCTCTGGGTGTGTGTGGCGGGCGGCGTGGGATCGGGCGCGCGCTACCTGATCGGTCTGGGCGCGCTGCGCGCCCTGGGAGGCACGTTCCCTTTTGGGACGCTGATCGTCAACGTCGCGGGCTGTCTGCTGATGGGCGCGGTCGCGGAGGCCGCTGCGCGGGGCGCTCCCATCTCGCCCACGGCCAAGCTGTCGCTCACCACCGGTTTCCTCGGCGGGCTCACGACGTACTCCACGTTCAACGCGGAGACGACGCAGCTCCTCGTCGAGCGGACCGCGAGCCTGGCGGCGTTGAACGCCGTCCTGACCGCGCTGCTCTGTCTCGGCGCCGGGCTCCTCGGCGCGGCCGCGGCGCGGCTCCTCTGGTGAGCGCACCGCCCGGCGGGCGGCTCAGGCGGACATGAGGGCCAGGGCGAGGATCGTCGCCAGCCCCAGCGCCGTGGCGAGCAAGACGACCGCGACGAGCCAGTCTCCGCCCGACCAGCCGCCGGCGAGCCACCCGCGACGGGGTGGCTGCGCCTTGATCCACGGCGAAGGACGCGTCGACGCGAGCCGGTCCCGCGAGAAGAACGCGGGGATGGTCGCGGGCGTGGGGGCGACGGCGCCGCCCGGCGGCGCCGACCCGCGCGCCGAGGAGTCCGAGGCGCGCCCGGCGGAGTAGACGACGGTCGCCTGCTCGGGCTCGGGCGCCGCGGCGCGCACCGGCCGCGGCGCCGGGGCAGGCGGCGGCTCCTCTGCGAGCGCGATTGGCGGAGCGCTGCCGACGAGCCCGCCGATGGCGGCGAGGTCCTCGGCGGCCGGCGTGTCCAGGCGTGGGCGGATCGCGAGCCGCGTCCCGGAGACGTTCCGCGTCGCCTCGAAGAAGGAGTCCGCGAGCTCCTCGATCGTCTGGAAGCGCGCGTCCGGCGTCCGCGCGAGCGCGCGCGCGAAGAAGGGATCGAGCGCGCGCGGGAGATCCGGATCGAGCGAGCTCGGAGGCGCGACGTCCTCGCGCGCCAGGCGATGCAGCACCGCCCCGGGGGAGCCTTCGAACGGCCTCCGTCCGGTGGCGCAACGATAGAGGACCGCGCCGACCTGCCAGAGATCGCTCCGCGCGTCGACGACCGCCTGCGCCCGCGCTTGCTCCGGGCTCATGTAGAAGAGGGAGCCTACGATCGCGCCTGCCGCGGTCAGCCGGGCGCTGAACGCGTCGCTGCGCGCGATGCCGAAGTCGAGGATCTTCACGATCTCCTGTCGGCTGGAGCGGAGGCGCTCGGGCAGCTTGGCGAAGAAGAGGTTCGCGGGCTTGAGGTCGCGGTGCACCACGCCGTCCTCGTGCGCGACGCGGAGGCCCTCCGCGAGATCCGCGAGCATGACCCGCATCTCGTCGAGCTCGAGGCGCTGACGCGTGGCGAGCCGCTCCTGGAGGTTCTCGCCCTCCAAGAGCTGCATCACCATGTACGGCGTACCCTCGTGCTCCCCGTAGTCGAGCACCGCGCAGAAGTGCGGGCCGCGCAGGCGCTTCGCGACGGCCGCCTCTCTCCGGAAGCGCTCCACGACGTCGTCGCGTGCGTTGTCCGGTTTCACCATCACCTTCACGGCGACCGACGCGCTCGAGTGTGCGTCGCGCGCGACCCAGATGGACGACATGCCGCCCCGGCCGATCTGCTTCGTCAGCTCGTAGCGGCCCGCGATGACGAGGCCCTCGGTCGCCAGGCGCTCGGCCGGCGGCGGTACGCTCGAGCCTGGTCGGTTCCGCCTCCCGCGTACTTGCACCGTCCCAGCGTACCCGAGCGCGCCGCTCAGCGCACCGGTGCTCGGGAGCTAAGTTTGAGCTGGGCCCGCTGGGTGCGCTGCGCCAGCTCGCGCGCCAAGGGTGGCAAGGTGGGACCCACCGCCCGGAGCATCTCTCGGAGCGACGCGCGCAGCTCTTTTCCCCGCGGATCCGCGAGCTGCTTCGGGTGGCCCTTCCCGAGCTGTAGGCCAACGTCGGATGCGACCTCCACCAGATCGTCGACGCCCTGGAGGTCCTGGACGTCGAGCTCCGTGTAGTGGACGCGCCACTCGTGGACGTAGAACGTCTCGCCGTCATGGGAGACGTACCCCAGGAACCGCTGCGGGCTCATCGCGAGCCTGGCCTGGCCGATCACGACGCGCTTCGGATCCCGCTCGGGCCCGCGGAGGCAGCTCCCCGAGGGCACCGGTCGCATCTCCTTCATCTCGAGGATCACGTCGTCATCCGGCGCGGGGCTCGGCCCCTCCACGCGGCCGAGGAACTTCTCCTCGTGCGCGCTTCCGACGCCCATCGTCAAGGCGCCCGCGCGCTTGATCTGGAAGAAAGAGGCGTCGAGGTTGGGGTTCTGCTGGAGCATCTGCGCCACGTACTGCTCCCGCGTCTCGGTGATGCGCCGCCACTTGTCTGCGCTCACGGGCTGAATCAGGCGATCCACCTTGTCCAGCCACGCGAGCGACGTCGCCGAGAAGCGCTGCCGCATGCGCGCGGCGACGCGCGGCTCGGGCCCCGTCGCCTCCGGATCCACCAGAGCCCCGTCGTACGCCGCGAGGAACGCGGCGATGGCCCGCTCGGCCGCCGCGTCGTTCTCCGCCGCGAGCTGGAGGGAGGTCGCGAACCGCGCGAGGTCGACGATGGGCGGCCCGAGCGTGGCCGCGTCGAAGTCCGCGAGGCCGCGCCCGTCCGCCGCGACCGCGTACTGCTCGAGGTGTGCGTCCCCGTGGAGGTTCACCGTGGGCATGGCGTCCAGCTCCGCGCGGTACCGCTCGCACACGACGTGCACGAAGGCGTCGTTCACGAAGCGGAAGAACCCGAAGGGACTCCCGCTCACGCGCGCCCGCACCTCGGGGATGCCAGCGAACGTCCTGTCCGGATCGGGGATCTCGAGCGGGTCCGGCGCCGGCGGCGGGGTGACGCTGGCGGTCGGAGTGGGCTCGATCACGGGCGCGGCAGGCGGGCAGCCGAACGAGCCGAGGCAAGCGAGCCCGACGAAGAGCGCGCGGGGCGTCGCCATCAGTGATCCCCGCGAGGCTTCGCGCTCGCTCCCTCCACGGGGAGGAAGAAGCGGAGGGGCGAGCGCGCGAAGCCGACGGCGATGTCGATCGGGAGCCGGAGCGTCTTCAAGAACGGGACCTCGCGGGCGCGGAAGGCGACCACCATCGCCAGCGCGAAGCTCACCCCGAGGTTCAGCGCGAGGATGGTCACGATCCCGAGGACGGCCATCTGGAACGCCGACGAGCTCATGACGTGGACGCCGCTGCTGCACACCGCGTACGTGAGCGACCCGGTGGAGAGGGTCACGTGCCGAACGTCGACCGGGATGCCGACGAACTGCCCCACGCTGTACGTGAGGCCGAGCATGAGACCGATGGACACGTTGCCGCCGATGCCAGCGATGTTCCGCGCGAACACGCGCGACGCCCAGGTGGTCACGCGCTGCCCGATCACGCGGCGGATCCGGTGCTCGGCGATCGCCTCCGGGAGGCGGCGGTAGACGGCCCAGTTCTCCAGCCACCCCGCGGCGATGCTCGAAGCCCACAGGATCCCGCCGGTCACGATGGCGAACGGGATGGTGCCGCTCTGGAGCGGATGGAACGACGCCATGATCTTCTCCGCGTACGCGGGCGTGACCATGTGCGCCCCGAAGCGGCTCTGCCACCAGAGATCGACCGCGACGGCGGCGGGGATGACGACGACGACGTTGCCGGCGGCCGCGGCGAGCTGGGACCTCACGAGCCGCGCGATGAGCGTGACGAGCTCTTCGCGGTCTTCGCCGCCCTGGTGCACCGCGCCGGCGAGCGCCGCGGCCGTCATGCTCGGCTGCTTCGTGGCGAGCGTGAGGCCGAGGAACTGCATCAGCGTGAAGCTCCCGGCGTAGTTCAGCGACGAGAGGAGCCCCTCTTGGAGCGGCGGGCGCTGCAGCTTGCCGATGAGGAACTTGAGCGCGGCCGTCCCCGCCGTGACGACGCCGCCGCCGGCGGCCGACGCGAGCATGACGAAGTACTCCCGCGGCGTGACGGTGATGTAGTGCTCGCCCGAGTGACCAGCGCGCTCGATGATCTTGCGGGCGAGCAGGTGCGTGTTCGTCCGGAGGATGTCGCTGAGGCTCCGCTCCCTGCGCCACTCGACGAGGAGGTTCGAGAGGAGCTGCGTGCAGCGCTCCGCGAGCTGGGTGTCGTCCTGCGTCACCAGCAGCTCGAGCAGCACCTCCGTCCTGGAGAGGCTGCGCTCGATGAGCTCGAGGCGGTAGACGACGTCGACGCTGACGCCGGTCTGCTCCAGCCTGTCCAGCACGGCCTGGCAGGCCTCGCGGCACTCGAGCATGGCGGCGCGGCAGTCGTCGGACCACGCGAGGATCTCGGCCAGCTCGTGGCGCGGGGTGGCCAGCAGCGCGTCGATGGTCCTCGGCAGCCGGAAGAACGGGGACTCTCGGAGCGGACAGTCGGGGCTGCGCGCACGGATCGCGTCGGAGAGCCCCGCCGCCGAGACGCGCGACGCCAGGATGAGGATGGCGTCGAGCAAGGAGGTGCGGAGCGGCGCCCAGATGCTGTAGCGGCGGCCCGTGGGGTGGAGCATCTCCGCGTCGTCCGGCAGCGACGGCAGGGCGCCCAGCGGGAGGTCGCTGTGCGACGGCTGGAGGGAGCGCGGTGGGTGGTCCGGGCTCGAGAGGCGCATCGCGGCGCCGCCTGGGCGCCGGAGCACCTGGATCAGCCGGAGCGCGAGCGGCGCTGGGATCGCGGCGAGCCAGTCCACGTCGTTGCGCGCCGGGAACATCAGCGCGAGCGTGTGCGTGATGTCCTGCTCGTCGATGGGCTGCGGCATGAGGCGACGCGACAGCCTGTCGATTGTCTCGGTGAGCAGCCCGCGATCCCCGGGGATCCCTACCTTGGCGAACAGGGCGTCGGCGCGCTGCTCGAGGAGGATCGACCCGACGACGTACGCGAGCCGGCCGGCGTACGCCGGGAACGCCTCGAGCGCGGCTACGAGGCACCGCAAGCGCTTCACCTGGGCGCGCTCGGTGATGGCCACGCCGGCGAGCTCCGGGGGCGCGCCGCCCGTCTTGATCCACGCCGCGAGGCGGATGAGCGCGTGCTCGCGATCGAGCTGGCTCGCCTGCGGGTCCAGCTTGCCGAGCTCCGTGTGGAGCCGCTTGAGCGCTCGAGCCTTGGGCGCGCTGGGGGCGATGGCCAGGCCGAACGCGCCGAAGTCGGGCACGTGCTCCTCCTGAGGAGCACGCGCCCCGCGCGCTGACGGCTCGGCAGCGGCCCCTGCGGTGGCGGCGCTCATGGGAGGCCGGGAGGATACAGGAGTTTCCCGGCCGGCAAGCTCCTCAAGCGTTCTTTGCCGCGAGCGCCTCGTTCGCGAGGTCTGCGAACTCGGTGCGGGCTGCCCGTTCCCACTCCTCTGCGGTGTAGAGATCCCGGAGGTACTCTCCGGGGACGCCGATCAGGGTCTCGGCCACGCGGCCGAACACGGCGTGGGTCCTCGGGTCGAGGTAGAGGAACCGGAGCCCGCGCAGGAGCTTGGAGAAGGGCCGCGCCGCGACCCCCGGCTTCGCCCCGAGGAGCTGCATGCGCTTGAACGCCTCGCGCATGCGCCGCCGAGAAGGGTCCACCCGGGTCATGGGCGTGATGAACACGTCGCGGATGAAGGGCCTGGCCGTGAGCAACATGCCGGCGAAGGCGGCCGCCGCTCGGGCAGCCTCGGGGACCGACCGCCGCGGCGCCGCCGCGAGCTCCTCCGCCCACGCGGGCGAGGTGTAGTACTCGACCATGTGGTAGTCGACGGCCACGTGCCGGGACTCGTCGCGGTTGATGAGCTTCATCACGTCGTGGCACACGGGATCGTCCACGAAGTCGTCGATCGCCCGGAGGAGCGCGATGTCGAGCAGCAGCTCCCCGCTGACGATGTAGGTGTTGGCGATCTCGGCCGAGACGTGCCGCAGCGTCCCGAGGAAGCGCGGACGGAACCTCATCAGGCTCGGGCTCGGGCGGTAGCGCGCGAGCCGTCGCGTGTCGAAATGGCGCGCCAGCCTCTCGGCCGCGAGGGCGTGTCGCTCCTCGTCGACGACGAACGTGGCGAAGATCGCGGCGAGGGTGGGGTCCTTCGCCCGGCGCCCCTGCTCGCGGAAGAGCGCCGCCGCGAAGCGCTCGATCTCCGCCATGTTGGTGAAGTACTGCACGACGTCCCGCTCGGCGTCGGCAGGGAGCGCGCGCGCCGGCCTGGACCAGTCGACGTCGCCGAGCTTCCACTGCCCGGCCTCGCACCGAGTCAGCATCCGCGAGAGGTCCATCGCCCGATTCTACGACGTCCTCTCGCGCGACGGATCCCCAGCAGGCTGCCGAACGTCGCGACCAAGACCACTCGTGTGGGCGCGCCGAGGGACTCTGGCTCGGCCGCCGCGCGGCGTCCCGTCGACTCAGCGGTTCGCGATGTGCACGGCCTGGCCCATCGCGTGCGCCGCCGCCTCCATGTAAGCCTCGCCGAGCGTGGGGTGCGGGTGGATGGTGAGGCTGACGTCGTCCAGGAACGCCGCCATCTCGAGCGACAAGGCGGCCTCGCTGATCATGGTGCTCGCCTCCGGGCCGACGATGTGGACGCCGAGGATCTGCTTGGTCTTCTTGTCGGCGATCACCTTGACGAAGCCCTCCGTCTCGTTGAGGGCCATGGCCTTGCCCAGAGCGGCGAAGGGGAACTTGCCGACGCTGACCTCGTAGCCCTTCTGCTTCGCCTCGTCCGCGGTGAGGCCCGCCGTCGCGATCTCCGGGTCGGTGAAGATGGCGCCGGGGATGGACACCCAATCCATCGCGGCCTTGTGGCCGGCGATGATCTCCGCGACGATCTCCCCCTCCTTGGTCGCCTTGTGCGCGAGCAGCGGCGGCCCGGACACGTCGCCGACCGCGTAGATGCCGGGGACGTTGGTCTTACCGTACTTGTCGATCGGGATGAAGCCGCGCTCGTTGATGTGCACGCCGACCTTCTCGAGGCCCAGGTTCCGCGACTGGGGTCGCATGCCCACCGCGACCAGCACGCAGTCGACGACGACCGTGTCGCGCTTGCCGTCCTTCTCGAACGCGACGGCCAGCGACCCGTCCGCTTGCCGCTCGTAGCCGAGCGCCTTGGCGCCCGTGTGGATCGTGCCGCCGAGCTTCAGGATCCGGCGCTCGACGATCTTGGAGCACTCCGGATCCACGCCGTTCAAGATGCCGGGGAGGGCCTCGAGGACCGTCAGCTTCGAGCCGAGCTTCTGGTAGACCATGCCGAGCTCGAGGCCGATGATGCCGCCGCCGATGACCAGCATGCGCGCCGGCACGTGGCGGAGGCTGACCGCCTCCCGCGCGCCGATGATCTGCTTGCCGTCGAACTTGAACGTCGGGATCTCGATCGTGGAGGCGCCGGTCGCGACGACGATCGCCTTCTCGGCCTTGTAGGTCTCCTTCGAGCCGTCCTGTCCCGTGACCTCCACGGTGTTCGCGCTGGTGAGCGTGGCGGTGCCCATCGCGAGGTCGGTGCCGTTCATCTTGAGGAGGCTCTTCACCCCTCCGGTGAGGCGCTTGACGATGCCGTCCTTCCAATCCTGCAGCTCGTTCGGATCGACGGTGAGGCCCTGCACCTTGATCCCGATGCCCCCGTGCTTGACCTTCTCGAAGGTGTTCGCCGCCTGGATCAGAGCCTTGGAGGGGATGCAGCCCCAGTTCAGGCAGACGCCCCCGGGAGACTCCTTCTCGATGACGAGGGTCTTCACCTTGAGCTGGCCGAGGCGGATCCCGCAGGGGTAGCCGCCGGGGCCCGCGCCGATCACGATCGCGTCGTAGGTCTTCATCGGATGCTAGGGTTTACACGGACCCTCCGAGGGCCGCCAGGGCCCAGGCGCCCTCGAGCGCTGGGGGCGTCGCTCGCCCGCGCGGCCCCCGGGAGCCCTCAGCTCGCGCCGACCAAGCAGAGCGCTGCGTGGGCCGCGACGGCGAGCACGACGACGCTGGCGGTCACGAGGTGTGCCCTGCGGGCCTTGGGGCGCCGCTTCAGCTTCGGGTCGCGGAGCGAGAGGCCGAGGCCCGTGTGGGCCAGGAGCACCATGAAGGCGAGGCCCCCGAAGGCGAGGCCGAGATCGCCCCCGCCGACGGCGCCCGGCGATCCGAGGGCGAGGAGCGCGACGAGCGGGTGCAGGAAGCCGGCGGCCGCGGCGATCATGCCCGCGCGGACGTGCCAGGTGACAGGAGCGGCCTTGAGCTCGGCGCGGCGACCGCGGAGCGCGTAGTGCCCGAGGGGCAGCGACAGCGCGAGGAGCAGGAGCGCGCCGGCTGCGTAGCCGCTGGCCCGCGCGAGCATCAGCGTGGTGTCGTCCACGCCGGTACCCTACCAGGGTGGTGGAGAAGGGCACCCTCCTCGCGTCCAGGAGGGGCGCTACGGCGCCCCCTCCCCCCGCAGCTTCACGCGCTGACGGCGCGCGCGAAGTCGAGCGGGCTCAGCACGCCCACGGCCTTCTTGCCGTCGATCACGAGGACGCGCCGCGCGCGCGCCGCGTGCGCGATCGCCGCCGCGCGGTGGAGCTCGGCCCGGTCGTGCAGGCAGATGAGCGCGTGGTTCATCACCTCCTCCACGCGGGTCTCGGCCGGGCTCTCTCGGGCCGCGAGCGCGTCTGCCTGCGCGTAGAAGCCCACAGGCCAGCCGTCCTCGTCCACGACGGTGAGGCCGCTCACGTGCGCTTGCGCGAGGCGATCCGTGGCCAGCGCGATCGTCGCGTCGACGGGGATCGTGAAGGCGGGCTTCGACATGACGTCCGAGAGCCGCGTCGCGACGCGGGCCCGGGTGATCGCGCGCAAGAGGTCCTTGGTGCTGAACACGCCGACGATCTCCCCGTCCTGGGTGGTGAAGACGCGGTGGACGCGCTCGGACACCATGATCTGCGCCGCGGTGGAGACGGGGCTGGCGACGTCGACCGTGAGCGGCGCGCGCTTGCACAGCTCGCCGACCGGGACGGGCGGCAGGGGCGCGAGCGCTCCCCCGGACCCCGCCTGCCGGCGGGCGGCGCGGAGGATGTCGGTCCTCGACACGACGCCGATCGGCGCGCCGGCGTCGCGGACCAGCGCGCAGGAGACGCCGCGTCCGGCGAGCACGGTCTCCGCGTCCGCCAGCGGGGTGTCCTTCGAGACCGCGATGACTTCTCGCTCCATGTAGCGGTCGACGTGGCTCTCGATGCGGACGCGGTGGTGCTTGGGCGGCTGGCTCATGCGACCCGTCGTGCAAGCTCGATACCGCGGCGGGTGGCGCCGTTTTTCCGGGCTCCTCCTCGCGGATCGGCGCGGAGATTGCGTGGTGCGCGCGCAATCGTTGCGCCGGACACTCACCCGATAGGCCTAGCCCACGATGGAGAGCTGCTCGACCTTCACCGGATCGAGGGGGAGCGCGTCGGGCGGCGGCTTGGCGTACCGCAGCCCGGTGAGCGCCTCCTTGGACTCCCAGACGGACACCGAGATCGCCTTTCCCGTCGCCGAATCGTGCGTCAGGTAGGCCACCTTCACGCCCGGCTGCATGCGCAGCCACGCGTGGTACCGCCCGGCCCTCGCGAGCGCCGCCGCGTCGGGGCGGTTGTACAGGATCAAGCGACAGATGCCGCCCGCGGTCTGGGGCCCCGCCGCGAGCGCGTCGTCCGGCGCCGCCTCCACCGGCGCGGCCGGCTCCGAGGTCCCGGCTGCGGGAGCGGCGGGCTCGGCGCCCTCGGGCGCAGACGGCGGCCGGTCCCCCTCGGCCGGCTGGTCTCCCGGATCATCGCCCGCGGGGGACGCGGCGGCAGTCTCGGACGCCTTCTTCGGGACCAGCTTCGGCGCGACCGCCGACGAGAGGTTCTGCTTCGCCCAGAGGAGCGCGATCGTCTCGACCGAGTGTGCACCGGGCACGCCTTGGTCCTCGGTCTCCAGCGTCCCTCCGCGGAGCGTGAACGTGCCGACCGACGCGCCGGTCGAGTCCAAGACCTCGAACCGGCCGCCCCCGAGGGCCTTTGCCTGGTAGGTCCGATCGTCGATGACGAGGCGGCTGCCGTGTCCGCTGCGAATCATGCGCCGAGCTTACCCGGTCCGCGCGGGCCGCGTCCGGTCGTCGGGCGGGGGGATCCGTCGGCGGTCGCCCAGGTCCAGGCGGTGCCCTCGTGGAGCGCTGCGTACACGCGGTCTCGCAGCGCGTTGCACTCTGCGTGCGTGAGCGTGCGCACGAGGGGCCGCAGCACCAGCCGAACCAGGGCGTTCGTCTGCCCGGGTCGCAGCCCCAGCCTGGCGGCGGCTTCCTCCGAGAGCCTATCCCCTGGAGTCTCGTCCACGAGGGTCACCTCCTCGACGACCTCGGCGTCGTCGCCGAGCGCGCTCCGGACGCGGTCCCCGAGGGACATCTCGTCGATCGGGCCCCACACGGCGAGCGAGAGATCGCGGCGCACCGCGGGGAGCCGTGAGACGGGTCGATACGGCGCGAGGTCGAGCATCTGGCGCGCGACGCGCGGCTCCTCGGAGCGAAGGAGGCGGATGTCGTCGACGCCTTTGGCGAGCATCAGGAGGCGGTCGAGGCCGAGCCCCATCGCGAGGCCGGACGCGTCGGCGGCCGCCAGGCCGCACCCCGTGAGGACCGCCTCGGCGGCCAGCCCGCACTCGCCGATCTCGACCCAGTCCGCGCCTGAGGGCACGTCGATCTGGCGCCCGGCGCGGGTGTACGGGTGCGAGGCTGGTTGCGTGCGCCAGCTCCGGCCCGGGAGGGCTCTGCGCACCACGAGCTCGATCATCTCGTCGAGGTCCACCTCCGTGAGCGCCGCCCCGCGTCGGACGCGCCAGAGATCGAGCTGGTGAGGCTCCCCCGTGTGGAGGCGGTCGATCTGGTCGCGCCGATAGACGATGCCCGGGCAGACCACCAGGACGTCGCCGCTCCACGCGCCGCGGGCCAGCGCGCGGAGCGTGGGCGGCACCATCGCCGACGTCTGGGTGCGGAGCAGGGCGCCCTCGCCGACGTAGCGCGTGTAGCGCGCGTCGCGCGCGGCGCCCTCCGCCGGATAGCCGAGGGCGTCGTAGTTGTCCGCCGTGGTGACGATGGGGCTCGCGCGGACCCGCAGGACGTCGCAGCCCCAGGTGGAGCCGAGCCCTTCGACGACCTGGTCGACGACGAGCTGAAGGGCGTGCGGGCCCTCTTCGGGCGCGGTGAGATCTCGGAGGGCGAGGGAGCGCAGCAGCTCCCTCTTGTCGAGCGTCGGCATGGCGGGCTCCGGGGGGTGTGGAGAAGAGGCCCTCCCCTCGCGCGCTGCCTGGCTCGCCCGGTGGGCGGCCGCTCAGGCGGGGCGCGAGGGGCCCCGAAAGAGGGGCCAAGCCCTGACCGAATCCCGCGATCTCGTCATCTCGCGGAAGGACGGCGCGCGCCGAACGGACCTGACGCCGGGGAGCCGTTCGGCGTTGACGCGCCGAGCGTCGTGCCTACCATCGCGCGCATGGGAAACCCTTTCGTGCACCTGGATCTGTCGGCCGATGACCCCGCCGCGGCGAAGAAGTTCTACAAGAGCGTCTTCGATTGGAAGTTCAAAGATTTTCCCGAGATGAACTGGTCCGGCATCGACGTGGGCGAGGGCACGGGAGGCGGCATCGGCACGAAGCAGATGCCGAACCAGCCCACTGCCTGGACGGCGTACGTCGGCGTGAAGGACGTGAAGAAGACGATCGCCAAGGCCGCCGCGGCCGGCGCGCAAATCATCGTGCCGTACATGGAGGTCGGGGCGATGGGCGCGCTGGGCGTCTTCGCCGACCCGCAAGGGGCGATCCTCGGCGTGTGGGAGAGCCGGGCGCAGCCGGCGCCGAAGAAGCCGGCCAAGAAGGCCGCGAAGAAGCCGGCCAAGAAGGCCGCCGCGAAGAAGCCGGCGGCGAAGAAGGCGAAGAAGCCCGCCAAGAAGAAGTAGCGGACGTGGCGCCGGCCGGAGGTCGCCGGCGCCGCGCGGGGAGCCGCTCGCCGTCAGGGGGCGGCGTCCACGCGGATCATGCCGGGCTCGCAGGTCCGCTCGTAGGCGTAGACCACGCCCTTCGTGATCACGACCTCGATCTGGACCTTGCTGCCGGCCACGCAGCTGATCGTCCCGACGTACGGCGAGCTGCCGAGCTTCGATCCGTCGACGTAGACCTCCGAGCGATCCGTGCCCACGTTCACGAGGAGCTGGGCTTGGATCGGCGTGCCTGCGGGCGCGGAGCTGCCCATCGGCTGCCCGCGCCCCCGGGCGGAGGTCGCCGAGGTCGCGCCCGACGCCGAGCTCGCCGGCGCCGCCTGCGGGGGCACGTCGCTCTCGGCCATCACGCCGCCGACCGCGACGACCGCGAAGCGCATGGCCGCGGCCGCGACGACCGCCCCCGCGAGCGTCCTGCCCGCGGACGCCACCTTCTGCAGCGCGCGGAGCCTCACCCCGCCACCCGCAGAACCTCGATGAGGCTCGTCTCTCCGGCGCGCGCGCGCTCGAGGCCGTGCCGCAGGAGCGGCACCATGCCCTCGGCGAGCGCGAGGCGCTCCACGTCCGCCATGTTCTGGCGGTCGTTCACCGCCTTGCGGACCGCGTCGCTGACGACGAGGAGCTCGCCGATCGGGAGCCGCCCGGCGAAGCCTTGATTTTCGCAGTATTGGCACCCCGCCGGCTCGTAGTAGACGCCGTCGGGCACGCTCACTCCGGCTTGCTCGAACCGATCCACCACGCTCTGCGGAGGATCACCCTGACGGCGGCACGCGGTGCAGAGCGTCCGGACGAGGCGCTGGGAGAGGCAGCCGAGGGTCGAGCTCGTGAGGATGAACGGCTCGACGCCCATCTCCACCAGGCGAGCGAACACGCCGGCGGCGCTCTGGCCGTGCACCGTGGTGAGGATCACGTGCCCGGTGAGGCCGGCCTGCATCGCGATCTCCGCCGTCTCGCGATCGCGGATCTCGCCCACCATCAGCACGTTCGGATCTTGCCGGAGCACGCTCCGCAGCGTGCCCGCGAACGTCATCCCGGTGCGCGGGTTGATCTGGGTCTGGGTCGCGAACGGGAGCTCGAGCTCGATCGGATCCTCCAGCGTGACCATCGTGCTCGTCTTGCCGCGCGTCGCGCTGATGTGCTTGAGCGAGGCGTACAGCGTCGTCGTCTTGCCGCTGCCTACGGGGCCGGTGACGAACAGCAAGCCCTGCGGGCGGCCCAGCAGGTCGCTCAGCTTCGCGTGCATCGCCTCGGAGAAGCCGAGCTCGGCGATGTCGGGGACCGACCTGCCGCCCCGGACCAGGCGGAGCACCAGGCGCTCCCCGCTCTCGGTCGGCAGCGTCGAGACGCGGGCCTCGATGCTCACGCCGTCGATCATCATCGCGACCCGACCGTCCTGCGGCGTGGTGCGGATCGTGGTGTCGAGGCGGGCGAGGACCTTGATCCGCGTCACGAGCGGCCCGTGCACCTCCTGGGGCACCACGGCGACGTCGTGCAGGTCGCCGTGCACGCGAAAGGTGATCTTCACCGCGTCGGGCGTGGGCGAGACGTGGATGTCGCTCGCCTCGAGCCGCACGGCAGCGCGCACGAGCTCTTCCCACGCTTGGACGACGTTCGGCGGGTACCCGGTGAGATCCTCGAGGCGCGCGGCGAGGTCCCGGAGGACCTCTCGCAGCCCGGCCGCGTCCCCGGAGCGGACGCGCACGCTGGCCTTCGCGCGGGGGGCGGCGAGGACGCGCTCGACGATCGTCAGCGCCGAGGCGAGCACGACCATGACGCCCGCCGCCGAGGGCAAGAAGCTCCAGGGCTCCTCGCCGAACGAGGACGTGAGCGCCGCGCTCAGGGCGGCCGAGACGCCCTCGGCGTCCAGGGCCTTCACGACGAAGAGGATCGCGCCCACGCCCACCACGGCCGCCAGGGCGGCCAAGGAGAGGAAGAAGCGCAGCCCGCTCATCATCGGCCCATGGTGGGCCGTTCCGGGGGCGCGCCGCAAGATCTCGGGTGAGAAGGGACGCTCAGCCGTCCTCGAGGGGGAGGCAGGCCCCGACGCAGTCCTTGCAGCTACAGCACGACCCCGTCACGCACCCGGCGCAGAAGGTGTTCGGGTCGGCGCACACCGAGCTCGCGCACGAGGGCGCGCAGAAGCCCGTCTCGTAGAGGCAGACGAGCTCGTCGCCGCAGGGGTCGTCGTCGTCGCAGCGCCCGGGCGGTGTCGGGACGCACGCTGCGCGGCAGTCGGCGCACTCGGGGCAGCTCGAGGTCGCGCACGTGTCACAGAGCGCGCCCGGACCGCAGCTCTGGCAGGGCTCTGCCGAGCACGGCGCGGCGCACAGCCCCGTCGAGAAGACGCACACGCCGCCCGGGCAGTCCGCGTGCTCGTCGCACGCGGAGGCGCCGGTGGTGGCGCCGGACGCTCCGGTGGTCGCGGTGGCGGAGGGCGCGCCCGACGTGGTCGCGCCGGCCTGCCCCCCCGCGCCGTCGTCCTCGAGCACGGCGACGGCGCCGCACCCGAGGCCGATCGCGCAGGTGAAGAGACCGACCGCGCCCCTCATGCCTCGGCGACGGCTCGTGCGCGGAGGAGATTCTCCAGCGCCGGACGCACCACGAGGTGGAGGCCGCGCAGCCGCGCGGCGCGGGCCTCTGCGTCGGAGAGGCGGCCGTGGGCGTGGTTGCTCCAGCCGTCCTCCGCGGTCGAGGCCTCGAGGTCGCGCGCGGCGCCCTCGAACGCCCCTGCGACCGCGGCGCGCACCTCTTCGCCCCCGGCGCGGAGGGCCCAGGCCACCAGTCGCCAGGCGAGCTCGGCGTGGCGCGCCTCGTCCTCGCGGACCACCGCGAGGCTGCCTCGCACCGCCTCGTCGGTCGCGACGTCGTGCTGCGCGGACGCGACGAGCGCGGCGAGCGTCTCGCCCACGCAGCCCTCGCGGACGGCGGCCGCGGCCAGCGTCGGGAGGTCGACGGCGAGATCCAGATGGCGCGCCTCCGGCAGCGCGTCGGGGGCGAGCGGCTCTCCCGCGTAGGCGCTCGCGAGGGCGAAGCCGAGCTCGGCGTGGCGGATCTCGTCGAGCGCCGCCTCGTGCGCCGAACGGACGAGGTCGGCGGGCGCGCCGAAGGCCATGAGCTCGAGGGCGAGCTTGGAGAAGCTCGCGACGCTGGCGTGCTCGTACGCGGCGTCGTCGGCCCACGCGCGCGCGAGCCGCGCGCGCTCGCCGTGGTCCAGCGACGCGACGCTCGGTCCGCCGCGGCTCGGGGCCCACCCGTGTTTGCCGCGAGCGATGGCCGCGCGCGCCGCGCGACCCTCGACGACCAAGGGCCGGCCGATCACGGCGCAGTTCGGATCGTTCGGCGGGCCCACGACGACGTCGTAGCAGCAGAGGCCGTTCAGGAGCTCCGGGCCGTCGAGCCAGCTCTGCACGAACTCCGAGTTGTCGGTGCAGGGGTAGTAGATGGGGGCCTCCGCGAGCGTGGGACAGGGCTCGTTGGGGTCGCCGAGGACCGGCACCCAGCACCGCTCCACGCCCATCCCGCCGCCGCCTTGACCGGTGCTGGAGTTGCTGGAGCCGGAGCTGGAGGAGGAGCTCGCCGTCGAGGTCGTCGTGCCGGTCGTGGTGTTCCCCGTCGCCGTCGAGGTCGTCATGGTGCCCGTCGCGGTGGTGCCGCCCGTCGGGCCGGCCCCCGTCGTGCTGGTGCCGCCCCCGCCGCCGCCGCTGCCACTGTCGTCACCGCAGGCGACGGTGAGGCACGCGGTCGCGCCGACGGAGAGCAGGATGCGGTGGGCAAGGCGAGCCTCGAAGCGATCTCGGAGAAGCATGTCGAACCTCAAGGGTGTCGAAGGTGGAAGGGCCGCTCGCGCGAGCGCGGCGTGTAGGGGGATGCCCTCCTTCGGGCGCGCTGATCACGCATTCGCCGGGGCCGGGCGCCCAGCCCCGCCGCGGGCGCTCCTTGTCTCGCCCGGCCCCGTGGTCTATTCATCGCGCTCGCTCCCGCGGTCCGCGCGGGCCGAACCCCACGATGACGCAGCCAGGCGCCTCCCCCCCCGCCCCGGACGCCGATCTCGGTCTCTTGACGGTGCTCCGCGAGGACGGCTCGGCCGATCCGGCGACGGACCCGCAGATCCCGCTCGAGACGCTGGTGGCGGCCTACCGGCACATGAAGCGCCTCCGGGTCCTCGACGCGCGCATGATGCTGCTGCAGCGGCAGGGTCGCATCGGCTTCTATGGGACCTGCACCGGGCAAGAGGCCACGCCGATCGCCTCCGCGCTCGTGCTCGACAAGGACGACTGGGTCTTCCAGGCCTTGCGCGAGAGCTCGATGATGCTGGTGCGCGGGTTCCCGCTCAGCCGGTACGTCGCGCAGATCTTTGGCAACTCGCTCGACGTCCTCAAGGGCCGGATGCAGCCGTCCCACATGGCCTCGCGCAGCGTGAACCAGGTCTCCTGGTCGAGCTGCATCGGCCCCCAGGTGCCCCAGGCCGTCGGCGCCGCGTGGGCCGCGAAGCTCCGCGGGGACAAGACCGTCGTGATGACGTTCCTCGGGGACGGCGCGACCAGCCAGCCAGACTTCCACAACGGGCTGAACTTCGCCGCGGTGTTCCGCGTCCCTTGCGTCATCGTGTGCCAAAACAACCACTGGGCGATCAGCGTCCCTGCCTCGCGGCAGTCGGCGAGCGCCACCTTCGCCGTCAAGGGCCGCGCCTACGGCGTGCCCTCGATCCGCGTCGACGGGAACGACTTCCTCGCGGTGTACGGGGCCCTCCGGGGCGCGGTGGACCGCGCGCGCAGCGGCGGCGGGCCCACGTTCGTCGAGTGCGTGACCTACCGCATCGGCGCCCACTCCTCGAGCGACGACCCGACGCGCTACCGCTCGCAGGAGGAGGTGGACCGGTGGATGAAGAAGGATCCGTTCCTCCGCTTGCGCCGCCACCTGGATCACCTCGGCGCATGGAGCGACGCGCTCGACGAGGAGCTCGAGAAGGAGCAGAACGCGGAGATCGGCGCGGCGATCACCGAGGTGGAGCGCCACGGTCCGCCCCCGCGTGAGTCGCTCTTCGACGACGTCTACGAGGCGCTCCCCTGGCACCTCGCCGAGCAGCGAGACGAGCTGCTCCGGCACGAGCCGGCCAAGGTCGAGCACTGACCTCGAGGCCGGGAAGCTTTCTCCTCGCCCGGCCGTACCCGACCGATGGGCCATGCTGTCCAAGCTGAGGTCGTTGTTCCGGTCGCTCCAGCCGGGCTCCACGGAGCTCGAGGAGCTCAGGCGCCGTGCCCTCGGCGACCAAGCGCTGGTCGAGCGCCTCGTCGACTTCGAGGCTCGTCGCGCCCCCGGCATCTCCCGGGACGAGGCGATTCGCCGGGCGAACTCCCGCTGGACGCGAGACGCACGCTGAGGCGGGCGCGCTTCGCGTTCCTAGGGTAAGGTCTCGAGGTGGAGGCGAGGACGGAGCCAGAGGGAACCGCCACGCCCGGGCGTGCCGCGCGAGCCGTGGCGTTCTCGGGGGTGATCGCCCTCACGGCCGCGACCACGGTCTGGGTGCTGCTCGCCGACTCCACGCCGTCGCTCCTCATGTTCCCCGCGGTGGCCGGCGCCATGGCCTTGCTGGCGAGCGCCGGCGCCCGGGGGGTGGGCCCCGGCGCCGCGCGCGCCGCCGCCTTCGCCTTCGCCGCCCTCTTGCCCTGGCTGCTGGCCGCGGCCTACTCGGCGCAGGACAGGCTCTTGGTGGGGCCCGGCGAGTGGTGCGGAACCGGCCGCTTGAGCGCCGCCATGAACGCCACGCTGCTCGCGGCGCTCGCCTCCGGTGTCGTGTGCGCCGTCGCCGTCCTGCGCACAGCCGCTCCCCCCTCCGCCCCACGAGCCTGGCAGGGGGTGGCGCTCCTGCTGGTGGGCGTGGCAGCGCTCGCGTCGTCCGTCGCGGGCCTCGTGAGCGCGGCGTCACGCCCGCAGGCCGTCGAGGTGCGCCCCTCGCTGCGCGTCCACGCGCAGGTGGAGGGGCGGCGCGTGGAGATCGATCCCGCGCCCAGCCAGGGTCCCGAGGACGTGGAGGTGCGGAGCCTCATCTTCGACGACGGTGACGCGTCGGCGTCGCGCGTGTGCGCGCGGGGCAGCGGCGTCTGCACGCTGGCGGTGGACCTCCGAGACGGCCTGGGACCGCGAAGGAGCGCCGCGCGCTTCGAGGAGACGGACTCGCTGCGGCTCCTCCGCGACGACGCGCGGACCATCTGGGCGGCGCAGCTGCTCGAGGGGGAGCGCTGGACGGACCTGGGCGGCGTCGTGCGCGGCGCCCCCGGCGACCTCCGATCGATCGACGTGCACCACGTGCGCGGTCGCGTCGGCGCCGACCTCGCCGCGATCGCGCTCGGCGCGCTCGGCTCCCTCGTCCTCCTCGCGAGCGGCCTCGGGCTCCTCGGGACGGTCGCCCGCCTCCGTGCGCTCCGCCGCGGCGTGGAGGGCATGCTCGGCGCGGACGGGTGGGTCGACCTGGCGGGCGCCGAGCGCGCCTTCCCCGTGGACGTTTCCTTGGGGCTGCAGCCCGGGCCGGTCGTCGCGCTGACACCCCCTCGAGGGCACGACTACCGCGCGACCATCCAGCATCGCGGCGCCCTCTTCGCCGGGACGAAGGCGTCCCAGGAGGCGCTCGCCGCGGTCGCGGCCCGAGACGCGATCCCCGTGCGCGTCGTGGCCGCGGCGATCCTCATCGTGCCGCTCGTCGCGGCGGCGCTGCTCGGCACCGTGTAGCGGTCGGTCCCGCCCCCGGTGGCCGTGCAGAACACCGCGGCGGGCAGATGTGGCCCGTCTGCGCGGCCGCCCCGTCGGGGCGGGAGCCCGAGGTCCCTGCGGATGGTCCAGCCGAACCCGTTGTTCGGGTTCTCGTCCACCGAACGGCTCCAAGACCGCGCCCAATCGAGCGCGAGCGTGAGCTCGTAGATCCCCGTCGCCAGGAGCGGTCCCTGAGCTGCGAGGTGATCCGGACCTCGTTGCCCGATTTCCGGACGCTGCCCTCGTGGCGGGTGAAGGCGCCTCACCGCGTACCCTCGTGGCGACGGCCGCTCCTGCTCCGCCGCGGCTACCATGCCGGCCCCATGCACCCTTCGTCGCCCAAGGCGCGCCGCTTCGAGCTCGGCGTGCGCTCGTTCCTGGCGTGGGCCTTCCTCTGCGTGCTCCTGGGCCAGCTCGGGTGCTCGAGCGGTGGAGCCGCACCTCTCGGCGAGCCGGTCGTCTTCGAGCCCGCCGAGATCCGCTGTCGGACTGGGGACGACGCTTCCTCGGCGGATCCGATCTACGACGACGCCGGCTGGCACCACCGTGCCCGCTCGGAGCGCTCGTGGCCGGACGATCAGGAGGTCGCCTGGTGCCGGCTACGCCTCGACGTCCCTCGCGACGCGCCGGTCGCGGTCCACTTCGGCGCGATCGGCGCGGCGCGAGTGTTCGCCGACGGAGACCTGGTCCACGACGAGAGCGGCCGGTGGGGGCGCCACGCGAGCCGATTCGTCCACGTCCCGTCCAGCGTCGCGGCCGACGGCGAGGTCGTCCTCGCGGTGCGACTCGAGATCGACCGGCGCTGGACGTACCAGTACGGGCCCCACCTCGGGAACGTCGTCGTCGGCGCGCCCGTCGACGTTCAGGCGGCGTACGAGCGGTCCCGGCGGGAGGCGTTCCAACAGCAGGCACCAACCTGGATCGCCAGCATCGTCCTCGCATTCATCGCGGCGTTTCACCTCGTCTTCCACGTCCGAGGCGGCGCGTTCCCGGGCAACCTCGCGTTCGGGGTGGCGATCGCCTGCGTCTCCGCGAACGGGCTGATCGAGACGGCGTACCGCGTCGACTTGATCCCCATGTTCTTGGGCTACCGCACCGTCCTCCTCGGCTTGGTCGGTTCCGGCTATGTCGCGACCATCGTCGCCTTGCAGCGCCTCTTCGGCGCTCCACGTGGGATCCTCTGGGCGGTGTGCGCCCTCTTCTACGCGCGCTTCGCGTGGATGACGTGGTGGCCCGCCGACGCGGCCGCCTTCAGCCTGCACCACACGGCGCTGATCGTCGCGGTCGGAGCGGGGTTCGTCGCCTGGATGGCGTTTCGCGGTTGGCGCGCCGACCTCCCGGGCGCGCGGGTCGTGGCCGTGTCCGCGCTCGTGCTGACGCTCGGGCCCCTGTCGTACCTCGCCGCGGTGACGGGTTCCCTGCCCGGCGGTGCGGCCGCCGCGGCCTGGGTGGCGGCGGGCTCGTCCCTCGCGGGGACGCTCGGCATGGCGTGGGCGTTCTCGGTCGAGCGCCTCGTCCGGTCGGCGAGCGACCTGCAGGCGGCGCACGACGCGGCCATCCGCTTCGTCCCCGTCGAGTTCCTCTCGCGCCTGGGCCGGCGCTCCGTCAGCCAAGTTCGGCGCGGCGACGCGGCCAAGGCCCGCCTGACGGTCCTCTTCCTCGACGTGCGCGGGTTCACCACCCTCGCGGAGACGAACCCGCCGGAGGTCGTGTTCGAGCTCCTCAACGACCTGATGGATCTGCTCGAGCCCGCCGCGCGGGAGCACGGCGGGTTCCTGAACGACAGCACCGGCGACGGCTTCGTCGCGCTGTTCACGACCGCCGATGGGGCGATGGCGGCGGCCGTCGAGATGCAGCGACGGCTCGCGGCGCGGCGCGCGTCGGGCGCGGTCCCCGAGGTGCACGCCGGCATCGGCGCCCACAGCGGCCCCGTCCTGCTCGGGACGGTCGGGGGCAGCACGTTCCTCACGACGGGGATGGTCGGCGACACCGTGAACCTCTCGGCGCGGGTCGAGGGCCTCACCAAGCTCTACGGCGTGAACGTCCTCGTGACCTCGAGCACGGTGTCCGAGGCCAGGCCGACGCGCCCGACGCGCGAGGTAGACCGCGTGATCGTCAAGGGTCGTTCCGAGCCCATCGGGATCCACGAGGTGCTGGACGCGGCGCCCGATCCCGCGGTCGAGGCCGCGTTCGAGGCGGCCCGGCGTAGCTACGAGGCCGGGGAGTTCAGCGCCGCCGCCGCCGCGTTCCGGGCGCTCCCGCTCCCCGTGGCGGCGGCGCTCGCCTCGCGGTGTGAGGCTCTCGTCGAGGCGCCGCCGAAAGAATGGGACGGCGTGTGGCGGCTCGATCACAAGTGACGGGCGTGGTGCACCGGGCGCGTGAGAGCGCCCACCCCGCTAGCGCCGAGCTCCCCCGGGCGCGGAGCGGGCGATCCTGTCCCGCCGCCCGCCGGCCGGTGCCCGGAGCCGTCCCTTCTGCCCGGGCGCCGGCGCTGGCCCCGCGAGGCGTACGAAGTGCTCGAGCAGGCGACGCTGGAGCGCCGGCGTGAGCGGCTCGTTCTCGAACACCACCTTCGCGAACAGAGTCCCGAAGATCCCGTCCAAGAAGAGCTCTCGATCGAGGTCCGCGCGGACCTCGCCGCGCCGCTCCGCGCGCGCCAGCATCTGGAGGAGCTGAGCGCGCTTCTGTTCGCGGGCCGCGCGCACGATCTCTTGGAACGACGGCTCCTTCGTCGACTCCATCATGAGGCGGTGCAGCCCGAGCATGCCCGGAGCGAACACGGTGTCCCTCGCGCGCCGAAGGAGCTCGGCGAGATCCTCCCGAAGATCTCCTCGGTCCCAGTCGAAGGCGACCTGGTCGGACGCGAACCGGATGGTCGCGCCCACCAGGTCTTTCCTGGTCGGCCAGCGCCGATAGATCGTGGTCCGGTTCACGCCCGCGCGGGCCGCGACGCGCTCCAGCGTGAGGCCGTCGTAGCCCGTCAGCGCCACCTCCTCCATCGTGGCGCCGAGGACGCGTGCGACGATCGGCTCCCCGCGGACGAGGGGCTTGTCGACCGAAGGCCGCGGCTTCGCCATCGCCCCATTGTGGATCGGCTCCACCCTCACCGCATCAACTATGTTGCGATGATCGCAACAAACATGTTGCGGTGGGCGGGCCCGCGCGCATAGTGTCGATCGTCGTGCCCCGCCCGGTCGCCGCGCGCCGTCTTCTCTCCTCCGCGCTGCTGGTCGTGGCGTGCAAGGGCGACACGCCGGCGGGGGTGGAGCCCCCCGCCCCGCCTCTCCGGGTGGAGACCAGCAAGGTCGAGCTCGCGGCGGTCCCGAAGACGGTCCGCCTCACCGGCTCGCTCGCCGGCGATATCGAGTCGAACTTGGCGGCGAACGCGGCCGGCCGCGTGACCGAGGTGAAGGTCCTCGTAGGCTCCAAGGTGAAGAAGGGGGACGTGCTCGCGCGCCTCGACGTGAACGCGGCGACGTTGAGCGCCGCGGAGGCCGCCACCGTTGCGGAGCTGGCGCGGGCGCGCGGCAGCGCGGCCACCCGCGAGTGCGAGCGCGCCAACAAGCTGTTCGAGAGCGGCGCCATCTCCAAGGGAGAGCTCGATCGGCTGACGGACCAGTGCAAGACCACCGTGCTCGACGTCCGCGCCGCCGAGCTGCGGGCCGGGCAGGCGTCGAAGGTGGTCGGGGACGGTGTCGTGCGGTCCACCTTCGACGGCGTCGTGACGGCCCGCTACGTGGAGCCCGGGGAGTACGTGCGCCCCGACTCGTTCGTCGTCCAGCTCGCCACGATGGACGCGCTGCGGCTCCGGGTCGAGGTGCCCGAAGCGTTCGTCGGGGCGGCGCAGCTCGGCACGGAGGTCCGCTTCGGCGTGTCGGCTTACCCCGACCGCGTCTGGCGGACGAAGATCGATCGTCCAGGCGTCGCGGTGCGCGCTGCGAGCCGGGACGTCCTCTCCGAGGCGCCCGTCGACAACACCGACGGCGTGCTGCTCCCGGGCATGTTCGCGACGGTGGAGCTCACGGTCGGCGAGGAGCAGCTCCCGAGCGTCCCCGCCACCGCCGTCACGATGCACGGAGACAAGGCGCGCGTCTTCGTGGTGGTGAGCGGTCACGCCCACGAGCGGGCCGTGCAGCTCGGGCCCTCGGCGGGCGACCGCGCGGTCGCGGTCCGGCGGGGGCTCGGCGCCAACGAGGTGGTCGTGACCGCCCCGCCCAAGGAGCTGAAGAACGGCCAAGCGGTGGAGTAGCGGAGATGCAGTGGCTCGCCCGCATCAGCGTCCAGAGGCCGGTGTTCGCGACCGTCCTCATGCTCATCCTCGTCGTGCTCGGGGCGTTCGGGTACGCCAAGCTCGGCGTCGACAACTTCCCCAACGTCGACATCCCCTACGTCATCGTGACGACCCGCCTGCCGGGCGCCGCGCCGGCGGAGGTCGAGACCGACATCACCGACACCATCGAGGGGTCGATCAACACCATCGGCGGGATCGACGAGCTACGGTCGGTCTCCACGGAGGGCGTCTCCCAGGTGATCGTGGCGTTCGTCATCAGCAAGAACGCCGACGTGGCCGCGCAGGAGGTGCGCGACAAGGTGGACCTGGTCCTCGGCGAGCTCCCGGACGGCGTCGAGCCCCCGGTGGTGACGAGGGTGGACCCCTCGGCCGGGGCGGTGATGCTCCTCGCCGTGCGCGGGGAAGCCTCGACGCGGGAGCTCACGGAGCTCGCTGACAAGAAGATCCGCCGCCAGATCGAGAGCATCGACGGGGTGGGTCAGGTGGAGCTCATCGGCGGCGCCGGCCGCCAGATCAACGTCTGGATCGACCCGGTCGCGCTGCGCGCCCACGGGCTGACGGCGGCGGACGTCCAGCGCGGCCTCGCCGTGCAGAACGTGAGCGTACCGAGCGGCGCGCTCGAGGCTGGGCCCGACCGGAACACCCTGCGGGTCCGGGGTCGGGTGGAGTCGCCGGAGGAGCTCGGGGAGATCGTGCTCCGCTCGACCTCCGGCCGCCCCATCCGCGTCAAGGACGTCGCCCGCGTCGACGACTCCGTGGGGGAGGCTCTCACCGTCGCGGAGATCGACGACGAGCCCGTCGTCCTCCTCTCCGTCAAGAAGCAGGCCGGCCGCAACACCGTGGCCGTCGTGGACAGCGTCCTCCGGCGCCTGGGCCAGGTGACGGGCGACCTCCCGGCTGGCGTGCGCGTCGACGTGGTCCGCGACAACTCCGGGATGATCCGCACGGGCATCAACGCCGTCCTCGAGCACCTGGTCCTCGGCGCGCTCCTGGCCGCCGGGGTCGTCCTCCTCTTCCTCGGGAGCTTCCGTCCCACGCTCATCGCCGCGCTCTCCATCCCGATCTCGATCATCGGCACGTTCGCCGTGATGCACCTCGCAGGCTTCACGCTGAACTTCCTCACGCTGCTCGCGCTGGCGCTCTCGGTCGGCATCGTGATCGACGACGCGATCGTG
Organism: uncultured Polyangiaceae bacterium; assembly: GCA_964492175.1. Lineage (GTDB taxonomy): Bacteria > Myxococcota_A > Polyangia > Polyangiales > Polyangiaceae > Xiheicaenibacterium. The sequence continues at coordinate 7,661 of CAZBJI010000056.1, read as the reverse complement.
GTGCTCGAGAACATCGTTCGCTTCGTCCGAGAGCTCGGGAAGAAGCCCTTCGTGGCGGCCGTGCTGGCGACGCGCGAGATCGGGCTCGCCGTCATCGCGACCACGCTGTCCCTCATGGCGATCTTCGTGCCCATCGCCTTCATGGGCGGGATCCCGGGGCGCTTCCTGGCGAGCTTCGGGCTGACGATGGCGTTCGCCATCGGCATCTCGCTGCTCGTGAGCTTCACGCTGACGCCCACGATGGCAGCCCGGATGCTCAGCACCGAGGGGCACGGGGAGGGGTGGCTGACGCGGGCCGTGGAGCTGTTCTACAGGCCGATCGAGCGGGCCTACATGGCCATCCTGGCGTTCTGTCTCCGCCGCCGGTGGGTCGTGGTGCTCGCGTCGATCGCGGCGCTCGGGTCCTGTGTTCCGCTCGCGAGGTCCGTGCCTGCGTCCTTCCTGCCGATCGACGATCAGGCGCGCTTCGAGATCGGCGTGAAGGCGCCCGAGGGCACCAGCTTGGAGGAGACGCGCCTCGTCGCGCAGCGGATCGCGGCGGACGCGCGGCGCTACGAGGGCGTGACCTCGACGCTCGTGACGGTGGGGGAGGGCGCGACGGCACCTTCGAACGAGGCGAAGGTGTACGTCTACCTGACGGACCCCGGCGCGCGGCCCTTCTCGCAGCAGCACATCATGCAGCGGATGCGCGACGACGTGCTGCCCAAGCTCCCGCCCCACATCACGGCGGTGGCCGGCGAGGTCCCGGAGTTCTCGAGCGGGCAGTCCCAGGCCCAGATCCAGTTCGCGCTCGTGGGGCCGGACCTGGAGCGCGTGGCGAGCGCGTCGCGAAACATGCGGGACGGGCTGCGTGCGTTCCCCGGCGTGGTGGACGTGGACTCGACGCTCGCGGAGCAGAAGCCGGAGGTCGCCGTCGTCATCGACCGGGAGCGCGCCGCCCTGCTCGGGGTGCCCGTGGCGACGGTGGCCGACGCGCTGCGGCTGTTCGTGGGCGGCGTGAAGGCCACCACGTACAGCGAAGGCGGTGAGCAGTTCGACGTCCGGCTCCGCGCCAGCGACCTCCTCCGCGAGGACACGCAGAGCCTCGCGCTGCTCGGGGTCGCGTCGCCGACGGCCGGCATCGTGCCGCTCTCCCAGGTCGCGCGCTTCGAGCCCAGCGTGGGCCCGTCGCGCATCGACCGCTACGCGCGCCAGCGGCAGTACACGCTCCTCGCGAACCCAGCGCCCGGCTTCGGCTCGAACCAGGCCAACGAGGAGATCCAGCGCCTGTTCGCCGCCGAGGGGCTGCCCCCCGAGTACCGGCTCGTCGCGGTCGGCTCATCGAAGACGAGCAAGGAGCTCGCGAGCGGGTTCTTGATGGTCGTCGGGCTCGGCTTCATCTTCATGTACCTCGTCCTCGCCGCGCAGTTCGAGTCCTGGTCGCAGCCGCTCATCATCCTCATCTCGCTCCCGCTGACGGTCCCGTTCGCGCTGGTCTCCCTGCTCATGCTGCAGCAGACCTTGAACCTCTTCTCCGCGCTCGGACTGCTCGTCCTCTTCGGCGTGGTGAAGAAGAACGCCATCTTGCAGATCGACCACACGAACCACCTCCGCAGCGTCGGCGTGCCCAAGCTCGACGCGATCCTCCAGGCGAACCGGGATCGGCTCCGGCCGATCCTGATGACGACGCTCGCCTTCGTCGCGGGCATGATCCCGCTCGTCTTTTCGCGCGGCGTCGGCGCCGGGAAGAACCAGGCCTCGTCCGGCATCGTCGTAGGCGGGCAGATCCTCTCGCTCCTGCTCACGCTCGTGGCCGTACCCGTGGCCTACGATCTGTTCGACCAAGCCGCCTCGGCGCTGGCGCGTTGGCGCAAGAAGAAGCCCGTCGACCGGGGGGAGGAGGAGCTCGGGCGGCTCCTCGGAGACGCGCGCCACGGAGCGGATCCGGCGCCGCTCGCGGCCGAGGAGTGACCCCTCAGGGGTGGCAGAACCCCATGCCGTCGAAGCCGAAGTCGTAGACGGCCGTGTCGCACGTCTGCCCTCCGGGGCAGCCGCCGAAGCCCGGCATGGCGCTCGAGCCGAGCTGGCAGAGGTAGCGGCACGTGAACATCGCGTCCATCGGCACCTCCTCGATGCAGATCATCGAGTCCTGGCAGTCGTTGGCGAAGTTGTCGCACGGGTCGCCGTCCATGTAGTTCGTGGGGCTCGGGACGCTGCAGGTGGCCAGGGCCGTCATCTGCAGGTGGCAGTCCTTGCCGTCGGGGCACGAGGTCGGATCGAAGATCGTGCAGACCTCGTTGTAGGTGCACGCCATCACCGTGTTCATGGTGCCCGTGAACGTCACCTCGAGGTTGCACATCCCGATGCCGCAGGGCTCGTGGGTGGTAGGGCAGCACGCGTAGGTGCACGTCCCCACGCAGATCATGTCCTCCTGGCACTCCCCCGGGCTGCACGGCAGGCCGAGGCCTACGAGCCCGGCGTTGTCGCACTGCGAGATGGAGTTCATCGGATCGTTCGGATCGCCGAAGATCGCGCACGACTGTCCCGCGGGGCAGTCCTGGGTGTAGAGGTCGCACTCGCCCGTGATGTTCGTCACGGGCTCCGGGCACGCGCTCACCCCGGTGGACGACGACATGGCGGCGCTCGTGGTGGTGCTCGACGTCGTCATCGAGCTCGTCGTGGCGTCCGCCGTGGTCGTGTCGGTCGTCCCACCCGCGCCGCCCGATCCGCTGCCGTCATCGCACGCGGCGAGCGCGGCCAACGACACGACCCCGGTCCCCACGAGCGACAAGATCCAAGCATTCCGCATGACGCACCTCGAGCTACGGACAGCCTATCGTCCTCGCGGGATCCTCGCCACTTCATCCCTCGAGGCGGTCTCTCCGAGGAGGCTCGGCGCAGCGTCCGGCGGGGGCGGCCGACGCCTGCGCTACCCTGGGCCCGGGGGCAGGGGCGCGTCGGCCTCGAGGTCCTCCTCGTCGTGGCGCCGGCCGCGGACCGTCCACACGTGCAGGGCGATCGCGACGAGGCCGAGCCCTACCTCCGCCTTGCCCAGGCGCTCCGCGCGGACGTGCGCGGCCTCCAGCTCGGCGCCGAGCGGCCCCTCGCCGCGCCGGGCGCCGTCGAGGTGGAGCTCGAGCACGCGCGGTCCTACGCTCAGCCCCATCAGCGCCGCCGCCGCCGCGAGGGCCATCGTGGCGAAGCGCCGCGCCCGCTCGACGAGGCGCGGGCGCGCGCGCCGCGCGGCCCACGTGCGCAGCACCTCGGCGCCCAGCAGGGCCACCGACGCGCCCATCGCGACGCGGTCGAACCGGGCGAACGCCATGCCCATCGCGTTCCCGGAGAAGGGCGCCGGCGTGAGCTCGAACACCGCGGGCGCGGGGGGTGTGGCCCCCCCCCCCCAGCCGCCCCCCCAACAGCCAGCCGCCCCCCCCCCCCCCCCCCAGGGGGGGGGGGCGAGGGGCGCCCCCCGCGCCCGCGC
>CAZBJI010000056.1:0-4191 GCA_964492175.1 uncultured Polyangiaceae bacterium | reverse complement strand
GCGATCACGCCTGCCGCCACGACCGCCACGACCGTGGCGGCGCGGTCGAGGCGCTCCGCGCGCGCGCGCGCCAACTCTTCCGTCGACGGCGCCAGATCCGCCTCGGTGAAGGTACCGCGCGTCACCGCTCCCTCAACAGGTCGAGCGCCGTCTCGACGGCGCCTTGATCCGCCCGGTCCGGCTTGCCCTTCATCGAAAGGATCGCCCCGCGGGCCTCCGTGAGCCCCGCGCGCGCGGCCGCGGAGACCGCGAGCGTGCGCCGCTCGAACGACATCGAGGCGAGGTCCGAGAGGATGGCGCTGCGCGCGCCCGCGTCCCCCAGCACCGCGAGCGCCGTGCGGGCGTGCCACCAGAGCTTGTCCTTGCCGAAGCCGAGGAAGCCTCGGCCCGCGCGCGCGGCCAGGGCCGGCTTGGCCGCCACCATGCCGCGCTCGGCGACGATGTCGATGGCGGTCGCGACGTCGTCGGTCTCCGGGGTCTCGGTGACGCCGGACACGACGCTGATGAGCATTTCGTCGGCCGCCTCGTCGCCGGCGGCGCCGAGGACGACCGCGGCGATGGTGCGCACCCTGCGCGAGGGGTGGTCCAGGCACGCGCGCGCCCGGGCGAGCACGGCGTCGTCCACCTTGCCCGCCGCGTCCTCGGTGAGCTCCTCGGCCATCCGGAACGCGATGTGCGCGACCGCCTCGTCGTCGTCGCGTGTCGCCTCGACGATCGCGCGGATCGCCTCCGCCTTGCTCGTGGTCACGCGCGGGTAGGCGATGACGGCTTGGTAGCGGACCTCGGGCCGCGCGTCCGAGAGCGCCCGCTCGAGGCGCTTCTGCGCGCGCGGGTCGCGCACCTCCCCGAGCGCACCGATGGCCTTCTGGCGGACGAGCTGGTCTGCGTCGTCCACGGCGAGGAGCAGCGCTGGCAGGGCGTCCCGCGCGGCGAGCTCGCCGAGCCCCTCGGCGGCGACGGCGCGCACGAGGGGCGTCGGGTCGGCGAGCGCCTTCTCCAGCGCGGCGACGACCCGCGCCCGCGCGGTCTCGCCGTGCGCGACGAGGTCGCGCGCCGCCGAGGCCCGAACGAGCGGCTTGTCGTCCGTCAGGTCCCTTAGCGCGGCGTCGAGCGTTCGGGGGAGAGCCTGGTAGAGCACTCCTCACCTCGTGCAGGTCGACTCGCTCGCCGGTGCCGCGACCGCGTCGGCCGCCGGGAAGCAGACCTTGGAGCCGGCGAGCTCGTTCTCCGAGTCCACGCTCGCTGCGCGGCGCTCCTCCGGAGCGGCGCACACGTAGCCGTCGCGGCAGTCCCCGTTCTCCTCGCACGCCAGCAGGCAGAAGGTGCGCTCGAAGCGCGGCCAGCGCGGATCGTACGAAGCCGGCGTGCAGGTGGGATCCAGCTCGAGGCCGAAGCCCACGCACACGGCCTCCTCAGGGCAGCGATCCGGCTCGCAGTTGAACGCCGTGCAGTAGCCGTCGGGCTGGCTGGTGTCGCACAGGCGGTCGCCTTGCTGCGAGCAGTCCGCGGACCCGAGGCAGTCGTCGCCGATCTTCGGCTGACACCCGGAGAGCACCGAGGTCACGAGCGCAGTGAGCAGGCAAAGACGCATGCGTCCGGCGACCCTAGTCCCGCGGAAACGAAGTTTCCACGCAAACGAGAGCGGGCTCGCCGATCGGAGCGAGCCCCTCGCCGGAGGCTGGCCGAGCTTTTTCGAGAGGTGATGGGCTCGGGGAACGACCACCCCTCGAGCACCCTTCGCGAACCCGAATCCCAGCGTCGAGGCCGAGCCGGGGGCCCCGAGCGCCCCGCTCGCGTCCGCCGAGCCGCTCCCACGACGACGAGGGGAGGCGGTTGCCTCAAGCCCGATAATACGTTACGTAACGTCTGCTTGGTGGACTTCGCGTTTGACACGCCTCGGGCAGGCTCCTAAGAGCCCCGGAGAATCCCATGGCCACGTACATCACCGACGACTGCATCAACTGCGGCGCGTGCGAGCCCGAGTGCCCCAACGAGGCGATCAGCGAGGGCGACGAGATCTACGTGATCGACCCCGACCTGTGCACCGAGTGTGTCGGCTTCTACGACCACGAGGCGTGTCAGGCCGTCTGCCCGGTCGAGTGCTGCCTGCCCGACCCGAAGCACAAAGAGGAAGAGCCCGAGCTCATCGCGCGCGCCAAGCGTCTGCACCCTGACGACGGCGAGCTCCAGAAGCGCGCCGAGGCGAACGACTACCCGTCTCGCTTCCGGAAGTAGTCGGGGCGCTGGCGTTCACGCTCTGGCGCTGGGTCGGTTGGTGCAACACGGAGAGCTACGCCGGATGCAACCCCGCTCGGGCTTGAGCGGCGCGCCGCGGGCGCGATCGCGCGGCGCCGCCGCGGCCCTCCCGCTGATCGCGTCGTTCGCCATGGGGTGCGGCGCTGCGGGGCCCCTGCTCCACCCGGCGCACGTCCTCACGCCGGGGAAGGTGTCCGTCGGCGCCGGGATGGCCGGGCAAGTCGCGGCGCTCCGTCGCGCGCAGCCCGAGGGCGAGGACAAGACGGCGCCGGTGCTCGAGGAGTACGCCGTCGCGCCGGGCCTCGCGCCGTGGGCGGCGGGGCGCGTGGGCATCGACGGCGACAACGAGGCGGGGATCACCTACGCCGGCCGCGCCTTCCGCGTCGACTTCCGCCACGCGTTCGGCTTCGATCCGATCTACTTGTCGCTCGGCGCGGGCGGCTCCGCGCTCGTCCCGAGGCAGAAGCGTGGCGGAGACGATCTGGGCAGCGCCTACGGCGGCGGGGCCGACGTGCCCATCCTGATCGGGTACAAGAGCACGGCGGAGCTCTACTCCCTGTGGGCCGGACCTCGGGTGGGCTTCGAGATCCTGACCGGATCCATCCTCGAGTCCGAGGTCGTCGAGGGCGGACGGACGGACGCCTTTCTTCCGTTCAGTGCCCGCCACGTCTACGTGGGCGGGCTCGTCGGCGCGAAAGTCGGCTTCCGAAGCTTCCACGTAGGGCTTGAGCTCGACGTGCTCTACCACCTCGGAGACGGCGAGGTCGGCCAGAACGGGGAGCGGGAGGGCACCCTCGGCCAGCTCACGATCGCGCCAGGAAGTGCGCTGATCCTGACTCTCTGATAAGCTCCTCGCCGATGGGTTTGCCGAAGCTCGGACTCGCCGCGACCGTCGTGGCCCTCGTCGGGTGCACCGCCGAGGGGCCGGACGATCCGGCGCCGGACGACGAAGAGACCAAGCGTCAGGCGTTCGGCGTGGTCACGGTCGAGCGCGTCCAAGGGGACGGGCTCTCGCGCGCCAGCGTCTCGGCGAAGTTCATGCGGGTCGCCAGGGAGCAGCGCGCGGCCGCGGAGGCCCTCGTCGGCGGGGACCCGCTGCTGCCCTCCCCCGGGGAGTGTGGGAGCCTGGCCGCGCTCGAGGAGGCTTCGGTGCTGGAGCCGCTGCCCAGCGGCTTCTCCGTGGAGCTCCTCGACGTCGGCGATGTCTCTCTGCTCCTCGTCGAGGCCGACGGTGGTCGCACGCAGGTCGCGCTCGCGCCTCGGGCGTTCCCCGACGTGGGCGACTGGGCGTCCGGTGTGTTCTACACGACCCCCGAGGCTACCCTGCCGGCGGGGAGCTCGCGCGGTCGGCCCCAGGCGTGGGATGGCTACGAGATCGCCGGCTCCGGCGCCGCCTCGCTCGACGCCTTCGTCATCGAGGTCGGAGAGGCGCCCGATCTGCCGGAGGATCTGCGCATCGACGCCCCGCTCCACGCCGGCAGGTTCGTCGTCTCCGCCAAGGACGACCTCGCGCTTTCCTGGCGCCGCTCCTCGCGCGGCGACGTGGTGCCGGACGTGGTCTACGTGGACGTGCTCGGCGCGGACGCGCTGCGCTGCGCGTTCCCCGACACCGGATCGGCGCTGCTCCCCGCGGGCGTTCTCTCGGCGGCGGACGTCGGCGCCGAGGCGACGGTCTCGGTGCATCGGCTGAGCGAGCGGCTGGTTCGCATCGCCTCCGTCGACGGCGACGCGCGCGTGCGCTTCGATCTCGCCTCCGCCGTCCGCGTCACGGTCAAGTGACCGGCGCCGGGGTCGGCGACGAGGCCGCCGCGGCGGCCCTCGCCGAGGCGCGGGCGCGCGAGGAGGCCTGCGACTTTGCCGGCGCCGCCCGCGCCGCGCTCCGCGGTGGGGACGCGCTCGCCGCCGCGCGCCTGGCGGCGCTCGCCGGCGATGGCG
>CAZBJI010000055.1:0-43302 GCA_964492175.1 uncultured Polyangiaceae bacterium | reverse complement strand
GCCGGGCGACTCGACCACGGGCATGTTCGGCGGCAACTCCAACTGGCGGGGCCCGGTGTGGTTCCCGCTGAACTACCTGTTGATCGAGGCGCTGGAGCGGTACGACTTCTTCTACGGCGAGACCCTCAAGGTGGAGTGCCCGACCGGCAGCGGCAACTTCATGCGCCTGAAGGACGTTGCGATGGAGATCTCGCGGCGCATCGCCGGCATCTTCACGCCGGACGCCGAGGGCAAGCTCCCGTGCTGGGGACCCCACGGCGCCCGCTTCGCCCGCGACCCCCATTTCCGCGACCTCATCCCGTTCCACGAGTTCTTCCACGCGGATGAGGGCTGGGGCTGCGGAGCCGAGCACCAGACCGGGTGGACCACGCTCGTGGTCGGGTGCATCGGCAAGCTCCGGGCGAAGGCGGGGCACCGGGGCCCTTGACACGACTGTGAACATGGTTCACTGTTGTGAACGTGATTCACGGAACGCCTGAGCCCAGCCCCAAGCCGCGCGAGGCGCGCCGAGCGCAGACGTCGGACGCCCTGCTCGAGCGCGCGCTCGAGATCACGGAGAAGGACGGGCTCGACGCGCTCACGCTCCAGGGCGTGGCCAAGACCCTCGGGTACGTCACCACGGCGGTCTACCGCTACTTCCCGTCGAAGGACGCGCTGGTCGCGGCGCTCCAGCGCAAGGCCATCGCGGATCTCCACGACCATTTCCGAGCCGAGCTGGCGGAGCGCGCGGCGTCCGTGGCGTCGGCCGCTGCGCCGACACGCCACCTCGCCGCGCTCCTCGCCGCCGCGGACATCTACCTCTGCTTGCCGAGCACCCGGCCGCGCTCGTGGCACCTCGTCGCGCGGCTGCTCGGCGATCCTCGGCCGCTCATCTCCGACGAGGAGTCCCTGAGGACCGCACCGGCGCTGGCGGCGCTCCTCGGCGACGTGCGCGATCTGTTCGTCGCCGCGGCAGCGGAGGGCGCGCTCACCGAGGGCGACGCGCGCGAGCGGACGCTCGTGTTCTGGTCGGTGTGTCACGGCGCCCTGTGCATGGAGAAGGTCCGGCGCATCGCGCCGGATCTCCCGACCGCGCGCCAGGTCGGCCTCGCCGGCGTGAAGAAGATCCTGCAAGCGGAGGGCGCGTCCCCCGCGCGGCTCGCTGCCAGCCTTCGGGCTCTGGAGAAGAACGCATGAAGACGTCCCTCGTGTGGTTGGGGTTGGGCGGGCTCGCGTGGAGCGCCAGCGAGTACGCGATCCATCGGTTCGTCGGCCACGGGCCGAAGCGGACCAAGCCCGGGCGCCTCGGCCTGCTCACGCCGGGTGGGTTCGCCTACGAGTTCAACCGGGAGCACCTGGCGCACCACGCCGACACGACGTACTTCGCCCCGACGTGGCGCAAGGCGATCGCCGGGACCACCGCGATCGCGGCGCTCACGGCGCTCGGGACGCCGCTCCTCGGTCCGAGGCGGGCGCGCGCCTTCGCGCTCGGCTTCGGCGGCGTGTACCTCGCGTACGAGGTCATGCACCGCATCACGCACACGCGCGCGCCGAGGACCCGCTACGGCCGCTGGGTCCGCAGGCACCACCTGCTGCACCACCACAAGACCCCGCGCCAGAACCACGGGGTGACCAGCCCCATCTGGGATCACCTGTTCGGGACCGACCTCCCGCACGAGAAGGTCCGGATCCCGCGCCACGTCGCCCCCGCGTGGCTCGTCGACGCACGCGGAGAGGTGAAGGCCGAGTACGCCAGCGAGTACGAGCTCGTCGGCGGTGGCCGCCGCGGATCGGCGGTCACGCCGGGCACGGCGACCCCTCAGGCGAGCACGACGTCGAACGTCCCGAGCATGCCCTGAGCGCCGCCGCCCACGTCGCCGGGGCTGAGCGGGATGACGAGCGACTCTTTCACGAACGGATCGATCGGGATGTAAGGATCGCCTTCGAAGTAGAGCTGCGTGGTCAGGGCGACCCCGTCCTCGTGGCTGACCTTGTAGTGGATGTGCGCCGGGCGGTACTGGGCGCCGTTCAGGTACCAACCAGGCCGCACGGTGAGGAAGCTGTAGCGCCCCTGCGCGTCGGCTTGGATCTTCCCACGCAAGGTGAACCCGGCGTTGTCGTAGGCGCCCGCGTCGTCCGCCTGCCACACGTCGACGATCGCGCCCGGCAGGGGCGTGACGCAGTCGCAGCCGAAAACGGTCCCCGAGATCAGCAAGAGCTCGCCGGCGAGGAGCGCCGCGAGGTCGGCGTCGAACGGCGCGTTCTCCTTGTAGAACGGGCCGAGGATGTTGTCCTCGGTCACCAGGCACCCGGGGGTGGGACCGCGCTGCTTGCAGGTCGCGAGCGGATCGCCGCCGCCACCACCTCCCTGCCCCGGCTGACCGCCGACGCCGCCGCCGCCTTGTCCCGGCGCGCCGCCGGAGCCGGTCGTCCCGGGTCCCGCGCCGCCGCCGGACCCGCCGGTGCCGAGCTGGTCGTCCCCGCAGCCGACCATGACGGCCGACGCCGCGAACAGCCTCACGACGTCGCGCCTCGTGAGCCCCCCCTTCCTCAAGCCATCCCAAGCGTTCATCTTGGCCTCCTCGCTCAGCCTCGAGATCGGTTGTACGCCGCGGCGCCGTGTTCGTGTAGCCGCATGATCCGTAGATGACTGTCCTGGCAGCAAGAACAATGCGCGGCGCCTCGAGAGCGGGCGCACTTCGGCCCTTCAATTGTGTGCGGAGGAGAGCGAGCATCCGCCCCATGCTCGACCGAAAGACCCTCTCCCAGACCCTCGCCGCCCTCGCGCTCCTTGGCTGCTCCGGCGGCGGCAAGGCCGAGCCCGCGTCGGGCGACACGCCCGCGGACACGGCCGCGCCGACCTCCGACCCCGCGCCCGCCGACACCGCGGCGCCGACCGCAGAGGCCTCGGCGGCGGCGACCGGGGCGCCGACGGCGGTGGCGAGCGCGGAGGTCCCTGCCGCCCCGAAGATGCCGGGCGGAAGGACCGAGCCGCTGCCCCCGCAGGGCGGCAAGAAGGTCTCCAAGAAGGAGGAGAGCAAGCGCTCGGGCGCGATGGCGTGCTGCGGTGAGGGAACGTGCGGGCCGTGCGCGCCGCTCCCCGCAGGGCGCAAGGAGCCGAAGGCGCCCAAGGACGGCAAGGCGATGCCGCCGAGCCAGAGCAAGCGGAAGGGCGCCGAGGCCTGCTGCGGTGAGGGCACCTGCGGGCCCTGCTGATCCGTTGGGTCGCCGCGGCGTCGAGCGCGCTCGCGTGCTCCGGCGCCGCGGACACCCCGGCGCCCCCGCGCCCGCCGGCGCCGAAGAAGGCGGCTGCCACGGCGGCGCCCTCGGCGGAGGCGCCGGCCCCGGCGTCCCCTCCGTCGCCCGGTCCCATCGCCGCGCTCACCTCGACCTGCGCGCTGCTCCGGTCCGGGCGCGTGCGCTGCTTCGGGGTCGCGCAGGACGCGCTCTCGGCTGCGAGCGATCTGACGTTCCTCTCGTCGTCCGGGTCTCTCACCTACGCGCCGAAGGAGCCGCCCATCACGTACGCCATCGACGCTCGCGGCGCCCTGCGCTGCTTCGGATGTGCGACGTCGACCAAGGACCGCCTCGAGAAGCTCGGGCCGCTACGCGCGGTCCGAGCCTACGCGGGCAAGGTGCTCGCGCTCGATGCCGCGGGGACGCTCTGGCAGGACGAGCGCGGCGAGACCACCCGCGTCCCCAAGGCCGAGCGTGTGACGAGCTTCGCCGCCGGGGCGCACGCGTGCGCCGTCTTGGAAGGCGGCCGGGTCCTCTGCTGGGGCTACGCCTCCTACCGCGCCACGGGCTTCCCGTCCGCTACCACCACGGCCGCGCCGGGCATCGTCCCGGGGCTCGAGGACGCGACGGCGGTCGCCGCGGGCTACTCGCACACCTGCGTCCTCCACGGAGGCGGGCGCGTCCGATGTTTCGGAGAGAACCGCGACGGGCAGCTCGGCGGAGAGAAGACCGACGCCAACGGACACGTGGACGTGCCGGACATCGACGACGCGACGGAGATCTCGGCCTCGGGATCCCTCACGTGCGTCGCTCGGCGGAGCGGCAAGGTGGCGTGCTGGGGAGAGCCGCGGGTGCTCGGCCCCTCGGGCGGGATCGTGGACCCCGGCTGGTCGGACGCCGAGCTCGTCGACGTAGGCCACGATCGCGTCTGCGCGGCGAGGAGGGGCGGAGCCGTCGATTGCTTCGGCGACATGCGACCCATCGCGCCTCAGGCGGTCGCGGGGCTCGGGCCCGCGACCCGAGTCGCGGCGGCCGCCTTTCAGTCGTGCGCCCTCGTCGGCCAGGGCGAGCTCTGGTGCTGGGGGCGCTGGGAGGTGGAGGGCAAGAGCGCGGAGGCGGAGGTCGTCCGCACGCCCCGCCTGGTCCACGAGGTCCGAGACGCGGTGCACCTGTCGATGGCGAAGGGCGTGGCGCGGCTCCACGACGGGTGCGTGGTTCGAAGGGGCGGGACGGTGCTCTGCTGGTACGGACCTGCCAAGAGCGAGCCGGGGATCACAGACGCGACGGAGGTCGCGGTCGGGCAACACCACGCCTGCGCGCTCCGATCCGCGGGGCGCGTGAGCTGCTGGGGCTCGAACGCCGAGGGTCAGCTCGCGCGCCCGAACGCGGAGCGGCCGAGCGGGGTGGTCGACATCCCGGAGATCGCCGGCGCGGTGGAGATCGACGCGTCCGGCTTCAGTACCTGCGCCCGCATGTCCGGCGGCGCGGTGCGTTGCTGGGGCGGCACGACGTTCAGCTTCTCCGGCGAGCGCCCCCCGAAGCGGCCGCACGAGGTCGTCACCCTCCCGGGTCTGTCGGACGCGACCTCGCTCGCGATCGGCTACACACACGGGTGCGCAGGGCGCGCGGGCGGGCGCGTGGCGTGCTTCGGCTCGAACCTGTCGAGCGAGGTCACGAAGACCCGGATCTGGTACATCCCGAAGCCGGTGACCCGCCCCGACCGAGACGTCTCTCACGTCGCCGCCGGCGGCAACCGCACCTGCGCGCTCTCCGCCCGTGGCGAGCTCAGCTGCTGGGGCTACCGGTTCGCCCCGCTCGACGTCCCGTTCGACCCTGCCCAGCAGAAGCGCGTCGCGGCGGCGCCCGCGCTCGTCCAGCTCTCGATCGCCGACTATCACATGTGCGCCCGCGACCGAGACGGCGCCGTGACCTGCTGGGGAGCAGACGACCAGGGACAGCTCGGAGCGGGCGGGCGGGGACCGCTGGCGATCCGCACAGTGCTGGAGCTGACCGGCGCCGGCGCGCAGCCGCAGCTCGGCGACGTGTCCTCGAGCCCCGTGATGCGGTAGACTGCCGCGCGGCCTGGACAGGGTCGCGCCCCTTCTCAGGAGGCTGCATGCTCTCCCGGCCCGGCCCGTCGACATCGCGCACGCTCTGGTCTCTCACGGCGGCGCTGTTCGGAGGCGGCGCCGTCGCCGCGAGCTGCTCTTCGAACGTAGACACCGTCTTCGACGACGGCACGAGCTCCAGCAGCAGCGCGGGCGTTACCACGGGCACGGCCGGCACCGGCCCTGGCGGCACCTCGAGCACGGGGACGCCCTTCACGTGCGCGGACTGCGCGCCGCCCGAGCCCATCTGCGTCGACCAGACCTCCTGCGCCGCGGTGTGCCCCGACGCACGCGCTGCGTGCCACACCTCGCCGAACCCGGCGGATCCGGCGATCTGCTGCCCGGGTGGGGACCAGTGCTGCGCCGCCTCGCCAGGCGGCGGCGGCGCGGACCTCTGCCACCCGTCCGGCGAGCCGTGCCCGATCCAGTGCCCCGGCGGAGACGTGACGTGCGGCGCCGAGCAGCTCTGCGCGCTCGACGCCGAGACCGGCAGCTACTCCTGCGTGGACAGCTGCAACCCCTACTATCTGTGCAACGATCTCTGCTGTCCGCTGGGGTCCACCTGCGAGGCCGGCGCGTGCGTGCTCGCCGATCTGACGATCGACGTGGCGCAGATGGAGTCGAGCGCCTTCCTCATGGTCTACGACTTCCAGCCCGGCTCCTGCTCCTTCTTCGAGGGCTGCATCGGGGACATCGGCCCGCGCACGCTGCTCCGGTTCGATCTGAAGACGCCGAACGTCGGCGATGGGGACCTGTTCCTGGGCGATCCCACCGGCAACCCGCTGTTCATCTACAGCTCGTGCCACGACCACTACCACTTCGAGGGGTACGCTCGGTATCGCCTGCTCGACACGGCGAACAACGTGGTGGCCACCGGGCACAAGCAGGCCTTCTGCCTCCTCGACTGGGAGCAGGTCGACCCCGCCGCGCCCGACCAGCCGGCGTACGACTGCCAGTGGCAGGGGATCCAGAAGGGGTGGGCGGACACCTACGAGTCGGACCTCCCGTGCCAGTGGGTGGACGTGACCGGCGTCCCGCCGGGTGACTACCTCCTCGAGGTGGTGGTGAACGGCGACCACACCCTCGGCGAGAAGGACTACTCGAACAACACCGCCTCGATCCCCATCACCATCAACTGATCGGCGGGTAGAGCACCTGATCGGCGGGTGGAGCCCTCAGAACGGGCTCGGAAGGAGCTTGTTCCGCACGTCGTCGGAGCAGCCCGTGCCGCCGAGGCCACCGCAGAAGTCCTGCATGGCCCACGCGTCGTCGCCCGGAAAGCCGACGACGGCGAGATCGGTGACGAGCGGCATCGCCTCCTCGCCGGCGTTCACGTAGTCCGGCAGGCGGTCGTACAGCGCGGGATCGGCGACGCCGTCTGGCCCGCAGTCCTCGTCGAAGCAAGGGATCACCGAGATCCCTTCGCAGATCGCGATCGTGGCGTAGGTGGCGTGCTTGTTGGACGACGGGAAGACGACCCAGCGCGGCTCGCCGGTCGCCGGATCGGCGTCGTGTACGAGCGTGTCGAGCTCTGCGCCCGCGAAGATCTGCCCGTGATCGTTCGCGGTGCCCTCGTGCGCGGCCGTGTAGGCCTGCTTCACCCGGACGTCCCCGGGCCCCGCGCCCGCGATGCGCTCGAGCTCCAGCGCGACCCGCTCGGAGTCGCCGTTGTGCGACGTGAAGCCGCCGCAGCTGCCGTAGTCGCGCGAGTAGCCCAGCATGATGAACACGTGCACCAGCTCACCGGCGAGCGCCACGCGCCCGACGTCCCCGAGCACGGCCGCGGCGTCGGTGATGAGCGCCTCGTCCTCGTCGAAGCGCTGGATCGGACGCAGGCGGCTCAGCGCCGCGTCCTCCCACGCGTCCACGAGGCCATCGTCGTCGAGGTCGGCGCACGGCGGATCGCTCGGGAGCGCGACGCAGTCGGCGGTCTCGAGCGGCAGGTTGACCCGGAGGATCAGCCCGGGGCTCCCGTCCAGCTCGGTGTGGACCTCGAGCTGGAACGGCCCGTCGCCTCCCGTCCCGCCGGTGGACGCGCCCGTCGGGGAGGTGGTCGCCCCGGACGCGGAGGACGGCCCCGCGCTCGCGCTCGCGCCGGCGCCCGCCCCGCTCGCGCCGCTCGAGGTCACCGCGTCGTCGGCGCACCCGAAGAGAGCGGCTCCGAGGAGGGAGAGGGCGCAGGCGCGGACCATCGCAGCAGCCTACCAAACGGGGTATCTTCGCGCCCATGTCGAACGCGATCCTCTATTGGAAGAGCACGTGAACGTCGTGTCGAGACGCGCGGAGTTCGCTGCGCGAAAAGGGCATCTCGGTCGAGGAGCACAACTACGCCAAGGGCGGCCTCGACGCGGGGACGGTCAAGAGCATCGTCGCGGCGGTGGGCTCCGTCGCGGCCGTCCTCAACACACGCCACGCGCTGGCCAAGGAGCGCGGCTGGGCGGAGAAGCCCCCGCCCGTGGCCGAGTTCGCCCGTGAGGCCGCCGAGGACGCGAACCTCCTGCGGAGGCCCATCCTGCTGCGCGGGAAGGTGGTCCTCGTCGGCTATGACAAGTCCAACAAGGACGCCTGGGCGAAGCTCACGTGAGCCCGCGTGGCGCGCTCGAGCGAGCCGCCGGCGCCGCGTAGGTCGCTCCCCCTCGTCGGCGCTCCGCCACGCGCCGCGGAGAGCTCGGCCGAGCGAGCTCGCGTGACCGAGCGGCTGGGCCCGTTCGAGCTCGGGGAGATCCTCGGCGAGGGCGGCAGCGGCCTCGTGTACGCGGCCAAGCTCGAGGGTCGTGACGTCGCGGTGAAGGTGCTCCGGCCGGAGCTCGAGCTCGACGCGCGCGAGGTGCAGCGCTTCGTAGAAGAGGCGGGGCGCATGCGCCGCGTGAGCCACCCTGGCCTGGTGCCCGTGCTCGACGTCGGGATGTTGCCCGACGGTCGGCCGTACATCGCGATGCCGCGGCTGCCGGGGCGGGCGCTCTCCGAGCGGCTGGCGCGCGGCCCTTTCCCCATGGGCACTGCGATCACGCTCTTCGAGGGCGTGGCAGCGGCCGTCGCGGCGCTCCACGAGGCGGGGCTGGTCCACCGGGACGTCAAGCCCGAGAACGTCCTCTACCTGCCCGAGGAGGAGCGGCTCGTCCTGCTCGATCTAGGGATCGCACGCGACGCCGACGCGGCCGCTTCCACGACGACCCGGGCTGGGCTGACCCGCGGCACGCCGGCCTACATGGCGCCCGAGCGGCTCTTCGGCCGGTCAGCGACCATCCGCACGGACGTCTACGAGCTGGCGCTGCTGCTCTACGTCATGCTCGTGGGCCGACTGCCCTGGGACGAGGAGGATCCGCGAGGTCGCATGAGCCCGAAGCGCCCGGCGGAGCTGGGCGTCGACGTGCCGAGGCCCGTGGTCGAGGTGCTGTTGGCCGCGCTCGACGTCGATTTCGAGCGCCGCCCGGCGTCGGTCCTCGCGCTGCTGGAGGCGGTGCGCGACGCGAGCGCGCGCGCGACGGAAGAGCCGGAAGGAGCGCCCTCGACGCTCGACGCGCGGCCCGGGGGCGGAGGGGGGGGGACCGACGAGGCGCGCACCGAGCGCGATCGACCCCCGGTCGTGATCACCCCGCCGGCTCCCGGCGCGGCGCCCACCGAGGTCACGCTGGCGCAGGCGCCCACGGTCGCCGCCCCGGCCCGCGGATCCCCGAGCCGACACGAGACGCTGCCGAGCGCCCAGGCCAGCCTCGATGCGCCCTCGGACGGAGCGAGCGCGACCGAGCGCTCTTCGGCCACGCAGAGGGGACGCGAGCGAAGCAAGGGCTTGCTCGTCGCGGGCCTCGCGATCGCGGTCGCAGGGGCGATCGGCGGTGCGCTCCTCCTGGACGCGCTCCGCGCGCCTGCGCCAGCCACGAGCGCGTCCGCCGCGAGCCCGGCCCGAGCGCAGAGCGCTTCGCCGTCGCCGATCCCGCCGGACCCACGCGCCGACGAGCCCGCCGCTCCAGACGCGACCAGCGAGAGCCCGGCGTCCAGCGCCTCGAGCTCCGCCGATCCGGCGCCGGCCGCGCCGCAGCCGAGCGGCGCCCCTGCGCCGGGGCCGTCGGCGAGCGCCGCCCAGCCGGGCCCGAGCCCGACGGCCAAGAGCCCGGCGCCGACGTCCACGGCCCCCCCGCCGCCCGCTACCATGCCAGCTGCCTGCGCCGGCTTGATCCAGCTGATGTGCGATCCCGCCTCCGGCGCGACGAGCGCGGAGTGCGCGAGCTGGACGGCGAACGTCGGCTCCTGGCAGGCGCGGCTCCCGGCGACCGTGGTGGCCGAGACCTGCCAGTCGGCCCTGGACGCGAGCCGGAGCGGATTGGCGCTCAGGCGAGGCAGCCCCTAGCTCCACGATGGCCCACCGGAGGCTGGCGGACCAGCCCGCGCGCCTACGGCTTCAACGCCCACTCGCCCGCGCGCCCCGCGGGCGTGAGGTCGAGGAGGTTCCAGATCGGCCAGAGAGAGTCGATGTGGCGGGCGTCCTGCCCCTCCTCGTCCTTGCCGAACAGCATCTCGCTCCCCCACGTATGGAAGGTCTTGCCCTCGCGGCGGACGAACACGTTCATCATCGGGAGCTGCTTGCCTCCCACCTCCCCCATGTAGTCCACCCCGTACGTGTTCTTCTCCCAGGACACGAGGCGCAGGCGAGACCACCCTCGGCCGCTCGCGTAGGCGCGGATCCGGGCGATCGGCGACTTGGCGGTGACCACGATCTGAACCCGCTCCACCGCCGAGCGCACCGACGCGTCGAGCGCGTCCAAGAACGACGTGCAGTACGGGCAGGGCCGCTCCATCTTCGGGCCGTACATGAAGCTGTAGAGGAGGAGCGTGTCCCGGTCCTTGGCGAAGAGCTCGCTCAGCTTCACCCCGCGCTCACCCGAGGGCCCGTCCTCGACGAACTCGTAGTCCTCGGGGACCTCGCCACCCAGGGGGAGCCCGCGGCGCATCGCGGCGACGCGCTCGATCTGTCGCCTCAGGTCCAGCTCGGCCCGCAGCAGCTCTTCTCGGCTCGCCCGGTAGGCGGCGCTCTCGTTGGGAAAGGGCATGGGGATCCTCCGCCCGAAGGACTCGCGCCTCCGGGGCCGCGTTACAAGCCGCCCCGAGCCGAAGCGGCTGATGGAGCCGGCGTTGCCCACGCGCGCTGACCACACGAGCGATTCGGATCTGAGTAGATTTTTCTCATCTGTTCGCGCGCGCGCGGCCAGGCTTAGGATTGCGTGGAGCACCCCGTGAAGATCGAAGGCGAAGATATCCGGGCGGGCGCGGACCAAGCGCAAGGCGCAGGTCGTACCGTGGAGCCGTTTCTCCGGGCCACGGACAACGTCCTCGGGGAGGTCGGCCGGCGCCTCGTCCACGGGATGTCGCGCAAGGCCCGGATCGTCGAGTTCAAGGAGGCGCGCTTCGCGAACGCGGAGGACTGGACCTCGTCGGCCGACGGCGCCGTCACGGTCGCCACCAGCGTCTCGGGCGGCACCACCGTGGATCTCTCCGAGCCGATCGAGTTCGTCCACTTCGGGCGCGTCTACCTCGACCGGTCGCACCTCTTTCCGTCACCCAAGCTCGACGACACCGCCACGTCGCTCGTCGCGATCCCACCGGCCGGGTCGTCGTCGCTCGCCAAGCCCGTGGCGTCGGCGCGCGACATCCAGGCTCACGGCCTCATGTTCCGCGCCGGGCTCCTGCGAGAGTCGGTGCTCCTCGGCGGCTTCATCCGGGCGCAGATGGACGCGCTCATCGCCGAAGAGAAGAGCAAAGGCGTCATCGGCGTCCTCGCGCAGGTGCTCGCGGATCTCACCGGGTCGGCCGGCGGCACGCAGGACAAGCCGAACGCGGTGGACCTGAACCCGCACCTCAAGAAGGTCATCGCCGCCGCCAAGCGGATCAACAAGGACAAGGTCGACTACGTGGAGCTGCACGCGACCGGCGTGGAGCTGCACCTCGCGCGGCGGGCGTACCGCGAGTACCTGGTGACCGAGAACGAGAAGCGACACGCGCCGGCGAAGTCGCCCGGTGGCGGCATCCTCAACGACCAGGTCGGCGCGATCAACCAGGGCCTGTCGGCCGGCCACGACTGGCTGGGCGGCGGCAAGAAGATGACGCCGGAGCAGAAGCAGGACGCCGTCCCGAAGCTGACCGCGCTCGTCCCGCCGAACGTGCAGGACTTCCTGAGCCTGGTCCAGAAGATCAGCTTCAAGGCGTGGGACGTCTGCGCCGCGCTGAACTACGAGTACGCGATCCGCCTCGAGCCGATCATCGAGGACGCGGCGCGCGGCATGACGACCGAGGCCATCAAGAAGCGCAGCGTCCCGGTCTTCCCCATCTGGTACCTCGAGGCCCAGCCCGAGTACCAGCTCCCGGCCAACGTCGAGCAGAAGATCTTCGACAAGGTCGACAACCCCCTCTCCAAGTCCGACGTACCGAAGCTCCTCGGCGCGCTGGTGGGACCCGTGAACAAGGCGGCCGACGTCATCACGAACCCGATCAAGGGAGCGCTCCAGCAGTTCGACCAGCAGGTGGGGATCGACAAGACGCTCGACTTCCTGAGCCGCCCGGACCGGTACACCCCGGGCCGCCCGTTCCTCGACGACATCTTCCTCGTCCCGCCGGACGCGGATCCGCCGGACGTCCCCGACTCGGCCAAGCGCGCGCGCGTGGGCTGGTCGAGCGGGCTCGGGCAGATGGCCGTGGACTGCCTGCAGGGCGCCCTCGGGACCGACCGCATCCCGGAGTTCCTGCAGTGGATCTTCTCGCGCGTGTCCACCGTGTGCGCGGAGTTCATCCGCGCGGTCTACGGCAAGCTCCTGACCATGAAGCCGACCGATCAGGTGACGGAGGCGGAGCTGCACGAGGCCGCCAAGCGGCACCTGGTCGGCAACGTCATCGAGTGCATCCTCGGCGGGTTGAAGTTCATGGATGGCCTGCGGAAGGCCACCGTCGACATCCCGATCGCCGAGGTCGCCGTGAGCGTGGACGCGCTCATCGGCCGCGCGAAGGAGTTCGCGGCGCAGAAGCTCGAGACGTGGATCGCGCCCGTGATCAAGTACGCGATGCGGGATCTCTTCCAGATGATCTTCGCGTACCGCAAGACGGCCATCGCGAACCGCGCGCTGACGATGGAGGTGCACCTCGCGCAGCTCCCGACGGTGTTCTCGCGCATGTTCCGCAACGTGTTCTTCCCGCTCTGGGACAAGGTCATCGAGCGCACGATCGAGGCGGTGACGTCTTCGCTCGCCCCGCGCCTGCCCGAGGCGGGCCTGGCGATCCTGAAGGCGCGCGAGCAGGGCGAGCAGGTGCGCGGCAAGATCGTCCAGGCGCTCGCGGCGCTCGACACCCTGCCCGAGAAGCTCCCGGACGCTGCGTTCAGCTTCGGGAGCCCGAAGAAGAGCATCGATCAGCTCAAGAAGGACTGGAACCCGATCGCGAAGGACGCGAAGGCGGCGTGGGACGGCGCGGAGATCGACGTCACCCAGGACCTGCCGCCGCTCGAGCACGACGAGCTCGAGCAGGCGTTCCCCGTGAAGGACCGCGTGAGGCGGGTGGAGGTCCTGCGCGTCACCCCCGAGCACCTGAAGAAGGTGTCGCGGGAGCTGAAATGGCGCCGACCCAAGCCGCCGGCGCAGGCGGGGGACGCGGCCGGCGCCGGCGCGGGCGCGCCCGGCGCGGTCCCGAACGCGCTCCCCGGCGCCGGATCCGGATCGCCGGGCTCGTCGCCCCCGCCGAGCGGCGGACCCTACGGCGCGCCGCAACCGGGCCAGTCCTTCCCCTACGGCGACTACCCGATGCAGTCGCCCCCCTCGCAGCAGCAGGGTGTCATGTACGCGGGCTCCTACAACGCGCCGCAGCCCATCGGCCAGGGCTCGCCAGGCTCATATCCGCCGCCCCCCCCGTCCGGCCCGGTGAGCGGGTCGATGTACCTCGCTGGCCCGCCGTCGGCGCCGGGCGGATCCCTCGCGGGTGTGCCGCCCTCCAGCCAGAGCCTCGCCGGCTCGGGTCCGGTAGCGGAGAAGACCCAGGAGCTCGGGGATCTGGTCTCTCCGGAGCTCCGCCAGATGGCGGAGCTCGACGTGGAGGAGACGGCCGCGGTGGACAGCCACTCCCTCTCGGCCCTGCCTCCGTTCCTCGAGCAGAGCAAGAAGGCCTGAGCCATGGCCATGGAGATATTCGCCAAGACTGCGAAGCAGCTCGCCGACGTCGCCGGCGAGGTCGACCACTTCCACTTCGTCTCGCGAGGCAAGGTCGAGCGCCGGCTCCGCGTGATCCGCTTCCACGGCGAGGAGCGGGTCAACACGCCCTACGACATCGACGTCGAGGTGCTCGCGCCCCAAGACATCGATCCGCTGACGACGCTCGAGGCCGACCTCCTCGGCCACCCGGCCTCGCTGATGATGGCGGAGTCCGGCGACGTGCCCCGCGCGCTCCACGGCATCGTGATGGGGTACGAGGTGCTCGGCTCCCTCGACGCGGAGTCCGTCCGAATCCGGCTGCGCCTGGCCGCGCGGCTGAGCCTCCTCAAGCTGCGCACGCACAGCCGCATCTTCCAGGATCAGACGGTCCCCGGCGTCGTGGCCGCGCTCATGAAGGAGTGGCGCGTCCCGCACCACTTCGAGCTCAGCGGGAGCTACACCCCCCGCACCTTCCTCACGCAGTACGACGAGACGGACTACGAGTTCCTCCGCCGCATCCTGGCGCGAGAGGGCATCTTCTTCTACTTCCGACAGTCCCCGGAGGGCCTCTCGGAGGAGGTCGTCTTCGCGGACGACGCGCTCTACAAGCGCGCCCCCGGTCTCCACGAGAAGCTCACGATGCGCTCGGGCCGCTTCGAGCTCGGCGAGGGCGACGTGGTGGAGCTCGGCATCCGGCGCGGCATCCGCCCGAGCGGCGCGCGCATGGGCGATTTCGACTTCCGCCACCCGCAGCTCCCGCTGCGGTCGATGGAGCTCGCGAACGACGGCAAGGGCGCCGTGGGCGATCTCGGCGCCGAGCGGGTGGGCAGCTACGCGTTCGGCCACGAGGCCGAGCACGAGGGAGGGGCCTCGGCGGCGAAGCGCGAGGTCGACGCCACGCGCCTCCTGGAGTCCATGCGCAACGACGGGCTCGCGATCATCGGGACGAGCCGCTCGCGGAAGCTGCTGCCCGGGCACTCGTTCGCCCTGGAGGGCCACGCGCTCGAGAACCTCAACCGCGAGTGGGTGACGGTCGCCGTGATGCACGACGGCAAGACCCCGGAGTTTTCTCCGGAGATCACCGAGGTCTACAGCAACGAGTTCGAGGCCGCGCCGACCGAGGCCGCGCTCCGCATCCCCCCGGACGCGCGCCGCCGGCGCGTGCAGGGCTCCCAGACCGCCACGGTGGTGGGCGGCGGGGAGGGCGAGGTGTTCACGGACTCGCACGGTCGCGTCAAGGTGCAGTTCCACTGGGACCTCGAAGGACAGCGCGACGAGAAGGCATCTTGTTGGATCCGCGTCGCGCAGGCGTGGGCGGGCCCCGGGTTCGGCGCCCAGTTCCTGCCGCGCGTGGGGACGGAGGTCGTCGTGACCTTCCTCGACGGGGACCCGGACCGTCCCCTCATCGTCGGGTCGGTCTACAACGGCACGCACCCCGCGCCGTTCGGCCTGCCCTCCGACAAGTCGAAGAGCGGCTTTCGCACGATGAGCACGCCCGGCGGCGAAGGCTCGAACGAGCTCAGCTTCAACGACGCCGCCGGCGAAGAGGCCGTCCTCCTCAAGGCGCAGCGCGACCTCGAGCTGAACGTCGGCAACGATCACGTCGTCGACGTCGGCGGAAACTCCGTCCTGACCATCACCGGCCAGCGGACGGAGACGGTGACCGGCACCCAGACCACCACGGTCACGGGCGGGCTGACGACGCTCGTCACCACGCACCAGACCACCCAGGTGCTCGGGGACGTCATCGACGCGGTGCGCGGCAACGCCGATCGAAGGGTGAGCGGCATGGACTCGCTGCGGGTCGAGGGCACGGCCATCCGCGACATGGCGACGGTGGAGACCTTCGTCTCGCGCGACGCGACCACCCGCGTGCGCGGCCACGTCGCGACCGTCGTCGGGGACGAGAGCACGCCCACGTCGGCGACGGTGCACGTGGAGGGCACGCTCGCCGGCTACGCGAGCAAGACCACCGAGCTCATCGCGGAGAAGGGCATCGTCCTGCGGTGCGGGGAGAGCTCGATCCGGCTCGGCCCCGACCGCGTGGAGATCATCGCGCCGACCATCACGATGTCCGGCCAGAAGGTCGAGGTGGGCGCCGAGCAGCGCGTGACGCTCGTCTCCAAGGACGGCGTGGTGCTGAAGTCGCGCCGGCTGCACGCGATGGGCGAGAGCTCCAGCCTGATGCTCTTCAAGAACGCGGACCTCGGCGGCGACCGAGTGCGCCTCAACTGCCAGATCGACGAGGCGGCCGTCGTCGCGCACCCCAAGCCGCTCACCCACATCGAGCTCACGGACGAGACCGGCGCGCCCGCGCGCCGGCGCCGCTTCGTGATCGTCGGCCCGGACGGAGAGCGCGGCGGCGTCCTGGACGATCAGGGCACGGCGGAGGTCGAGCTCGAGGACGACGCGGTGATCTACTTCCCCGACGTGGACAAGCCGAGGGAGGCGTGACCATGCGGCCCTACGTGATTCGCCAAGGCGACTACCTCACGAAGCTGGCGCACGTCATGGGGTTCGACGCCACCACGGTGTGGAACGACCCAAAGAACGAGGCGCTCCGCGAGAAGCGACCCGACTGGAACCTCCTCTATCCAGGCGACATCCTCTGGGTGCCGAGCGGTCCGAACCACCGCCGGTTGCCGATCCGGGCGGGCGGGCACAACCGCTACATCGCTCGGATCCCCCGGGTGTTCGTGGCGCTCCGCATCACCATCGGCGGCGAGCCGCTCACCAAGGAGCCGTTCCGCATCTTGGGCCTCGGGGATCCGGTGGAGGGCGAGACCGACGAGAAGGGCTACCTCCACGCCGGCCTCCCGGTGCACCTGCGAGAGATCGAGGTGCTCCTCCCGAGCCGCGACCGCACCCTCCGGCTCCGCGTGGGTGATCTGGACCCGGTCGACACCGTGGGCGGCCTGAAGAAGCGGCTGATGCACCTCGGCTACTACCAGCCGACGCGCATCGGCGTCGAGAACGAGGTCGCCGACGGCGACGCGCTCGTCTCGGCGCTCAAGTCCTTCCAGGCCGACAAGGGCATCGCGCCGAGCGGCAAGCTCGACGACGCCACCCGCGAGGGTCTGACGGGCGATCACGGAAGCTGAGCGTTCGCCGCTCCGCTACCACGCGCTCACGTGCAGTCCCAGGAGCTCGCCCTGCACCGCGCACGGCCGGCGATCACCCTGGGGAGCTCCTCGGTGAAGGTGCGGGTGGCCTCGAAACGGAGCAGGTACCCCCACGGATCGCCCACGGCGCTGCCGGTGTCGACGGCCACGCCCGTAGCCTCCTCCCATGACGGGAGGCGCCAGGGCAGGACCGTGGCCACATCGCGCGACGCGCGGCCGGGCTCGAGAGAGAGCCGGCGGCTCGAGAACAGCTCGTCGCCGCGGAAGCTGTCCGTCGGGGCGACGACGTGGAGGACGTCGCGCTCGCCCTCGGCGCACGCCTCGCACGTCTCGCGGAAGGCGAAGGCGAGCCCGTCGAGGATGGGCGCGGCCTCCGACGAGACCGAGTCGATGACGCGGATCTCGCGCGTCGTCAGGTGGATGAAGCCGACTCGCTCGGCGAACCGGATGTTTCCCCCCTCGAGGCGGTCGACGGTGCGCGTCACGATGACCTCCCACCGCCGCGCGCCGTCCTCGTCGGGGGCGTGGACACAGCGCTCGAGCTTGCGTGTCATCCCGGTCGAGCGCCAGTCGAGCCGAAGGAACGCCGCGTCGTGGTGCGGGACCGCCGCGCAGCCCCGATGCCAGGCCAGCGGCTCGCCGCGCTCTCCGCCGGACGGTGCGTCGGTCTTGCGATCCCACGCGTCCGCGGAGAGGAGCACCGCGCGGGTGGTCGAGGGCAGATCGGCCAGCGCGATCTCGGTCGACTCGAGCGGCCGTCGCGGAGGGCTGGCGGCGAGCGCCTCACGCTCCAGCGCGCTCGCGGCGTCGGGCTCGAGAGGGCCGAGCATGGGCGCGGCGACGAAGAGGCGCGCCTCATCGCGCGGCTCCGTCGGGGCGCCGCCGAGCGAGGTCATGTACGCCACCAGCGCGGCGCGCTCCGACGCGTCCAGGTGGCGCGTGTGCCCCATCTTGTCGTCGCCGCGCTCGAGCACGTCCTCGAGCGACGGATAGCGCCCGTCGTGGAAGTAGGGTCCCGAGGACGCGGCGCCGACCAGCGATGGAGTGTCGAAGCGGCGGCTCGCCTCATCTGCGTGCCCCGAGCCGACGTCGTGGCGCGCGAGATCGGTCGCGCCTGCCGTGTGGCACGTCCCGCAACCCTGCTTCGCTTCGTGGAACAGCGCCCGCCCTCGGTCGACGAGCGCGGGCTCCCCCGGGGGCGCCGGCGACGGGCCCCTCATGCGCGTGAGGTAGGTCTGGAGCGCTGCGAGATCCTCGAGGTCCGGGCCCACGAAGCCCTGGCCTCCGAGCCGGCGCGTGGTCTGCTCCAGGTGTGCCCGGAGCGTGCCGTTGGCGCCGAACCACCCGTAGGGGGCGGTGCCGACGACGCGACCCGCTAGCGGGATCGTCTGGCGCGGTCCGTCAGGCGTCGACCACGTCTGCGCGTCGTCGCGTCCGTCGGGGTGGCAGCTCGCGCAGGCGCGACCGTCGGCCGAGACGCGCAGGTCGAAGCTGTCGTGGAAGATCTCTCGCCCGCGCTCGAGCTCCGGGTCGACGCCAGCGGCCGGCCGAGAGAGGGCGATCCGGCGGACCTCGCTCGCGGCGGAGGCGACGTCGACCAACGCCACCTCGCGATCGAAGGAGGAGAGGACGACCGCGAGATCCCCATGCACCGCCAGGCCCAGCGGACCTGCGCCGACGCGGACCCGGCGACGGACGTGCAGGGCGGCGTTGTCGGCGCGCCCGTCGAGCTCGAGCAGCTCGTCGGTGCCGGCGCACGTGACGAAGAGTCGACCGTCCGGGGTCGCCGCGGCTGCCCGCGGCAGGGTGCACTCACGGCGCTCTCCGCCCGTCTTCGCGCTCCCCACCGGCACGCGACGCTGGGCGACGATATCGATGACGCCGACGAACGGGTGGATGGGGCGCTCCGCTCCTCCGTAGAAGGACGTCGGCTTCGCCGGCCCGGGGTCGACGGTGACCATCGGCGCGAACAGGCGGCTCGCCCCGTCGGTCGCCAGCGAGAAGGCCTGACCGCCACTTCGCGGCTGCTCCTCTCGTGCGCTGGCTTTGGGCGCGCCCGCGCCCCCCGGGGGAGACGGGTCGCGCAGCGCGTCGACCCTCGTGACGGTCCCGACGCCGACGTCGATGACGCTGAGCTCGCTCGAGGTGACGTGGCTGACGAACACTCGCTCGCCCCGCACCAACACCGCGCGCGGATCGCGGCGCAGCGGGTAGACCCCGAGCGGCTGGAGCTGCTCGGTGCCGAGCACGGTGAGCGCCTGGCCCGCGCCGCTGGTAACCACCAAGCGGTCGGCGGCGCCGTCCGTCGAGACCACGCCGAGCCCCACCGGCTCGGTGAGGACGGCGCGCCGGCAGCGCACGGCGAGCGGCCGCTCGGGGAGCTCGTCGGGCTCGAGCACCAGGACCTCGTTCGCGTCGCGGAGGGCGACCGCGAGCCGCCCGTCGGCGAGCCCCACGATCGCGGACGGCGATCCGCGGAGCGGGGTGACGGCGATCTCAGCGCGGCTGTCGAGGTCCAACGTATGGATCGAGCCGTCGTCTTCCTGCGCGACGTAAGCGAGGCGCCGCGCACCGCGGGAGGCGAGGACGACCCGATCGCCTCGGCCGGGCTGGGCGGGCCGCGCGAGGTCGGCGGAGCGGGAAGCGCACGGGGAGAGGGGTGCGACCTGAGCGGATTGTCGGTGTCCGGCGACGGCCGGGAGGAGCGGCGCGGGCGGCTGGGGGCCCACCCCGACGGCGCACGCGAGGGACGACGCCAGCGCCAAGAGCGCGGCGCGGAGCGGGAGCGCGGGAAGTTTCATCGCGACCTCGTGGGAGCGGGCGCCGCGTTGCACCCTCCGTGCCGTTCGCTCTCGCGCGTGTTTTCGGGGGCGCGGCGCGGGCCGGAGGAGACGGCTCGTGTCCGGCTGACCACGCGCGGGCCCGAGGGACCTCCCATACGAGCATGCCCCGTGGGAAAAGATCGCACGTCGCCCGTTCAAGCCTTTAGTGGTCGAGCCACATGGCCGTAATCCGCGCTGAGGGCATTCACACCGTGGACAGGATCCTTCCCGAGTTCGTAGACCGACTGATCGGGTTCGCTGCGGCGGCGCTTGGGGACGTCAGCGTCGTCGTGGCGACCGGTGCACCGAGCGACGCGGCCGTCTGGACGCGGGGGGCGATGCCCCTCTCGTCCCTCGTCCCACGAACCCTGGCCGCGCGCCGGTCCGCCGTCGTCGAGGACGCCTCGGCGGTGGACCCGCTGGGGCCCGCGGCGTACGTCATCGAGCCGATCGAGGTCGCGGGGGAGCACGTCGGGGGGCTCTGCGTTGCTTCGCTCGAGTCGCGCATGTGGTCGCTGGCCGACGTGGCGCGCGTCCGGGAGCTCGCCGGCGTCCTGGCACACTGGTTCTCGCAGCGGCGCGTCATCGAGAGCATGATGGAGCTGTCCCACGTGGACGAGCTCACCAAGCTCTACAATCGCCGCGGCTTTCTCACCGCGGCCGAGCGGCAAGTCAGCCTCGCGGGCCGCTCCCGCAAGCCGATCGCGCTCTTCTTCGTCGATCTGGACGGGATGAAGCAGATCAACGACGAGCTCGGCCACCAGGAGGGCGACCAGGCATTGATCGACGCGGCGAGCGTGCTGCGCGCTACCTTCCGAGACTCCGACGTGATCGCGCGGCTCGGCGGCGACGAGTTCGCGGTGCTGGCGCACGACTGCTCGGAGCCGGGCTGCGCGGCGGTGCGCGAGCGGCTCGACGCGGCGCTCCACGACTTCAACACCGGAGGCACGCGCCCCTACCAGCTCGCCATGAGCGTGGGGTCGGTCACCAAGAACCCGGACGACACCACCACGATCCCCGAGCTCATCGCCGAGTCCGACAAGCGGATGTACAGAGAAAAGCGGCGCACGCGGCGTCTGAGCAGCCAGCTGGTCTCCTCCCATGTGTGGGCGACCTCGCCGCTGGTCGAGAAGAAGCGCGAAATCGCCTGAGGCTGGCCGCGCGCCGGCCTCCCTGGGTCTTCGTCGTCGGGCTTCGCCGCGCGCTGGACCAGGGCGAGGTCCGACGATACGCTGATCCTCACCTCGATGGCGGGTCGTGCGCTGAAACGGTCGGCGCCGATCGCCGGCATGTTCCTGTTCGGCGTCGGCGTCCCCTCCTGTTCGCTTGCTTTCGACCTCGGCCGCGAGCAGTGCGAGACGGCCGAGGACTGCACGGACCTCGGCCTCGCCGGCAGCTGCGTCGACAAGGTCTGCGTGGAGCCCGCGGCAGGCGGAGGAGGGTCCACGACGACGGGCCAGGGCGGAGAGGGCGGCCAGGGCGGCGTGGATCCGCAGTGGGACTGCATCCCCGGCTTTCAGCCGCCGATGCCCGTCTCGGGCGAGCCGGTCTCGTACCACTACCGCATCGAGCTCGCGACCTCTGCGGGGGATCCACCGCCCGGGCTCACGGTCCAGCTCTGCGCGCTGCTCGACGTCGCCTGCGCGAACCCGCTCCCGCTCGATCCGCCGGACGCGACGGGGAGCGTGTTCTTCGAGCTCCCTTACGGACAGGTCGCCTACCTCGACATCGACGCGACCGAACTGATGCCCTCCCGGGCCTACCTGCCCATTCCCCCGGTGGTGCTGCCCCCCAAGGAGAAGGTGATCCGGGTCGTCCGGACGAACGAGTTCAACGCCATCGTGATCAGCAGCGGGCAGACGTACGATCCGACGAGGGGCGTGGCGATCATGCTCACCCAGAACTGCGACGACGATCGCGCCGCGGGGGTGACACTCGAGACGGCGTCCGCCGACGGCACGACCATTCCCTACTACTTCGCCGGGCAGCTCCCGAACTTCGAGGTGACGCAGACCGACGGCCAGGGAGCGGGCGGCTGGGTGAACCTCCCGGTGACGACGGTCCAGGCGACGGCGAGGCGCGCGTCGAACGGTCAGCTCATCGGCACCGCGAGCTTCGCGTCCCGCCCGGGCGGGATCTCCTACGTCCCCATCGGCCCGTCCCCGTGAGCGACCATGAGTGAGCGCATCGGAAAGTACCGCGTCCTCGCGCGCCTCGGGCAAGGCGGGATGGCGCGCGTCCTGCTCACGATGGCGGAGGGACCGCACAGCTTCCACAAGCTGCTCGTCGTGAAGGAGCTCCGCGAGGAGCTGGCCCACGATCCGGAGTTTCTCACCATGTTCCTGGACGAGGCCCGCATCGCGGCCCGCCTCAATCACCCCAACATCGTCCAGACCTACGAGATCGGCAGCGACGGCGACCGCTACTTCCTCGCCATGGAGTACCTCGAAGGTCAGCCGCTCAACGCGATCTTCCGGCGCATCGGCCGGCCGAACATCCCGCTGGAGATTCACCTGCGCATCCTCGCGGACGTGCTCGGAGGGCTCGAGCACGCCCACCGCCTGGCCGACTTCGACGGCTCACCGCTCGGTATCGTGCACCGCGACGTCAGCCCGCAGAACGTGTTCGTCACGTACGAGGGCTCGGTCAAGCTCGTGGACTTCGGCATCGCGAAGGCCGCGGGCGCGTCGTCACGGACCCAGGAGGGGATCCTCAAAGGGAAGATCTCCTACATCGCTCCGGAGCAGGCGCGCTGCGAGCAGGT
Organism: uncultured Polyangiaceae bacterium; assembly: GCA_964492175.1. Lineage (GTDB taxonomy): Bacteria > Myxococcota_A > Polyangia > Polyangiales > Polyangiaceae > Xiheicaenibacterium. The sequence continues at coordinate 21,105 of CAZBJI010000055.1, read as the reverse complement.
GGACGCGCGCGCCGACCTGTTCGCCGTCGGGCTCATGCTGTGGGAGGCGCTCGCGGGGCGGCGCCTCGTCCACAAGGAGGACGAGGCCAGCGTCCTGGCGCGCCGCATGTCGGGGCAGGATCCGTCGGTCCGGACGGTCGTGCCGCAGCTCCCCGCGGAGCTCGCCAACATCTGCGACAAGGCCATGGCGGCGCGGCCGGAGGCGCGCTTTCAGACCGCGCGCGAGTTCCAGGAGGTGCTCGAGGCGTACCTCGCCAAGAGCGACTTCCGCGTGAGCCCCAAGGAGGTCGGCGCGATGGTCGTCGACGCGTTCGCGGACGAGCGCGAGCGGATCCGCCGGGCCGTCGAGACGCAGGTCAAGAACGTGGACCGATCGCAGGAGCCGATCGTCCTCGAGATGTTGCCCGCCAGCCTCAAGATCACGAGCGACTCTCTCCCTCGCGTGATCTCTCCGCTCCTGAGCAGCGAGCCGCCGCCGCCGAACACCACCGTGCTCACGGCCGCCCTCTCCTCCCCGGCTCGGCCTCGATCCCTCCTGCCGGCGCTGGCCATCGGGACCATCCTCGCCCTCGGCGCCCTCGTGGCGGTCGTCCTCATCGACCGCTCCTCCCGCTCCGCCGAGCGACCAGCCACGGCCGACTCGGCCGCCGCGCCCACGCAGGAGACGATCCAGGTCACGATCTCCTTCCCGGACGGGGCCCGGGCGAGGCTCGACGGGGGGCTCATCGAGAAGAGTCCCTTCACCGCCCGCGTCCGCCGCGACGGGAGCGTCCACCAGCTCGAGGTCGAGCTCCCGGGCGGGGAGATGGACCGCCGGACGCTCCTCTACGAAAAGGACATCGACCTCACCATCCCCGCGCCGTCGCCCGTCGCGGACAGCAAGGCGAGCGCGGGCCCGGAGCCGAGCGCCGCGCCGCGCGTGGTCGCCGGGGGGCGCGGCCGCCCGCGCGCCCCGGTGGCCCCCGACAAGCCCGACCCGGCGCCGCCGCCGAAGCCTGACGACGAGCCTCGCAAGCCGAAGGGACCCAAGCCTTCGGTCGAGATCGACGAGCAGAACCCATACAAGAAGGCGCCATGAGGTTCGGGAAACTGCGGGACCTGGTACACGCGAACGACCGCCCCGCTCGGTGGGGTGCGCGGGCGACCAAGACCCTCTCCTTCATGGTGGTCGGGCTCGTCCTCGCGACGGCGGCGCCCGCCGCGGCGCAGCCCGCCCAGGCCGGCGAGCACTTCGAGCGCGGGGTCTCCTTCTTCCGAGACGGCGACTACGTCGCGGCGATGGTCGAGTTCAAGAAGGCCTACGAGGTCGATCCCAACTGGCGCGTGCTCTACAACCTCGGCCAGACGTCGCGAGAGCTGCGCGACTACGCGGCGGCCCTCACGAGCTTCGAGCGCTACCTCGCCGAGGGCGGCGAAGGCGTGGACGCGGAGCGGAAGAAGCGCGTGGAGGGGTGGGTCGCCGAGCTCCGCGGAAAGGTGGCGTCGGTGACGCTCGAGGTGGGCGTCGCCGACGCAGAGGTGACGGTGGACGATCTGGCGGTCGGCAAGACCCCCCTGAAGAAGCCGATCGTCGTCAACGCTGGGCGCAGGAAGATCTCCGTGACACGATCGGGCTACGTCCCGCTCACGCGCTTCGTGGACGTGGCAGGGACGGAGAAGAAGGTGCTCGAGCTGGAGCTCCTCCCGGTGGGCGGCCCGTCGGCGAAGCCAGACCCCGAGCAGCGCTCGCCGCTCGCTCCCGCGCGGCAGCCGGAGGGGGCGTCCCCCTGGCCGTGGGCGGCCTTCGGGGTGACCGCCGCGGCCGGCACCGTCACGGCGATCCTCGGTGGCCTGGCCATCTCGAAGAAGAGCGAGTTCGACGACGCGCTGAAGGTCGTCCCCACGTCGAAGGACGCGGTGGACGAGGCGCGCGACGACGCGAGGAGCCTCGCCATCGCGGCCGACGTCATGGGCGGGGTGACGATCGCCGGGGCGGTCGTGACCATCGTCGGCTTCGCCGTCGAGGGCGCGAAGGGGTCGGTCGAGCGCACGGCCGCAGGCCCCAGCTTCGTGGCGGGGCCCACGTTCGTCGGCGTCCGCGGCTCGTTCTGACCCGCGCGCGTCAGTTGGCCGGGGCGGCGCCTCCGGGCTTCTTCTTCGGGCCGGCGCTCGCGCTCGGCGCGGCGCCTGCCTTCGCGCTCGGCGCGGCGCTCGCGCTCGGCGCGGCGCCCGCGCTCGCGCTCGCGCTCGGCGCGGCGCCCGCGTCGTCCACGAGGCGAGCGGTCTTGATGTAGTCGAGCAGCGGGAACTTCTCGCGCAGCACCTTGTTGCCTTGCGCCTGGATCGCGCCCTGCGCCTTCGACGGCGCCTCGCCGTAGCCCATGTGGATCTTGTCGACGACGTCCATCCCGTCGCCCATCACCTTGCAGATCGGCCCGAACTCCATCGCGTCGAGCTTGGAGTTGTCACCCAGGTTGATGAAGAGCTGCGTGGTCCGGGTCGTCGGCGGGCCCGCCATGGCGTACGTGAGCATGCCGCGCGTGTTCGATCCCTTCACCGGATCGGCCGGGAGCTGCGCGTCGCGCCACTTGGCGCTCACCTCCGGGTTTCCGTGGATGCCGAACTGGACCACGAAGCCCTTCACCGCGCGGAACAGCGCCACGTCGTCGTAGAAGCCGACCTTGACGAGGCTGTAGAAACGGTCGACCCCGTGAGGGGCCCACGCGCGCGTGCACTCCACCGAGAAGTCGCCGGCGGTCGTCTCGAACTTCACCTGAAACGTCTCCGGAGCCTGGGCCGCTGCAGCGGCCGGGTCCCGGAGCGCCGGGTTCGTCGACTCCGGGAACGGGCCCTTCGCCGGCTGCGACGCCGCCGTCGCCCCGGCGCCGGTCGCGGGGCCCTTCGCGGGGGTCGTCGCCCCGGGCGAGGCCGGATCCTTCTTGGCCGAGGTCGCCGCGGGGTCCGGCGGGGGTGCCTCACAGGAGATGACGCCGAGGGAGAGGACACACGCCAGAGCAGCGAGACGCTTCATGCGCGCGTCCATGCCATGGGCCAGGTCCGGGGTACAAGCGGGGGCTGACGTCATGTCTTGACTTCACCTACATGAGCACCTAATCACCCACCTCGCGACGCCGGACTGTCCGGCGTCGGTCGCTCGAGGTCGTGCAAAATGAGCCTACGTTTCGCGTTTCTTCCCGTCATGGTTGGTGTCCTCTGGGCCGGCTGCGCGCCTGGCACGCCCGAGAACGTGCCGTCCGAGCCGGCCGAAGAGGGAGACGAGGCCCTCGGAGGAGAGACCTACTTCGCGGTCCGGCGCGACTTCCGGAAGTGCGCCTACCCGATGTGCGGCGGGTACTGGCTCGACCGTCTGAACCGGACGAAGACGCAGTGCGTGGACGGGTCGATGGCCCCCGAGTGCTACGTCGCAGAGATCGATCTCGCGGCGCTCGGGCTCTCGGAGGAGGCGACCTGGGCGCTGCTCGACGACGCGTCGAACGGCCACGCGATCCTCTCGGGCGCGATCACCCCGCTGCCCGGCACGTCGGTCGGACGCCTCGAGGCTGTGGAGGGCTGGACCGCGCAGGTTCGCCAGGGCTCCTCGACGAAGACCGTCTACCGCGTCACCGACCTCGGCATCACCTGCGTCACGTTCCCGTGCCTCAGCTTCGAGGAGCAGAAGCTCAACTCGGCCGCGGCGGCGAAGCAGCTCGGCGACGTCGATCTCTTCTCGACCGGTGTCTCGGACGACGTGGCGTACGCCGGCTACGAGGCGATGCGGAACGGCGGCGCGCTCGTCCTCGGCTCGCACACCACGGTGACCGGCCCGGCGGGCAAGGCGAAGATGTTGACCGCCAGTGAGTTCTACCTCCCCGTGGTGGGCAAGGCGGACTGCGACTGCGGCCCCGCGCTCGGCATGCCGAACGTCCTCTGCGAGGACGGCGTGTCGGTGGCCGGTCCGACCGGCGTCTGCCTCCAGCACGAGGACGGCTCGTGCGGCTGGGAGATCGCGACGTGCCCCGCCGCGTGCGGCGACGCGTTCTGCGGCGAGGGCTTCTACTGCTGCAACTCGAGCTGCGGCATCTGCGCGCCCGAGGGCGGCGCGTGCATCCAGATCGCCTGCAACTAGAGTACCTCGCCCCACAGATTTCGATCGGTTCCTCCCACCCCCGCGACGAGGCGAGAGGGGACGGGAGAAACCTCCCGATGCCGCCTCTCAGTGCTCCCTCCTCGATTTCCCTTGGGCACCGCGACCCATCGAATCGATGGGTCGCGGGACTAGTACCTGGCCGCGCGGATCACTCGCGCATCCAGTGACAGGTGTAGCCGTCGGGGTACTGCTGGAGGTAGTCCTGGTGGTACCCCTCGGCCGCCGTCCACGCGCCCGCCGGCGCGATCTCGGTGACGATCGGGCCGCCCCACTTGCCGGCCGCCTCGACGCGCGCCTTCACGCGCTCCGCGGCGGCCTTCTGCTCCGGCGACGTGTAGAAGATCGCCGAGCGATACTGCGATCCCACGTCGTTGCCCTGCCGATCCTTCGTCGTCGGATCGTGCATGCGGAAGAACCACTTCTCGAGCAGCACCTCGAAGGTGAGCTTGGTTGGATCGAACACGACACGGATGGACTCCGCGTGGCCGGTGCGGCCGGTCTTCACCTGCTCGTAGGTGGGCTTTTCCGTCTTGCCCCCCGTGTAGCCGACCTCGGTCTCGATGACGCCGGGGATGTCGCGGATGATCTCCTCCATGCCCCAGAAGCAGCCGCCGGCGAGGACCGCCGTCTCGAAGGTCGTCGCGCAGCCTGCCTTCTCGCCGGGAGGCGGGATTGCGCAGGAGGCGGAGCCGGAGCCAGCGACCGCGCTCTTGCCCCCACCCTGGAAGAGCGGCACGAGATCGGCGTAGCCCTCGGCCTCGAGCTTGCTCACGGGGATGAACCGAAGCGCAGCCGAGTTGATGCAGTACCGCATCCCGGTGGGCTGCGGTCCGTCGTCGAACAGGTGCCCGAGGTGCGAGTCGCCTGCCTTGGATCGCACCTCGGTCCGCACCATGCCGTAGGTCGTGTCCTTCCTCTCGACGACGCGCCCGGGCTCGACCGGCCGCACGAAGCTCGGCCACCCCGTCCCGGACTCGAACTTGTCGATGGACGTGAAGAGCGGCTCGCCGGTGGCTACGTCGACGTAGAGCCCCGCCTCGTGGTTGTCCCAGTATTCGTTGTGGAACGGGGGCTCGGTCGCGTCGTTCTGGGTGACCTCGAACTGGAGCGGCGTGAGCTTGCGACGCAGCTCGTCGGTGGACGGCTTCTCGAAGGTGCGCGCCATGTTCCTCGTGCTCTCCTCGGGCGGCGGTGCCGCCTGCTTCCGCTCGGCGCAGGCCGACAAACAGATCGCCAACGATGCGCCGAACACCATGATCCGCTGCATGAAACCACGTGCCTCCGTGGCGAAGTACGGCCCCTTCGGGCGTAGGTTTCGCCAGCGGGAGAGGCAGCGGAAGTCTACCGCATCCGCGGGCTCGGCGCCTGGTCAGGTCCCGCAAACGGCGTCGCCGCCGATGCACGCGCCGATCGTCTCGGGGAGCTGGCCACCGCCCTGGCACGTACCGCCGGCGCCAGGGCACTCGTCGGCTCCGCCCGTGTGGCAGAGCTTCTGGCAGCGGCCCGTCCCGAGGTTGCACATGAACCCTTCGGCGCAGGGGCACGGCTCGCAGAAGGACCCCTCGCCGATCGGCACGCAGCTGGTCGTGCCGTCCTTTCGCACCACGCTGCACGTCTCGCCGGCCGGGCACGCGCCCGCGAGCAGCGGGGTACAGTCGTCGACCGGCGCGCAGACGGGGACGACCTCGGGCGCGTCCGCGAGCGGCTGCGGAGAGCAGAAGGTCAACATCGGGCAGTCCTCGAGATCGCCGCAGCAATACGGGTGGCAGGTCCCGACCTGACCGCCACCGAGGGTCACACACGCGAGCCCCTCGTCACAGTCCGCCGCAGTGAGGCAGGTGTTGCTGAGCTGCCCCGCGCCGACCGGGGAGCAGACGCTCACCGGGTCGCCGCCACGAAAATCGACCTGACAGCCGAGCTCGAGCGGCGCCCCGCCGGAGCCGCCGCCGCCCCCGCCGCCCCCGTCACCACCGCCCGTGCCCGAGGTCGTCCCTGGCTGGGCGCACGGGGTCCCGCCCGGCACGCAGTCGCCGTCCCCACAGAGCTGCTCGTAGGTGACCGGGCCAGGCGGCTTCTCGGCGTCAGGCGCGACGTGGATGCCCGCGTCTCCGCCGTTGGCCCCGGTGCCCGCGCCCGTGTCGTACCCGCCGACACCCCCGGAGGCCCCCGGGTCCAGCGCGCAGGCCGCGAGCCACATCCCCGAGGCGCCGAGGGCCAGGCCGCACACGCTGGGGAGGAAAAGGCTGCGCATCATGAAAGCCACGGGAAGCTGACTGAGAGTAGCACCGCGCCCGCCATCATCCACACTCCGTGCCACGGTCGCGAGGGGCCGGGCGAGTCGAATCTCGGCAGCGTGGGTGGGCTCCCGGCGCCGCACCCTGACAGCGGTGTCCTCCTCTGCGCCGCGTCCCGCCAGGGCGCGGGGCGCCGCGCGCGCGGGGAGCCCCTCGACCCTCGACGGGACGCGCCCCTGATAGGGCACGGCCCCGCGTACGCGCGGAGAGCCCCCGGGGCCGGCTCGGACCCGCCGGGAAGGCCGAAGAGGGGTCCTGCCGAATGGGCTCCTCTGGTAGAGTGCGCCGGACTCCTCAACGAAGGCTGTTCCTATGCGCACCGTCGCCTGCTTGACGACCCTGTTCCTCGCCGCGTCGTCCACCCTCCTGCTCGCGTGCCCGGACCCGGGGGAGGAGCTCGATCTCTTCGTCGAGCGCTACGACAAGCTGAACCCCGGCTCCTCGAGCTCCACGGGGCCGAGCGTGTGCATGACGCCTCTGCTCGAGGGAGAAGCGGACGGTGACTACCTGTTCGCCCTCAGCGCGAGGCTCGACGCGCCCAAGGCTTTCGCCCTGAAGTCCACGCTCGTCGCGACGACCGAGATGGACGGCACGATGCTGGTCGACCTGACCCTGCAGCCGCTCTCGGCGATGGACCAGACGACCGAGGTCTGCACGCCGCACGTCCTGACGGATCTGCTCGTCAACGCCGACGGCTCGTTCACGTGGGACATCTCGGCGCAGACCGGCGGGACGCTCTCGCTGTGCGGAGAGGCGAACCCGATCTCCGGCGCGGAGATCGTGACCACGCTGACCCTCACCGGGACGATGTGCGGGGGCGTGGACCTCGGCTTCATCTGCGGCGTGGCCACGGGGAGCGTCACGGTCCCGTTCCCGCTCGAGCTGACCACGGACACCAAGCAGTCGACGTTCACGCTGCAGAAGTACATGGGGGCGCTCCCCGCCCCCGTCATCAACTGCGCCAAAGACCCCGCGATGTACTGACGCCGAGGACGATCTCATGACCCTCATGCTTGGTAGGCTTTCGAAGAGGACCCACGTCACGCTCGCGGCAGCCCTCTGCGCGGCGCCGCTCCTCACCGCCACGACCGACGCGTCGGCCTCCGGCTTCGCGACGGCGCGGTTCGGCGGCGAGCACGGCCACCCCACGACCGACAACCCGACGGCGATCTACTACAACCCCGCCGGCGTCGCGGAGGACACGCCAGGCTACGACAAGCTCGGAGCGCCCGGCGACGACAAGAAGTTCTGGCGCATCAAGATCTTCGTCGACGGCAACGTCGCCCTCCGGTGGGCCAGCTGGACGCACGGCCTCTCCGCCACGGATCAAGACGAGTCGGCCGCGCCGGGCGCCAACACCGGCACCGGCCAGCTCTTCAACGTGATCGCCTCGCCGATGGCCGGCGCCACGTTCCAGGTCGAGAACTTCGGCTTCGGCGTCGGCTTCTTCGTGCCGTTCGGGGGCCAGTCGGTCTACGACAAGAACGAGAAGTTCGAGGGGAACAACCAGTTCGCTGGCCCCGTCGACGGTGTGCAGCGCTGGCACTCGATCGAGGGCACCATCCGGTCGATGTACATCGGCACCGCGGCCGCTTACGACATCCTGGACCGCGTCAGCATCGGCGCCGCGCTCAACATCGTGAAGAGCGACGTGGACACCATCCGCGCCCGCAACTCCAGCGGCGACAACAACCTCGCCAACGAGGGCCGCTCGTGGATCGACGTCGGCGGCTGGCACGCGACGTTCGGCGTGGGCATCCTCGGCGAGGTCGCCGAGAACAAGGTGTGGCTGGGCGCCTCGTATCAGGCCCGGCCCGGCCTCGGGAAGATGGAGCTCACCGGCACGCTGAACAACCACCTCTCGGGCGTGCGCGAGGATCCGGTGCCCGTGAAGCTCGTCCAGGAGATGCCGGACGTGTTCCGTCTGGGCGTGCGGGCCCGCCCGATCCCGACCGTCGAGTTCCGAGCGTTCGGAGACGTCACGACCTGGGGCACGTTCGAGCGCCAGTGCGTCACCACGGAGGAGGCCGAGGACTGCGAGGTGGACGCGCAGGGAGCCGGGACCAGCAACCCAGCTCCGCTCCTCAACATCGTCCGGAACTGGGGCACCGCGTTCGGCGTCCGCCTCGGCGGCAGCTACTGGGTGGTCCCGGAGGCGGAGCTCTTCGTCGGCGCCGGGTACGACTCGAACGCGATCCCGGACGAGACCCTCGAGGTCGCGCTCACCGACTTCCACAAGGCGAGCGTCACCGGTGGCGTCCGCATCAGCGCTGGCGAGCTCTTCGCGATCGCCCTCTCGTACACGCACCTCTTCTACGCGCCGCGCGACACCACCGGCAAGAGCGTGCTGCCCACGCTCCAGCCGCCGTCGCGCACCCCGGACTCGGGCGGCGAGTACACGCAGACGATCGGCGTGTTCAACACCAACGTCCAGTTCTCGTTCTGAGCGTGGACGCGGCGACTTCCAGAGGGAGACGGGTGGCGTGGGCTCTCTTGCTCGCGCTCGCTGCCTGCGGGAACAGCTCCGCTGGAAAGGATCCGTCGGCGAAAGCGAGCGCAGCGGGCAGCAGCGCGAGCGCGTCCGCACCTCCCGCGCCGAGCGGCGCAGCAGAGGCCGCGCTGGGCAAGCTGGACCTCCAGGGGCTCACGGCGCGCGAGCGCACGGAGCTCACGGGGCAGCTCGCCAAGCTGTCCGCTCCGTGTGACGAGCCCGTCACGCTGGCCGCCTGCATCTCGGAGAGCAGGGCGTGCAAGGCGTGCGTCCCCGCGGGGCGGTACCTCGGCAAGCTGGTCCGCTTCGGCACGCCCGAGGCGCAGCGCAAGGCCATCTACGAGGCGCGCTTCGATCCCAAGAAGCTGAAATCGATCGACCTCGGTGACTCTCCCTCGATGGGGCCCGAGGACGCCGTCGTCACCATCGTCGAGTGGGCCGACTTCGAGTGCACCGGCTGCCTCGGGATGAAGCCGCTGTTCGAGCTCATGATCGAGCGGTTCCCCGGCCAGGTGCGGCTCGTCTACAAGAACTTCCCGCTGGAGTCGAAGCACCCGAACGCGATGGGCGCCGCGAAGGCCGCGGTCGCGGGGCAGAACCAAGGAAAGTTCTGGGAGATGCACAAGGCGCTGTTCGAGAGCCAGGGGTCCCTCGCGCCCCAGGACCTCTCGCGCATCGCGAAGAAGGTCGGCCTGGACATGGTGAAGTTCCGCGCCGACTTCTCCTCGCCGGCGACGGCGAAGGACATCAAGCGGGACATGGATCAGGCCGAGGCGCTCGGGCTGGACGGCACGCCGTTCATCTTCATCAACGGCCGCCAGCCGCCGATCGAGCTGTTCGAGCCGTTCTTCGAGAACTTCGAGGAGTGGGTCCGGCTCGAGATCGAGCTCGCCGGGAAGGAGCCGGCGAAGGCGTCGGAGAAGTTCGGCCAGATGGCCAAGGACCTCGGCCTGCCCCTGCCGGGGGCGTCGGGCTCGGCGGCCGCGCCCTCGGCGGCAGCGCCCACCGGGTCGGCGTCGGCGGCGCCGGCCCCGTCGGCGTCGGCGGCGCCGTCGGCCGCTCCCAAGCCCTGAGCCATGCGCGTCGTCGACACCTGCGGCTGCTTCCCGACAGGGCGGCACTATCCCGGGATCGCCCACCTGGTGCGGGTGCGCGCGGTCGGCGTGGCGGAGGAGTTCGAGGCGGAGGCGCCCTGGCTCGACTGCGACATCGCGTGCATCGACACCGAGACGACCGGGCGGGACCCGGATCGCGATCGGCTGATCGAGATCGCCGTGATCCGCGGCCGCGGCGGGCAGATCATCGCGCGTTCGAGCTGGCTCGTGGACCCGGGCGTCCCCATCCCCGAGGAGAGCGCCGCCGTCCACGGGATACGCGACGCGGACGTGGCCGGCAAGCCAGCCTTCGGCGACGTGCTCGCCGACGTCCTCGCGGCGCTCGAGGGCGCCATCCCAGCCGCCTACAACGCCAGCTTCGACAAGTCGTTCCTCCTCGCCGAGCTGAGCCGGCTGCAGACGCCCGCTCGACTGCCTCCTGCCCTCCGGCGCGAGGTGGAGTGGCTCGATCCGCTCGTCTTCGCGCGGGAGATCTACCGCGAGGAGCAGAGCCGCGCGCTCGGCGAGGTCGCCGCGAGGCTCGGCATCGAGCTCGAGCAGGCGCACCGCGCGACGGCCGACGCCGAGGCCGCGCTCCAGGTGCTCTACGCGCTCGGCAAGGACCAGCGCCTCCCCCGCACCTACGCGGCGCTGCTTCAGGAGCAGCGCCGGCTCGGACGGGTCTTCGACGAGGCGAGGCGGTTCTGGCGCAAGCCGTCCGCCTGATTGCGCGCCGGCGGCGGCGGCGAACGGTTGGATCTCCACACATCCCCGCGAGCCGACCGAGCGAAAAACCGCCCCATAGAGCCCGTCGCGTTGTGATAAGGGAGGATCGTGGATCACATCCGACGCGTGGTCATCGGGCTCGGCTCGAACCTCGGTGATCGCGCGGGCTCCATCGACGGCGCGGTGGCCGCGCTCCGGGCGGATCCGGACCTGCACGTCATGAAGGTGTCGGCCCTCTACGAGACCGCGCCGGAGGACGGCGCGACCGGTGGCCCGTACCTGAACGGCGCGGTCCTCGTCCTGACGGCCCTGGACGCCGACACCATCCTCGCGCGGCTCCACGCGATCGAGGCGGCGCTCGGGAGAACGCGCACCGAGCCGGGCGCCCCGCGGACGATCGATCTCGACATCCTCTGGATCGAGGGCGAGTCGGTGGGGAAGCCGGGCCTGACCGTGCCCCACCCGCGGCTCACCAGCCGCGCGTTCGCCCTGCGGCCCCTGATCGAGCTCGCGCCGGACGCCGGCGACTCGGAGTCGGGCACGGTCTACGCGACGCTGCCCCTCGCGGGGACCGAGCTCACCCGCGTACGCGACGGCGACTGAGCCGGTGTCCGGCGGCGCCGCCCGAGGCGGCAATGATCGCCGAGAGCACGAGCGTGGCGATCCAGACGATCGCACCCCCTTCCCCCGCGAGCGCGGCCAAGGCGCACGCGAAGGCGGCCGCCAGGGTCGCGCCCAGCGCCGCGTGGGCGCCGCTGGCGAGCAGGCCGAAGCGACCGGTGAGCGCGCCGGCGAGCAGCGCAGCCACGAAGAGGGCGGCGGCGTTCGCGATCATCGCCCAGGTCGGGGGCGCGCCACGGGCCGCAGCGTTCGCCAAGCTCGCGAGCACGAGCCACGCGAGCACCGTGGAGGCGAAGGTGAGCACGACCCAATGCCAGCCAGGCCGCTCGGGGGGCTCGGCGTCATCGCCAGCGGTCTGGAGCACGGGCAGCCTTCGACGCGGCCGCTCCGGCTCAGCCATGCGTCGAGACTAGTCCCGTGGGAGCGGAGTTTCCACGCAAACGGCGACGGGTCGCCGATCGGGACGCGGGCGTCTCGCCCCGCCCGCGCGCGGGCCCGGATCAGGCCGCGCGATCGTCGTCTGCTCTGCGCCCGGAGGCCATGCGGCGCCCCTCCGGCCGCGGCGGGAAGGTCCGGCGGTCGTCAGGCGTCCGCCGCGAGATCGCCGAGCGCCGCCCGGGGGCGGCCCCGTCGCTCGCCGGCTCACGGAAGAGCGCGCGGAGCTCCTCGAACGTCCGCGGCATGTTCGCGGCGACCGCCGCCGCGTCCTCCCGACAGAGCGCCACCGTCTTGCCCTCGATGACCACCCGGGAGAGCCGGGCGCCGGGCGTGGGTCGCTTGCACGCGTCGCACGGGACGCTCACCTGACGTCGAGCCATGCCCCACCATCCCGGAGGGCCGCGGCGAGGGCCAAGTTTCGATCGCTCGGCCTTGGCGGCCGACGCGAGCCGGCGGCGTCGGTCTCGAGGCCCGACCTCGGGTCAGGACCTCTCTCGTCGCAGCCGCTCCTCCACCCAGGCGATGACGCGGTCGGATGGCTTGGTCCCGGTGAAACGGCCGAGCTCTTGGATGCCGGTCGGGCTGGTCACGTTGACCTCGGTGAGGCGCTCGCCGATCACGTCGAGCCCGACGAAGATGAGCCCGTCCGCCGAGAGGCGCGGCGCGATCGCCGCGACGAGGGCGCGCTCTCTCTCCGTGAGCTCCGCCGGCTCGACGCTGCCGCCGACGTGAATGTTGGAGCGCAGATCGTCCCCCTGCGGAACGCGCATGATCGCCCCGAGCGGCTCGCCGTCGAGCAGGAGCACGCGCTTGTCGCCCTTCGTCACGGCCGGGAGGAACTCCTGGACCATCGCGAGGCGCTGTCCCTCCGCGGTCAAGAGGTCGACGATCGCCTTGGCGTTCTTGTCCCCCCGGCGGAGCATCATCACGCCGCTCCCGCCCGCGCCGTCGAGGGGCTTGATCACGGCCTCGCCGCCGACGTCGCCCACGAACGCGAAGATCGCGTCGCGATCCGCCGAGACGAGCGTAGCCGGCGTCCACGCCTGGAAGTGCATCGCGTAGAGCTTCTCGTTCGCGTCCCGCAGGCCGCGCGGCGCGTTCACGATCACGGGCCCCCGGCCGACGTGCTCGAGGAGGAGCGTCGCGTAGAGGTACGCCTGGTCGAAAGGCGGATCCTTCCGGATGAAGACCGCGTCGACCTCGTCGACCCAGACCTCGCGACGCTCTCCGGTGAGCGAGATGCGCGGGTCGGCGGCGGACGTCCGCACCCCCCGCACCCGAGCGAACACGCGCCCCCGTCGGACCCCGAGGTCTGCCGCCAAGCAGTGCAGCGGCTCGTGTCCTCGCGCCTCGGCGGCCTCGATGAAGGCGAACGTCGTGTCCTTGTCGGGGGTCACTCGGTCCAGCGTGTCCATCAAGAAGACGAAGCGCATCGGCACCTCCAGGGGCGATCCTCACGACCGCACGCGCATGAGAGCCCGGCGGCCGTGAACGGGGAAGCGGTTCGGTGCATACTGCGACCGAATGGCGAGTATGCGAAGGCGCTCCGCGCGGCGTCAACCAGCGCGCCCTTTGCCGCCCGGCGGAGGTCCGGGCGGATCCTCGACCAGGAAGCGCCGAGCGGAGCTTCCCCGACGGGCGCGGGCTTCCTCCGGGCCCTCCCTCGCGGGCGAACGGCGCGGACCCGGATGAACGGCTCGCCGAGCTTCCGCCGCGGGGCGCTCGCCGCCCTCTGGACGGGCGCGTCGCTCCTCGGCGTCGCGTGCAGCGCGGCCTCGCCCACCCCGCCGGCCGTCGAGCCGCCCACTCCCACGACGACCGCCGCGCCGGTCGTCGCCCCGGCGGCGCCGCCGCGCCCCCGGGATCGGTTCGCCGTCGCCAGCGAGAACGCGACCGGCGTCGAGGTCGCGCGGCAGGTCCTCGAGCGCGGGGGCTCGGCCGCGGACGCCACGGTCGCGGGCGTGCTTGTCGCGTGCACCGCGCACCCGTCGTCGTGCGGGCTCGGCGGCGGCGGCGTGAGCGTCGTCGTCGGCGCCGGGGAGCCGTTCGCCATCGACTTCCGGGAGACGGCGCCGCATGGGCTGCGGAGGGCGGACCATCTCGGCAAGGCGCCGCCGAGCAAGCGACGCGGCGTGATGGTCGGCGTGCCGGGGCTGGTCGCCGGGCTCTGGCAGCTCCACCAGAGGGCGGGCAAGCTCCCGTGGGCAGACGTCGTCGGCGCCGCGGCGGACGTCGCCGAGCGCGGCTTCCCGCTCTCGCCCTACATGGCGCAGGCGTTCTCGTGGAACGCCGCGTGGATCCGTGACGACGCGGCGGCCAAGCGCATCGCGCTGGGCGACGGCGAGTCGCGCGTCGGCGAGACGCAGAAGAACGCGCGCCTCGCCGACGTGCTGCGCAAGGTGGCGAAGGACGGCGCGCCGGGCTTCTACCAGGGCACCGTCGCCGAGGACGTCGTCAAGACGGCGCGCGAGGCCGGGGGCCGCCTCACCCTCGCGGATCTCGCGCGGTACCGGGCAGAGGTGCGCCCGGCGCTCGCGGTCGCTTGGGGCGATCGCGTGGTCGTGTCCGCACCGCCGCCCGCGGCGGGCGGCGTCCTGGTGGCGCAGGTGCTCGGGTTCGTCACGCCCGCCGACCTCAGCGAGCTCGGCTGGGCCTCGGGCGCGCTCGTGCACGTGCTCGCCGAGGCGGTGCGCGCGGCGCACGCGGATCGAACGCTCTTCCTCGGAGACCCCGACTTCACGAAGATGGACGTCGGCGCCCTCGTCGACGGGGCGAGGCTCCGGGCGCGCCGGGCGAAGGTGCGCATGGACGCGACGACGCTCCCCAAGCTCCCGAGCATCGCCGAGGGTGGTACCTTGCATTTCGTGGCCGTGGATGACGCGGGCCTGGTGGTCTCGACCACCGCCACCTTGACGAGCATGTTCGGCGCCAAGCTCGTGACGAGCGGAGGCTTCGCGCTGAACGACGCGCTCACGGACTTCACCGCCGACGAGTACGGGCAGCGCGCGGCGACGAGAGGACCAAACTTCCCGCGCGGCGGAGCCCGCCCGACCTCCAGCCTCACGCCCGTCGTGGTGCTCGCCCAGGGCGCCCCCGTGCTTGCGCTCGGCGGCTCGGGCGGCCTGCGAGCACCGAACGCCGTCGCCCAAGTGATCCTCGCCCACCTCGGGGCGGGCAAGCCGCTCGCCGAGGCGGTGAGCGCGCCGCGTGTGCACGTCACCTCCGCGGGGGCGCTCCGCTTGGAGGAGGGGCTCCGCGCGCTCGAGCCGGACCTCCTGGCGCGAGGGGAGGTGATCGAGCGCACTGGACCGAGCTTCGCCAGCGTCGTCGCCGTGGCGCTCCGCGCCGAGGGGGGGGTCCGGGTGCTCGAGCCCGTGTTCGACCCTCGGAAGGGCGGCGCGGTGACGGTGGGGCGCGACGAGGGTGGCAACCGGCCGACCCGAGCACCGTAGAGACGGACATGGCAGCAGATCCTCCCTCGTCCGAGATCACCCCGGAGGCCACGTACTCGCGCCGGCGCGCGTTCTTGAAGAACGCGGCGCTGACGGTGGGGGGCGCGGCGGTGTTCGGCGGGGGGCTCTCCCTGCTCACGAAGAAGCGGGGCGTCTCCGCGCCTTCCATGGAGCTCTTGCCCCCGCTCCCCTCCGGCGTGGCAGTCGCCTCCGCGGCGCCCGTGTACGTGCCCTCCGACCCGCCGACGCCCCTCGAGGACATCGTCTCGTACAACAACTTCTACGAGTTCGGCCTCGGCAAGTCCGACCCCATCGCGAACGCCGGGACGCTCCGCACGCGACCGTGGAGCCTGTCGGTCGTCGGGGAGGTCCACGAGCCGAGGTCGTTCGACATCGAGGACGTACTGCGAGCCTTCCCCCTCGAGGAGCGGATCTACCGCATGCGGTGCGTGGAGGCGTGGTCCATGGTCATCCCCTGGCTCGGCTTCTCGCTCGCCAAGCTGCTGGCGCGCGTGCAGCCCACGTCCCGCGCGAAGTACGTGGCGTTCGAGACGCTCCATGATCCTGAGCAGATGCCCGGACAGCGGTCGAGCGTCCTGCCGTGGCCGTACGTGGAGGGCCTCCGCATCGACGAGGCCATGCACCCCCTGACCCTCCTCGCCGTAGGGCTCTACGGCAAGACGCTCCCGAACCAGAACGGCGCCCCCATCCGCCTGGTGGTCCCTTGGAAGTACGGGTTCAAGGGCATCAAGTCGATCGTCTCCATCCGGCTCGTGGAGAGCGAGCCGAAGACCACCTGGAGCCGCGCCGCGCCGTCGGAGTACGGGTTCTTCGCGAACGTGAACCCCGCCGTCGACCACCCGCGCTGGAGCCAGGCCACGGAGCGGCGCATCGGGGAGCTCTCGCGGCGACCCACCCTGCCCTTCAACGGCTACGCCGAAGAGGTGGCGGGCCTCTACGCTGGGATGGACCTCCGGAGGAGCTTCTGAGCAGGGGTCCCGGATCGGGCCAGCACGCCTGGATCCCGTGGGCGCTCTGGCTCGGCGGCCTGTCGCCGGCCGTGTCGCTGGCGATCCAAGGGCTGAGAGGGGGGCTCGGCGCGAACCCCATCGCGGAGCTGCTCGATGCCTGCGGGGAGCTCGCGATCAAGCTGCTCCTGGCGTGCCTCGCCTGCACACCGCTGCGCATCCTCACGGGCAGCGCGCTCCCGATGCGGGCGCGCAAGCACCTCGGGCTGCTCGCGTTCACCTACGCGTCGATGCACGTCGGCGTCTACCTGGGGCTGGACCGCCTGGGCGATCTCGGGAGCGTCGTGGCGGACGTGATCGACAAGCCGTTCATCGCCGTCGGGATGCTCGCGTTCGCCGCGCTCCTCCCGCTCGCGGCGACGTCGAGCCAGCGAGCGGTGCGGCGGCTCGGGGGCCGGAGGTGGCAGCGGCTGCATCGGCTGGTGTACGTGGTCGGCATCTTGGCGGTGCTCCACTTCGTCATGCGCGCGAAGAAGGACGTGACGGAGGCGGCGCTTCACGGGGCGGTGCTGGCGGTTCTGCTCGGGGTCCGCCTCGTGGACGGCTGGAAGCGGCGCGCGCGGCGGCTCGCGCGCCTGGACGATGGGTGATCTCGCCCGGGGCTTCCACCCTCGCGCAGCGTCGCGTTCCGCGCAGCAACTTCGCGGGTGATCGACTAGCCTGGACCGGCATGGCGCGCGCGGACGCCGAGGAGGAGGCGACGGACGACCTCTTGGGTCGGACCATCGGGAAGTACTCGCTGGTCGCGGTCCTCGGCGTGGGCGGGATGGGCCGCGTCTACGAGGGCGTGCACGCGTCCATCGGCAAGCGCGCCGCGCTGAAGTTCATCGACCGGGAGAGCGCCACACCCGAGGCGGTCCAGCGCTTCCAGCGGGAGGCGCAGGCTGCCGGCGCGATCGAGAGCGCCCACATCGTGGAGGTGTTCGACGTCGGCGAGACGGACGAGGGCAGGCCGTACATCGTGATGGAGCTGCTCCGAGGAGAGGATCTCGGTCACCGCCTACGACGCATGGGACGCCTCGACGCGCCCGAGGCGCTCCGCATCGCGGGGCAGGTGCTCCGCGGCCTCGCCCGGGCGCACGAGGCGGGCATCGTCCACCGCGATCTGAAGCCGGACAACGTGTTCCTGGTGGACCGCGACGACGACCCGAGCTTCGCGAAGATCCTCGACTTCGGCGTCTCCAAGATCCAAAGGAGGGGCCAGCTCGCGCACAAGACGATCACGCAGGAGGGCGTCGTGCTCGGGACGCCCGTCTACATGTCCCCCGAGCAGGCGCAGGCGCTGGCGGACGTGGACGGCCGCGCCGATCTGTGGTCCGTCGGCGCCATCCTGTACGAGTGCCTCACTGGCCACGCGCCGCACTCGGGCTCGACGTACGAGCAGGTCATCGTCAACATCTGCTCGAAGGACGTAGACGACGTCCGCATGTACAACCCCGCCGTCTCCCCGGGTCTCGCGCGCGTGGTGGCTCGCGCGCTCACGCGCGATCGAGACGCGCGCTTCGCGACGGCCCGGGAGATGCTCGACGCGCTGGTTCGCGAGTCCGACGGCGCTCTCGCCGAGTCCTTCAAGGGCGACGCGCTCAAGCGCACCGTCGTTCGCCCGGCCGACACGAGCGCCGGCCCGCGGACGCTCGCCGCCGTGAGCACCGTGGCCGTGACGGCGGGCACGAGCTCTCCGCCGGCGGCCGGCTCCCGCGGCGCCAGCAGGACGTACCTCCTCGTGGGAGGCGCGGCCGTCGCGCTCGGAGGCATCTTCGCCGGGGTGACGCTCGGGGCGCGCACCGACCCGCCGCCCCCACGCGCGGCCGAGACCCCGGTGCCCGCGATCACGGTGATCGTGGTCTCGGCGGAGCCGGCTGCGTCTGCGAAGGCCGACGCGCCCCGAGAGGGCGACTCGGCGCCACCACAATCCAGCGCCAGCGCCGCGGCGTGGAGCTCGGCCGAGCCCGCGGCGCAGCCCGCCGCCTCGCCCGCCTCCCCGAAGTGGAGGCCGCCCGCCACGCCGCCGAAGGGCGGTATCGGCGACGGCTTGAAGCTCAAGGAGAAGTGAGCGAAGCATCGGGGACGTGCCCCTTTCAGCCCTTGAGCGACGCGAGCGCCCCACGCCGAGGGCCGCTGGCTGCGGCGATGGCCCCTCTTGGGGTGCCTCGCGGGGCGCCGCGCGCCGAGCCCGCGCCCTCCTCTTGGCGGCGCGCGTGGTGTCGGTCGCCCTCGCGGCGCCTTGGGTGCTCGGAGCCAGCGGGGCGGTGGCTCAACCGAAGGGCGCGCCGAAGGAGCGACCCGAGGTCAGGTCGGAGCAGGAGCAGGAGTACGAGCGCCACATGTCCGTCGGCGTGCGGCTGTTCCGCTCGCGCGACTTCGCGGCGGCGCTCGCGGAGTTCGAGGCGGCGTACGCCGCCACGCCCAAGGCGAGCCCGCTCATCAACCAGGCGCTCTGCTACCGGGAGCTGAACCGGTTCCCGAAGGCGGTCACCACGCTGGAGCTCGCCCTCTCGAAGCACGCGCAGACGATGACCGAGGCCGACAAGACCGAGGCCCAGCGCGCGATCGACGACATGCGGTCGACCTTCGCGTTCCTCACGCTCCGCGTGACGCCGGAGGACGCGCAGGTGCTCATCGACGGCGAGGAGTGGGCCAAGGACGCACGCGCGGAGAAGGTCGCGCTGACGCCAGGGCAGCACCGGATCGAGGTGAGCGCCCCGGGCTTCAGCGCCAAGGAGGAGAAGCTCCGGGTCGTGAGCGGCGACGAGGTGGCGCTCGACGTCACGTTGGATCGCGCGACGGGCACGCTCCGGGTGGTCACCGCGAACAAGAACACGCCGATCGAGATCGACGGACGCGTCGTGGGCGCGGGGGTCTTCCAGGGGACCGTGCCGGTCGGGAAACACACCGTGCGTGCCTTGGGGGAGTCGGGTGTCGGCGAGGTCGAGATCGCCGCCGGCGGGAGCCTCACGCTCGATCTGAGCGCGGGCGCCGGCGCGACCCCCCTGCCGCCCATCCCGCCCGTCGACCGCCCGAAGCAGCCCGGTCCCCCCGAGCCGAAGCGCGGCTTCTACGGCACCGTGAACGGCGCGATTCTCTTCCCGTTCCGGCACCCGCAGTTCTTCGATCAGAAGATCGACGGGGAGTTCCTGGACGGCATCTCGAGCGGCGGCTACGTCGGGCTCCGCCCTGGCTACCGCGTCCACACGTTCGCCGGCTTCGAGGGCCTGCTCGAGTACGGCAACGTACAGGGCCCTGCGAACGGGACGCTCGACAAGTCGTACTCGCTCTCGGCGGTCCGGCTCGGCCCGGTCCTCCGCCTCATGAGCCCTGGCGACGTCATCCGCTTCGTGGGCACGCTCGGCGGCGGCATCGCCATCCACTTCATCAGCTACGACGGGATCGACCCGGGTGAGGTCTGCCCGGGCGTGGAGGGACAGGACTGCTCCAGCGTGGGGGTCGACATCGTGACGATGACGGAGGCCGGGTTCGAGGTCGACATCGACCGGGTCCTCATCGGCTTCAGCCTCGCGTTCTACGTCTCGGGGACGAAGGGCATGAACGATTTCCAGAAGAGCGCCAGCGTGAACGCCCTCATCAAGGAGCCCTACGACGGCAGCCTCTTGCCCATGCTCGGGCCGCGGGTCCATATCGGCTACGGCTTCTGGTAGGCGCCGCGAGCCGCCTCGCCCGACCCCTCCGCGCGACTTAGCCCGAGGCGCCACGGGGTGCGTCGTACTATGCTCGCCGACCCCGGGAGGATGTCATGGCCAGCGAGTCGATCACGAGCGTGCTCAAGGAAGACCGTCGCTTCGCGCCGAGCGCGGAGTTCGTTCGCGGAGCCCGGATCGGCTCCCAGGAGGACTACGAGCGCCTCTACCGAGAGAGCCTGGACTCGCCCGACACGTTCTGGCGCCGGGAGGCGGCGGATCTGGTCTTCCGGGAGCCGTGGACCGTGACCAGCCGCGCGCGCGGGGGAGGATCGCCCGCGTCGTTCCCGTTCGTGGAGTGGTTCGTCGGCGCCAAGCTCAACGTCACGGAGAGCTGCCTCGACCGGCACCTCACGACCGCGCGACGAAACAAGGCCGCGATCGTGTGGGAGGGCGAGATGGGGAACACGCGGACCGTCACGTACGCCGAGCTCCACCGCGAGACCGTGCGCCTCGCGAACGCGCTCGCGGAGTACGGGGTGGAGAAGGGCGACCGCGTCGCGATCTACATGGGCATGGTGCCGGAGGTCGCGGTGGCGATGCTCGCGTGCGCGCGGCTCGGCGCCGTCCACACCGTGGTGTTCGGCGGGTTCGCCGCCGACGCGCTCCGGGATCGCATCGCCGACTGCCAGGCGAAGCTCGTGATCACGCAGGACGGCGGCTACCGGCGCGGTCAGGTGCTCGCGCTCAAGGAGGTGGTCGACAAGGCGGTGGCCCAGCCCGAGGCGAAGTGCGTCGAGAAGGTCGTGGTCCTCCGGCACCTCGGGGAGCGCGGCCCGAAGGTCGCGATGCAAGAAGGCCGCGACCTTTGGTGGCACGAGATCGTGACCGACTCCTTGAAGGGCCCTGCGAAGGAGGCGGCCGCCGTGGACGCGGAGCACCCGCTCTTCATCCTCTACACCTCGGGATCGACCGGCAAGCCGAAGGGCGTGCTCCACTCGACCGCCGGCTACCTCGTCGGGACCCACGTGACGTTCAAGTACGTGTTCGACATCCGCGAAGAGGACCTCTACTGGTGCACCGCCGACGTCGGCTGGGTGACCGGGCACAGCTACCTGGTCTACGGCCCGCTCTCCTGCGGCGCCACGTGCCTGATGTACGAGGGTGCGCCGAACTACCCCGACTGGGGCCGCTTCTGGC